>CAKTAK010000001.1:0-139464 GCA_934527315.1 uncultured Oscillospiraceae bacterium
AACGTGACCATGCCGCTGAAGAACGCCGTGATTCCTTATCTGGACGAGGTCACCCCCGCTGCCAAGGCCATCGGCCACGCTGTCGTCCAAAATGGCAAGAGATGCCTCCACGGATTCCAGAAACTGGGAACCGAAGGGCGTGAGAATCACGCTGCGGCTGCCTTTTTCAAACAGCGGTACGCCCAGCTCCCGCTCTAACTGGGAAATGGCATGGCTCAAGCTGGGCTGGGTGATAAAAAGCTGCTCGGCGGCGCGGGTGTAGTGTTTGGTATGTGCCAACTGCACGAAATAGCGCAGATGCGATAGGTTCATAAAATGCTCCTCCTCCACGGACGAATCTCGTCACAGAATTCACGTTTAATTGTTTATAGTTTAACACAACGAATAGAGAAAATCTATCATTTTATGAATTTTATTGATTTGTTAATTAACGAACAAGGTAGTACCATGAAGTCAGTTCAAGGGAACGGAACAAAACGAACCCCAAACAACCTGCGAACCACTCAATACAAACCAAATGACAGTCCACATACAAAATACAAACTGTCCCAATATAGGAGGAGCGACACAATGAACATTACTGGTAAAACCCGTCTGCTGGGCTTGATTGGTACCCCGGTAGAACATTCCAAATCCCCGGCCATGTACAACTACTGCTTTGACAAGTACGGCATGGATTGTGTGTATCTGGCATTCGATGTACCCATGGAAAAAGTCAAGGAGGGCGTGGAGGCCATTCGGACTTTCAATCTCCGGGGCGCAAACGTGACCATGCCGCTGAAGAACGCCGTGATTCCTTATCTGGACGAGGTCACCCCCGCTGCCAAGGCCATCGGCGCCGTGAACACCATTTTGAATGAGAACGGCAAACTGGTGGGCTACATCACTGACGGCATGGGCTACACCGGAGACCTGCGGCGCAACGGTATCGAAATCACCGGCAAGAAGGTCACCCTGCTGGGCGGCGGCGGAGCAGCTTCTGCCATTGCCATTCAGGCAGCGCTGGAAGGCGCAAGAGAGCTGGCTATCTTCAATAAGAAAGACGCATTCTGGGATCGGGTGCAGGCCAATGTGAAAGCGGTTGCCGACGCAGCACCCGGCTGCAAGGTCACCCTCCACGATCTGGACGACACCGAAACCCTGCGGAAAGAAATCGCAGACAGCGACATTCTCACCAACGCAACCCGGGTGGGCATGGCTCCGCTGGACGAAATCAGCAACATCACCGACCTGACTATGTTCCGTCCGGACCTGATTGTCACCGATGTGGTGTACTCCCCGGAGGAAACCAAAATGCTGAAAGAGGCAAAGGCAGCCGGCTGCCGGACCTTCGGCGGTTTGGGCATGCTGCTGTGCCAGGGCGCTGCGGCCTTTAAGATGTACTCCGACGGTTTGGAAATGCCCATCGACGAAGTGTATCAGCAGTTCTACAAATAAGAGAGAAAAAGAGAGGCAAGTACCATGAAAGAGAGAAATTATTATCCCACAGCTCTTGCCCTATACATTACATACTTTGTTCTGGGCATCGCGGCCTCCATTATGGGCCAGTACAAGCAGGCATTTGCAGCCCTCTGGGGAGCCAACGTTCTGTCCGACGGACTGTATGATGTATCTGCGGTGGTGAGCGTCATCGCTGCCATCGGTCTGGGCCGTTTGATTGCATTCCCCATTGCAGGCCCCCTGTCCGACCGGCTGGGTCGGCGGCTGTCGGCACTGATTGGCTGCGCACTGTATGCCGTCTTCCTGCTGAGCATCACCTTTACGAAAAATATGTACGTGGCCTACGTTCTGGCCATCATCTCCGGCATGGCAAACTCCTTCCTGGACACCAGCATTACCCCGTCCTGCATGGAAATTTTCAAGGAAAAGGGAACCATCGCCAACATCTTTACCAAGCTTTCTATCTCCATCGCTCAGTTCCTGCTGCCGTTCGCCATCGGCTATGTTGCCAGCGAAAACCTTCCTTTCAACACCATCTTCCTCGTAACGGCCGCAATCATTATCATCGATGGCATTGCATTGGCTTTCCTGCCTTTCCCTCCCTTTGAACGGACTACCGGTAAAAAGGAAGACGGAACCAAGGAAAAAATGCACTTCACTCCATCTGCCATCATTCTGGTGATTCTGGGCTTTACAACTTCCACGACCTTCATGCTGTGGATGAACTGCAATCAGGAACTGGGCACCCTCTATGGTCTGGCTGACCCCAGCAAAATCCAGTCGGTTTACGCTGTGGGCATTGTGGTGGCGCTGTTTGTGAACGCTGCGCTGCTGGGCAAGGGTCTGAAACCCTCTGTCATTCTGATTATCTATCCCTGCGTGGCACTGGCAACGCTGGCGGTGGTCTACTTCGTGCAGACGCCTTGGATTTGTCTGGTGGGCGGCGCAATGATGGGCTTCTTCGCAGCCGGCGGCGTGCTGCAGCTGGTTTCCGCAGTGGCCAACGAAATGTTCCCGAAAAACCGGGGCGTGATTACTTCCATCGTCATGATTTCTTCCAGCGTGGCAAACTTCGCCGTGCTGAACGTGGCCAGTATGCTCACCCGCATGGGCGGCACCAACGGCCCCCGTCTGGTGCTGCTGTTCAACATGGCAGTGACCGTCATCGGCATCGTGCTGGCTGTGATTCTGAACAGCCGCATCGAAAAAGACATGGAATCCCCCGCAGAAGTCTGAATCTGAAAAACAAGTCAAATTTCATACCTTTCCAATCCAATCAACTTCCAATCATCTCAACATTATCAGGAGGAAATTATCATGAGCAAGCTGCATCCCGTTACCATCAGTTCCTGGACACTGGGCGATCAGTGCACCTTTGAAGAGCGCGTCTCCGCTGCAAAAACCGCCGGCTTTGAGGGCATCGGTCTGCGGGCTGAGACCTACGTGGACGCTCTGAACGAGGGTCTGCATGACGAAGATATTCTGGCCATTCTGCAGAAGTACGATATGAAGGTCACCGAAGTGGAGTACATCGTGCAGTGGGCAGAGGCAAAGCGCTCCTATGAGCAGAAGTACAAAGAGCAGATGTGCTTCCACATGTGCAAGCTGTTCAACGTCAGCCACATCAACTGCGGTCTGATGGAGAACTACTCCGTAGAAGAAACCGCACAGCGCCTGAAAGAGCTGTGCCAGCGGGCTGAGCCCTATACCATCGGCGTGGAGCCCATGCCCTACAGCGGTCTGCCCGGTGTGCGCAAGGCATGGGAAGTGGTGAAAGCCTCCGGCTGCGACAATGCCAAGCTGATTCTGGACTCCTGGCACTGGATTCGCGCCAACCAGTCCTATGACCCCAGCCTGATGGAGGACATTCCCGCCGAGAAGATTGTGGCAATTCAGCTGAACGATGTGCAGGCTCGCCCCTATGCAGCCGCAATTCTCCGCGACGAGTCCATGCATGACCGCGAGCTGCCTGGCAAAGGCTACGGCGATACCGCAGGCTTTGTGAAGATGATTAAGAACAAGGGCATTTCCCCCGCTGTGGTGGGCGTGGAAGTCATCAATGACGCAATTCTGGCTACCGGCATTCCCGCAGCCGCTGCTGCGAACTTTGACGCCGTGCAGAGCGTTCTGAAAGAGGCATGGCCGGAAATGATGGCCGAGTAAGCCAAAGGAATTCAATATCAGATAGGAGAACATTATTATGGAAAACAGAATCAATGGACATACACGCCTGTTCTGCCTGATTGGCTCCCCCGTGGGTCACTCCGGCTCCCCCGCCATGTACAACTACAGCTTTGACCGTCTGAATCTGGACAACGCATATCTGGCATTCGACATTCCTCTGGAAAAAACCGGCGAAGCTGTGCAGGCTCTGAAGTTGATGCACGTGGGCGGTTTCAACATCACCATGCCCTGCAAAACCGAAGTGACCAAGTACCTGGACGACCTGTCTCCGGCAGCCCGCATGATTGGCGCCTGCAATACCGTCACCGTCAGCGAGGACGGCAAGCTCACCGGACATAACACCGACGGCGTGGGCTTTGTGCGGAACCTGCGGAAAAACGGCGTGGACGTCAAGGGCAAGAAACTGCTGGTCATGGGCGCAGGCGGCGCAGCAACCGCGCTGACCATTCAGGCCGCTCTGGACGGCGCAGCCGAAATCCACATCTTCAACCGCAAGGGCTTTAAGTTCTACGAGAACGGCGAGCACACGGTGGAAAAGGTGCAGGCAAACGTGCCCGGCTGCAAAATCGACATTCATGACCTGCTGGATACCGCTGCTCTGGAGGCAGCCGTGAAAGAATGCGACATTCTGGTAAATGCTACCAAAGTGGGTATGGCACCTCTGGACAAAGAAACCCTCATCAATCCTGCATGGTTCCGTCCGGAAATGGTGGTCGCCGACACCGTATACAATCCCCGGGATACCCGCATGATTCTGGAGGCCCGCGCAGCCGGCTGCAAAGCCATCGGCGGCATCGGTATGCTGCTGCAGCAGGGCGTGGAGGCATTCCATCTGTTCACCGGCAAGGATATGCCGGAGGACGAAGTGATGCAGAAGTTCTTCTCTTAATTTGCTACCCCTCTTCCAATCAATATACTCTTCCTGCGTGTGTCTGCCGCTCCGGCGGCAGACCTCCCAGGGGGAAAAAGCAAATGGAAATCAGAAAATAGAAAATCAAAAATGTATGAGCGTCTTAAAATAGAAAGAGGTTGAATGTAATGAAATATCCTACCATGTTTTCTCCCATTCAGATTGGCACCGTTACCGTTCCCAACCGTTTCGTTGTGCCTCCCATGGGCAACAACTTTGCAAATACCGACGGTACCCTCAGCGACCGTTCCGCAGCGTACTATGAGGCCCGTGCAAAGGGCGGTTTCGGCCTGATTACCATCGAGTCCACCGTGGTGTACTCCGAGGCAAAGGGTGGCCCCCGGAAACCCTGCCTGTTCACCGATGACACCGTGGACAGCTTTCAGCGCACCATTGACCGCTGCCATCGCTACGGCGCAAAGGTTTCCATTCAGCTGCAGCATGCCGGTCCCGAGGGCAACTCCAAGCTCACCGGGTTCCCTCTGAAGGCAGCCAGTCCCATGGCATCTCACTGCGGCGGCGAAATTCCCGAGGCAATGCCTACGGAAGAAGTTTACCGTCTGATTGAGTGCTACGGCGACGCCGCCGCCCGGGCACAGAGAGCCGGTGTGGACATGGTGGAAGTCCACTGCGCCCACGGCTATCTGGTCAGCACCTTTATCTCCGCCCGCACCAACAAGCGCACCGACGAGTTCGGCGGCTGCTTTGAAAACCGTATGCGTCTGCCCCGTCTGATTATCGAGAATATCCGCAAGAAAACCGGCGGCAACCTGCCCATTCTTTGCCGTATCAATGCCCGGGACGAGGGCGAGGGCGGCGTCACCGTGCAGGACGCAGCTGTGATTGCCTCTTATCTGGAGCAGGAATGCGGTGTCAACGCCATTCACGTTTCCCGTTCCATTCACCTGCATGACGAATTCATGTGGGCACCCAACAACACCCATGGCGGTTTCAATGCCGATTTGGTGACCGAAATCAAAAAGGCTGTTTCCGTGCCCGTGATCACTGTGGGCCGTTATACCGAGCCCCAGTATGCGGAAATTCTGGTCCGGGAAGGCCGGGCAGACCTGGTGGCATTCGGCCGTCAGTCCATTGCCGACCCCGAGTTGCCTTTGAAGGCCCGCACCGGTCAGCTGGAAACTCTGACGCCCTGCATTGCCTGCCTGCTGGGCTGCGTACCCAACATGCTGGCCGGCCGTCCTATCACCTGCGCCATGAACCCCACGGTGGGCCGTGAGGCAGAAATTGTTCCCGCAGAAGTTTCCAAGCGCGTGGTTGTCATCGGCGGCGGCCCCGGCGGTCTGTACGCTGCATGGATGTGCGCAAAGCGGGGCCATCAGGTCACCCTGCTGGAAAAGAGCGAGGAACTGGGCGGTCATCTGCTGGTGGCATCTTATCCCCCTGCCAAGGGCGAAATTGCTCCTGCAATCCGCAGCCTGATTGTCCGCTGCCGTCAGGCAGGTGTGGATATTCACACCTGCACCGCAGCAACTCCCGAGCTGATTCAGCAGCTGGCACCTGAGGCTGCCATTGTGGCAACCGGCTCCACCCCGCTGGTGCTGCCGATTCCCGGTCTGGCGGATTGCGGCTACATCAATGCCGAGGATATGCTCACCGGCAAGCAGAACGTGGGTAAGAAGGTTCTGATTGTGGGCGGCGGCATGGTTGGCGCCGAGGCTGCCGAGCATCTGGCAGAGCGCGGCCATCAGTGCGACATCGTTGAGATGAAACCGGTGGTGGGCGAGGACATTATGCCCGAACCCAGAAAGTACATCATGGCCAGCTTGGAGCATCACAAGGTCGGCCAGATTACCAACGCAAAGGTCAGCCAGTTCTTCACCGACGGCGTCCGTTACACCAGCACTGTGGACGGCACCGAGGGCGAGCTGCGCGGCTATGACAACATCGTTCTGGCAATGGGCTATCGCTCCAACAATCCTCTGGAAGAGCCTTTGAAGGCTCTGGTACCGCAGGTATTTGTCATCGGCGAGGCACGTCAGGCTCCCGGCAACTCCATGATTGCCACCGGCGACGCACTGAACGCTGCTCTGGCAATCTAATTTACTTACCATCGCTTGATAAGGGCAGACACGCTTGACAGCGCGCCTTTTCAGCGCTTTTTGCCCTTTTCGCTTTGGCGGGCGCCAGCCCGCCTGCATCTAAAAAAACAAAAATCACTCGAAAATCCATCGCTGTCAGGTGCGAAACAGTTTTGCCAGAGCGGAAATGTGTTCAGACGAGAAAAGACCCGCAGGGAATACTGCCGTATTGTCAAGGGGCTTGACGAAGTATGAGCGCATTTCCGCCTGTCAAAACCGCGTTTGCCCTTATCAAGCGATGGTACTCTCATCACAACATAAACTCTCCTTGAAAGCAAAATGCCGCAGCCTCATTTGGGACTGCGGCATTTTGTCATAAAAAGAGATTGAAATACAGCGTTCTTGACACGTCTGTTGGAAATGTGTAAACTAATATCATAGATATTGGGGGCTTATGCCCTGAATGATGGAACGAATACAGAATGGAGTGAATGATTGTGGCATACGAGAATATTTTCCGACCCCTTACGGTGCGAAACTGTACGCTGGAAAACCGCATTGTCATGCCGTCCATGGGAACTTTGATGGCCGACGCAGATTCTTTCGTGACGGATGCTATGATTGACTATTATGTGGAGCGGGCGAAAGGCGGCGCCGGTCTGATTCTGATGGAATGTGCATCGATTCTGCCGGAAAACCGTCCGGAGCACACCCCGGCGCTGTCCGATGACAAATATATCCCCGGCCTGACCCGATTGGTGGAGGCGGTCCATGCAGTGGGCGGCACCATCGGAATTCAGCTGTATGAGCCGGCAGAAGGCGCTATGAACGGCCATACCGACGTGAAAAAACTGAAGATTATGGGGCCTATGGAGCGGTTCCATGGCCGTTGGCCGGCGGTGAAAACGGAGGAAATTCCGGAAATCGCAGCGGCCTTCGGACGGGCGGCCGCCCGGGCAGATGCCTGCGGTTTTGATGTGATCGAGCTGCATTGCGGACACAACTACCTGCTGCATCAGTTTCTTTCTCCCCATTTCAACCACCGCACCGATGCATACGGCGGCAGCTTGGAAAATTGTATGCGGTTTCCCCTGCTGTGCGTGGAAGAAGTGCGGAAAAACTTCTCGGCAGAAAAGCCTATGTTCATGCGAATCGTGGCATTTGATGACGAATTGTGCGACGCAGCGGGAAATTTTGACGGCCTGACCATTGACGATATGGCAGAATTCTGCCGTCGTGCCGGCGCGTTGGGTGTGGACGTTTTGGACGTTTCCCGGGGCAATTTCGGCAAGGGCAATATTTACGAGGTGCCCGCCATGGGTGTGCCCTTTGGCTTCAACAAAGACAATGCGCTGTATCTGAAAGAGAAAACCGGAATGCCGGTGATGGCTGTGGGCCGTCTGGGCCGCCCGGAACTGGCCAACATCGTGTTGGGCGAGGGCGCCGATTTGGTGGGCTGGGGCCATGCCCATATTGCCGACCCCTATATTGTGCAGAAAACCCGCCAGGGCAATGTGAACGATATTTGTTACTGCATCGGCTGCGACCAGGCCTGCTCTCAGGCATATCATGAGCCGGACGCACAGCATATTTCCTGCATGCGCAATCCCAGTGTGGGCCGGGAGCGGGAAATGGTTCTCTGTCCCGCACAGCAGCCGAAAACCGTACTGGTGGCCGGCAGCGGCGTGGGCGGCTTGGAGGCTGCCCGAACCTTGGCACAGCGGGGGCATCGGGTCATCGTCTGCGAAAAGGAACCCAACATGGGCGGACAGTTCCTGCTGGCGGGTATGAGCCCGGACAAAGAGGACTTTGGCTCCAGTGTGGAATGGCTGATGCACAAGGCGGCAGAGGCGGGTGTAGAATTCCGGGTGAATTGCCCGGTGACGCCGGAATTGTTGGAGCAGATCCGTCCGGACCATTTGGTCATCGCAGTGGGCGGAAAGCCCCGGCAGCTGCCGGTACCCGGCGGAGAGCTGGCGGTGTCCTGCGCGGATATTCTGGCCAATCGCCGGCGGGCGTTCGGAAAATGCGTAATCGTGGGCGGCGGCTTTACGGGCATTGAAGTGGCGGAATATCTGGATTTGCGGGATTTGCCCGTGACCATAGTGGAAATGTCTCCCCAACTGGGCGCAGGTCTTTCTCACGGTCGCGCCATTTTGCTGAAGAATTATCTGGAGGAGCACCCCCAGATTCACGCAGTGACCAGCGCAGCGGTGGAAAAACTGGAGCCGGGCAAGGTGTTTGTCCACATTGTGGAGAAACAGACCGACCGGAAGACAAAGGAAACCACCATTGTCCGGGACGAACATCAGGTGATTCCGGCGGATACCATTGTTTCCGCCGTGGGCACCGTGTCCGAGCCGTGGCAGGCATTGGCAGACGCTGCCGACCGTCTGGGCATTGCGTGGAATGTGTTGGGCGACGCGAAAAAGCCCCGGTTCGCCGTGGACGCAATCCGCGAGGCTGCGGAATTGGCAAGAGAAATCTGAAATTTCTCTCCCTCCGTCAAAACCTACGGTTTTGCAACCTCCCTCGTCAGAGGGAGGCGAATACGCAGAAATGTGAAAAATGAGCCCCGGCAATCGTTAGATTGCCGGGGCTCTACAGTTTATTCTTCCTTTGCGGGAACAAACTCAATCAAATCTTCAATTTTACAATTCAGAACTGAGCAAATCCGAGCAAGCACATCAATATCCAATCGCGTAACAGTGCCATTATAGTACCGGTTCAGTTGTGTTGGCTGCAATTCTGCCCATTGACATAGCTTGGTCCGACTGATGCCGGAATTGTCCAACAGTTCTTTCAATTTGATGCGAATCGTTCCGTATTGTTTCATCATAAATCCCTTACAAGTCCGGGTTAATGCACCGGGGCGGCTGCTCCAACAGCTCCGGGTGGGTCAGATATTCCTTCATGCGGGAGAATGCCTGGGCAAAGTAATGTCCGCCGCAAATGCGTTCGTCCATCACAACGCCCAAAGGAATGCAGCGCTCCAATTCAATGCCGTTTCGGGTCCGTTTGGGCACTTCCCGAAGATTGCCCATCGCCACGGCAACACTGGTGGTGCCGAATTCATACACATGGTGGAAAATATGGTTGGTGCGGATACTGGCCAAATTGGTAATCAGCAGGCTGGCATGGAAGGGGCTGACATCGCAGATGGCTTTCGGCAGCAGACTGAAATAGTCCAGAAACCGCAGAATTCCGGTGAGCAGGGGCGCCAGCAGGGGAATGCCCAGCAGCACACTCATCAGCCGGTCCAGACGGTTGTTGTCCACGGCTTGCCGGTTGGCCTCAATGCAGGCGGTGATTTTGTCCTGCACATCAAAAATGGTGTCCGTGAACTCCAATTTGATTTTGGAAGAGGTGTCGCCGTTTCGACCCGGGCGGAGCACCACCATTGCCACGGTGAACTCCTTGTGGGCGTAAATCTTATGGGTTCCGCTGATGAATCGGTTCAGACTGGGAAACTCGGCTGTGGCGCGGACATACGCAGCCAGAATCAGAGCCAGATGGCTCATTTTAATGCCCTGCGCCCGCTTTTCATTGATGTATGTATGCAAGGGGGCAACAGGAATATCCAGAGTAATCATATTCTGGGAATCATAACGATGGGTCAAAAAATAAGGCATCAGGCTGTACATCGGGTCCCGGCCTTTTACGCGGATACCATCAGGTCGCATAGTGGGTACTCCTTTATGAGTGTCATTTCCCGCAGAAACGGGATTGTTTAACCAACAAAGTATACCATATTGTGACTAAATTGTAAACAAGCGTAAAGTCAATTTTCGACCACTTTTCGGAGCATTTCAAGCTCTTCCGTGTAAATGCAGGTATCAAACTCCCCAGTTGCGATGGCGTCCAGACAGTTTTCAAAGTCAAACCACCGCACTTCGCTGACTTCCTCCGTTTGCAGGGTAAAGCGTTCCGGCTCTTGATCCAACCACAGCAGATAGACGTTGCTCACCTGCTCGTCGTGGAAGGGTTTGCCGTGAAATTCCGCGTCCAGATGAAAATTCCGCTGTCCACAGAAAATCAAATCCTCTGCGCGGGCGGTTTGCCCAAGCTCTTCTTTCAGCTCCCGGAGGGCGGAGGTCACAAAATCCTGCCCGGCGGGAATGTGCCCGGCACTGGAAATATCATAACAGCCGGGGTAGGAGTCTTTCTGCATACTCCGTTTTTGCAGCAGCAGCTGCACCTTGCCCTCTCGCCGCCGGGCGAGCCAGACATGGGACGTTCGGTGCCGCAGCCCCAAAGCATGGACCTGCTCCCGGTCTGCGGTTTGTCCGGTGGGGATTCCGTGTTCATCAACAATATCAAGCAATTCCATAGGGGGTTCCTCCTCCGTTTGCGGGTATTGTACCACGGGGAAAAGCGGCGGTCAAATTTTCCTTGCTCCAATCGTGGGCTTACGATATAATAATTACCATATATGCTTGCACGAAAAAATTGTGTAAAGGAGAATTGGAACATGAGTTATGCGGATAAAATATTCATTCAGAACTGCCGGGACATTCTGGACCACGGCGTATGGGATACGGAGCTGGAAGTCCGCCCCCATTGGGAAGACGATGGCGCCCCTGCCCACACGGTGAAGAAATTCGGCATTGTGAATCGGTACAATCTGGCGGAAGAGTTCCCCATTCTGACGCTGCGGCGCACATTCTGGAAGAGCGCCGTGGACGAAATGCTCTGGATTTGGCAGAAAAAGAGCAACAATATTCATGACCTGAGCTCCCACGTCTGGGACCAGTGGGCAGACGAAAACGGCTCCATTGGCAAGGCTTACGGCTATCAGCTGGGGGTCAAGCACCATTATCCCGAGGGGGAAATGGACCAGGTGGACCGGGTGCTGTATGACCTGAAACACAACCCCGCCTCCCGGAGAATCATGACGAATATTTACAATCATCATGACCTGAGCGAGATGGCTTTGTACCCCTGCGCGTACTCCATGACCTTCAACGTCAGCGGCAACACCCTGAACGCCATTTTGAATCAGCGCAGTCAGGATATGCTGGCTGCCAACAACTGGAACGTGGTGCAGTATGCCGTTCTGGTGCACATGCTGGCGCAGGTGTCCGGTCTGCAGGTGGGCGAATTGGTGCATGTGATTGCCGATGCCCATATCTATGACCGCCATGTGCCGGTGATTGAGAAGATTTTGCAGAATCCTCAGTATGACGCACCGAAATTCTCCGTGGACCCCTCTGTTCACGATTTCTACGCCTTCACGAAAAACAGCTTTACACTGGAAAATTACCGGTACACCGAGCTGAGCGAGAAAATTCCCATTGCGGTCTGAGGTGAAACACATGGACGCAGTGGTAGCGGTTTATTCCGATTGGGGTATTGGCGCAGCCGGTACGCAGCCGGTTACCGTGTCGGCAGACCGGGTGCGGTTCCGGGAACTGACCACCGGACACGGAGTGATTGTGGGGCGGAAAACCCTTGCGGATTTCCCCGGCGGAAGACCCTTGAAAAATCGGCAGAATATTGTCATCACCCGGCAGAATCTGGAGATTCCCGGGGCAATTGTGGTGCATAGCGGAGCGGAGGCACTGGACGCGGCGGCTGCCATGGAACAGTGCTTTGTCATCGGCGGCGCCAGCATTTACCGGGAACTGTTCCCGACTTTGGACCGGGTGTTTGTGACGAAGGTGGAGGCTTGCCCGGTTTCGGATTCCTTTTTCCCCAATCTGGACGAATTGCCCGATTGGACCTGCACGGCGGCGGAGCCTTGGCAGGAGGAAAACGGGATTCGGTATCAGTTCTGCGTGTACGAAAAGAGGAAAGCAGAATGAAAACAATCGCAGTGATTGGCGGCGGTGCCGCGGGTCTGATGGCCGCCTATACCGCTGCCCAAAATCCGGAGCATCAGGTGATTTTGCTGGAACGGCAGGCTCGGGTGGGACGGAAATTGATGGCCACCGGCAACGGCCGGTGTAACCTCTCCAACCGCAATGCGGCGGTGGAGCATTATCATGGGGAGGACCCGAATTTTGTCCGCCCCGCACTGGAACGGTTTTCCGTGTCCGACACATTGGCGCTGTTTCGGCAGCTGGGTCTGCTCACCGTAGAGGCAGAAGAGGGCCGGTTTTACCCCTTGTCCGATTCCGCAAACTCCGTATTGGACGTGCTGCGGTTTGCATTGGAGCGGGAGAATGTGCGCCTGATGGCGGGGGCTCCGGTGACGGCGGTGAAACGGCGGAAAGGCGGCTTTGCCGTCACCGTGGGAGAGGAAACCGTTGCCGCCGATGAGGTAATTGTGGCCTGCGGCGGCTGTGCGGGCAGTAAGCTGGGGGGCGTGTCCGACGGATACACCCTGCTGCAAAGTCTGGGACATACCCGGACGGCGCTGCACCCGGCGCTGACGCAGATGATTTCCGACAGTCCCTATCCCCGGAGTCTGAAAGGCGTCCGGGCACCGGCGAAGATTCGTCTGGAACGGAAAGGCAAGCTGATTGCCGAGAATGAAGGAGAAGTGCAGTTCACGGAAAAGGGAATTTCCGGAATTGCCGTGTTTGAATTGAGCCGTTTGGTTTCCACCGGCGGACCCTGCCGGGCGGTGCTGGATTTTCTGCCGGAGTATTCCCGGGAGGAGATTCTTGCCCTGCTGAAAAATCGCCGCCGGGATTGCCCCGGCTTGCCTTCGGAAGAGGTGCTGACCGGTGCGGTGCATAATAAACTGGGCCGGGTGCTGTGCCGGGCTGGGGAAATCACCGGCACAACCGCGGGAGAGCTGACAGACGGACAGCTTTCCGCTTGCGCGGCGCTGTGCAAGCAATTCCCGCTGAACATTACCGGCACCGGGGGCTTTGATTCCGCGCAGGTCACTGCCGGCGGCATTGTGACCGGGGAATTCAACCCCCATACCATGGAAAGCCGGAAAGTGCCGGGCTTGTATGCCTGCGGCGAGGTTCTGGATATTGACGGCGACTGCGGCGGATATAATTTGCAGTGGGCATGGAGCAGCGGCCGGTTGGCGGGAGAATTGAACCATGATTGAATTACAGAAATTGACCCTGCGGCCGGGGGAATCGGAGAAAAAGCTCCGAAAGTTGACGGAAAAGGCGCTGCGGCTGCAGCCGGAAGACATTCTGACCTTTGAAATTGCGAAAAAATCCTTGGACGCCCGAAAAAAACGGGATATTCATTACGTCTATGCAGTGCATCTCACCGTGGCGGGCGATGAGGCGGAAATTGCCGCCCGGAATCGCAATGCCTCGGTGCAGCAGCCCTATGCCTATGAAATTCCTAAGGCGGCGCTGCCGGAGCGCCCGGTGATTGTGGGATTCGGCCCGGCGGGCATGTTTGCGGCTTTGGTGCTGACCTATGCCGGGGCAAGACCCATTGTTCTGGAGCGGGGCGGCGATGTGGATTCCCGGCAGAAAGCGGTGGATTTGCTCCGCTCCGGCGGTCCTTTGGACCCGGAAAACAACGTGCAGTTCGGCGAGGGTGGCGCGGGAACCTTTTCCGACGGCAAGCTGAACACCAATACCCATGATTTCCGCAATCGGTGGGTTCTGGACGAGTTTGCCCGTCACGGCGCCCCGGCACAGATTCGCTATGACGCAAAACCCCATATCGGAACGGATATTCTGGTGCGGGTGGTGCGGCAGATTCGGGAAACCGTGATTGCCGGCGGCGGTGAAGTACGGTTCGGCGCAAAGCTGACGGGACTACGGCAGGAAAACGGCGCGGTGACCGGCGTGGAAGTCAACGGAGGGGAAGTGATTCCCACCCGGGACGTGATTCTGGCCATCGGCCACAGCGCCCGGGATACCTTTGAATGGCTCCGGGGGGCGGGGATTTCCATGGTGCGGAAACCTTTTTCCATGGGCGTTCGCATCGAGCATCGTCAGGCGGATTTGGATATGGCCCAATACGGCCGCCCCCGGGGAAAGGATCTGCCGCCGGTGAGCTACAATTTGAGCTGTCATTTGCCGGACGGCACCAGTGCCTATACATTCTGCATGTGCCCCGGCGGCTATGTGTTTGCGGCAGCCTCGGAGACGGGCGGCGTTTGCACCAACGGCATGAGCTATTCCGGGCGGAGCGGGGAAAATGCCAACGCGGCATTGCTTGTGACCCTCCATCCGGAGGATTTTCCCGGGGAAGACGTGCTGGGCGGCATGTACTGGCAGCGGGAAATCGAGCAGGCGGCTTATCGGTATGCCGGGCAAACCTATCGGGCGGTCAGCCAGACGGTGGGAGATTTTCTGAATCATCGCCCCAGTACCGCGCCGGGACGGGTGAAACCCACCTATGCCCCGGGGGTGGTGTACGGCGATTTGCGGGAAATCCTGCCCGCCTGCATCACAGATGTGATGGAAAATGCACTGCCCGCTTTGGGGAAAAAGCTGCCGGGATTCGACAGCCCGGAGGCTGTGATGACCGGCCCGGAAACCCGTTCTTCCAGCCCGGTGCGGATTGTCCGGGACGAAAATCGGCAATCGGAAACCCTGCGGGGACTGTATCCCTGCGGCGAGGGCGCGGGATATGCCGGCGGCATTACCAGCGCCGCCGTGGACGGTATGCGCTGCGCAGAGGCGGTCATCAGCCGTTATCAATCGTAAATATGCGTTCCTCGGCGGAGGAATCGGAAAATCGGAGTCATGGAGCCATTGGAGCCATGGCTCCGTTTTTTTGTGTCACGGCGGCCTTTCGGACATAAAATGAACACGGAAGGAGGTCTTGCAATGAAATTTGCAGTGCTTGGAGGCGATGAGCGCAGCGTCTGTCTGGTGCGCCGTCTGCGGCAGGACGGTCATGAGGTGCAGACCTATGGGTTGGAATGCAGTCAGGAAATGCAGGGAGAGGGAACCCATGGATTAGACGAGGCATTGAGCGGCGTTGGGTGCGTGGTGCTGCCCATTCCCCTTGCGGGAAAGCCGGGGTATCTGCATGCACCCTTTGGGGAAACGGAAACCCCGTTGGAAAGGGTGTTTGCCCGGCTGCCTGACAATTGCCCGATTTTTGCCGGGGCGGTGCGCCCGGAGCATGCTGCCTTGGCTGCCCGGTACGGCATTACACTCACGGATCTCCTGACCATGGAAGAGCTTGCCGTGAAAAATGCTGCGCTGACGGCGGAATGCGCCGTGTCTGTGCTGATTCGGGAAACCAATCAATGTCTGACGGGCAGGGAGATTTTGGTAATCGGTGCCGGACGCATCGGAAAACTGCTGGGACTGCGGCTGAAAGCGTTGGGGGCAGAGGTTGTGGTGTCTGCCCGGCGGGAGAGCGATCGGGCTTGGTGCCGGGGATTGTGTCTGGGGACCGCAGACACCCGGGAACTGGAGTGGCTTTTGCCGCGGTGCTCTGTGGTTGTCAACACTGTGCCGTCCTTGGTGCTGTCCGGCGACCGGCTCCGCTGCTTGCCGGAGGGCAGCTTGATTTTGGAACTGGCGTCCCTTCCCGGCGGCGTAGACCCGGAGCTTGCCCGGGCGATGGGGCATCGGGTGGTCATCGCCCGGGGACTTCCGGGAAAAATGGCGCCCCTCAGCGCAGCTGCGGCAATCGCTGACACGATTTATCATCAGATTTGAGGCGATGCAAAGTGAAGGAAAAGCTGCGAATCGGTTTGGCAATGTGCGGGTCCTTTTGTACATTTTCCCGGGCGTTGGCGCTGGCGGAGGATTTGGCGGAGCGGTATGACCTGACAGCCATCGTCAGCGAAACCGCGGCGGAAACGGATACCCGATTCGGCGCCGCCCGGGCGCATTTGGAGCGGTTGGAGGCCATCACGGGAAAACCGGTGATCACCACCATTCCCATGGCGGAGCCCATCGGACCGGAGAAACGATTTGACGTGCTGCTGATTGCCCCGTGTACGGGAAATACCATGGCAAAGCTGGCGGCGGGGATTACGGATTCGGCGGTGACCATGGCGGCAAAGGCCCATCTGCGGAACGGCCGGCCGGTGGTCATTGCCATGAGCACCAACGATGGTTTGGCGGCCGGACTGAAAAATGTGGGGGAACTGATGGTGCGGAAAGGGTACTATTTTGTTCCCTTCGGGCAGGACGATCCGGAGAAAAAACCGAACTCTCTCACGGCGGATCTGACCCGAGCGGAGGCGGCTGTATTGGCTGCCGCAGACGGTCGGCAGTACCAGCCGGTTCTAACGTAACAGACGTGTCGGTCCTCCCGCATAGGGGGGACCGATTTTGTGCGCCGCAGTGACTATTTGCGGCTCTGCCGCGGAAGTCAAGCCCTTGTTCCCGAAATCCAACAAGAAAAGAGTAAGAAAGTTCTCTTCGAAATTCGTGGATAATGCCGAAAAACCGGAAAAGCGGGAAATGCCCCTTGAACCATACAAGAACTTGTGCTATATTTGTTCACGCACCCAAGATAGAACACAATATATAGAATTACACCGATTTAAGAGGGTTTTCTTTTTGACAGAAGAACAAAGGTACATCGGTGGCGGAATATAGGAAGGAGAGAGGGTATGAAAGTTATCAAGCGGAACGGTTCCGAAGATACATTTGACCCTGCAAAAATCGTACAAGCAATTCGGAAGGCGAATCTGGCGGTACCGGAAAAGAACCGGCTGAACCAGGAAGACATTCAAGATGTTGCGGATGTTGTTACCTTCAAATGTGAAAAACTGGGCCATACACCCAGCGTAGAGGAAATTCAGGATCTGGTGGAATTCCAGATTATGGGTCACGGCGCCTATGCATTGGCCCGGGCATATATCACCTATCGGTACGAGCGGAGCTTGGTTCGTCAGGCAAACACCACCGACGATACCATTATGAGTCTGATTAACTGCACCAACGAGCTGGCTAATCAGGAAAACTCCAATAAGAACCCCCAGATTAACTCCGTTATGCGTGACTACATGGCAGGCGAGGTGAGCAAGGACCTGACCCGCAGAATGCTGCTGCCGAAAGAAATCGTGGACGCCCACGATGCCGGCATCATTCACTTCCATGACGCGGACTACTATGCCCAGAGAATGCATAACTGCGATCTGGTAAATCTGGAAGACATGCTGGAAAACGGCACCGTCATTTCCGGCACCATGATTGAGCGGCCCCACTCTTTCTCCACGGCTTGCAATATCGCTACTCAGATTATCGCACAGGTGGCATCGAACCAGTACGGCGGACAGAGCATTTCTCTGGCCCATCTGGCACCCTTTGTGCAGGTCAGCCGGGAAAAATTTGACCGTCAGGTGCGGACGGAAATGGTGGAGTACGGCATCAGCGCCACAGAGGAGCAGATTCATCAGCTGGTGGAGCGCCGGGTGGACGATGAAATCAACCGCGGCGTACAGACCATTCAGTATCAGGTGGTAACCCTGCTGACCACCAACGGTCAGGCACCCTTTGTGACGGTGTTCATGTACTTGGGCGAGGCCAAAAACGAGCAGGAAAAGAAGGATTTGGCAAAAATCATCGAGGAAGTGCTGAAACAGCGCATTGCCGGCGTGAAAAACGAGGTCGGCGTGGCAGTGACTCCGGCATTCCCGAAACTGATTTACGTTCTGGAAGAGCAGAACATTCACCCCGATTCCCCGTATTACTATCTGACCGAGCTGGCGGCAAAATGCACCGCCAAGCGCATGGTTCCGGACTACATCTCCGAGAAGAAGATGCTGGAGCTGAAGGTGGACAAAAACGGCGAGGGCCATTGCTACACCTGCATGGGCTGCCGCAGTTTCTTGACTCCTTATGTGGACCCGGAAACCGGAAAACCCAAGTATTACGGCCGATTCAATCAGGGCGTTGTGACCATCAATCTGGTGGACGTAGCCCTGTCCTCCCGGGGGGATATGGACAAGTTCTGGGAAATCTTTGATGACCGTCTGGAACTGTGCCACCGCGCTTTGATGTGCCGCCACAATCGTCTGCGGGGCACGTTGTCCGACGCAGCGCCCATTCTGTGGCAGTATGGCGCACTGGCGCGTCTGAAAAAGGGCGAGACCATTGATAAACTGCTGTACGGCGGTTACTCCACCATCTCTCTGGGCTATGCAGGTCTGTATGAGTGCGTGAAGTATATGACCGGCAAATCCCACACGGACCCGGAGGGCGAACCCTTTGCATTGGAAGTCATGCAGCACATGAACGATAAGTGCAAAGAGTGGAAGGAAATGCACAACATTGACTTCTCTCTGTACGGCACTCCCTTGGAGTCTACTACTTACAAGTTTGCAAAATGCCTGCAGAGCCGTTTCGGCGTGATTCCCGGCATTACGGATAAGGGATATATTACCAATAGCTATCACGTGCACGTGGGCGAGGAAATTTCCGCATTCGATAAGTTTGCGTTCGAATCCAAGTTCCAGGCTCTGTCTCCCGGCGGCGCTATCAGCTATGTGGAAGTGCCGGATATGCAGAACAACATTCCCGGCGTGATGGCGATCATCAGATTCATCTACGATAACATCATGTATGCCGAGCTGAACTGCAAGAGCGACTATTGCCAGGTTTGCGGCTATGACGGCGAGATTCAGATTGTGGAAGATGACGGCAAGCTGATTTGGAAATGCCCCATGTGCGGCAATACGGACCAGAATAAAATGAATGTTGCCCGCCGGACCTGCGGATATATCGGAACGCAGTATTGGAATCAGGGCAGAACCGAGGAAATCCGGGACCGTGTCACTCACGTTTCTCTGGACGTGCCTCTGTGCGGCTGCTGATTTGGACATTAACCGAAAAAATAAGATTCCCCGAAGTCTCGGACTTCGGGGAATTTCCACGATATGGCATTTACAGGAGCGAGAGGAGCTTGCTATAATAGAAACAGCGGATTCGGCGCCGAATCAGGGCCGGACCGTTGGGATGGGAGTATATTATGAACTATTGCGGATTGAAAAATTGCGATGTGGCCAACGGCCCGGGAATGCGGGTGTCTTTGTTTGTATCCGGCTGCACAAATCATTGCCCCGGCTGCTTTCAGCCGGAAACATGGGATTTTGAATACGGTCAGCCCTTCGGCCCGGCGGCGGAGCAGGAGATTCTGGAACTGCTGGAGCACAGCTACATTGACGGTCTGACGCTGCTGGGGGGCGACCCCTTTGAACCGCAAAACCAAAAGGTGCTGCTGCCGTTTCTGAAAAAAGTACGGGAACGGTTTCCCAACAAAACCATTTGGTGCTACACCGGATTCCGTCTGGAAGAGGAACTGCTTTGCGACGGCAGCCACCCCCGGTGCGATGAAACGGACGAAATGCTCAGCCTGCTGGACGTTTTGGTGGACGGCCGGTTTGTGGAGGCGAAAAAGGACATTCGCCTGAACTTCCGTGGTTCTTCCAATCAAAGAATCATTGATGTGCAAAAAACGTTGAAAACCGGTGAGGTCGTCACCCTGAATATCTGAAAGGAGCGGTTTCTTTGATTCCTGCAGCATTGGTGTGCGAGGGCGGTGCGTTTCGCGGCTTGTATGCCGGCGGCGTAATGGACAGCCTGCTGAAGAACGAATTGGAATTTGAAATGACCGTGGGCGTATCCGCGGGCAGCTTGTGCGCCTGCAACTATATCAGCCGGCAGTATCGGCGGACGCTGGCGCTGAATCGGCTGTATCGGAAGGATTCCCGCTATGTGGGCAAAGAGGCGCTGCGGAATTCCGGCGGCGTGATTGACGTGGGCTTTGTGTTTTCCGAAGAGGTGCAGCAGAAGTGCCCTTGGGATACGGAAACCTTTTACGGCACCGACCAAAAGTTCTATATTGTAGCCACCGACTGCAAAACGGGAAAGCCGGCCTACTTTGAGCATAAGGAGTGGGACGTGCCCACTGCGGTGCGGGCGTCTACCGGTATGCCCTTTGCCATGCCCATGGTTCCCCTGGGAGACAGCGTTTATCTGGACGGAGGCATTTCGGATTATACCCCGGTTTTGTGGGCAATGGAGCAGGGATATGAGAAAATTGTTGTGGTCTGCACCCGACCGCTGACTTTCCGAAAGGATAGCCACAGCAAAAGAATGCTGGAATGGGCACGGTACAAGCATTATCCGAAGCTGTTGGACGCATTGGAGCGGTCAGACGATTTGTACAACCGTACCCGGCGGCTGATTCAGCAGCTGAACTATGAGGGCCGGATTTTTGTTTTGCAGCCCTCGGACCCGTCTTTGGCGGTTTCCCGTCTGGAGGGCAATATTGACCGGCTGACGGATTGGTATCTACTGGGCGAGCAGGATACCGACAGACGGATGCAGGATTTGAAACGATATTTGGAACGATAAAGGGATACCCCCGCCACTCTTGCGGCTGCAAGGGAGGCGGGGGTTTTGACATTATATGGCGGAATGTGGAAAACTTTTTCCGTTAAGGGGCGGTTTGCTCACCGTGAATCAACTGGCTGCCGTAAATGGAGCGGTTGCCGTTGACGCAATAGGCAATGGCGCAAACCAAAACGAATGCCGGGAGGGATTCTCCGCCAAACACCTCCAAGCCGATGAGCATGGGAGCAATCAATGTGTTGGTGGCGCTGCCGAATACGGCGGCATAGCCCAATCCGGCGCACAGTGCCGGGGAAAGCCCCAAAACCGGGGCCAAAGCGGCGCCCAACGCGCTGCCGATGGCAAATAGCGGCGTGACCTCGCCCCCTTGAAATCCGAGCGATAAGGTCCAGACGGTGAGCAGCAATTTCAGCAGCCAATCGTAGGCGAAAATCTCTCCGCCGGAAAGGCTGAGCTGAATCAAATTCGTGCCCAGACCGCAGTAGCGGCCGGTATGGAGCAGAAACAGCACAAGGGTCAGGGGAATGGCGCCCACGCCGATGCGGAGATATGGATTTTTCATTCTTTCCCCGGCGATGCGTTTGGCTTGCTGCAAACCGGTGGAAAAACACCGTCCGGTGAGACCGAATGCCAGACCCAACACCACAAGAGCCGCCAGCTGTCTGCCGTCGGAGAGCGCTGCGCTGCCGCCCAAAACGGCGGAAAATTTTCCCAAACCCAACAGCGCGGAGGTTTTGCAGGCCAAGCCCGCCGCCAGTAAAGCCGGGAGCAGCGCCTCATAGGCCATTGCCCCGGCAATCAACACTTCCAAGGCGAAAAACACGGCGGTCAGGGGCGTTTGGAACAGACCGGAAAAGCCGGCGGCCATACCGGCAATCAGCAGCACCCGCTGTTCGGCAGGAGTGCAGAATTTCCGCCCCAAGCCATGGGCCAGCGTTCCGCCGATTTGCACGGCCACACCCTCCCGTCCGGCGCTGCCGCCGAACAGATGGGTCAGCCAAGTGCCGATCATCACCAACGGAATCAAGGGCAGGGGAATGGCATTCCGCCGATTCTGCCCGGCCTCAAACACCAAGGTCATGCCTTTTTGGCTCAAGGGACTGAATGTTTGATACAGCAGGACAATGAGCAAACCCGCTGCCGGGAGAATCGGGAGCAGGACGGAGATATGGTCGTCCCGGAATGCGGAAACGGCCAACAGCACCCGGCCGAACAGCGCGTCAATGGCGCCGGCTAAAATGCCTACCGCCGCTGCCAGCAACAGCAGCTTTCCCATATTTTTTATGGAATTCCATGGGTTCTTCATGATTTTATGCCTCCAGACAAAAAAGAAAGCCAATGCCCCTGTGTCATCACACAGAAGTCATCAGCTCAAAAGCGGTTCGGATTTTTGCAAATCCCGGGAGCACTTCATTCCCGTATGTGCAATTTTTAGGGAGAGGGGAAAAGAAAAACCCCGCCCTGCCGTGGGGCCCAATTATAACCTGCACGTCTCCGGCAGGTGGATCGCCTCTCCACGGCTTCTCTGCTTCCAACTTCCAGTTCAGTTCAAGACTGACCGGGAGGCCTGCAATTCACCGCAGAATATGGCATTCCGTTTCTAAAATGTGGGTTTAAAAGGGCCAATGAATAAAATTCATCCACGCACAGCGCAGGGCTTATCAACAGCACCTGCGAGGAAATTATTCTTCGTCCTCGGACTGATTCAAATCAGCCTGAATGGTTTCCTCGTCGAATTCTTCTGCGAATTCGTCATCATCGTCCTGCATGAGGGTCATGAACATTGCATAGACCTCATTCAGCTCATCCTCATCTTCAATGGACAGGAACACTTCGTCCTCGCCCTCGAAAATGGACTCCAGAATGATGTAACCGTAATCCGGGTCGTTGACCTCCATCTCATCGATGTTGGACGGAACGAACAGATAATAGGTTTTGCCGTTGTAGTCCAGGTTCCCCAGAACCTCCAGCTCGTGTTCATCACCGTTTTCGTCGGTTACGGTGATCAGTTCACTTTCAAAAGAATCGTCTGCCATGTGGGCTACCTCCGGTTGATTTCTGAGCATATTGTATACCATTTTCACAAAGAAATCAATCCGTATTTTCTCCATTTTTTCAGGAACTGAAATCTTCCAGCAATTTCAACAAATCTTCACGGTCTGCAGCAGCAATTCCCACAGAAAGAAGGGAACGGTCCGCGGACCGGAGAGAGGAGACCGGAATGCCCGTAATTTCAATCGGCTGCGGGTTGTCGGGGGTAAATACCGCCACGTAGCCCCCTTGCTCCCGGAGCAGATAGGCGGCCCGGGGATAATCCGTGTACTGCTGCTCCACGATGGGCAGCGGCGGCTGCGTGGGCGCGGCGGCAGTGGCAGCGGCCAGAAATCCCCGGGCGGCGCACACCGCCAGAAATCCGGCCAGCAGGGTCAGTGCCCCCAGCGCGGCCCATTTCCAGTATTTCTCCAGCAATTCCTGCATGGCATCGTCCCTCCTGCGAATCTTCAAAAAGAAATCCGTACAAGGGTATTATGCCGGAAAAACCTTTGGTTAACCCGGAAAATTGTAAACTTTTTCGCTTTTCCTCGCGGCAGGACTTAACATTTCCGGAGAAATGTGGTATACTTCACTGACTTGCCTTGAGATATGGTATGTATCTCAGTACGAAAGTATACAAATGCCGCAATGTTGGGCAGAGTAATAAGGAAAGGAAAAGCCTATGGCGCACGAGAAAGCAAAGAAAATCGCAAACCGCACAGCCGGTGCCGCCGGCGGAACGGTACGGGGCATTTTGAAAGTGCTGCTGACCATTCTGCTGATCATTCTGCTGACCGGATTGCTGTTTATGTGCATTTTTGCATATTATGTGAAGACCAGCTTGATGGAGGATTTGAAGGTCACGCTGTCGGATTTTAAGGTAGAGTTGTCCTCTACGATCTGGTATCAGGACCCGGACGCTGCGGGAACCGACGATGAGTGGAAGGAACTGAGCCTGCTTTACGGCACGCAGAACCGCATCTGGGTTGACTATGACCAGATTCCCATCAATCTGGAGCATGCCGTTGTGGCGATCGAGGATAAGCGATTCTACGAGCATCATGGCGTGGACTGGTACCGTACGGTGGCAGCCTTTGCCAATATGTTCCTGACCATGAAGAACGATTTCGGCGGCTCCACGGTGACGCAGCAGCTGCTGAAAAATATCACCGGCTACGATGACATTACCGTGCAGCGAAAGCTGGTGGAAATCTTCCGGGCACTGGAACTGGAAAAGGCCTATGATAAAAAAGAAATCATGACCTATTATCTGAACGTGGTGTATTTCGGACAAAGCTGCTACGGCGTTGAGGCGGCTGCCCAGACATACTTCGGCAAAAGCGCCAAGGATTTGAGTCTGGCAGAATGCGCCAGCATCGCCGGTATCACCAATAACCCCAGCCGGTACAATCCCTTTATCAGCCGTGCCAACAACAAGGAGCGGCAGGAAACCATTTTGTGGGAGATGTACGACCAGGGCTATATCACCCATGACGAGTACGTGGACGCTGTGAACGAGGAGCTGGTGTTCGTCCGTTCCGAGAGCAGCGAAAATGTGCAGCACGTTTACAACTGGTATGAAGAGGTGGTCATCAATGACGTGCTCAATCAGCTGATGGAGGAGCGGGACATCAACCGGGAGGCAGCCAGCATGCTGCTGTTCAACGGCGGATATCAGATTTACTCGTTCTATAATCCCAAGATTCAGAACGCGGTGGACAATATTTACACCAACCCGGACAATCTGCCCAAGCCGTACAGACAGCCCACAGCCAATGCAGACGGTACCATTCCGTCTTTGCAGTCCGCAATTGTGGTGATGGACCCCTATACCGGCGCCATTGTGGCTTTGAGCGGCGGCACCGGCGAGAAAACCGTAAACTTCCCCTTGAACCGCGCCACCGGCGCATATCGGTCTCCCGGCTCTTCCTTTAAGCCGCTGGCTTCTTACGGTCCGGCAATGGAATACGGTCTGATTACCCCCAACACGGAAGTAAAGGACGCCCCGGACATTACCCTGAGCGGAACCACGTGGTATCCCAGAAACGCAAGCAGCGGCTATCGGGGCTGGATTACCATTCGTCAAGGCTTGGCGCTGTCTCTGAACACTGTGGCGGCGCAGATTATCGACAAGCTGACCCCTCAGGCATCGTATGAATTCTTGACGGAAAAGCTGGGCTTTACCAGTCTGGTGGCCGATGACTGCAACTATGCGCCTTTGGCTCTGGGCGAGCTGACCCACGGCGTAACCGTCCGGGAAATGACCCAGGCTTACTGCGCATTTCTGAATGAGGGTACCTTCACTTACGGCCGGACGTACAGCCGCGTGACGGATTCCAAGGGCAACGTGATTCTGAACAATGAGCCGGATACCATTCAGGCGTTCTCCAAGGATACCGCCGCCAATATGGTGGATATGCTCCACTACAACGTGACCAACGGTATCGCCAGCGCCGCATCGCTGAAGGATATGCCCTCCGCCGGTAAAACCGGCAGCTCCACGGACTGGAGAAACCGGTACTTCGCAGGCTTTACCCCCTATTACTGCGCAGCGGTTTGGACCGGCTATGACCAGAACCAGGCCATGAGTTTCTCCGGCAACCCGGCACTGGATATCTGGAAGAGCGTGATGGACGGCATTGACAGCGCGCTGGAGCTGCCCAACAAATCCTTTGTCTCCGGCACCAGTACGAAATCCACCGGAATTTTCGGCAGCCATCTGGACGATGTGGAGCCCACGCCGTCTCCCACGCCGACCCCGGAGGCAACGGAAGAACCGGTGCACACTACGGACCCCACTCCGGTTGAGACGGAGACTCCCGCAGTACCCGAGGAACCGGCAGCATAAAGATTGCAGCAGGAAAATAACAAAGTTGTAATTTATTTGACACCCGTATCTTTTTGGATACGGGTGTTCTTTTTTTCGGGATTATGGCGGAAATACTTGGAAAATCAAGAAAAAATGAGAGAAAAACCCGGAGTTTTCCGGGTGTGGGGAGTTGACAGAAAATCGGATTAGTGTTACAATTTGGTGACAATAATTGGGAGGTATTACGGATGGCGAAAAACGCATTGGAATATAAAGGTCACCCTCTTCGTAGAAAAGATAACTTGATTTACTTCGGCGATATGTCCGATCCATATATTGTACAGATTCAGATCATGGACAGCAAAAAGGTCAAAGATCTGGACGTGGCAACCAAGGTTTCCGTGCAGCTGCAGCTGACGGACCCGGAAATCAAAACGAAAGACCGTATCGTCAAAAAGAGCGAAAAAGACAGTCTGTACGCTGCCATGGATTTGGCAACCATCTGGCTGGAGCGGGCACTGACCACGAAATAAAAAAACCGTAAATCTATCAGAAAGGCAAGGTGAGGCATCTTCCGAAACGTCGGAAGAACCGCACAACAACAGCATGAACAAACACTCCATCAAAAAGCATACATTGAGCCTGTGTCTGACGGCTATTTTGGCAACGTCGGTGTTCGCAGTTCCTGCCAGCGCAGCGTCTGTGGGCGGGGCAACTCTGACCACCGGTGTCCGGCTCCGTGCCGGCGCGGGTACAGGCTATGAATCCATCACCATCGGCAATCAGGGCGATTCCGTCATTGTTCTGGGCAACAGCAACAACGGCTGGAATCCGGTGATTTACAAGGGCATTCAGGGCTATATGTCCACCCAGTATCTGAAGTACAGCCAGACCTTGACCGATGATTTCGGCATCGGCACCATCACCGGAACCAATGTGCGTATGCGCGCCGGCGCCGGAACCAATACCGCGATTCTGGGTACATACAACAGCGGAACCACCATGAATGTGACCGGTGTTTCCGGCAACTGGTATCAAGTCAGCTGCAACGGCGTAACCGGTTATGTCCATTCTGATTACATGAAGGTTTCCCCCGGCGGCGATGTGTATGCGCAGACCTTGGGAGTGACCAATACAGCCTCCGCGCTGACCACCACGGCAAAAAATCTGCTGGGTGTGCGCTATGTGTACGGCGGCACTACCACCAACGGCTTTGACTGCTCCGGCTTTACCCAGTATGTGTTTGCCCAGAACGGCATTGCCTTGGACCGCACTGCGGCGCAGCAGTACACCAACAACGGCACTAGCGTCAGCAAAAGCGACCTGCAGGTGGGCGATTTGGTGTTCTTCTCCAGCTCCAGCCAGTCTGTGGGCCATGTGGGCATGTATATCGGCGACGGTCAGTTCATTCATGCCTCCTCCGGCGGCGGAAAGGTCATCATTACGGACTTGAATTCTTCCTACTATGTGCGCAACTATGTGGGTGCCAAGCGAGTGCTCTAACCTTGCAGCGCTTGTTCATACCAACGCAGATTCTCCTTCAGACGTTCGTCTGAGGGAGATTTTTTTACGGCTGCACGGCCGTAGGCTGCGGCATCTTCCATACGTCCCAAGTGATAGCAGGCAAGGGCTGCCAAGTCCTCCGGCAGGCTGCCCCAGCTGTCCGCCTCGCTGATGTAGGACATGGGACGCCGGGTGATGGCCAACGCTTGCTCGCAGGCGAACAGACAGCCGCTCCAACGGCTGTTTTGATAGCAGTCAACCGCCAGGTCTACCCAAGGCTCCCGCAGCCACGGAGCCTCTCCACAGGCGCGAAGAAGGTACCGCAGAGCTTCCCGGGAATGGCCCAGTGCTTGGTGGGATTTTGCAATATACCGCATGGAGGCGCATCGCTCATCGGCCCATTGGGATTCCGGCATTCGCAGATGGGATTGCAGGGTCTGAATACAGTTGTTCCACTGTCCGCGGTAAAAATATTCCCGGCCCAGATAGTGGCGGTTTCGGTCGTCGTGGGGGTCTTCTGCCACGGCCAATTCCAACAGCGGCAGATATTGCCCCCGGGACTTCTCCGGGTCGGGGTGATGGTCCAGCTGAATCCCCTCCACGCAGAGGGTGCGGGGCTGTCCGGGCCCTTGATAGGTCAGAACCTCGTGAACCGGGTGGGTCCAACGGAATCCGTGCCGGGCATGGATTTTCTCCCGCCAGAATACGTAGCCCTCCCTGCCGTCCGGCAGGAAATTCCACGTGTATCGGAAATAGATTTGCTGGAGTGCAGGCGTCCAGACCTGCTCCAAAAGCTGCCGCCAACCGGGGTGAAATACCTCGTCCAAATCCGTGGAAACGCAGAAATCGGCGTCCTCCGGCACCAATGCAAGGGCCCGGTTTCGGGCGGTGTCAAACCGCCAGGGCTGAATGATTTCTTGGGTGACGAAAATGCCCCGGCGGCGGAGTTTTTCCACCGTATCGTCGGTGGAGCCCGTGTCCAGAACGTAAATTTCGTCTGCCTCCCCCATGGAATCCGCCCATCGGTCCACAAATGCGGATTCGTTTTTACAAATGGCATAGACTGCGATTTTCAAAGAAATTCCCCCAATCCTGCTGATATTCTATGCGGAAGGGGGCCAAAACGTGCAAACAGAGCTGCAGAATTTGCAGCTCTGTTTCCGTATTCAGGTTGCCAGCAGTCCGGCGGCGCGGAGAGAGGCCAGCAGGGCGTTGACCGTGCCGATGACATCGGCCAAATCGGCGGATCCGGCCAGATCAGCCACAGCAGCACCGGGGGTAACCACACCTGCAGGTCCGGCGGGCCCGGTAGGTCCGATTGCCCCGGCTGCGCCCGCAGGTCCGGCAGGCCCGGTGGGTCCCATTGCCCCGGCAGCGCCCGCAGGTCCGGCAGGCCCGGCAGGTCCCGTAGGTCCGATTTCCCCGGCTGCGCCGGCGGGTCCGGCAGGCCCGGTAGGTCCGATTGCCCCGGTTGCGCCGGCGGGTCCGGCAGGCCCGGTAGGTCCGATTGCCCCGGTTGCGCCGGCGGGTCCGGCAGGCCCGGTAGGTCCCATTGCCCCGGCTGCGCCCGCAGGTCCGGCAGGCCCGGTAGGTCCCATTGCCCCGGCTGCGCCCGCAGGTCCGGCAGGCCCGGTAGGTCCGATTGCCCCGGCTGCGCCCGTAGGTCCGGCAGGCCCCGTAGGTCCCATACGTCCGGCCGGTCCTTGCGGACCGGGACAGCCGCAGCATCCGCACCAGCAGGGGCGTTCCGGCGGTCGAATGATGTTCATGTTTTCAAATTCGCAGTCAGCCATGATATCCTCCTATTTTGAATTCCGGAGTGTCCGAGAACTTGCTCCGAGGTATTTTATGCAGCAGGCGAATATCCGGTGCGAAATGAAAAAATCCCACCGGAGCATTGGCTCCGATGGGATAACTGTGCGGAATGATGCAATTACAGAGCAGCCTTCAGTGCCTCGACTTTGTCCAGCTGTTCCCATTTTACACCCAGATCTTCCCGGCCCATGTGACC
Organism: uncultured Oscillospiraceae bacterium; assembly: GCA_934527315.1. Lineage (GTDB taxonomy): Bacteria > Bacillota > Clostridia > Oscillospirales > Oscillospiraceae > HGM13010. The sequence goes on from CAKTAK010000001.1 coordinate 29,129, forward strand.
GTAAGCGGCCAACTTCCGATAGATGGGCTTTTTCAGATCCAGATCGCGAATGATTGCGGTGGGGCGCAGGTCGAATACCTTGCGCACGGCCTCGCTCAGCTGTGCGTCGGATACGGTGCCGGTGCCGCTGGTGTCAATCATGATGCTCACAGGCTCAGCCACACCGATGGCGTAAGCCAGCTGCACCAGACATTTCTCTGCCAGACCGGCAGCCACAATGTTCTTTGCAATGTAACGTGCTGCGTAAGCTGCAGAACGGTCCACCTTGGTGGGGTCCTTGCCGGAGAATGCGCCGCCGCCGTGGGGAGCGCTGCCGCCGTAGGTGTCCACGATGATTTTACGGCCGGTCAGACCGGAGTCGCCCTGAGGTCCGCCGATTACGAAACGACCGGTGGGGTTGATGAAGTACTTGGTCTCTTCGTCCAGCAGATTTGCGGGAACGATGGGGCGAATGACGCACTCAATCATATCCTTGCGAATCTGCTCCAGCGTTACTTCGGGAGCATGCTGGGTGGAGATTACGATGGTGTCCACACGAACGGGAGTGCCGTTTTCGTCATATTCCACGGTAACCTGCGTTTTGCCGTCGGGACGGAGATAGTCCAAAGAGCCGTCCTTCCGCACGTCGGTCAGGCGCTTTGCCAGCTTGTGTGCCAGAGAGATGGCCAGAGGCATATACTCCGGGGTCTCCTTGCAGGCATAGCCGAACATCATGCCCTGGTCGCCGGCGCCGTTGCCCAGATCGCCGCCCTCTTTGGATTCCAGAGAGTTGTCCACGCCCAGTGCGATGTCTGCGGACTGCTCGTCAATGTTGGTAATCACAGCGCAGGTTTCGCAGTCAAAGCCGAACTTTGCGCGGTCATAGCCGATTTCCCGAATGACGTCCCGGGCAATTTTGGGAATGTCCACGTAGCAGGTCGTGGAGATTTCGCCCATGATGTGCACCAGACCCGTGGAAACGGTGGTTTCGCAAGCCACGCGGCCATTGGGGTCTTTTTCCAGAATTGCGTCCAGAACAGCGTCAGAAATCTGGTCGCAGATTTTATCCGGATGTCCTTCGGTTACGGATTCGGAAGTAAACAAATATTTTGCCATGTTGAATAATCCACCTTTATATAGATTTGCGCGTCACGCGCATAGTTTACGAAAGAGAGGGTAAAAAAATCTCCGCCAAAAACCGGCGGAGCAGAACAGGACACCTTATCTTTCGATTGCATACCGCCGGATTTAGCACCTTGAATAACAGGTTGCCGGGTTTCACAGGGCCGTTCCCTCCACCACTCTTGATAAGGCTTGTATTTGGTTATCTCTCTTGCTGTCTTTGCAACAGCATGGCTATTATATCGGAGGGGGGGTATTCTGTCAATATACAAATTTCGACAATTGTATGCAATGGGTTCAAAAAATAAAAAAATTCCGAAAAACCCTTGATAAAACAGCGGTGCAGTGGTAATATTATGTTATCTGGTAATGAATACTAGATAAACTACTATGAAAAATTCAGGAGGCGCAGAATGAGAAAAATTGATATCTTCGCGAAGTTCATTCGCGTCGTAACCATTCCGGCAATGACCAGCGGCTGCGCAATGACGCTGCTGTGGCTGTCGGATACTGTGATTTACACCCGGGTGCTGGACTATGTAATGGTGATGCTGGGCTTGACGGTCATTCCGCTGCTGTCTTATGGGGTCAGCGCGGCGGTACCGTCTCTGCGGAAAACCGGCAGAGAGGGGCAGCGAAAAATGGCCATGTACTTTTCTGCGGCGGGATATGTCATCAGCTTTGCCTATGCCATGCTGATGCCCACCACGGCGCCCTATCGGGCAATGACCGGAACGTATGTGATTTCCATTGTACTGCTGTTGGTGCTGAACAAGGGATTCCACTTCAAGGCAAGCGGTCATGCATGCTCCACGGTGGGACCGTTGGTGGCAATGAGCTATTTCCTCGGCGGTTGGACTGTTCCTGCGGGATTGGTAATTTGCGCATTGGTGATTTGGTCTTCTATGGAACTGAAACAGCATCGGTTCGGGGAACTGATGACCGGCTCGGCGGTGTCCGGTTTGGCTTTTGCATTTCTCATTGCATTGATTTGAACGGGGCAAGCATCACAACTGAATCAACGAAAAAGGCTCAGACTGTGGCGGTCTGAGCCTTCCTTTTTACAGCAGCGGTGCGAACAGCCGCAGTATTGCATAATAAATGCCGTGCAGCAAACTGAGACCGGATTGCTTTTTCTCTATATCCACAGGATACACCCGGGTGCACCGGGCTTGCGTCCGGAGGAAATCCTCCTTGGCTTGGTCAACGGCCTTGTTTTTCAAAAACAGACAGGCGTTTTCAAAGTGCAGCGTCAGGCTCCGGTAGTCCATATTGATGGTGCCGACCACGGCGATTTCATCGTCCACCACGCAGATTTTGGAGTGGACAAAGCCGGGGGTGTATTCGTAAATTTTCACGCCTGCGTGGAGCAGTGCCGGATAATGGGAGCGGGTCAAATCGAACACCATTTTTTTGTCCGGAATGCCCGGGGTCATTATGCGCACGTCCACACCCCGTTTGGCAGCCAGCGTCAGCGCGGTTTGCATATCCTGGTCAATAATCAGATAAGGGGTCATGATGTACACATACCGCTTGGCGCAGTTAATCATATTCAGATAGACGCTTTCCCCCAGATATTCATCGTCCAAAGGCGTATCGCCGTAGGGAATGACAAAGCCCTCTGCCTCCACGGCTTTTGTGGGGCGGAAGGGGTCCAGGTTCTTGTCGCTGTGCCGCAGGGTGTTCCACATTTCCAGAAACAGCAGGGTCATGCCCCAGACACCCTCGCCCTCCAGACGAACCATGTTGTCTTTCCAATGCCCGAACCGCTCGATGACATTGATGTATTCATCGGCAAAATTGGTGCCGCCGGTGTAGGAAATGTTGCCGTCAATCACGGTGATTTTCCGGTGGTCCCGGTTGTTCATCACGGTGGAATAGATGGGAATAAAGGGGTTGAATGCCACGGCTTTGATGCCCTGCTGCTCCAGCTTTTTGGCATACCGGAAAGGCAGGGTGGACACGCTGCCCACGTCATCGTAAATCAACCGCACGTCCACCCCCGCTGCGGCTTTTTCCAGCAGAATGTCCAGAATGGTATCCCACATCTGGCCGGGGTGAATGATAAAATACTCCATAAAAATGAAGTGCTCCGCGCTTTTCAGGTCCTCAATCAAGGCTGCAAAGCCCTCTTCGCCCAAAGGAAAGTATTCGGTTTTTGTGTTGGCGTAAATGGGATATCCCTGCCGCTCCAGATAGCGGCATTGCCCCTCCAGATTATCGTCGTTCAGTTGGTGCATGGTTTGGGTACAATCGGGGGCATAGGACAAACAGCGGGTGCGCTCCCGGTTCATCGCCCGAGCCAGTTTCCGTTTCGGCGCTTTGCCGCCGGAAATCAAAAACAGCACACCGCCGATAATGGGGAACTCCAGAATCGGCACAATCCACGCGAGCTTTACCGCCGGATTGGACCGACCGTTGATGATATAAACCACAGCCAAAAGGCTGAGGAAGGTGAGCAGCACGTTCACAATTTTATAGGTGTCGCTGAAGGCATAGGCGGTGTAAATCAGCCATGCAATCTGGGCAACCAGTGCCAGACCGAACAAAAACAGACGGGTGAACACATGGGTCATCAGCTTTTTAATTTTCATTTGGTGCCCTCCCATTCAGATAAATTGCCGTTTGCACTGCGGCTGAGCAAAGATTCATAGTCTCTGATGCAGATTACCACGTCCGGGCGGTAGTCGCGAATGTATTCCGGCAGACTTTTTTCGGTGTAATGCCGCAAATCCAGAGAGCGGGTTTCGTTGAAACTGTAATAGGCCATACATTCCACCGCGTTGGTGAAACTGTCTCCGAAAATCAGTGCATTGGGCTTGTCCGGACGATGGGTGTTCAGCCGCGTTTCCGCCACGTCGCCGCCCATGTAAAAGGTGTACAAGACCGGCTCGGTATCGGTTTCCGGCATGGCATAGACCGATGACGGAACATCATAGCCGTTGTCCTGCCGGGTGAAAGGCAGGTCCTCCGTGAATCGGGCGGTGAGCAGATGCTCGTCATTGCCCAGAAGACCCAACAGTTTTCGCGTACGGGAGCCCATATAGGGATTGGGGAGCGTTTCGAACTGAATGTCGGTGCCTTCCGCCGGAAAATCCAGAGATGCGTTGGAACGGTCATTCACCAGATTCACGGCGCTGCGGTAGGTTTCATAAGCGCCCCGGAGCCCGTAATGGTTGTCCACCGCGGAGCTGAATTCCGCCGGATGTCCCAGCGCGTCAAATACCTGACCCATATCCACAAAATTGACGTTCTGCTCCTCCATTGCGGCGGTGAGCGCGGTCAGCTCCAGCTGGGTGTAGGCATTGCGGTTGTAGAGATAATTGGGGTAATCCGCTGCATGATATGCATATTGGCAGGGAACAGCTACATAGCAGTAGGTTCCGCCATAGGATTCCACCAGAGCCTGCACAGCGGCGTTGTCTGCGGCAACTTCCCGCGCCAGCTGTTCCACCATGGCAGGGTCCACGGTTTCCGGCTGCAGATAGGGCAGGAGAATGTCATCGGTCACCACCACGTCATTGATGACCGGACGGTGGAACAGATGCAAATCGCACCAAGTAGAGGCTTTCAGCATTTGGGTGCGCCCGGCGGCATAATCGCAGAACATGGTTTCCAAATCGTTGAAAACCTTGCCGCTGAGAATTGTTTCCGGAGAAATTTCCGGAAATTCGGAAAGATTGCGGTTTTCATAATAAGAATACTGCTGCTTGGGCAGGAGTATGGTGGCAATCATCAGCCCGAACAAGGTTGCGGAGAACAGTACTGCCATCAGAATTTCAGAAACACGTTTCATAGCAGCACCTCCTTAAAATCGGAAATAAATGAACGGGTTGAAGGAACCGGTGACCAGCTTGCCGTAAGCCAGAATCAGCAGCGCCATGGCAGCCAGTTTGGGAAACCAGACCAACGCGGTCTGGGCACCGGCGGTGGCTCTGTTTTGCAGCCGCATTTCCGCCCATTGCCGGACCGGCAGCGCCGCAATGCAGCAGCAGAGAAGTTCCGGCCAGTATTCCAGCAGATAATAGACGGCGTTTCCGTCTGTGAGAACGCCGCTGCTGCCGAACATGGCATCGAAGTATGCCAGTGCGGCGGATAGGGTATCGGCCCGGAACAGCACCCAACTGAACAAGACCAGAATCATGGTATAAAGGTGCCGGAGCAGCCGCGGAAATCGCTCCAGATAGGTGCCCCAGAGAAATTTTTCCCCGATGAGCAGCAGGAAAAACCAAAGACCCCAGCAGATGAAATTCCAGCTGGCACCGTGCCACAGACCGGTGAGGAACCAGACCGCAAACAGATTGAAAATATTCCGCGCCCGGGAGCAGCGGTTGCCGCCCAGTGGGATATAGACGTAATCCCGGAACCAACTGGACAGAGAAATATGCCACCGGCGCCAGAACTCCGTGATACTCTCGGAAACATAGGGGTAGTTGAAGTTTTCCAGAAAATGAAAGCCGAACATCCGGCCCAGACCGATGGCCATGTCGGAATATGCGGAGAAATCAAAGTAAATCTGGAACGTATAGGCGGCAGCGCCCAACCATGCAAAGGCAACGGAGGGATTTGCTGTGCCGAAAGCGGCATCGGCAACGGTGGCAACGCCGTTTGCCAGCAGCATTTTCTTACCCAAACCGAAGAGAAACCGCACGGCACCGGCGGAAAATTCGGAAACGGATTCTTCCCGGCTGTCAATTTCCTCGGCCACGGTGGTGTATCGGACAATGGGACCGGCAACAAGCTGAGGGAAAAAGGAGATGTAAAGAGCCACTTTCAGAATGTTCTTCTGCACGGCGGCGTCTCCTCGGTAGACGTCAATGACGTAACTGAGCCCCTGAAAGGTAAAAAAGGAAATGCCGATGGGGAGCACCACTTGGGGTACCGGAACGGCGGGGATCATGGCATGGAGCATGGAGCCGAAGAACCCGGCATATTTGAACCACCCCAGCAATGCCAGACCCAGAACCACGGCGGCAACGGCGCCCAACTTTCGAACGTTCGGGGAATGGGCTGGACCTGCCAGCAATCCGCAGACGTAGTTGATGCCGACGGAAAGGAGCATGAGCAGCAGAAATTTGGGCCCGCCGCAGGCATAAAATGCCAGACTGAACCCCAAAAGAATCAGATTTCTGAAACTGCGGCACCGACCGGGGACAATGAAATAGCAAGCCAGTAGGATTGGCAGGAAAAACAATAAAAAGCTGACGCTGCTGAAAACCATAGTTGGATACTCCCGAAAGATGTACTAAAAGAATATAATACAATAGAATACCATTTTTTAGGCGGAAATACAAGGGAGCAGCAGGAAAGAGACGCCCAAATCAAAAAGGACCGGGCGCCGCATTTGCGGTGCCCGGTCGATGAAAAAAGAGGTTCGGAGATTCGAATCAGTACATGCCCATGCCGCCCATGTCAGGTGCAGCGGGAGCAGCAGTGGGAGGCGTGGGGATATCGGCAACCAGAGACTCGGTGGTCAGGGTTACAGATGCCACAGATGCAGCATTCTCGATTGCGCTGCGGCAAACCTTGGTCGGGTCCACAATGCCCATAGCAATCATATCGCCGTAGCTGTCGGTAGCAGCGTCGTAACCATAGGTCACGCTGCGGCTGCGTTTGACTTTATCCAGAACCACAGCGCCTTCCACGCCGGCATTGAATGCAATCTGGCAGATGGGAGCGGTCAGAGCCTTTGCAATGATCATTGCACCGGTCTTCTCATCACCGGTCAGACCGGAGGCTACGGACTCGGCAGCCTTTGCTGCGTTCACGTAAGCGCTGCCGCCGCCGGCGACAATGCCCTCTTCCACAGCTGCGCGGGTTGCGTTCAGAGCGTCCTCAATGCGCAGTTTCTTCTCCTGCATCTCGGTCTCGGTTGCAGCGCCGACTTTAATCACAGCCACACCGCCGGACAGCTTTGCCAGACGCTCCTGCAGCTTTTCCTTATCGTACTCGGAAGTGGTGACTTCCATTTCCTTGGTAATCTGTGCCACGCGGGCTGCGATGGCCTGCTTGGAGCCCTTGCCGTCTACAATGGTGGTGGTTTCTTTGGTCACCTTCACCTGACGTGCCTGACCCAGCTGGTCCAGGGTGGTAGCGTTCAGCTCCATGCCCAGATCCTTGGAAATCACTTCGCCCTGGGTCAGGATTGCGATATCCTGCAGCATCTCTTTCCGACGGTCGCCAAAACCGGGAGCCTTCACGCAGCAGACGTTCAGAGTGCCGCGCAGCTTGTTCAGAATCAGAGTTGCCAGAGCCTCGCCGTCCACATCTTCAGCAATGATGACCAGTTTCTTCTTGGTCTTCAGCACCTGCTCCAGAACGGGCAGAATGTCCTGAATGTTGGAAATGGTCTGGTCGGTAATCAGCAGGAGGGCATCGTCCATGTCAGCCACCATCTTCTCGGTGTCGGTGGCCATGTAGGGGCTGATAAAGCCGCGGTCGAACTGCATGCCTTCCACAACCTCGGAGTAGGTCTCTGCGGTGCGGGATTCCTCAATGGTAATCACGCCGTTGCGGCCGACCTTTTCCATCGCCTCGGCAATCAGCTTACCGATGTTCTCGTCGCTGGAGGAAACAGTGCCCACGCGGGCAATGTCGCTGGTGCCGGAAACGGGCTGGCTGTTGTTGCGGATTGCGGTCACGGCAGCCTCGGTAGCCTTGCTGATGCCCTTGCGCATGACCATGGGGTTTGCACCGGCAGCCAGATTCTTCAGACCTTCGTTGATCATAGCCTGCGCCAGAATGGTTGCGGAAGTGGTACCGTCGCCGGCCACATCGTTGGTCTTGGTGGACACTTCGCGAATCAGCTGAGCGCCCATGTTTTCAAACGGGTCTTCCAGCTCGATTTCCTTTGCAATGGTCACGCCGTCATTGGTGATCAGGGGAGCGCCGTATGCTCTTGCCAGCACCACGTTGCGGCCCTTGGGTCCCAGAGTGATTTTAACGGTATCTGCCAGCTGGTTGATACCGGATTCCAGTTTTTTCCGTGCGTCTTCGCCGTAAACGATCTGTTTAGCCATAATAAAAATTGCCTCCTATATAAAGCTCAGTTGCGGTAAAATTACTCTTCTGCGATTGCCAGAATATCGGCCTGCTTGACAATCAGATATTCCTCGCCGTCCACCTTCACGTTGGTGCCGGAGTACTTGCCGGTGATGACCTTCTGGCCCTGCTTGACTTCCATCTTGATTTCCTTGCCGTCAACCACACCGCCGGGGCCGACTTCAATGACTTCGAAGATTTCGGGCTTTTCCTGTGCGGCAGAGGAGAGAATCAGACCGCTCTTGGTCTTCTCTTCTGCTTTGACCTGTTTCAGAACAACACGGTCTGCCAAAGGTTTCAATTTCATGATATATGCCTCCTAAAATTATATACAAAAAAACAACCGGATTTGGCACTCTAAACTTCCGAGTGCTAATCACAGTTGCTATAATAGCGCAATGCAGTTGAATAATCAAGAGGAAATTTTAAAATTCACAACTTTTTCATAAAGATTGCATTCCTAAGGTCAGAAGAGCAAAAAAAGGAACCGGAAACCCGGTTCCTAAGAACAATTCAGCCGATTTCGACCGTAGAACAGCTGGATTCAGTTTGAAAGTATTTCATGCCCTTGGGGTGCAGGAACCGCAATCCGCCGGGCAAAAGCTGCATTTCGGCATGGGTGGTGGTCATTGCCTCGCCGTCCAGATTGACGAGAAACTCCTGCCGGGCATCAATGACCAGACGGTCTGTCTGCAGGTGGGTGATGTATTTGGAAAACCGGGCATATTCCCCTCTGCCGTACTGCAAAAACAGTCTGGGGAACTGCAGACGGCTCAAGCCGCGAATCAGCAGCACGTCCAGAATTCCGTCATTGGCTCTTGCCTCCGGAACGGGGTTAAAGCTGCCGCCGTACCACGTGCCGTTGCACACGCACAGACAGTTCACCGGACCGGAAAAGGTCTGACCGTTTACGGTGATGGTCAGGTCATCGGTAATCTGCCGGCAGAAATTCACCACGGCGGAGAGCATATAGGCGCCCTTGCCCCGACCGATGATGGGCACGTTGTCGAATTCATGCACACCGGTGCCCACCCGACCGTCCACACCGATGCAGGCAATGTTCAGACTGTATCGGTCATTGATCCGAATGATGTCCAAGGGAGAAATTTCTCCGTCAATCAGGGCATTCATATTCAAAAACCGGTCTTTTTCGTCGCCGAAGAGCTTGACGAAGTCATTGCCGGTGCCGCAGGGGAAACAGGTCATGCAGACATTTTCCAAACCGGCGCAGGCGCTGGCGCACTCGTTGATGGTGCCGTCTCCGCCGCAGGCATACACCCGCAGGTCGGACTCCGTGGCGGCGTCCTTCTGAATTTTCCGGCAGGCGTCCATAGGCGCTTGGGTGACGTACACCTCATAGGGCTCGCTGCGGTAGGCAAAGGCCTGCTGAATCAAGGAGGTCACAAAGGTGACCCGGTTTCCCTGCCGGGCAGCAGGATTGACAATGAACAGGTGCTTCAAGGAGCTCCCCTCCTTAACGGTACATGAACAGGTCACACTTGATGGTGCCGTTGTAAAGTTTCCGTTTTTTGTTTGCGGTCTGGCCAAAGCTGCGCTCGAACTCCGTATGAGAGCTGAGCAGATACAGCTGCCAGCCGCTGGTCTGACGGAATGCCTGACCGAACCGCACATACAGCTGCTCGGCCTCCCGTTTTTCCATCAGCCGCTCGCCGTAGGGCGGGTTGGTGACGATCACGCCCCGTTCGGTGTTCCGGTCGAACTGAGTGGCGTCTGCCACGGCGAACTGAATGCAATCGTCCACACCGGCCCGCTTGGCATTGGCTTTCGCCATTTCCACGGCTTTGGGGTCGATGTCCGAGGCGAAGATATGGTACTCGCCGGAAAATTCCCGGGCCCGGGCCTCATCAATGGCCTGCTGCCAGATGCCCTTGTCCAGCCAATCCCATTTCTCTGCGGAGAAATGACGGTTGATGCCGGGGGCGCGGTTTTTTGCAGCCAATGCAGCCTCGATGGCAATGGTGCCGCTGCCGCAGAAGGGGTCGCAGAAGTCGCCCCGGCCCCGATAGCCGGCAATGTCCACCATGGCGGCGGCCAGCGTTTCCCGCAGGGGTGCGGCCACGTGGGCGGGACGGTAGCCACGCTTGAACAGACCGGTGCCGGTGGTATCCAGATACAGCACTGCCTGGTCCTTCATAATGGCGAACTGAATCTGATACAGCGGGCCGTCTTCCGGCAGCCAGGGCTGATGATATTTTGCGGCCAAACGATCGGCCACGGCTTTTTTAATGATTTTCTGGCAGTCCGGTACGGAGTGCAGGGCACTGTCCAGACTGTATCCCTTGACCGGGAATGCACCGTTTTTGGGGATATAACGCTCCCAAGGCAGGGCCTTGGTGCCCTCAAACAGCTCGTCAAAGGTGCGGGCGGAAAACCGGCCCATCACCAGCAAAACGCGCTCGCCGAACCGGCTGCGGACGTTTGCCCGGGCAAGACCGGCCTCATCGGTGGTAAAGTAAACCCGGCCGTTTTCCGGACGGACGTTTTCCATCTGCATGTGACGCAGCTCGTTGCCTACCAGCCCTTCCAGACCGAACAGGCAGGGAATGCATAATTCAAGTTTCAATCTCTTTCTCCTTACTTATCGTCTTTGAAGAACTCTTCAAAATAATCTCGTGTAACATCGCTTTTGGGCTTGGAATCCGTTTGTGCCTCACCCTGCCGGGGAACCCGATGGGGTTTCTGCCGGGCATTGGAGAACATTCTCTCCCGGTCGGCCTGCTCCTGCATCTGCTGCCGCTGCAAACGCGCCTGCTGCAGCTCCTTCTGCCGTTTCCGGTAGAGAATACGGTACCGGATAACCAGTACGGCATAGCCGATGATCAAGGCAAAGACCAGGAACAGCGCCACCAGCACCCAAGGATTGTGGAGGGTTTTGGAAACGGTTGCGCCCATGGCCTGCAAATGGCTCAAATCCACGGAGCGGTTGGCCTCCAGATAGGTGGTGCCGTAATCCACGCCGTCAATAGACACCGTCAGCTCGCCCAGAATTTCGCCGGCTTGAATGGGGGCGGTGCAAGCATGGTCCTCCCCATATATGGTGATGGTTTTCTTGACATTGCTCAGGTCCGCGTCATTGGGCAGCACGGCGGTGATGGTCTTCTGCGCCCGAAGCGGTACGGAATCGGCGTCGCTGCCAAAGGCTACCGGGACTTCCGTAATCAGCTCGTCCTCGGTTACAAGCTCCTGACAGCTGTAATTGCTGAATGCCCAATTATACAGGGCAACGGTATCGGAAAAGTTGGAGTAATCCGGGGTGCCGTCCGCCTTTTCGGTCTGTACGCCGCCCATGGCCACGCAAATCAAATCCACGCCGTCCTTTTCCGCAGCGGAAACCAGACAGAATCCGGCTGCATTGGTGTGGCCGGTTTTGATGCCCTTGGCATAATCATAGGAATAGCCCCGGTACATCTCGGAGTTGGGGTTAATCAAACCGTTGGTATTCTGCAGCGTCCGGGCGGGAGACATATTGGTTGCAGCCACGGTATATTCCGCGGTGCCGCAGATGGTCTTGAACAGCTCGTAGCTCATGGCCTGCTTGGCAATGCGGTACATATCGTGGGGGGTGGTGTAATGATTGTCGTCGGGCAGACCGTGGGGATTGGCAAAATGGGTGCCGGTGCAGCCCAGCTCCTGTGCCCGCTGATTCATGCGGTCCACAAAGGTGGGAATGTCGCCGCACAGATACATGGCCACGATGTTGCAGGCCTCGTTGGCCGACGCCAACAACGTGCAGTACAGCAAATCGTGGAGAGACATGGTTTCTCCCAGAGAAATGCCGGAGGTGCTGCCGTCGGCAATCATATCGTGGTCAAATCCGGCCTCTGCGGTCACCATATCGTCCAGACTCACATCGCCCCGGTTCACGGCCTCCACCACCAGCAGGGCGGTCATGATTTTCGTCAGACTGGCGGGGTACAATCTTGCCTCGGCGCTGCGCTCATAGTAGACCGCGTCCGTTTCGGCATTGGCTAAATAGATGGCAATGGATTTTCCGCCGGGAGCGTCTTCCACCGCGTATGCCGAAGGGGCCAATACGCTGATGAGAACGGCCAGCAGACAAATCCAGGAAAATACTTTGCTTTTTTTCATATCCGGCTCCCTTACCGTTGTTTTTTCTTGTCCAAAGTTTTAAAACTATGGTATGATGTTTTATGGAAAAAGCGGGGAATCCGCTTTCATGAATTTGGACAAATGTGTTTGGGCAAATGTAAATTCCGACGAGTGGTCGGAATCTCTTCCTATTATAAATGTTGTAGGGCCGGAAATCAACAGAAATTGTCTGGAAACGACAGGCGGTGACAAAGATGGAACGGAAAAAACTGAAAATTCGGGAATGGCTCCTTTTGGGCGCAACGATATGTCTGATCCTCTGCGCGGCCTTGCAGTACCGCACCTCGGCGGCGCCCGGGCAGATTTCCGCCGGGGCATGGGTGCAGACGGAAACGGGGGCATGGCGCATCAATCTGAACACTGCGGACCGGGAGCGGCTGATGGCGCTGCCCGGCGTGGGAGAAGTGCTGGCGGAGCGCATCATTGTCTATCGTGAGGCAAACGGACCCTTTGCCCGGCCGGAGGACTTGCTGCATGTTTCCGGCATCGGCGAAAAAAGCTACGGAAAATTGGCGGATTACATCACGGTGGAGGATAACGCATGAAAATTCTGGTTGTGGACGATGAGAAAACCTTGGTGAAGGGTATCAAATTCAATCTGGAAAACGAGGGGTACGAGGTGGATTCCTGCTATGACGGCGCAGCGGCGGTGGAAATGGCCCGGAATACGGAATATGCCCTGCTGATTCTGGATCTGATGATGCCGGGCTTGGACGGATTGTCCGCCTGTCAGCAGATTCGGATGTTTTCCACCGTGCCCATTATCATGCTGACGGCGAAAAGCGAGGATTCCGACAAGCTGTTGGGCTTTGAATCCGGGGCGGACGACTATCTGACGAAACCCTTTAACATTCTGGAGCTGAAAGCCCGGGTGCGGGCGCTGATTCGCCGGTCTACCCTTACCGCGGCGCAGACCGCGCCGGAGAATCGAAACCGACTGTCGAAAGGACATATCGTATTGGATACCGCTAAGCGGGAGGCGCTGAAGGACAACGTGCCTGTGGACCTGACGGTAAAGGAATACGATTTGATGGAGCTGTTTATGAAAAAGCCCGGACAGGTATTCAGCCGGGAGCAGCTGCTGGATTTGGTCTGGGGCTATGATTACCAAGGGGATATCCGCACGGTAGACGTGCATATCCGCCGGCTGCGGGAGAAATTAGAGCAAAATCCCGCAGCACCGGAATATATACTCACAAAATGGGGAGTGGGCTATTACTTTGTGGACTGAGCAGAGAAAAGCAAAATGGGCGGAGAAAAAGCGGCAGCTGACAGAGCGGGTGCGGACGGCGCGGGGCACCGTGCAGTTTCAGCTGACGGCGGTTTACTGCGCCATTGTGCTGCTGCTTTTGCTGATTTTGAACATTTATCCCGTGATTTCCACCCGAAATGTGGTGTTCCGGGATAAAGAGCGGTCCATGACCGCCTCCGCCTCGGTGATTTCCTCGGCGCTGACGGGATTGGATACGCTGACAGGGGAAAATGTGGCTCCGGTGCTGGAAATTCTGGACGTGGCGGGATTGGACCACATTCTGATTACCGATGAGCGGAAAAACGTGGTATATGATACCTGGGGAGAAATGATGGGATCCAACGTGTCCGGGGTGTACCCGGAATTGGAGCAGGCTTTCCACGGGAAAATGGTGTTCCGCTCGGATTACACGGAAGAGAGCTTTTCCAGCCGGGCGGCGGCGCCGGTGATGGTTTCCGGCAGGGTCATCGGCAGCGTGTACCTCACCGAGGACGATACGGAGCAGGCGGAAATGATTCGGGGCATTCAGCACCGGCTGGCGCTGATGTCTGCGGTGCTTGCACTGCTGGGTTTGGGGGTCAGCGTGGTGTTTGCCGCGGCATTGACCCGGAGAATCAAGGAATTGGCACAAGCGGTGCGGGTGGTGCAGGCGGGCGATTACACCCACCACATTCAAACCCGGGGCAGCGACGAGATTACGGAGTTGGGAGAGGAATTCAACAGCATGACGGATATTCTCCGGCAGACGGAGCAATCCCGGCGGCAGTTTGTTTCCGACGCCTCCCATGAGTTGAAAACGCCGTTGGCCTCCATTCGGCTGCTGACGGACAGCATTCTGCAAAGCGAGAACATCGACCGGGAAACCATCATGGATTTTGTGGGCGACATCGGACAATCGGCCGCCCGGCTCCAAAGCATGACGGAAAAGCTGCTGGATTTGTCCCGATTGGACAGCGGCGCGGTGACGGAATCCGTGCCTGTGGATATGGCGGCGCTGGCTCATGAAATTCTCCGCATGCTCCGACCCTTGGCGGAGGAAAGGCAGGTGGAGCTGATTTGCGCGGCAGAATCCCCGGTATACGTGATGGCAACGGAGGACGATTTGTATCAGATTCTGTTCAATCTGGGGGAGAATGCGGTAAAATATAATGTACCCGGGGGAACGGTTACCATGACGGTCACGGGAGACGGACCGGCGGTGCTGACCGTTTCCGATACGGGCATCGGAATTCCGGAAAAGGATTTGCCCAATATTTTCGCCCGATTTTACCGGGTGGACAAGACTCGCAGCCGGGAAGCCGGGGGCAGCGGTTTGGGATTGTCAATTGTGCGGGATACTGTTATAATGCACAGCGGAACCATTGCGGTGTCCCAAAATGTGCCTCAGGGCACAGTGTTTACGGTGACGTTTCCGCAGGTTTCCGGAGAGGAGCTACAAGTTCTATGACCATGAAATTACCGATTCCCTGCAAATCGGTCCATGATATTTATGAAATTACACCGGAATTTCTCCGGTCTCAAGGGGTGCGGGTCCTGCTGATGGATTTGGACAACACCCTTTCCCCCTACTCCGTGGATACGGCGACCCCGGAGCTGAAACAGTGGATTCAGCGCATGAAAGACGGCGGTGTGCTGCCCTTTTTGTTTTCCAACAGCAAAACGGACCGTCCGCTGTGGTTTTCTCAGCAGTTGGACATTGACTATGTCAAACTGGCGAAAAAGCCCCGGCAGGGAATGCTCCGTCGGGTACTGGAGCAGCTGCAGGTTTCCCCGGAGGAAACCGCTATTGTGGGCGACCAGATTTATACCGATGTGCTTTGCGGCAGCTTGGGCGGATTGTATACCATTGTGGTGCGGCCCATCAAGCTGGAAAATCCCCTCCATACCCTGCGGTACGGTGCGGAATTCCCATTCCGAATGTTGCATAAGGTGGTGCGGAAATGACAAATTTGCAGAAATTACAGAACAAGCTTACGGAAAGCGGCTTGGATGCCATGCTGCTGACGGACCCAAAAAACCGGTTTTACGTCACCGGCTTTCACAGCTCTGCCGGCGCGGTGGTGGTGACCCAAAATGACGCATGGCTGTTTACGGATTCCCGTTACATTGAGGCGGCGGAGCATGCCGCTGCCGGGGCTTATCATGTGGGTCTGAACGACCGGGAGCACTCTTTGAGCGCACTGGTGCGTCGGGTGCTGGACCAGAATCATGCCACAAAGGTGGGCGGAGAAGAGGCCTCCCTGAGCTATCAGGAGTACATCGGCTATGAAAAAGCCCTGGGCTGTCAGCTGATTCCGGCGCAAGGTCTGGTGATGCAGCTGCGGGCGGCAAAAACGCCGGAGGAACTGGAAAAAATGGTGAAAGCGCAGGAAATCACCGACCGCGCTTTTCAGCACATTCTCACGTTCCTGCGCCCGGGTGTGACGGAACAGGCTGTGGCGGCGGAGCTGATGTACGTGATGATGAAAGACGGCGCGGAGCGCATGTCCTTTGACCCCATTGTGGTCACCGGCGTCCGATCCAGTATGCCCCACGGCGTACCGGGGCAGACGGTGATTCAGCGGGGAGACTTTGTGACCATGGATTTCGGCTGCATTTATGAGGGCTACTGCTCCGATATGACCCGCACGGTGGCCATCGGTTCCGCCAGCGAGGAAATGCGGAAGGTGTACGGCATTGTTCTGGAGGCGCAGCTGGCGGGGATCCGGACCGCAAAAGCCGGCGTACTGGGCCGCGATGTGGACAAAGCCGGACGAGATGTGATTGAATCCGCCGGTTACGGGGAATACTTCGGACACGGATTCGGGCACAGCTTGGGTCTGGACATTCACGAGGCGCCCAACGCCTCCCCTGCGGGAACTGCGGAAATGCCCTTGGGCTGCGTGTGCTCCGCGGAGCCGGGGATTTATCTGCCGGGAAAATTCGGCGTTCGCATTGAAGATGTGGTGGTTTATGAGGAAAACGGCTGCCGTGTGCTGACAAAATCACCGAAAGAATTACTGATTGTGTGAAAAATACTTGCAATGCGGCAATTTTTCGTGTAAAATAAATTGAATAATTTTTAATACAATTTTATTTGGAATAAAGACCAAATTTGGAGGATCAGAAATTATGGCAACGATTACAGCAGGCGATTTTAGAAACGGCGTCATGTTCGAGATGGACGGCCAGGTTATGCAGGTTGTGGAATTCCAGCACGTGAAACCCGGCAAGGGCGCTGCATTTGTCCGCACCAAAATGAAAAACGTTCTGAGCGGCGGCGTGACCGAAACTTCTTTCAACCCCACTGCAAAGTTCGAGACCGCTTTCATCGAGCGCAGAGAAGTGCAGTACAGCTACAACGATGGTGATCTGTACTACTTCATGGACCAGGAGACCTTCGATATGACCCCCGTGGCAAAGGAAGATCTGCCCAGCAACTTCGCATTCGTGAAGGAAGAGACCATCTGCAAGCTGATGATTTACAAAGAGAAGGTTGTGGGCGTTGAAGTTCCCAACTTCGTGGATCTGGAAGTCACCGAGACCGAGCCCGGTCTGGCCGGCAACACCGCTACCAACACCCTGAAACCCGCTACGCTGGAAACCGGCGCAGAAATCAAAGTGCCTCTGTTCATCAACATCGGCGACAAGATTCAGGTGGATACCCGTACCGGCGAGTACCTGTCCAGAGCAAAATAATTTTAACGCAAGCTATGAGAAAGCGGAGGAACCGAATGGGTTTCTCCGCTTTTTTGCAAGGAGGAGCATACCATGAACAAAACTGAAATTCAGCGGCTGCTGGACGGCGGCAATTTGTCCGAGGCTGTGGGCGCTTTGTTGGAAACCATTGCAGACCTGACCGACCGGGTGAACACATTGGAAATTGAACTGGAAACACTGGTGGATTCTCTGGCGCCCGACCCGGACGATTATCCCTTTGACGAGGATTGCGAGACCTACGTGGTGACCTGCCCCCATTGTCAGTGCCGCTTGGAAGTGCCCGCGGAGCTGTTGGAGGACGAGGAATCGTCTCAGTCGCTTATCTGCCCGGAGTGCGGCGAACCCCTGGATATTTAAGAGTTTTCATTGGTTTTAACTATCGTACGGAAAATGTGATTGAAAAAATCTATCCAAATATGAACAAAAAATCCATGAATAGATTGTGAAAATTTTATCTTTACAAAGCCTCTGAAGTTTGTTAAAATACAGACAAATCAAAAACAAGCGGTCGGGAAAGCCGCTATTGGAGGGGTTATTATGAAATGTCCGAAATGCGGAGCAGATATGGTTGTGGATAATCATCGGAGATATCCGATTCATATGTGCTATCAATGCGGATATATGGAAGGTCAGAATATTGAAATTGATAACCACATGAAGATTTCCGTGATTCAGACCATGAATCGTATGAACGAAAACGAGTTGGCGCTGTTCTTGAGCCAGTGCGACTTTAAGGGCGCAACGGAGCAGGCGATTCGTACTTGGCTGGATGAGCCTTTGAAACCTTTTGTTAAAAATCCATGATACATACGCGGAAAGCGGTGTCGGAAAATCCGGCACCGCTTTTTGCTGTGTAATTGAGAAAATGTGGAAAACTTTTTTCAAAAAATGAACCAAACAGCGGGAAACGGAATCTAACAGATAGAAAACAAAAGCGCGCGGCAGTTTTCAGAAACAGAAACAAAGGACAATGTGATGAATCAACAGACATTTGCAGCGGAAGTCCTTGCGGCAGAGGGCAGTCTGTATCGGGTGGCTCGCACCATCTTGCCATACGGCAGCGATTGCGAGGACGCAGTGCAGGAGGCAATCTGCAAGGCATGGGAAAAACGGAATACTTTGCGGCAGCCGGAATATTTCCGGACGTGGCTGACCCGGATTCTCATTCATGAGTGCTACCGATTGGCGAGGAGCCGACCGGACAGCGTACCCTTGGAGGATTGCGAGCAGTTGCTGACCACAGAGGGCGAACCGGTGGATATGGATTTGCGCCGGGCTGTTTTGAGCCTGCCTAAAAAATTTCGGTTACCGGTGGTGCTGTATTACATGGAGGGCTACTCCGTCAGCGAAACGGCACAACTGCTGCGGATTCCAGCGGGAACGGTCAAAAGCCGATTGAACAAGGCCCGGAAAATGCTCCGGGAAACGCTGCAGGAACGGGAGGAACAATGATGAACGAAATCAATTGGAAACAAGCCATGGAGGCTCCCACGGAGAACTTTCATGCCCGGGTGCTGTCGACCTTGCACACATTGCCGGAACAGGAGGAAGTTTCCATGAAACCTATGAGACGTATGAAACGGGGCATTGTGATTGCCGCAGCAGCGGTGATGGTCATCAGCGGCGGTGTGTTTGCTGCCAGTCAGGCGGGATATATTTGCAGTGATTGGCGCAGCACTTATGCGCTGAAAGACGCTGCCGCGGTGGAGCAGACCATTGCAAAGGAAAAAGTGGCGGGCATTTCTTCCGACGCCAAGTTTTTGGAATCCTTTTCCAACGGTTTTGTGTTTGAAAAGGGCACTGTGGACGGTTTGAAAGCCCGGGCAGACGGCGGCGCAGAAGAAGTGCATTACCAGAGCATTGATGTCAGCTACACCAAAGATGGCGAACGGGTGTATGTGAACATCAGTCCCGTGGTGGCAGGCATTACCGATGAATTTCATGGGGTTCCCACCACGTTGAACGGAGAAACCGTTTCCGTGACGGAGCAGGACTACAAATGCGTAAATGAGGGCTACGAAAAGACCGAAGAGGAGCGGACCTTGGAGCAGAGCGGGGCTCTGATGTTCAGCTATGACGACAGTCTGGACACACCGGAAACCTATCGGCAGTATTGCGTATCCTGGCTGCAGGACGGTATGCTGTATTCCGTCAGCACGTTGGACAATCAAAGCAGCTTGACCACACCGGACCTGCTGCAAATGGCAGCAGAGCTGATGAACGGCTAAAAATCTTTACGGCAAAAAACGGGCTGTCTCACTAAGAGAGAGCCCGTTTGTCATCCTTCGGTCTGAATTTATTCCTCGCCGGAGAGATTTTCCGTTGCGAACAGATTGATTACATTGTGCATGGTTTCTTCGGTGTAATCCGCTGCAATGGCTGCTGCATTCCAGTATGCGTAATTGCCTTCAAACCAGCTTTGCAGATCATTCAGGTCCTCCGCATAACGGAATTCCAGATGATAGGTCGTCTCCATCGTATCCGGAGAGAATGCAAAATAGGTAAATTGGCCGGCATCTGCATCATCGGTCTTGTAGAAAATGAATCCGTTTTCGTTGTCCACATCGTCCATCAATGTGTAGTCATGGGAAAACACTTCATTACCGTCGGCATCCAGACCGGTGATTGTGTCACCATCCATAACAAACTGATCCACCCCGCCAAGGAAATAGCAATCAAATCGCATGGAATCCGGATTTTCCGTGTACGCAGTGGTTGCCTCGTCACCGTAAATTTCCGCCATGCACATATTCAGCAGCATATCTGTCGCTGAATCGGCACTGTCTTCACCCACCAACGGGGCGGTGGCCTGGTGCCAAACTTCCCGGTACTCCTTTTTGGACATTTCAGGGAACAGCTCTATATAGGTTCCGCTGATGTCGGACAGATAATCATCTTCCGTAGTAATCTGCTCCGGGGTGGGAGTCGTGTCCGCTGTTTGCTCCGGTTGGGTCTGTCCGCAACCGGCAAAGGCTATCAGGCATGCCGCACTCAATGTAAAGACTGTCAGTTTCTGTTTCATGATGTCTCCTCCTAATGTGTTAGTTATTTCTAACTTTTGGAGAGTATAGCACACCTTCGCTCCGGATACTATCCCGTTTTCGTTCGACTATTCCGTTTTAATACTCATTTTACGCCGGTAATTCGATGGAGTAGTCCCATAGCGTTTCTTAAAGGTTTCCGTAAATTTACTTGCATTGTCATAGCCTGCATTCTGCGCAATCACTGTGATGCTTTTCCCACTCTGCACCAATTCTACCGCTGCCTGTTCCAACCGATATTCCTTTAGATAGCGGTAGATAGGGACACCGTAAACCTGCTTGAACAGCTTTTGCAGATGGGAAACAGAAATATGATGCTCCTCCGCCAAACGGGCAAGAGAACTGTAATTTTCCCGGTCTGTCACCAGATGATCCCGTAGATGCTGCACCAATTCGATCTGACCGGCATTGCAATACCCATCCGGCGTGTCCTCCCGCGGGATGCACCGGAGGAGTATTAAAAGTTCCAAAACTTTCAAGCGGAGATACTGCAAGTCAGAATACGGCGCATTTTCATACAGTTCCCGGAAAACATGCTCGCACCTTGGGCCGGACGGACCGGCATAGTACCATTTATTTCCCAAGATATTTTCCTTCAATCCACGGAAATCCACCGGAAATGCCGGGGCATTCCGGGAGAGCCAGGTCTGCGCCGATTTCGGCTCGATTTCCAGACAGATTCCTTCATAGTACCCCAACGGGAACCGGGATTCGGACTCCGTTCCGTGAACTCCGTCATAGCAGCTGATTGCCATATCTCCCGGTTTCAAGAGCACACGGTCCCGTTGGGTAAAATCGCTTTCAAATCGACCGGCAGCACAGAAATTGATCTCCAGAACGTCCGGCTGACCGCGATGTTCCATATAGGCATGCATTTCCAGATGCATACGCAAAATGGAAACCCCATCAAACAGAATTTCATGAAAAATCACACCGCTGCCATCCGCCCGGTCAAAGCCAAACGGCAATTCTGTGAGCTGTTCGATCTCTCCATCATGGCGGGTGAAAAATTCGATCATGTGAACACCCTCCTGTTGTTAGTCTTTCCTAATGCAGATATTATAGAAAGCATCGGCCTCCTTGTCAAGCAAGTGCCTGTCTGGAATCCGGTCAAGATTCCGAATCGGTGGCAATCGGAGATAAAAATAAGGAGCTGCCTCAAATTTGAGACAGCCCTTTTTGGTTGATTGCAATGTG
Source organism: uncultured Oscillospiraceae bacterium (assembly GCA_934527315.1). GTDB lineage: Bacteria > Bacillota > Clostridia > Oscillospirales > Oscillospiraceae > HGM13010. Next base: position 50,591 of record CAKTAK010000001.1, read on the forward strand.
GGTTGTTCTGCATCAGCCACGGACAGGAATGAGATCCCGATAGCGGAGATACATGGTCTGTCCGGTGTAGGGGTTGATGCCGGGGAGATAGGCAGAGTATACGCAGTCGTCCACGGTGGCGCTGGGGTCGGTGGCCAGCAGATTGCTCACTCCGGTCAGCTTGCCCGTGACCCAAACCAGATCGCCCGGGTGGAGGGAGGCATTTGTGCTGTCAAAGGAGGTATACTCTCCTTCGCGGCGTTCATGCTCCCCTGTGCTGTTGTTATAATCATAGATGTTGGTGACCGGTGCAGCCTGATACCAACCGATCTGATGGGCATAAACGCTGTTCTCTGCCACGAGGAGCGCCTGCTCGATGGTGCATTTATCCGCGGGACTGAGGGTGGTGGAAGAGGTGCCGTTAATCAGACCCAGCGCGTTCATAAAGGCCATGGAGTCCTTGGCCCAGCTTGCGATTTGCCAGCTGTCCTTGTATTTGGAGAGCTGAGAAGTATAGCTGGTGTATCTGTAATCGGAGTTCTTCTCCACGTAGCGCAGTGCGTTGCGCAGGAACACGGCCATCTGCTGACGGTTCAGAGTGTCATTGGGGGAGAACGTGGTGGGGGAGGTACCGGCTGTGATACCGGCTGCGTAGGCCTTCAGAACGTAGGCATTTGTGGTGTCCGTAAAGGTGTTGGCAGCGGCGGGGGTGATGCTCTTGCCGGTGAGGGTTTCCGCCAGACGCACGGCCACGGAGCAGAACTGCAGCCGGGAGATGGGTTTGGTGTAATCATTGCCCAGCAGACCGGAATCCAGCAGATTGTCATTCAGGGCAAGGTTCACGCCGCTTTGCGCCCAGGTACTGGTTTTGGCGGTGGACCGCTGCGCCAGCGTGAAGGTGCCGGGATACAGCTCGGTGCTGTTCAGCGCCTGGGATTCTTCCCATTTCAGACTTGCGTTCATTTCTTCCTGATACTGCGCGAGGGTCAGGCCCGTACCGGAGGCATAAAGGTCCCGCGCGGTCAGATGCTGCTGAAGATAGCGATAGGAGTGACCGCAGTATTCGCAGCTGAGCCAGTAGACGTGCTCACCGGCGGCGTTCACGCCGATGTAGGCTTCCGCCGTGGGATACTCGCCGTTATCCGAGTGGGCCAGCTTCTCTGTCTTGAGCTCGATCTCCTTATCCGAGTTATGGGGAGCGACGTGGTTCGCATTGTACTCGCACTTGCCGCAGATGGCGCAGGAATAGTAATACCGCCGGGCGTACTGACATGCCTGCGCGTAGGTGTAGACGCGGTCGGCTGTCCGGATTTGCAGCGTGTACTGATGCGCGGTGCACCAGTTGTCCTTTGCGGCGGCGTCGCCCGCCTTCTGGGCGGCGTAAACGTCATGGCCGGAGTAGGTCTTGATGGTGTAGGGGATCAGATAAGGGCGCGTGTCCATTTTCTCCTTGAGTGCGGGCACGGCGGATTCGGGGATATACACCACGGTTTCGGCGGTATAGAAGGGCATGTCGCTCTGCCGCTCCCACCGGTATACGCCGGCGATGGGCAGATATAGGTAGTCGTCCATCGCCCCGATGAACTGATAGACATCTACCTTGTCGCTGAGCCAGAGCTCCTTCAAATAGTCGGCGTAGCAGATGAAAAAGCACGTTCCATCCGTTATTTTCTCGTTGGTGTCCAGAATGAGGGTGCGGATGTTGTCGGTGTTCTCCAGAACGTGGTTGGGATCGGTCATGACGGACACACCGGCGGCAAAGTTTTCATACTGCTTGGCGTTGGCCTCGGCTTGGGTGCGGGGGGTCACAGTGGCCCGCTTGGCCTGTTGGAGCAGCTCTGTTTTCCGCGTCAGCTCGGCATTGAGCTCTTTCTTTTCCTCTTCGGTATAGCGCTCGCCGGGAATGGTCAGACTGACCTGCAGGGTGGGATAATACTGGGCGCTGGTGCGGATGGTGGCGGCAACACCGTTGACGGTGGCGGAGAAGGTATCGGGACCCACCACGTTTTCGCCGCTTACCGTTTTGTAGTTGGCGCAGTAGCCCTTGGAGGGGTCGAAGGCCAGTTTGATATTCACAAGGTAGGTCGTACCGGCGCGGAAGTAAAATCCGTCGTCGGTCTCCACATCATCGCCCTCCCATTCGGTGTACCAGACGGTGGCACCGTTGGCCAGCAGGTCGATATTGCCGCTCTTCATGGATTTCACGGTGACCGCGGTTTCCATTTCGTTGGGGTCGCCTGCCTTGGGCAGGTCGATGACCAGATCAACATTCTTGAGCCTTGTGGGGCCGGCGGCCAAAGCCGTTGCCGGCAGCAGGGTAAAGACCATTGCAAGGCAAAGCAATGCGCTGAACAATCGTTTTTTCATGGGCTCTCCTCCTAATCAAAATAGGTGTTTTGAACAAATTTGATAGAAACAGCATAGCATAGTTTTGACGGTATATGGAGAAACGGCGCGAAACGCGCGTTTTTTGTTCCGAAATGTGCAGAAAAAACGGCGGGCAGACACTTCTAAAAGCGTGTCTGTCCGCCGCTGCGATTGTGTGATTAAATTGTGCCCTTATTCCCGGTTGGTTACGGTGATTTGCAGGCCTTCCATAATGTCCAGCGCCTTTTCATTCATGGCCGGGTCGGCGCAGGCGGTGCAGCTGGCATCCACAATGATTTCAGCCTCCGGCAGGGCGGTTTTCAGCAGCACGGCATTGGTCAGCACGCAGATATTGCTCACCAGACCCACCAGCTCCACCTGCTCAAACTGCTCTTCTTCCGCAATTTCCATCAGCTCCATGGAACCGAATGTGGGCTTTTCGATGACCAAATCCCGGTCTCCGCAGGCGGAGGCGGTGAGACCGAATACGTCCCAACCCTCGGTATCTCTGATGCAGTGGGCAATGGGCAGCTTGCGGCCCTCTTGGGTTTTCAGATAGTTTTTCTTGTGGGTGTCTTGGGTGTAAATCACCGAGGCATCTTTTTCTTTATGATACTGCGCCACCTTTTTTGCGATGCGGGCGTCAAGGTCCTCCGCGCCGGGAAATCCCAGAGTGCCGTTGACGAAATCGTTCTGATAATCAACAACAACCAGTAATTTTTTCATGGATTAGTCCTCCTTGGAACGCAGGGGTTTTCTCTGGGAAAACCACCGGAATGTCATAGGCCAAACGATGCCGGCAAAGAGAATGACGATGCCGTAGCGAATGCCGCCGGCGATGGGGCTGCCGTGGAACAGTGCATTCAGCGGTGCTTTCAGACCGGATTTCAGAATCAGCGTGATGATCAGACCGGCAGCGACCTTGACCACTTGCGCCCACAAAGGCGCGGCGGTGGTCCAATGGAGCTTGTTGTGGTCCATATAGAACACCAACAGCAGACCAAAGGAGCAGAAAAGAATCATCCAACCGTTTTTCACGCCCTCGGCATAGTTTGCCGGGTCAATATCGGCGGGGAAAGGATAGAAATACACAAAGCAGAGATAGGCTGCGGAAATGCAGATGCAGAATGCATACAGTGCGTAGATGCGGCGGGGGTTCTCCTCCATTTTGGCAAACAGAGGATACAGCAGGAACACCAGCAGCAGACCCAGTACAAAGGAAACACCTACGTCATACGGGGTATGCACACCCAGATACATACGGGAAAAGGCGGTCAGGCAAATCAGCACGGACAGCACAATCCGCAGGACGCGGTTTTTATAATACCGGGCGGGTGCGCCCATGACGGTAAAGGCATTCTGGGTATGACCGCTGGGGAAAGAATATCCGGTTGCGGCAGCGCGGGCGGATTCCACAATGGTGAAATTCGGGTCCTTTACCCAAGGACGGGGAATCCGGAACCAGAGTTTCAGAAACTGGTTGCAGATGATGCCCACAAAGCCCACGGTGAGCATATAGTATCCGCATTTTTTATCCATGCACCAGAGCATAATGATTGCGACCACCAGAAACACCAGTTCGCCGCCCAGCTCCGTAAATGCTTGCATCAGCACGTTCAGCACCGGATTTCGGATACCTTCCAGAACATACAAAAAACTCAAAAAATCGCCTCACAAATTTCAAATTGGGATTATCTTATCATATCTATGGAAAAAAGACCAGTAAAATTGCAGTAAATGAAACGACAAGCCCGGTTACGGCGTATGATTTTCCACCGGCGTAGGCGGGTGCAGCCACCGACCCTTCCATGCGTACAGTACCATCAGCACCGCGCCCAACAGCCAGGAAACGGGATAGAGGACGAAAATGCCGTCAATTTCCGGAATATAGGGCAGCACAAACCACAGCCAGGCGATGCGGAATGCACACAGGGAAATCAGCAGAATCATCATCGGGGGAATGCTCTTGCCGGTGCCCCGGACGGTGCCTGCCAAGCCGTGGAGAATGGCCAGCAGCCAGTAGAACGGGCAGAAGTATTTGATGGCGCTTTGTCCGTAAGCAATGACCTCCGGATTGGGGTCAAACAGCCGCATCACCGGCTCGGAGAAGTACAGCAGCAGAGCGCCGACCAAAAGGGTATACACAATGCCCATGGCAAGGGTGACCCACATGCCTTTTTTCACTCGGTCCAGCTTGCCCGCACCGTAGTTTTGCCCCACAAAGGTGGTGGCGGACATACTGAAACTCATCACCGGCATGATGTTGAATCCGTCTACTTTCATATAAGCGCCGAATCCTGCCATGGCGGTGGGACCGAAGTGGTTGACGCTGGCTTGCACCAGAATATTGGACAGAGAAATGACCATGTTCTGAATTCCCGCGGGCAGACCGATGCGAATGATGCGCAGCGCCATGGATTTCCGCAGACGGATATCTTTCAGACAAATCCGATAGTCTGCGGGCACTTTTGTCAGAAAGTACAATGCCAACACGCAGGAAACGAACTGGCTCAGATCCGTGGCAATGGCGGCGCCGGCAACGCCGATGCGCAGCCCGGCAATGAGAATCAGGTCCAGTACGATATTTGTCACAGCGGCGGCCCCCAAGTAAATCAAAGGGCGGCGGGAGTTGCCCGCGGCATTGAGGATTCCGGCAGCCATGTTGTAAACAACACTGAAAATCAAGCCGCCGGAGTAAATCTTCAGATAGGTCACAGCCTCGTCCAGAACCTCGTCCGGCGTGTCCATCCAAATCAGCAAAGTCCGGGTGAACAGAATTCCGCCGATGCTCAGCAGAATACCCAGAATGACGGCAATGGCCAGCGCGGTGTGAACCGCGTCATGAATTTCGTCCGCCTCCCGGGCGCCCAGATACTGGGAAACCACCACACCGGCGCCCACAGAGGCGCCTTGACTGAATGCAATCAGCAGGTAAATCAGAGAGGTACTGGAGCCGACGGCAGCCAGCGCATTGCTGCCCACCCAGTTTCCCACAATGATGGAGTCCACCGTGTTGTACATTTGCTGGAGCAGATTGCCCAGAATCAGCGGAATAGCGAACAGCAGCAGGTTTTTGAAAATGCTGCCCTCGGTCATCAAAACGGTATGCTTGGTTTCCGCCACGGCAGCGGAAGTATTCTTTGAACCCATAGAATCCCCCAAAACATTCTCTTTTTGTTATTTTATCGTATGAAACGCCCTTATTCTAACATATCCCCCACGGCGGGCCTATCCCCAATATCCACAAATTTCCTCGGGAAAAAGGGATTGTCCTTGGCGGACCGGGGAAAAGCGCGCATGGGAAACAGATGCAACAAATCCTCCGCATGGCAAAACATACGGAGGATTGTATGAAAATTATAGGACTTATTCCTTGGGTTCCTCATCGGTGGATTCTTTGGGCTCTTCAGCGGGAGTTTCCTCGGTGGGAGTTTCCTCGGCGGGAGTTTCCTCGTCAGCAGGCTCTTCCACGATGCTCACTTCGATTTCGGACTCTTCATCGGCAGTGGGCGCTTCCTCACCGTCTGCATCGGTTTCTGCGCGATGCACCACGGACTCGAAGTCGGCGTCTTCTGCGTCATTCATCACGTTTTCAAATTCCACTTCGATGTCATCGAAATCACCGCCCATGGCCTCTTTCAGCTCGGCGATTTCATCGTCAATGGCCTCAATGTTGCCCTTGGCGATTTCCACATCTGCGCACAACTCAGCGAACATACCGTCTGCGTCGTCCTTGTGCAGGTCATAGTACAGCTTGCCCAGCTGGCTGTAAGCGGTTTCCATTGCGGACTCCTCTTTTTTCTTCTCCAGAAACAGCTTTGCAATCTGGTGGCCGGATTTTGCGGTATCCGCAGCGGTGTCGGCCAAATCCAGAACCTTTTCCGCCATGAAGTTAAAGGTACCCAGCAGCGTTTCTTTCAGATCGTTGAAATTATTTTTTGCCATGTTGATTTCCCTCCTGATTTTTGTATCGGTGGTTAATGTTCTTCTATGGAATCATCCGGGGTTGCCTCCGGTTGAATACGATTGCGGTAAAGGGTATGGGGGTTCCGAGAAAGCAGTACAATCAGTACGGCAGCCACAACGGCGGAAACGATGGCCAGCAGTTGGGAGACCCGAATATCGGTGGAACCGATATACAGACTATCCGTGCGCAGACCCTCAATCATGCCCCGGCCGATGCCGTACCACAGTACGTACAGCAGAAAGACCTGACCGTCGAACTTCTGCTTGCCTTTTTTGCTCCAGAAATGGAGCATCAGCAGGCCGGCAAAGTTCCAGAGACTTTCATACAGAAACGTGGGGTGGACGTAAATCGTTCCGGAGGCGGTGGTCAGACCCATGCGCAGGAATGCGGTGGTTTCGCTGCCGAAGGCCTCCCGGTTGAAGAAGTTGCCCCAACGTCCGCACAGCTGACCGATGAGCAAGCCGAAACAGCCCACGTCCAGAAATGCGGGAATGGAGATTTTCTTGACCTTGCAAACGGCTGCTGCCGTGAGCACACCGGCGATGATGCCGCCGTAAATGGCCAGACCGCCGTTCCAGATTTGAATGAACCGCTCCGGGTGCCCGGCGAATTCACCGTAATTGAAAATAATGTAATAGGCCCGGGCACCGATGATGCCCAAGGGCAGCGCCCAGATAATCACATCATAGACGTTATCGTCTTTCAGACCGAAATCCGGAGCCCGATGGGCACAGTACAGCACTGCAAGCAAAAAGCCGAAAGCAATGACCATACCGTAAAGGTGAATGTTCAGCCCAAACAGATGAAAGCTGGACGGTGGGTTCAACGTAATGCCCAGAGAGGGGAAACTGATGACTGCATCTGTCATGGGGCGGCCTCCTTATTCCACTGTGGGGTTGACCACGGACATGGCCAGACGCTCTTCGGTCAGATTTTCGGCAATGAACTGGGCACATTCCTCCGGGAACACATCTGCCTGCCATGTGAAGGTGTCCATCTGGTTGAATTTGTAGAATGCGCTCTGCGCCAGAGACACGGCCATGCCGTCAAAGTCTTCCAGACCGAAAATCAGAGAGCCCAGAGAGGCATTTTTCACCCGATCGAACTTTACCTTGTCCAGACCGTTCCGGCGGACTTCATCGGCTGCGGCGAGAATGGCATCATACACAGCCTGAGGCTGACTGCTTTCACCGGCAAAGAAAATGGTGGCGGTGTTTGCGGAGTAATCGAAATCAATGTCGAAATCCGGGGAGAGAATGTTTTTGCTGTACAGGTCGGCATAGAACCGGGAGGAGCGGCCAAACAGCGCCTGAAGTGCCAGAGCACCCACGTGTTTCTGATGCATGTGCGCCAGACCGTACAGCTCCGGCTGCACCTTGGCACCAATCATAAACTGGGGTGCGGAAACGGCCATGTGAGTTTCCGTGTACCGGGTGACCGGGGTCAGCGGTTCTTCCGGACCGTAATCCACAACGGGCTTGGGCAGCTTATCTGCGGGCAGCAGCTTTTCCGCCATATCCACCACCAGCTGAGGATTCACATTGCCCACCACGGACAAAGCCATATTGGAGGGGGCATAGAACGCCTTGTGGCAGTCATACAGCATTTGCGGGGTGATTTCCGCAATGCTTTCTACCGTGCCCGCCACGGAGCAGCGCACCGGGGAATTCTGATACAATGCGGCCAGCAGACGGATATACACCTGGAAATCCGGGCTGTCTTCAATCATTCCGATTTCCTGTCCGATGATGCCCCGTTCCTTATTGACGCTCTCTTCCGTGAAGTAAGGGGTGGAAACAAAATGGAGCAGCATTTCCAGATTTTCCTCAAAGCGCTTGGTGCTTTCAAAATAGTATGCGGTCATATCCGAGGAAGTGAACGCATTGGGCTGCGCGCCGTTGGCAGCCAGCATATTCATGGCGTTGCCCTCCGGCAGGTCGAACATTTTATGCTCCAGATAATGGGCAATGCCTGCGGGGGTATCAATCCAGTTGCCGCCCAGAGAGAATCGACGGTCCGCTCCACCGTAATCCGTTGCGAATGCGGCAAAGGTGCGGTTGAAGTTGGTTTTCGGAAGAACGCGGACGGTCAAGCCGTTGGGGAGAACTTCCTCGAACAGGGTTTCCTGCACGCTTTTGTAAAGTCTCTGTCTCATTCTTCCTCGTCCTCCTCTTCCTCGTAGCCGTCGCCTTTCAGGAAATACACCGCGTCGCAGACAATGGTGCTTGCGGCCTGAATGACGTCCTCACGGGTTACGGCACTGACCTGCTCGGACAGCTCCATGGGGTCGGTGCGGTCGCCCTGCAGATTGCGGGTGAGCCAGTAATGCTCCAAATCGGCCTCACTGTCCATATAAGTGCGCAGCTCCGCTGCCACGGACCGCCGGGCGGTCTGCAGCTCTTCATCGGTGAAATCACCGGCCTGCACTGCTTTCAGCTGAGACAGAATCTCGTTCAGCGCGGCATCGTACTTGTCAAAATCAATGCCGGAGGAGACAATCATAATGCCTTTGCTCAACACCATCATGGAGGAGGCATAGTAGCACAGAGAAAGCTTTTCCCGGACGTTCATAAACAGCTTCGACGTAACGCAGCCGCCGAAAATGGCGTTCATCACGTGGAGCGCGGCGGGGTTGGGGTCATCCATGACCTCGCCCAGACGGAAACCGATGGACAGCTTGCCCTGGGTGACGGGCAGCTCCTCGGTGAAATACCGGGTATTTTCCTCCACGGTGTTCATGCGGATATCCGTACCGATTTCGTAATCGATTTCGCCCCGGGGCAGGTCTTTCAATGTTTCCAGCAGCAGGTCCCGGAGATATTTGAACCGGCAGGAGCCGCAGTAGAAAATTTCGATGGGGCTGGTTTCCAGCAGATGATGATACTGCTCGGTCAAGGAGCGGGCGGTGATGGATTCCGTGCTGTCCTCGTCGCCCTGACGGGAAACGGCATAATCCTCATAGCAGCACATCAGCTCAATCAGACGCTGCGTTGCATAGGACCGCTTATCATTGATGCGGCCCCGGAGACGGTCCAGCTGCTGCTGTTTTTCGTTTTCCACGTAGTCTTCCCGGAACAGACCGTTTTTCATGTCCGGCTCCAACAGCACTTGGCAGGTCAGACGGACCATATCGTTGAACAGACCCAAGTAGCCGGGCACATACTGCCCGTCCACAAAATCGGAGACCAGACCGATGGCTTGAATCTCACCCAGTTTCCGGACGGCGGGGGCGATGCTGGCACCGTACAGACGGTCCAGTTCTCCGGACAATTGCTCCATATCCGGGAATTCCCGGGAACCCCGGCGGAGTACCCGGGGAATCAGCGCATTGACTGCCGCGGTATCCCGGTCAAGCTGCGTCAGGAGATTGATGCTGAGACAGCCGGTTTTGAATTTGTCTGTGGTGATGCAAGTCAGCCACACACCGGGCATGATTTCATTTCTGATGAATGTCATTCCTTACAATTCCTTTGCTTTCATGTTCCGGGAAAATACCCCGGTATTTTATATGTTTACCATTATAACATAACAATAGGCAATTGTTAATGAAATCTTTTTGAACAATTTCCCCGGTTTCCGCCGTACGGGGGATTTTTGCCGCCGGTTGCCCCGTCTTTTTGACGGAATTGATTGAAATGAGAGGATCATTTTCCCGGAACCCGGTGAAGTATACAAAAATGGGGCTGTGAATGGAAAACGCTTGACAGATAGACGGCCGGGGAGTATAATCACTATGCTGTAAAGGAATTGTAATTTACAGCGGAGGTGTTGCAGTGACCGATGAAACGGTTTACCGGACCATGCTGTTCGACTTTTACGGCGAATTGCTGACCGAAAAACAGCGGGAATATTTCGATCTTCATTACAATGAGGATTACTCTCTGGGCGAGATTGCGGAGATGTCCGGAATTTCCCGGCAGGGCGTTTGGGATATTATCCGCCGCGCGGAGGAAACTCTGCGGAAAACGGAAGAGAAAACCGGCCTTGTTCATCGGTTTCAGGAAACGCAGGCGGCCGTGGAGGAAATCCAGAAGTCGCTGGAGGCGCTGATTTCCATGACCCAGGGTCCGGCCAAGGAGTTGGCCGAGGATTTGTCCGCCCGGGTGCGGAAACTCAAGGAGTAACACATGGCATTTGAAAGCTTATCTGAAAAACTTTCTTCCGCATTCAAAAAGCTGACCGGCAAGGGCCGGCTGAAAGAGGCTGATGTAAAAGAGGCCATGCGGGAAGTGAAGCTTGCGCTGCTGGAGGCAGACGTAAACTTCAAGGTCGTGAAGGACTTCGTCAAGCGCGTGACCGAGCGCGCGGTGGGTACGGACATTCTGGAAAGTCTGAACCCGGCGCAGATGGTCATTAAGATTGTCAACGAAGAACTGATTGCCCTGATGGGCAGCGACAGCCAAAAGCTGAATATCTCCAGCAAAACGCCCAGCATTGTGATGCTGGTGGGTTTGCAGGGCGCCGGTAAAACAACCAACGGTGCCAAGCTTGCCGGATATATGAAGCGGCAGGGCAAAAATCCGCTGCTTGTTGCTTGCGACGTGTATCGTCCGGCAGCCATTCAGCAGTTGGAAACCGTGGGCGGCCAGTTGGGCATTCCCGTGTTCCAGGAGGGACAGGGCAACCCGGTGGAAATCGCACAGCACGGTATTGAGTACGCCAAACGGCACGGACAGGATCTGGTATTTCTGGATACCGCCGGCCGTCTGCATATCGACGAAGCGCTGATGGAAGAGCTGGTAACCATCCGGGATACGGTGGAGCCGGCGGAAATCCTGCTGGTGGTGGACGCCATGACCGGTCAGGACGCGGTGAACGCAGCCAGCGCATTCGATGAGGCGTTGGGCGTGACCGGCGTTCTGCTCAGTAAGCTGGACGGCGACGCCAGAGGCGGCGCGGCACTGTCCATTCGGGCGGTGACCGGAAAACCCATTAAGTTCGCCGGTGTGGGCGAAAAACTGGACCAGATTGAGCCGTTCTATCCGGACCGTATGGCAAGCCGGATTTTGGGCATGGGCGACGTGCTGAGCCTGATTGAAAAGGCGGAGCAGGCACTGGACCAGAAACAGGCTGAGGAAATTGCTCAGCGCATGATGGAGAACCGTTTCACACTGAATGACTATCTGTCTCAGCTGGAGGCCATTCAGGGCATGGGTTCCCTCAGCGATATTGCGGCCATGATGCCCGGCATTGATGCCAAGGCACTGGAAGACGCCGACCCGGACGATTCCGTGATGCGCCGCACAAAAGCCATCATTCAGTCCATGACCATGAAGGAGCGGGAGAACCCCGCAATTCTGAACGCCAGCCGGAAACGGCGCGTGGCTGCCGGTGCAGGCGTAAACGTGGTGGACGTAAACCGCGTCATCAAGCAGTATGATGCCATGGTGCAGATGATGAAACAGATGAACGGCGCCGGAAAACGTCAGATGCGCAAGCAGATGAAGAAGAACCAGAAAAAGGGCGGCGGTTCCGTTCCCCCGATGCCCATGGGCGGCAAGGGCGGTCTGTTCGGCGGACTGTTCAAATAATTCAGGTGAAAAAGGAATCCTTCCTTTTCCGATAGTGAGATTAAAAACCGGAGGTGAAAAAGAAATGGTTAAAATCAGACTTCGCAGAATGGGTGCTAAAAAGAATCCCTACTACCGCGTGGTGGTGGCTGATTCTCGTGATCCCCGTGACGGTAAGTTCATCGAAGAGATCGGCACTTACGATCCCCTGACGACTCCCGCCACGATCAAGATTGATATGGAGCGTGCAAAGTACTGGATCGGCTGCGGCGCTCAGCCCACCGAGACCGTCAGAGGACTGCTCAAAAAGGCCGAGGCAGCTGAATAAGGAGTTAAACCGGCATGAAAGAACTTTTGACCTATATCGTGCAGAGCCTCGTCGATCATCCGGACGAGGTCTCCGTGACCGAGCGCGATGCCGGCGGCGAAACCGTATTTGAGGTGCGCGTGGCTGACGGCGACATGGGCAAGGTCATTGGCCGGCAGGGCAGAATTGTGAAGGAAATTCGCATTCTGATGAAGGCCGTTGCCCAGCGAAAGGGCAAAAAAGTATCGGTTGAGATACTGGATTGATGTGTGGAAGGTGTCCCAAACACTGCAGTGAGCGGTGTTTCGAGACGCCTTTTCACTATCTATGAACCATTCAAATCGGAAATAAGGAACAGAATCCCGGGATTCTGTTTTTGTGATAAAGGCAGGGCGGAGCAAATGAAACAGCAATATTTGGAAGCAGGACAAATTGTGAATACCCACGGAATCCGGGGCGAAGTGCGGGTGATTCCCTGGGCAGACAGTGCGGAATTTCTCCGGAAGTTCAAAACGCTTTATGTGGACGGAAAACCCTTTGCCGTGGAGCGGTCCGGGGTGCATAAGCAGCAGCTGATAGTAAAGTTTGCCGGGGTGGACGATATCAACGCGGCCATGCCCTTGAAAGGCAAAACGGTGTGCATCGACCGGGCGGACGCAAAGCTGCCCAAGGGCCGCTTTTTCATTCAGGATATTCTGGGCGCTCGGGTCTGCACCGAAGAGGGCGAGGAAATCGGCACCCTCACCGATGTGTTGGACCTGCCCGGTGGTCAGGTGTATGAGGTGAAAGGCGAAACGGAGCATCTGATTCCCGCCGTGCCGGAATTTGTGAAAACCGTAGATGTGGACGGCGGTGTGATTACCGTTCACTTGATTGAGGGAATGTAAGCCATGCGGATTGACATTCTGACCCTGTTTCCGGACAGCATGCGGGGAGTATTGGGGGAGAGTATCATCGGAAGAGCTGCAAAAAAAGGCATTCTGGATATTCACTGCACCCAGATTCGGGATTATACGGAAAATAAGCAGATGCAGGTGGACGATTACCCCTACGGCGGCGGTTGGGGCTGCGTGATGATGGCGCAGCCGCTGAAATCCTGCTTGGACGATGTGATGGAGCAGGCCGGTCCCCGGAAAAGCCGGGTGCTGTATATGTCCCCTCAGGGCAAGCCCTTCAATCAGGAAGTGGCCAAGCGGCTGGTGCGGGATTATGACCATCTGGTGCTGGTCTGCGGCCATTATGAGGGCGTGGACGAGCGTTTCATCGAAGAATGTGTGGACGAGGAAATCAGCATCGGCGATTTCGTGCTCACCGGCGGCGAGCTGGCTGCCATGGTGGTGACGGACTGCGTGTGCCGCATGGTGCCGGGGGTGCTCAGCGATGAGGCCTGCTATACCGGAGAGAGCCATTGGGACGGCTTGCTGGAATATCCCCAGTATACCCGCCCGGACGTTTGGGAAGGTCGGGAAGTCCCGGAGGTTCTGCGCTCCGGCGACCATGCAAAAATCGACCAATGGCGGCGGAAAAAACAGCTGGAGCGAACCATGGACAAGCGGCCGGATTTGTTCGAGAAACTGGAGCTGACGGATAAAAACGACCGGAAACTGCTGAAAGAAATCCGTTGGGAGCGCAGCCGTATGGAGCTGACGGAGCCGGTCTCTTTCCGTCCTGCGGCAGAGACGGACCTGCCGGAAATGATGGCGCTGCTGGACGGCGCGCGGAAACGGCTGAAACGGCATCGGGTGCCCATATGGCAGGGAGAATATCCCTCGGAAGAGGTATTCCGGGAGGACATTGCTGCCGGAAACTGCTATGCCATGCTGTATGGGCAGGAGCTGGCGGGGGTGTTTACCCTTACCCCGCCGGGAACGCCGTATTATGACCGGGAGCTGACCGACGGAAAATGGCACGGCGAGGAATACGCGGTGCTCCATCGGGTTTTGATGAGCGAGAAATTTGCCGGAACCGGCATGGCGGACCGGGAAATGGAGTACGCGGAAACCGTGGCGCGGCAGCAGGGGGCAAAGTCTCTGCGGCTGCTGACCCATAAGAAAAACGAGAGCATGAAACAGCTCATTGCCCGCCGCGGATTTGTGTACCGGGGCAATGTGGAATTGCAGCCGGAGCCGGGCTTGAGCGGCAGCCGGCAGGCGTTTGAGAAGGTGCTGGAATGACAGTCAAACAGTTGTGCGACCCGGCGGTGATCCGGGAAATTCTGGGAGAAAACGGGTTCCGATTCTCCAAATCCAAGGGCCAGAACTTTCTGATTGACCCTTCGGTTCCCACGTCCATTGCCCAGGCATCGGGGGCAGATACCGGCGTGGGTGTGCTGGAAGTGGGTCCGGGCATCGGCTGCCTTACGGCGGCATTGGCGAGCCTGGCGGAAAAAGTGGTATCCGTGGAATTGGATACGGATTTGAAACCCATTTTGCCGAAGACCCTGCAGGAATATGACAATGTGGAAATTGTGTTCGGCGATGTGATGAAAACCGATTTGCGGAAACTGGTGGAAGAAAAATTTGCCGGTCTCCGTCCGGTGGTCTGCGCCAACCTGCCCTATAACATCACCACCCCGGTGATTACCGCCTTTCTGGAGGCGGGCTGCTTTGAGCAGATTACCGTAATGATTCAGCGGGAAGTGGCCCGGCGCATGGATGCGAAAGCGGGTACGGCGGATTACGGCGCTTTTACCCTGCTGGTGCAGTGGTACACGGAAACGGAAGTACTGTTCGATGTGCCGCCTCATTGCTTTATGCCGGCACCCAAAGTGGTCAGCTCGGTGATTACGCTGAAGCGCCGGGCAACACCCCCGGCTGCGGTTTGCGACGAAAAACTGATGTTCCGTGTGATTCGCGCGGCATTCAATCAGCGGCGGAAAACCTTGGTCAATGCGCTGAGCAGCGGTATGGGCGAGCTGAACAAGGCGCAGATTGCCGCCGCCATGGCTGAGTGCGGTCTGGACGAGCGGGTGCGGGGCGAAGTGCTGACTTTGGAACAGTTTGCGGCATTGACGGATTGTCTTGCACGGCAAATGAAGATGTGATATAATTTCCATAAATCTATCTTTATCGTTGAGGTGAGTGTATGGCAATCACAGAATCTGTTGCGGATTACCTGGAAGCAATTATGGTAATGCAGCAGGAGAAGAATTATGTGCGGGCTGTGGATATTGCCAATCATTTTGGCTATTCCCGTCCTACGGTGAGTCAGACGCTGAAAACCTTCCGGGCAAAGGGATATGTCCATGTGGACGATGACGGATTCATTACCTTGACCGAGGAAGGCCTGGCCATTGCAAACGCAACCTACGAGCGCCATGTGGTTCTGGAAAATGTGCTGAAATTCATCGGTGTCAGCGCGGAAAACGCGGAAAAAGACGCCTGCAGAATCGAGCATGACCTGAGCGATGAGACGTTCAGCCGGATTTGCGAGGTTTACCGGACGCACCAAAATCGAAACAAAGAATAAAAAATCGCTTGTCCGAGAGCTCGGGCAAGCGATTTTTTCACATAATTTTTTCAAAGGGAACCTATTGAATTCTCTTCTGTGTGTTGTTATAATCATATAACATCGATTTTGAACGCACAAGGAGCCATGGAAATGAACGAAAACGCGGATTACATCTGTGAAATCATCGCACACAATCTGAAAGCCTTTCGCGAAAAACAGAAACTGAGTATGGATCAGCTTGCAGCGCTTTCCGGCGTCAGTAAGAGCATGATCGGACAAATCGAGCGGGCAGAGACCAATACGTCTGTATCCACGCTCTGGAAAATTGCGTCCGGTTTGCGGGTGCCTTTCACGTCTTTGATTGAACACAATCAGGAAAGCAATGTGATGCTTGTGGAGAAGAAATCGGTTGACGTGGTGAAAAGCGAAGATAATCTGTTCCGCGTGTATCCCTATTTCCCCGCCAATGACGACCGGAATTTTGAAATTCTGTACATTGAGATGGACCCCGGTGCGAGCAGCCGCTCCGAGCCCCATGCCGAAGGCACGGAAGAATATCTGTTTGTTTTCGGCAGCAAGGTGGAATTGTTCGTCGGACCCCAGAAGTATGAGATACAGCCGGGGAATGCAATCTCCTTTGTGGCGGATCAGCCCCACATGTATTACAATGACACGGATCAGCCGGCAACGGTCATCGATGTTGTTCTTTACAAAAAAGGCTAATTTACTTTACTGCACAAAAGGCAACACAGTTTTTCAGAAATCTAATTTATCGCACGATACAAGATTGAAACGCTCCCGGAGACATGTGTTTGTAAAAACTGCACGATTTTAAGAGATGAATGGCAGGAACGCAGTGCTGTTTTCAGAATATATTTCAAAATTATCTCTGAATCGCGGACAAAATTGGAAACAATTCGGTTATAGTGTGCGTTTGTGAAAAACATTTTTACAGAATAACAGAACTTCGGCTGCGAACCAGGCAATTGTTTGGGCGAAGTTACCATTGATTTTTCCATACTGTCAGACTACAATATGCCCATAACACGGCAGAGAGGTCGGAACACAAAGATGTGTGTTCCGGCCTTTTTTGTTTAGGAAACTGCACAACCTGTGCAGTAATTCGTTGGAACCGTGATTGACGATTTTTTCTGCATCGGTACTAATTTTTTAAGAATAACGGGTCCAGTAAGGCATTTTCTATAAAATATTTTCGGGAAACTGTTGAATATCGACGAAAACGCGAAAAATGCAAATTTTTTGACAAAAAGGAATTGACTTACTGAAACGTGCGTTGTAGACTATGGTTGTGCAATATAATGCACAGAGAAAAAGTCTATTGGACAATGCCGCGTATGATCATTTCATATAACGAAAGGACGGAAAGAAAATGGCTATCACTGAAAGAGTTGAAAAAATTCGCCAAAACTATGTAAATACCAAACCGCACATTTCTTACGAGAGAGCCTGGAGCTGGACCAAATCCTTTCAGAGGACCGAAGGTCTTCCTCACATCATTCGTGTTGCACAGGCATTCAAGGACACCTGCAACGAACTGTCTGTCAATATCTGGGAAGGTGAGCTTGTTGTCGGTACAAGCGGCGAGTATCGCAAATGCGCAATCCTGACGCCGGAATTCGGCTGGCTGTGGATTAACGATGAAATCGACACGTTCCCGGAACGGGGACAGGACCCCTACGATGTCACCCCCGAGCAGACGAAGTTCATTCGGGAAAATATTTTCCCCTACTGGAAGGGCAAATCCGTTGAGGAGGCATTCTTGGCCCGCACCTCCGAGGCAACGAAGAAAATCGGCGTTGACACGGGATTCCTGGATACCGATTCGAAATGGAGAAACGGCATCGGCGAAATTTCCGCAGACTATATTGATGTTCTGCTGCCGAAAGGATATGCCGGCATCAAGAAGGAAGCCGAAGAGTACATGAGCCAGCTCAATGAGGCGATTCCGGAAGAGAAAAAGAAGATGGACTTCTATAAATCCATCATTATGATTGCAGACGGCATGATGACCCTGGGCCGCCGCTATTCCGAGAAAGCAGCGGAAATGGCTGCCGTGGAGACGGACGCAAAGAGAAAGGCTGAGCTGGAAGAAATTGCACAGATTTGCGCAACCGTTCCCGCCAACCCTCCGAAAAGTTTCCGGGAGGCAATCCAGTTCGTATGGTTCGTTCAGCTGGGCGGCATCATCGCCGAGAACCCGCTGGCATGGAACCCGGGTCGTTTCGACCAATACATGTACCCCTACTATGAGGCAGATTTGAAAGCCGGCAAGATTGACTATGATACCGCACTGGAATACGTTGAGTGCCTGTGGCTGAAATATTCGGAGTGGGCATGGACCATTTCCAAGAACACCGCAAGTTTCTTCGCCGGTTACACCAACTTCGAAAACCTGACCATCGGCGGAACCAAGGTTGACGGTACGGACGCAACCAACGCCATTTCTTACATGGCAATTCAGGCAACCAAGGAATGCATGACCCATCAGCCGACGCTGAGCTGCCGGATTCACCCGGATTGCCCGCCGGAATTCATGGAGGCTGTGACCGAGCTGGTATCCACCGGCTGCGGATTCCCCGCAATTCACGGCGACCGCACGGGCTACCAGATGCTGGCAAACTTGGGCTATGAGCCCCAGGACGCAAAAGACTGGAACAACTGCGGATGCGTGGTGCCCCACTCCAGAAAGACCTTCCAGTGGACCTCTGCTGCAAGCATCAGCTTTGCCGCTGCACTGGAGTTCGCACTGAACGAAGGCAAGAGCCGTCTGTCTGGCGAGCAGGTTTCTGTTCCCGAGAAAGACCCCAGAACCTTTACTTCCATTGAAGAAATCATTGAGGCTTGGAAGAACCAGTTCAGATATCTGGTCAAGCAGGGCGTGATTTCTCTGGTAACGGCGCAGGAAATCCACAAGGAAATCGGTCATCGTCCGTTTATGTCCGCCTGCAACGAGTACTGCATGAAGAACGGCAAAGACCTTGTGGACGGCGGTGCAAAGTACAACATCGGACCCGTGTTCACCGGTGTGGGCTTGTCCGTAACCGCAAACTCTCTGGCTGTGATTAAAAAGCTGGTGTTCGAAGAAAAGAAGTACACCCTTTCCGAGATTATTGATGCAATCAATGCAAACTGGGAGGGCTACGAACAGCTGAGACAGGAGGCACTGGCTTGCCCGAAATACGGCAATGATGACGATTACGTGGATTCCATTGCAAGAATGCTGGAAGAGTTCTTCTACTCCGAAGTGACCGGATACAAAGATCTGTACGGCAACCACTTCGTAACGGCATTCATGGGCATTTCCAACTACCTGCCCACCGGCAAGGTGCTGGGCGCAACCCCGGACGGACGTCATGCAAAGGACCCGATTAACGAAGGCGTTTCTCCTTACACCGGCTCGGATACGTCCACCTGCTTGGCTGCACTCCGCAGCGCAGCAAAAATGGAGCATGATATCCACAGCGGCGGCACGTTGCTGAACCTGCGTCTCAACCATGACTTGGTTGCAACCAAGCGCGGCCGTGCAAATCTGGGCGCTATGCTGCAGTCCTATTTTGCAATCGGCGGATTCCACGTTCAGTTCAACTGCATCTCCAACGAAGTGTTGGCAGACGCACAGAAGAATCCTGAAAAGTACAGAAGTCTGCTGGTTCGTGTGGCCGGTTATTCCGCACAGTTTACGAACCTGTCCAAAGAAATGCAGGATTCCATCATGGCTCGAAACGCACACGGAGATTTCTGATGAGTGTGAAAGGCTATGTCATGCAGCTGCAGCCTTTTTCCGTGAACGATGGGGACGGCATCCGGACAACCATTTTCTTGGCCGGATGCCCCCTCCGGTGCAAATGGTGCGCCAACCCGGAAGGCTTTAGCCGGAAGACATTGGTTGGCTGGTACCAACGCAAGTGCATCGGCTGCGGCAAATGTGCTGCTGTCTGTCCGAAAGGAATCGGCATCAATCTGAACGAGGAACGGGAAAAATGCGTTGCCTGCGGAAAATGCACACAGGTTTGCCCCACAAATGCCCGGTGCTTTATGGTGCATGAAGTGGAGGCGGATCAGGTTCTGGAGGACATTCAGAAACATCGGCTGTTCTACACGATGAGCGGCGGCGGCATTACATTCTCCGGCGGCGAGGCCACCGGACAGCCGGAATTCCTGAATTATCTCACGGAACGTATCTACGACATGGGATACAGCATGACCATTGAAACCTGCGGATACTTTGATTTTGAATCGGTCAGAGAATCCTTGGAGCGAATGGATTTGATTTTCATGGATCTGAAACACATGGACAGCGAAATTCATGAGAAGTATACCGGGGTCCGCAATGAGAAAATTATGGAAAACCTGAAAAAGCTGCAGGATATGCCCGGTGAAGTGGTGATTCGGATTCCCGTCATTGGCGGTGTGAATAACGATGAAGACAACATTCGCCGTTCCGCTGCATTTGTTCATGCGAATATCCCGAAAGCAAAGATGGAACTTTTGCCGTACCACAATTTCGGAATGATTAAATATGAGGCAATCGGCAGACCGTTCCAACAAGAAAAATTCTATAGACCTTCTGTGGAAGAGATGGACCATTTGAGGAAAATTGTTGCAGAGGAAGGAGTGGAGTTGGCAGACTTCCGGTAAGAACCGGCATTCCTCAAAATCCGCGGCGTGTGAGAATTCTACAGTTGATGCGTCTATAAAAATTTGTTAAAATTAAGTCAATCCAAGCCTGCCGACAGCCGGTATCTGACGGCGGCGCTTAGAATGCAACATTAAAAATCAGAAAGGGCGGAGGTAAAATTATGGAACAGAAAACAAACAAAGTCGGAATCAAAGGTTGGCTTGCTTTGCTTGTCCTTTGTATTATGTTCTCGGGTGTCTTGAAGAATGTGGAAGGTCCTCTGAAAGCTTTGGACTTCTCCAATCTGGTTGGTGCTTGGGGCAAGATTGGCGAAAGCGGACAGAACTTCATCGGTAAAGGCGGCACCGGCGCAAGAGAAGGCATGATGCAGGCATTGAGCTTGATTCCCGCAATCTCTTTTGCTGTGGCAATCATCGAAGTGGTCACTCAGCTGGGCGCTATTGATGCAGGCGTAAAAGTCTTCACCCCGCTGCTCAGACCCCTGCTCGGCATCCCCGGCGAATGCGGCATCGCATTTGTCTCCTCCTTCACCAGCTCCGACGTTGGCTCCGTTATGACCAGAGACCTGTACAACGAAGGAAAAATATCCGAAAAAGAACGAGCAATTTTCACAGCGTATCAATATGCCGGCTCTGCGGTTGTTTTGAACACAATTAACACCCAGGCGGCGCTGCTGCCCATCATTCTGTTTGCAACCGGTCCGGTGATTGTGGTTCTGTTTGTTTGCAAACTGCTGGGCGCAAACCTTGTAAGATTGATTCTGACCCTTCAAGAAAAGAAACATAAGGAGGCTTAATAATTATGTCTGAAGTTACGAAAGCTGAAAAAAAGCCCATTATTGATGTTTTCCTGGCTGGCGCAAAAAGAGGATTCTACATTGGCGTTGAGACCGTTTTGCCCTCCATGATTCTTGGCTATGTTGTGATGCAGTTCCTGACCCTGACCGGATTGATGGACGTGATGGGCGTTGTCTTCGGACCGATTATGCGTCTGTTCGGACTGCCCGGCGAAGCATCTGCCGTTCTGCTGTCCGCATTCTTCTCCAAGGCTGCCGGTGCAGCCGCAGCTGCCTCCCTGTTCGGCGAGGGCGTTCTGACCGCAGCACAGTGCACGATTCTGGTTGTGCCCTGCATGCTGATGGGTACTCTGATTGGACACTTCTCCAGAATCGTTCTGGTTTGCGGTGTTGAATCCAAGAAACAGCCTCTGATGCTCCTCGTTCCCATTGTTGACTCTATCGTCGGCATGCTGCTGATGAGACTCATTCTGACCGTCATGGGTCTGATGTAAACCCTTTTACGAGATAACACGAAACCATTGCCGCACACCAAGTGCAGCCGCGTTTGGAGAGAGAAACTATGACAAATCTTACACCGTTTGGAGCACTGTTTATTATTCTTCTGGTATTCGCATTCGGCGACTTCATCGGGGTGATTACCAAGGCGAGAGTGTCCTCAATGTTTGTCATCATGGCAACCTTTTTGGTTCTCTTTATGACCCAAGCAATCCCTGCGGATATCTGTACCACTGCAAACCTGACTTACGTGACCAAAATCGGACTGCAGTTCCTGCTGGTCGATATGGGCAGCAGCGTCGGTTTGGCTGAACTGAAAAAAGAATGGCGCACCGTAGTCACCGCAACCATCGCACTGCTCTTGGCAGTAGTGGGCTGTGCGCTTGCAATGCCGATTATCGGCAGAGAGGCCTCTCTGGTGAGTATGCCGGTCATTGCCGGCGGCGTTGTGGCTGCCAATACCATGGTGACCGCGGCAGAGGGCATCGGTCTTCCTACCTGCGCTGCACTGGCAACGTTTATCTACGCAACCCAGAAACTGGTTGCAACCCTGCCTGCCTCCAACGGCGGCATTCAATATGCACACCAGCTGGTGGAAGAGTACCGCAAGCAGGACCATTCCGCAGACGCGGCGAAATCCGAAACCACCGAGACGAAACTGCTTTTCTGGCAGAAACACAAGCAGTTCTACAGCAACTTTGTCTGCCTTGCCATTGCCGCTACCATTGCGTTCCTGGCATATCTGCTGGGTGAGGCAACCAACGGCTGGATCGGTCAGTCTCTGTGGAGCATGATTCTCGGCATTGTCGCAAGAAATCTGGGTCTCGTTCCCGGACATTTCCTGAGAGACACCTCACGGTCTACGGGATTCTTCAACTTCCTGACCATGGTGACCATGATTCCCTCTCTGGCAAAGATCAATCTGGCGCAGATTCCTGTGATCGGATTCAACGCACTGATGATATTCATCTTTGCCATGGTTGTTCTGGTTGTTGCATTCCGTTTCACGCCGCTGTGGAAGGTCTGCGGCTCCAAGAGCCTTGCATTGGGCATTGCAATGTGCCAGATGATCGGCTACCCCGGCACACAGCTGATTGCCGATGAAATCGCCAACGCTGTGGGCGCAACAGATGCCGAGCGGGACTATATTTCCGAGAAACTCGGCACGGCTTATGTGATTGCCGGCTTTACAACGGTGACGCTGCTCTCGGTTGTACTGGCAAACTTCGTTAGCAAGATTCTGTAATCTATTAAATTCTTCGATTTAGGAGGAACCTACAAATGACTGATCTGGAAAAAATTAACGCGTATGTGGAATCCCACAGAGAAGAGATGCTGGACACTTACCGCAAGGTAATTTTGCAGGAAAGCTATCACAGCGACCCGGAACAAGTCCGCACCATGGGCAAAATGTTCAAAGAAATGTTTGAAGAAGTTGGGTTCCGCTGCCAGCTGACCGATGTGGGCACCGACGAAAGCGGCGATATGCTGACCGGTATTCTGGGCGAAGACCGTCCGGGAAAACCCATTATCTTCGGCGGACATATGGATACGGTTCACAAACCGGGCTCTTTCCCCTGCCAGTTTGAAGTGGACGAAGAGGGCAAGGTTCATGGCCCCGGCGTTCTGGATATGAAGGGCGGCATTGTCATCGCTCTGTATGTCTGCAAGGCATTGAACGAAATCGGCTATCAGGCACGTCCCATTAAAATCTGCTTTGCACCGGACGAAGAGAAACTGCACAAGCACGGCAATACTGCAGACCAGTTTGCGGAATTCTGCAAGGGCGGCGAGTTCATGCTCAATATGGAAACGGGCCTGCCCGGCGGCGATCTTTGCGTCTCCCGGAAAGGTAAGACCGAAGTAGCCTTGTATGTTGAGGGTGTTTCCGCACACGCAGGCAACGACTTTGCCCGGGGCAGAAATGCAATCGCAGAGCTTTGCAGAAAAGTCACGGAGATTCAGGCACTGACTGACCTTTCCGTCGGCACCACCGTCTGCGTTGACGTCATTCACGGCGGCACGAACTTCGGTGCATTCCCGGCACACGCAGAGGCAACCTTCGATGTTCGGGCAACTTCTGTGGAAGAAATGCAGAACGTTAAGAAAAAAATCGAAGAAATCGCTCAGAAAACCTATATCGACGGTACGACCACCACGATGGAATATCAGATGGAGATGCTGCCGTTTGAGTGCACCGAGGGCGTTATGAATCTGTACCACATGGTGCATGACATCTGCGTGGAAGACGGATTCGGCGACTTCCCGCTGAAACACATCGGCGGTTCTTCCGACGCTGCCTATGCAGTTATTGCCGGCGTACCCGCACTGTGCAGCTGCGGTATTCAGGGCGAGTGGAACCACACGACCCGCGAATATGCCATTCTGGAATCTTTGTACACCCGTACAAAGCAGTGGGCAGATGTGATCAACCGCATCAAGTAATTTCAATTTTTCAACTTGTCTCCTACCATTCCTTTTCTTCATAAAAAATCGCTTGTCCGAGGCCTCGGGCAAGCGATTTTTTTATTTCTTATGAAAATTTCAGAGCGCGGCAATCAAATCCGGCAGAGCGTCCTTTTCAGCGGACCAGAGTACAATCAGACTGCCGTCCCGGACGGAGATTTTTCCGGGACCGTCCAGAAATTCATTGCTCACGCCGATGGGATAGCCGCTGACCATGGTGGCGTCCGAGAGGGAATAGAGCAAGCCCTCTTCCGTGACCCCTTTGGCCTCGCCGCTGAGACAGAATACGGAAATCGTGCCGGTGCCGGAAACTGTAAGGGTATCGTTGCGCACCGCGGTAATCACGGTATTTTCCCCGTACAGCACACCCCGGGCATCGTGCTCCGCCAGATACAGCAGGGTCTGCAAATTGGCCAACGTATGGTCCAATCGGCCGCCCACGCTGCCCAGCATCACGAAATTCCGGTAGTCCCGCTGCAATCCCAGCTTGACTGCCAGCATCATGTCCGTATCGTCTTTCATCACCGGGTGCTGAATGACTTCTTCCTCATGGGGCACATATCCCAAAGAGTCAAAATCTCCCACCACAAGGTTCGGGGTAACGCCCAATGCCGTCAAAGCGGCATAGCCGCCGTCGGCTGCGATGACAAAATCATCTGCCACCGGAGCAATGCGGGCTTGTTCGCCGTGCCATGCGCCGATGATGTAGCAAACGTGTTTCATGCCAGTTTTCCCAGTTCTTTCAGATAGTCTTCCAGTACCTCGGCGGACAGCTCCACGGTTTTCAGGCAGCGGGTTTCCTCGGTGCGGTAGAGCTTTTTCAGCTCGGTGCATTCATAGGATTTCAGTTTTTCTTGATACCGTTTCATAAAGCCGGTGCAGATGTCGTCGAAGCCCTCGGTTGCGTGGGCGCGGTCTGCCACGGTCAGGCGGCTGAGCACAGCCATAGCCCCTGCCAATGCACCGCAGGTGGTGCCGACACCGAATCCCTTGCCGAATGCGGAAACCAGCTTGATGGCGCCTTCGTCCAATCCCAGAGCGCAGCAATCGTTGGCGGCGCGGACAATGGATTCGGAGCAGTTGGCGTCCTTTTCTAGATAATACATTCTTGCCTGTTCGGTAATGGTCATTTGTTTGATCCCCTTTGCTTTTTTTCACAGTATAAGCGCTGGAAGGAAAAAACACAAGAGCGGGAAAGAAAAATCCGGGCTGCAGCGCAGTCCGGATTTTCGGTAGGAGGGTCTATTATCTATTATAGTAGGAAAAAGAGCGTAGTAAGAAAAAATTTCAAAAGAATTTGGCTCGGACGGCTCAATGAATGCAGCCGCCGCAGCTGGCACAGTGATGAGTGCAGGCGTCAGCGGCAATCACATGCACCGGTGCGGTGGTTTTTCCCAGGACCGTGCCGTAAATCTTTTGGGCATGGAGCTTATCGAACACGATTCGATGACCGTGGAACACACCGTAAATGCTGTCGGAGGTTTTGGAAACGATGGAAAGCCGGCAGCCCACCAATTCGGATAAAGGCATTTCCTTTCCCTTTGCCGTCACCAATGAAATTTCTGTCTTCACCCGGTCAATCTGAAATTCTTCTCCGGGATTGGCCAGCCAAATGGGAATCATAAACGGAACCTCCTTTGCGGTATGCGGCAACCATATCGTCCACCGTTTCCGGCGAGAGTATGGTTGTCATCAATCGGGCATCGACGTCGTTGCAAATGCCGATGGAACGGAGCAGCTGACCTGCTGCTGCCGCAGCGGTTTGATAATATTGCAGACATTCCTGCCCGTCTTCTGTGAGAAACAGAAGACTTTTTTCTTTTCGGACAACACCCAAATCACACAGCGTGACCAACATATTATGCACCGAGGGCATGGACAAACCGATGGCCCGGGAAAGGTCCGCGGAGCGAACCTTTCCGTTTTGCGCACATAATTGCTGAATACACAGCAGGTAATTGAGCTGCGATGAGGTCAGCCGCTGCATGACTCACTTAGCGGCGTTCACGGAGAACTCGGAACGCTGAATCTCTGCGGAGCGGTCCTTCCGGAACAGCATATACAGCATGAATGCCAGAGCCACAACGGCAGCCACGGTGCCCAGACCGAAGGTGCATTCGCCGGTGATCAAACCGCCAATCTGGTACACAATCAGGGCAACCAGATATGCGTAGCCGCACATATAGCCGATGGCTGCGGCGGTCCATTTCGGGTTGTTCATTTCCCGCTTGATAGCGCCCATTGCGGCAAAGCAAGGAGCGCACAGCAGGTTCAGCAGCATAAAGCTGTAAGCGCTGATGGGGGTGAAGTCCTGAGCAACCAGCTGCCAGATTTCGTCGCCGGCCTCGCTCAGTTCGCCGGCATAGCCGTACAGAACGCCGAAGGTGGAAACAACTTCTTCCTTTGCAATCAGACCGGTGAACACAGCTACGGCGGCTTTCCAGTTTGCAAAGCCCAAAGGTGCGAAGATGAATGCAATTGCGTTGCCGATGGCGGCCAGCAGGGAGTTGTTGTTATCCTCTACCATCTGGAATACGCCGTCCACAAAGCCGAAGGCCTGCAGGAACCACAGCACGATGGAGGAGGCCAGAATCACGGTACCGGCGCGCTTGATGAAGGACCAGCCCCGCTCCCAAGTAGCCCGGAGTACGTTGCCGGCGGTGGGAACATGGTAAGCGGGCAGCTCCATAACAAAGGGAGCGGGCTCGCCTGCAAAGGCTTTCAGTTTTTTCAGCATAATGCCGGAGACAATGACGGAACCGGCGCCGATGAAGTATGCGGACAGTGCCACCCAAGGTGCGCCGCCGAACAGTGCGCCGGCAATCAGACCCACAATGGGCATTTTTGCGCCGCAGGGCATAAAGCAGGTGGTCATGACGGTCATTTTCCGGTCGCGGTCCTGCTCAATGGTACGGGAGGCCATAACGGCGGGAACGCCGCAGCCGGTACCAATCAGCATGGGGATAAAGCTCTTGCCGGACAGACCGAAGTGACGGAAGATACGGTCCATAACGAATGCCACGCGGGCCATGTAGCCGCAATCTTCCAGCAGAGACAGCATCAGGAACAGCACCAGCATCTGGGGAACAAAGCCCAGAACGGCGGCAACACCGGCTACGGCACCGTCTACCACCAGACCGGTGATCACATCATTGGCACCCAGTGCCGCCATGATTGCGGCAGCGCCGTCTGTCAGCCAACCGCCGAACACGTCATTGGTCCAGTCCGTCAGGAAAGAACCGAAGGGACCCATGGCAACCCAGTACACCAGAGCCATCACGGCGGCGAAAATGGGCAGACCCAGAATCCGGTTGGTCACAACCCGGTCGATTTTATCGGAAGTGGTTTCACCGGTGTTTTTCCGTTTGTAGCAGCTTGCGCACAGCTGTGCAATGTATTCGTACCGTGCGTTGGTGATGATGGATTCCGCATCATCGTCCAGTTCCGTTTCGCAGGCTGCAATATCGGACTGAATGTGGGTCAGCTTGTCGGCGGGAATCTTCAGCTCTTCAATCACCTTTGCGTCCCGCTCGAAAATCTTGACTGCGTACCAACGCTGCTGCTCGGCGGGCATATCGTGGAGCACGGCCTCTTCAATGTGGGCCAGCGTGTGCTCGATGGAGCCCTCGAATACGTGGGCGGGCTCGAATTTCTTTCCGGCACGGGCGATGGCTGCGGCTTTGTCGGCAGCCTCTTTGACGCCGTCGCCTTTCAGTGCGGAGATTTCCACCGCCTCGCAGCCCAGTTCTTTTTTCAGCTTATCTAATTTAATGGTATCGCCGTTTTTCCGGACCAGGTCCATCATATTCACGGCCAACACCACGGGGATACCCACTTCCAACAGCTGTGTGGTCAGATACAGGTTGCGCTCCAGGTTGGTGCCGTCAATGATGTTCAGAATCACGTCCGGACGGTCATGGGTCAGATAATTCCGGGTGACCACTTCTTCCAACGTGTAGGGAGACAGAGAATAAATACCGGGCAGGTCGGCAATGGTCACGTCTTTATCCCATTTCAGTTTGCCCTCTTTCCGCTCCACCGTGACGCCGGGCCAGTTGCCGGTGTACTGATTGGAACCGGTCAGTGCGTTGAACAGTGTGGTTTTACCACAGTTCGGGTTGCCCGCCAAGGCAATGCGTACTTCGTGTTTCATGCCGTTGCCTCCTGTTTCTTGGCGCTGAGCTCTTCTACAGCCACCATATCTGCGTCAGCCTTCCGCAGGGAAAGCTCATAGCCGCGGACGGAAATTTCCACGGGGTCGCCCAACGGCGCCACCTTCCGCACGTAGATTTCCACGCCCTTGGTGATGCCCATGTCCATGATACGGCGCTTGACAACACCGTCGCCGTTCAGCTTGATGACCCGAACGGTTTCGCCGGGCTTGACTT
Organism: uncultured Oscillospiraceae bacterium; assembly: GCA_934527315.1. Taxonomy (GTDB): domain Bacteria; phylum Bacillota; class Clostridia; order Oscillospirales; family Oscillospiraceae; genus HGM13010. Next base: position 78,979 of record CAKTAK010000001.1, read on the forward strand.
CTTTCAGTGTTTTCATTCCGGTTTTTACTCCTCTCAAAGCATTAAATGAAGATGCGTTTTGCCATTTCACTGCTGATGGCAACCCGGGTGTCCTTGACGTTTACAATCACGTTTTCGCCCACCTTAGAAATGATTTTTACCATTGTTCCGGGCACAAAGCCCAGATTTTCCAGAAACCGCTTGGTTTCTTCTTTGCCGGTGATGCGTTTGATGTAAACTTCCTCGCCGGGTGCGGCCATGACCAAAGGCATAACAGCCACCTCCAAATTGATGATTTAGTTAGTGCAGCCTTAAAAAAGTTAGGCTCTATTAACATCGTGATATTAGCTTAACCTAACGGAAAAGTCAATAGGGAATCTGAGGGAGCAAAACAAGTTCTGCATTTTCCACAAAATTACAAGGGAATTAGCCTACACTAACATACAATCTGACAGGCTTGCCTAACAATAATCCGGAGAAGAAAACTGTTGTAATTTGCAGGGGGCTGTGCTACAATGTGCCCGAACAATTTAATAATGGGAGAATTCATTTGCATGCAAGGAGAAATATCATGCGGAATAAAATGCGGAATCTCATCCTTGGACTGTTGGTTTTTGCCATGATGCTCACTGTGACCGCCTGCGGCGGCAAAACAGAGCAGCCCGGCACCGACACCAAAGTGGAAACTCCCCAGAGGGCTGCGACAAACGAAGTGAATGTCGGTATCCCTCAGGACTTGGAAGACAGTCTTGACCCCCATCTGACGACGGCGGCAGGAACCAGGGAAGTTCTTTTCAATATTTTTGAAGGTTTGGTTAAACCCGATTCTGAAGGCAACATTATCCCTGCAGTCGCAGAAAAGTGCGACGTTTCGGACGATGGAACTGTTTACACGTTCACCCTGCGTGACGGCGTAAAGTTCCATAACGGCGAAGATGTGACGGTGGACGATGTTGTCTATTCTATTTCCCGGGCAGCCGGCAAACTGGACGACGGCGCATACATTGCAAAAGAGTCTCTGGCCGGCATCGTGTCTGTGGAAGCAACGGACGATAAGACCGTGGTCATCACCCTGAGTGATTGCAACACGGAATTCCTGGCAACGCTGGCAACCTCCAACGTGGCCATTATCCCCAAAGACTATGAAGATCAGGCAACGGCTCCCATCGGCACCGGCCCGTTCAAGTTCGTCTCCCGTTCTCCTCAGGAGAACTTCGTTATGGAGAAGTTTGACGGTTACTGGGGCGAGCCTGCCAAGCTGGACAAGGTGACCTACTTGGTTACGGCTGCCGATTCTCTGGTTATGAGCCTGAAGAGCGGCGCCATTGACATCTGCGCACATCTGACCGTGGACCAGGCAAAGTCTGTGGAAGACCAGTACAACATTGAAAAAGACACCATGAAACTGGTGCAGGCTCTGTATCTGAACAACGCTGTGGAGCCCTTCAATGATGTGCGGGTGCGCCAGGCTCTGTGCTACGCTGTAAACGTGCAGGAAATCATCGATTTCGTCTGCGACGGCTACGGCGTACGCGTGGGCAGCAGCATGTGCCCTGCATTCAAGAAGTACTTCCGGGAAGACCTGAGCGATTACTACACCCAGGATCTGGAAAAGGCAAAGAAACTGCTGAATGAGGCAGGCTACCCCGACGGATTCACCTTCACCATCACCGTGCCCTCCAACTATCCTCAGCACGTGCAGGCCGCAGAGGTCATTGCACAGCAGCTGCAGGCTGTGGGCATCACGGCAGAGCTCAAGCAGGTGGAGTGGGGCACTTGGGTCAGCGACACCTACGTCGGACGGGACTTCCAGTCCACCGTGGTCGGCTTTGACGCATCGACCCTCAGCGCTCGCGCATGGCTGGAGCGTTGGACCACCGGCTACTCCAAGAACATGATCAACTTCTCGGACAGCGAGTACGACGAACTGTTCCAGAAGGCCATCAGCTGCACCGATGACAACGAGCAGACCGAGCTGTACAAGCAGATGGAGCAGATCCTCACCGAAGAGGCTGCCAACGTCTACATTCAGGACCTGTGCGACATGGTGGCTGTGAACAAGGCTCTGGACGGCCTGCAGTTCTACCCGGCATACGTGCTGGATCTGTCCACGGTTTACTACAAGAAGTAATCCGACTTACGCAATTCTGTAAACAAAATCAAACGATGTAGCGCCGAAAGGAGGCGGGAAAATGAAATACGTTGTAAAAAAAATTGGGACTCTCATTATTACGTTGTTCGCGGTTTCATTACTCGCCTTTTTGGCGTTTCAGATTATTCCGGGGGATGCCGCGACCCATATTCTGGGCACCGAGGCAACCCCGGAACGTTTGGCTGCTTTGCGCCATGAAATGGGACTGGACCGTCCGGTTCTGGTGCAGTATTTTGATTGGCTGGGCCAGTTCCTGTTCGGAGATATGGGTCAGTCTTACAGCTATTCCATTTCCGTCAAGGAAATGCTCATGCCGAAACTGCCCATTACCATCACGTTGACGGTGATGTCCTTTCTGATGATTGTTCTGGTGTCCATTCCCTTGGGCGTCTGGCAGGGCCGGCATGCCGGCGAGGTCAAAGACGTGGCTGCCGGCATGGTGGGACAAGTGGTGATGTCCTGCCCGCCCTTTTTCCTGGGCATGATTTTTACGATTCTGTTCGGCTTGGTGTTCAAGCTGTTCACCCAGGGTCAGTTCGTGAATTACACGGACTCGGTGCCCGGTTTTCTGGGATATCTGTTCTTCCCGGCACTGGCCATTGCCCTGCCGAAAATTGCCATGACGGCAAAGCTGCTGCGCTCCTCCGTGGTGCAGGAATTGCAGCAGGATTATGTACGCACTGCCCGTTCCCGGGGCCGGAAATTTGATTCCGTGCTGCGGGTACATGTGCTGCGGAATGCAATGATTCCGGTGGTAACCTTTTTGGCGATGGCCATCGCGGATATTGCGGCAGGCAGCATTATCATCGAGCAGGTGTTTTCCATTCCCGGAATCGGCCGGCTGCTGCTGGTGTCGATTCTGAACCGGGATTTCCCGGTGGTGCAGGCCATTGTTGTGATGATGGCATTCCTGGTGGTGTTCGTCAATTTTGTGGTGGACGTGCTCTATCAGTTCATTGACCCCCGGATTCGGGTGTCCTGAGGAGGGGCTCATGAAGAAACGAAATTGGAATTTACGCATCGGCAGCGTGCTCAGCGCGCTGATGGTGTTGATGATATTGATTGGGCTGGTGTGGACGCCTTACGAGCCAAACGCCATGTCCTCTGCGGATAAAATGATGGGCCCTTGCCTGCAGCATTGGTTCGGCACGGATAATCTGGGCCGGGATATATTCAGCCGCGTGATTCAAGGCGGCGGCACCAGTCTGCTGATTGCCGTTTGCACCGTTGCCATCGGTGCGGTGTGCGGCATTGTTGTGGGCAGCCTGACCGGCTATTTCGGCGGTTGGGTGGATGAAGTGCTGATGCGGTTCAATGATGCCGTGGCGGCGTTCCCCAGCATTCTGCTGGCTCTGGTGTGCGTGAGCATTTTCGGCGCCGGTAAATATAAGATTATTCTGACTTTGGGTATTTTGTTTATCCCCAGTTTTGCCCGGATCGTCCGGGGCGAATTTGCCAAGGAGCGGAGCAAGGACTATGTGGAAAATGCCCGCATTATGGGCGCAAGCCCCATGCGGATTCTGTTTGCCCACATTCTGCCCAACGTGCGTACGGTGCTGATGAGCTCCATGGCCATCGGATTCAACAATGCCGTACTGGCAGAGGCCAGCATGAGCTATTTGAGCATGGGTGTACAGCCTCCGGACGCCAGCTTGGGACGGATGCTGTCCGAATCTCAGGGGATGCTGTTTACGGCGCCTTGGTATGCAATTTTCACCGGTGTTTTTATCGTGCTGTTGATTCTGGGCTTTTCCCTGCTGGGGCAGGGTCTGCAGGAACAGGAGGCGGACTGATGCTGGAAGTACAAGAGTTACACATTGCCTTCCCGGACCGGGCGGGCAATTTGCAGGAGGCTGTGAAGGGCATTTCCTTTTCCATTGCCGACGGTGAAATTCTGGGCATTGTGGGCGAATCCGGCTCCGGCAAAACCCAAACGGCCCTGGCAATGGCGGGCTTGAGCCCCAGAAAGGCGCAGCTCCGGGGAAAAATTCTTCTGGACGGCCGGGATTTGATGCCCTTGAGCCGGGAAGAAATCCGAAAGGTGCAGGGCAAGGAAATTGCCATTGTATTTCAGGAGCCTATGACGTCTCTGAACCCCACCATGCGCATCGGACGGCAAGTGGAGGAAGTGCTGACGATTCATACGAATCTGAGCAAAGAGGAGCGGAAACAGCTGGCATTGCAGGCGCTGCATGACGTGGAGCTGCCGGACGTGGAAAAAATTTATGCCAAGTACCCCCATGAGCTTTCCGGCGGACAGCGGCAGCGGGTGATGATTGCAAGCGCCATCATCGGCAACCCGAAACTGCTGATTGCCGATGAACCCACCACCGCATTGGACGTGACCATTCAGGCGGAAATTCTGAAACTGCTGCAGAAACTGAATCGGGAGAAGAATATGTCCGTGCTGTTTATCTCTCATGACCTGCGGGTCATTCGGAAACTGTGCAGCCGGGTGGCGGTGATGAACCGGGGCGAAATTGTGGAGCAGGGAGACGTGGAAACCGTATTCCTGCACCCGCAGGACCCGTATACCCGGAAATTGATTGATTCCATTCCGGTCAGGAGGCGATAAAGCATGGAAGAAAAAGCTTTGCTGGAAGTCCGGCATCTGAACGTGTTTTATCGGGACCGGAAAGGCTGGCGGCGGACCGGCGGACGGCGTCAGATTCTCCGTGACGTGAATTTCACCTTGAATGAAGGCGAGATTCTGGGTCTGGTGGGAGAATCCGGCTGCGGCAAAACCACGCTGTCTCGGGCAATTCTGGGCATTAACCGAGATGTGGAGGGCGAAATTCTCCGCCCGGGCGGAAATCCCCGCATGGTGTTTCAGGACCCGGCATCTTCCCTCAATCCCGCGTGGACGGTGGGAAAAATTCTGGAGGAGCCGCTGCGGAATGCCGGTGTGGAGAAAAACGAGCGCCGACGGCAGGCGGAGGAAATGCTCCGTCTGGTGGGATTGGACCCGAGCCATTATGACCGGTATCCCCGGCAGCTTTCCGGCGGACAGCGGCAGCGTGTGGGCATCGGCGCAGCCATCATCGGCAGCCCGAAACTTGTGATTGCGGACGAACCGGTTTCCGCTCTGGACGTGACCATTCAGGCGCAGATTCTGGAGTTGCTGCTGAAACTGAAAGAGGAGCTGGGCTTGAGCTATCTGTTCATCTCCCACGATATGGACGTGATTTGGCAGATTTGCGACCGGGTTTTGGTAATGAAAGACGGCGAAATCGTGGAATCCGGCACCCGGGAGGAGATTTTTGACAATCCCCGGCACCCGTATACAAAAAAGCTGCTGGCAGCGGCGGAATAAAACCAGTGATTTGGTGGAAAATTGGGAGCTGTTCTCGGATTTTGAGAACGGCTCCTTTTTGCGTTCTCCCCGGAATTTGCAAACGGAAAGAGAAATAATCAAAAAACTGACAATATCTGAGAAAATCCTACGCGCTATTCGTGTTGTTCTTGCATTTACACCCTTAGTGTTATATAGTGAACTCACGGTATGTTGCATGACAAGATGTGTCATGCTTTGCAAGGTGGAAGCTTGCAATCTGTGAGGAAGAGGAATTTTTTATATGAGCGTATCTATGAAACAGTCCATGTTGGACAAGATTGCGGACCGTACGCTGCGCATCGGCGTGGTCGGTTTGGGTTATGTGGGTCTGCCTCTGGCTGTGGAGAAGGCAAAAGCCGGATTCCCCGTCATTGGCTTTGATGTGCAGCAGCAGAAAGTGGATATGGTAAACGCCGGCCACAACTACATCGGCGATGTTGTAGATTCGGAATTGACGGAACTGGTCAACAGCGGAAAACTGACCGCTACTTCTGACTATAGCTTTATTAAAGATGTGGATTTTGTGGCCATCTGTGTGCCTACCCCCTTGGACGACCATCAGCAGCCGGACATCAGCTATGTGCGGGATTCCGCCATCGCTGTGGCAGAGCATCTTCATGCCGGTACCGCTGTGGTTCTGGAATCCACTACGTACCCCGGCACCACGGAGGAGCTGCTGAAACCCATTCTGGAGCAGGGCTCCGGTCTGAAATGCGGCGAGGATTTTTATCTGGGATTCTCCCCCGAGCGTGTGGACCCGGGCAACCTGATTTATAAAACCAAGAACACCCCCAAAGTGGTGGGCGCCATCGGCAAGGATGCAACGGAAGTGATGGCTGCGCTGTACGAGGTGGTTCTGGACGGCGAAGTGTTCCAGGTTTCCTCTCCGGCTGTGGCGGAGATGGAAAAGATTCTGGAGAATACTTACCGGAATATCAACATCGGTCTGGTGAACGAGCTGGCCATTTTGTGCGACAAAATGGGCATCGACATCTGGGAAGTGATTGAGGCTGCCAAAACGAAACCCTTTGGGTTCCAGGCATTCTACCCCGGCCCCGGTCTGGGCGGTCACTGCATCCCTCTGGACCCCTATTATCTGAGCTGGAAGGCCAGAGAGTATGAGTTCCATACCTCGATGATTGAGTCCTCCATGATGATTAACGACCGGATGCCGGAATACTGCGTGGAGCGGGCGGCCCGGATTCTGAACAGAAAGAAGAAAGCTCTGAACGGCGCTAAGGTGCTGCTGCTGGGCGTTTCCTATAAGCAGGATATTGACGATTATCGGGAAAGCCCTGCCCTGCGGGTAATGGAGCATTTCCAGATGACCGGCGCGCAGGTGGATTACTATGACCCTTGGGTGCCTGAATGCCCCTACAAGGGAAAGGTGTATCACTCCATTCCCGCACTGACGGCAGAGGTAGTGGAGAGCTATGACCTGGTGATGGTCACTACGGCGCACTCCAATGTGGATTATAAGCTGGTGCAGGCACATGCACAGGACGTGTTCGATACCAAGAACGTGATGAAGGACATCACGCCCCGGACGAATATCGAAGTGCTCTGAGCAGAGGGCTGCGCCGGTGAAAATACTGTTTATCACCCGACTGTACCCCAGCGACGTGTATGACAATCAGCAGACCAGCATGGGATTGTATCTCTGCCGGGAATGGGCCCGCGCCGGACATGAAGTGCGGGTGATTCACCAGGATATGCGCTATTGCAAGCGTTGGTCGGAGCAGGAGCGGGCACTGCCGGATACCCGGCGGTTTACACTGGACGATGTTCCGGTGTCTTATATCAAATTGAATCGGCCGCTGCCGAAATACCGGTGGCTGCCGAAAAGTGAGGCAAAAAAAGCAGCGCGGTTTATTCTGAAGGAAACCGCCGGGTTCCGACCGGACGTGGTGTACGCCTTCTTCTGCTATGACCAGTGGAAGGTGATTCAGATGCTGCGGCCTTATTTTGACTGCCCCATTGTGCCGATTTTCCACAACTGCGATGTGAAATTCAGCAAGCAGCAGGTGGGGCGGATTCTGGACGCATCTCCCGTTTCCGGCGGTGTGTCCCCGAAAATTTTGCAGAAAATGCACAGCATTCGGCCGGACGCCAAAACATTCCAATGTTACGGCGGCGCGCCCAATGACGCGGGGCAGTATCGCAAGGACAAGCAGAATGACGTGTTTACCGTGGTGTATGCGGGCATGCTCATTCCGCTGAAAAACGTGGACGTGACTCTGCGGGCATTGGCTCAGCTGCGTCCGCAGCGGGAGTTTCGGTTTGAAATTTACGGCGACGGGGAGGAAGAATCCAATCTGCGCGCCTTGACGGAGGAACTGGGGTTGACGGAATGTGTTACGTTCCACGGTCGGGTTCCCCGGGAAACGGTTTTGGCTGCCATGGGGCAGGCGGACTGCTTTGCCATGGCCTCCAGTCCGGAGACCTTTGGCTTGACGTATTTGGAAGCTATGGGCTGCGGTGATTACGTCATCGGCAGCCGTGGTGAGGGTATTGACGGCGTTCTGGTAGATGGAGAAAACGGAACGCTGGTAACGCCGGGCAGTGTGGAAGAGCTGGCCGCGGCGTTGGATTTGTATTTTACAGATCCGGAGCACGTGAAGGAGATGCAGCAGCGGGGGTTGGAGACCGCTGCGTCGCTGACCGAGGAGAAGGTGGCGGCGCAAATGCTGCAGGATTCATTCACGGAATAAGCCTCAATTGATTACTGTGGAAGGAACAGGGAGAGTATTGATGAGACTTTTAATCGTATCCCCGTATTTCGCGCCCTCTTCGCTGGTGGGCGCGCAGCGGATGACCAGTCTGGCCAAGTATCTGGCGGATTTGGGCAATGAGGTGCACGTGATTGCACTGACGGCAGAAACCATGCAGCGGACCACCGGCAATTCCTGCCGGTCCACGCCTCCGGCGAATGTGACTGTGCATCAGTTCGATCTGCCGGAAGAGGTGCCCAATATTTTCAAAAACGAGCTGAACCGTGCAGCGGCCTTTGACAAGGTGTTTGAGAGTATTCTGGAGCAGTATACCTTTGACGGTCTTCTGGTGACTTTGGGGCCGTTCTATACGCTGTATTCTCTGAAGAAATTCGTGAAGAAATACAACCTGCCGTACATTCTGGACTTCCGGGATCTGGGCAGCGTGGAGCGCATGAAGAACGATACTCTGGCCAACTATATCCGGACCCATCTGACGGAGCTGTATGCCCACCGGGTGGAAAACGGTGCGGTGAAGGGCGCCGATTACGTGACCGTGGTTTGCCCCGGCGACGTGGACCGCATGAAAAAGGCTTATCGGATTCCCGATGATAAAATCAGCTGCATTTTCAACGGCTACGATGAAGAGCGTCTCAAGGGCGTGAACTGCAAGCCTGCCCCCAGCGCCGATGATGTGTTCAAAATCGGCGTGTTCGGCAAGTTTATGATTTACAACCCGGAAAAAGGCCCCTTGATTCTGAAGGCGGTGGACCGTCTGCGGAAAGAGGGCATCAATGCCCAAATCGTCCATGTGGGCGTGGGTCGGGACGATGTTCTGGAAACCATTCGTCAGTTGGGCGTTGACCCGGCATGCTATGACGGTCGGGGTATTCTGGACTACAAGGACGGCGTATCCGTGATGGCGGGCTGCAATATGTTTGCCATGGATTACGTGCACCCCACCGGTCTGGGCACCAAGATTTTTGACTATATCAATCTGAACAAGCCCGTTTTGGCGGTTGCGCCTCAGAATATCAATTTCTCCCAGTTTGTCTCTCAGTTTGAAAACTGCTTTGTTGTGGACGATGAGGAGCAGATTTACCGGACGATGCGGAAAATCGCCATGGAGCGGATTCAGACCCTTGACAGTAAGATGAATGCAGACGCATTCTCCCGGAAACACCAGAATAAGCGGTTCGTGGACCTGCTGCAGGCCTACATGGCAGACAGCCGGACGGCATAACCGGGAGGTGCGCGGAATGAAAATTTTGACCATTGTCGGAGCCAGACCCCAATTCATTAAAGCGGCGTCTGGCTCCCGCGCGTTGCGGAAACAGCATCAGGAAATTCTGGTGCATACGGGACAGCACCACGACGAAAATATGTCCGAGGTGTTCTTCCGGGAGATGGAAATTCCCACGCCGGATTATAATCTGGGCATTGCCGGCGGCAGTCACGGAGAAATGACCGGCCGGATGCTCATCGAAATTGAAAAGGTTCTGCAGAAAGAAGTGCCGGACGCCGTGCTGCTGTACGGCGATACCAACTCCACGTTGGCCGGGGCTTTGGCTGCGGTAAAGCTGCATATTCCGGTGATTCACGTGGAGGCGGGCAACCGTCTGGGCACGTTGGACAATCCGGAGGAGGTCAACCGTATTTGCACGGACCATTGCTCCACGCTGCTGCTGTGCGCCACGGAAGACGCCCGGCAGAAACTGGAAAAGGAAAATCTGGGAGACCGGGCCCATGTCATCGGCAACGTGATGTATGACTCGTTCCTGCATTTTGCCGGACGGCCTTGGACCAATCCCCACATCATCGGTTTGGACGGCAAGCCCGTGACCGTGCCGGAGGAGTTCTATTACATGACCTGCCATCGGCAGGAGAACACCAATACGGACGAGCCGCTGACGGAGATTCTGGCGGCAATGAACAGTCTGGACGCGCCTACCATTTACGCGGTGCACCCCCGGAATCATCAGCGGGCCATGCGGGTGGCGGCGGAAAACGGATTCCGGAACGTGATTCTGACGGAGCCGGTGCAGTATTCCGATTCCGTGCAGCTGGTGAGCCGGGCAAAGAAAGTGGTCACGGACTCCGGCGGATTGCAGTGCGAGGCATTTTATGCCGGTGTGCAGTGCGTTCTGGTGATGGACTATGTGGTCTGGCCGGAAACGATGGTGGACAACCGGAATCAGCTGGCAAAGCCGGACCGGAGAGATATTCTGGAAAAGCTCAGCCGGGAGCAGCATGTGGACCCCGGCTATCAGCCCTTCGGAGACGGCCATGCCGCGGAGAAAATGACGGAGCTGATTACCAAAACCTTTGGAAACTAACGAGGAAGAGAGTATGACTTACGCAATTATTGGCTGCGGCGCGATTTCCAAAAATCACATTGCGGCAGCATTGAATACGGGACTGGAAATCGTAGCCCTGTGCGATATTGTGGATACCGGTATGCCGGCGCTGCTGGAGCAGATGCCGGAAGAAACCCGGAAAAACGTGAAAACCTACGCCGATTACAAGGTGATGCTCAATGAGCTGCACCCGGATTTGGTGGCCATTGCCACCGGCAGCGGCGTAAAAACCATGATTGCACTGGATTGCATTGCAGCCGGTGCCAACGTGATTATCGAAAAACCCATTGCGCTGTCTTTGCAGGCAGCGGACAGCATCATTGCTGCGGCAAAAGAAAAAGGTGTGCAGGTGTGCGTGTGCCACCAGAACCGTCTGAACCCTGCTGTGCAGGCCATTCATCAGGCGGCGGAGGAGGGCCGTTTCGGCCGGATGCTCCATGGCAGCGCCCGGATTCTCTGGAACCGGAACAAGGCATATTATGACGCGGCAAAATGGCGGGGCACCTGGAAGTCTGACGGCGGTACGCTGATGAATCAGTGCATTCACAGCATTGACATTCTCCGCTGGCTCATGGGCGGCGAGGTGGAGCAGGTATTTGCTTACACCGACCGGCAGGTGCATGATTATATCGAGGCTGAGGACATCGGCGTGGCTGTTGTGAAATTCAAGGGCGGCGCGTATGCCACCATTGAGGGCACGGTGAACGTGTATCCCAGAAATCTGGAAGAAAGCCTGACGCTGCTGGGCGAAACCGGTACCGTGCAGGCGGGTGGCAAATCCCTGAACGTGATTGAAACCTGGAACTTTGCGGACAAGGACGACAGTGCTGCGGTGCGGGAAACCTTCGGAGAAAATCCCCCGGCGGTTCCCGGCTTGGGTCATACCCGGATTTACGAGGATATGGTGGATGCAATTCGGAATCATCGGGCACCCTGCGTTTCCGCGGAGGAGGGCCGGAAAGCCATTGAGCTGATTCTGGGCATCTATCAGTCCGCTGCCACCGGAAAACCGGTGAACTTCCCCTTGACGGAAGGCTCCACACTGGATTATGTAGGACGGTTTGAATCATGAGTTATTTCGTGCATGAAAGCAGCTATGTGGACGACGGTGTGGAAATCGGCGAGGGTACCAAAATCTGGCACTTCTGCCACGTTCAGTCCGGGGCAAAAATCGGCGAAAACTGCTCCTTCGGGCAGAATGTGAATATCTCCAACCACGTGACTGTGGGCAACCGGGTGAAAATCCAGAACAACGTGTCCGTGTACGAGGGCGTTACATTGGAAGACGGCGTGTTCTGCGGTCCCAGCTGTGTATTTACCAATGACCTGACCCCCCGGGCGCGCTACCCCAAGGGCAGCGCGGGATATAAGCCCACGCTGGTGAAAGAAGGCGCCTCCATTGGTGCAAACGCAACAGTGGTGTGCGGACATACCATCGGCAGAAATGCGCTGATTGGCGCAGGAGCTGTGGTGACCGGGAATGTGCCGGACCATGCGTTGATGCTGGGCGTTCCCGCCCGGCAATGCGGTTGGGTGTGCGAATGCGGGGAGCGGCTGCCGGACAGCTTGGCTTGCCCCTGCTGCGGCAGGAAGTATCGTCCGGGCAAAGACGGTTTGGAGGAGACATGAGCAAGCGGAAACAATACGGCGGAATTCTGGCGGTCCTGTTTGTGATTGCCGTGGCCATCGGCGCTGTGGGCGCCGCCCGGGAAAACGGAATCATTATGGTGGTTTCCGTGGCGATTCTGGGTCTGGGCGCGGCGATTCTGAATGCCAAATACCGCTTGGAAATTTACCGGGAAATCGGAGAAAAAAGTCCCGGCAGCTATGAACGAATTCTCACCGAGGGCGAGGAGCCGGCGGAAGGCCGTCCTCCGTATCCTCCGGAGATTCGGGCGCTGCTCCGGAAACAGCGGCAGTTTCAGTTGTTGTCAACATGGCTGCCCATTGGGGAAATTGCAATTGTATGCGTGTTTGGCATACTGTTGCGGAATCTGTGAGGAAACATTCAGTGGAATTTCGTGATTTGAAAGCCCAGTATCGGGCATTGCAGCCGGAAATGGACCGGGCAATTCTGGAAACGGTGGCCGGCGCAGGATTCATCGGCGGAGCGCGGGTCAAAGCGCTGGAAGAGCGTCTGGCGGCGTATGTGGGCGTGAAACATTGCATCACTTGCGGCAACGGCACCGACGCGCTGCAGCTGATGCTGATGGCATGGGCCATCGGCCCCGGGGACGCAGTATTTGTCCCGGACTTTACCTTTTTTGCCTCCGGCGAGGCGGTCTCCTTTGTGGGGGGCACTCCGGTGTTTTATGACGTCTGCCCGGATACCTTCAACGGCTCGGCAGAAAGTCTGGAGCAGGCAATTGCCGCTGTGGAGGCAGAGGGTAAGCTGAAACCGAAGGCAGTGATTGCCGTGGATTTGTATGGTCTGCCGGCAGATTATCCCGCCATCGAGGCGGTGGCAAAGCGCCACGGTCTGAAGGTTTTGGAAGACGCGGCGCAGGGATTCGGCGGCAAAATCGGCAGCAAACGTGCCGGTTCCTTCGGAGACGGTGCGGCAACTTCGTTCTTCCCGGCAAAGCCTTTGGGCTGCTACGGTGACGGCGGCGCCGTGTTTATGAATGACGATGAAACCGCTGCGTTGGTGCGCTCTTTGTGCGTACACGGCAAAGGCAGCGACAAGTATGATAACGTGCGCATCGGCATGAACTCCCGTTTGGACGCGGTTCAGGCGGCGGTTTTGGACGTTAAGCTCACGGCATTTGAGCAGCGGGAACTGGAAGACGTGAACACTGCGGCCCGGCGCTATGACAGCGCATTGTCCGGTTTGGTCACGCCGGTGGTTCCGGAAGGCTATCTGTCCAGCTGGGCGCAGTACACCCTGCGTCTGGAAAACCGGCAGCAGCGGGACGGTTTGCAGGCAGCGCTGAAAGCCCGGGGCATTCCCAGTATGGTGTATTACCCCAAACCCATGCATTGCCAGACGGCATTTGCCCATGTGAAGCAGTATGTGCCCTGCCCCAACACGGAGCAGCTGTGCGATACGGTGTTGTCTCTGCCCATGCACCCCTACTTGACAGCAGAGGCGGTTGCCCAGGTGGCGCAGGCTGTGCGGGAAGAATTGAATCATCTGTAAACTCATTCGGAAGATGCGGCAGCTGCCGCATCTTCTGTTTTTTTATCCCTTGCGGGAAAATCGTTTTTTGTTTACCCAGCGGGGCAGATGTGCTATGATGAGAAAAGAGAGACGGAGCGCCTTTTACGAAAGCGAATTTTAGGAGGGTAAGTCAATGAAATATGAAATTCTGGGCGATAATATGCCCGTTGTGGTTTGTAATCTGGAAAACGGAGAGTCCATGCTGACCGAGCGGGGCTCCATGGCGTGGATGAGCCCCAATATGGAAATGAGCACCAATGCCGGCGGCGGTCTGGGCCGAGCCCTCGGACGAATGTTCTCCGGTGAGTCCATTTTTCAGAACACTTACACCGCGAAAGGCGGCCCCGGCATGATTGCCTTTGCGTCCTGCTTTATGGGCTCCATCCGTGCGGTGGAGATTACGCCGGATCGCCCGGTGATTGTGCAGAAACACGGATTCCTGGCCGCGGAGCGGGGTGTGGAGCTGTCCACATTCTTCCAGAAACGAATGAGCTCCGGCTTGTTCGGCGGCGAGGGATTCATTATGCAGAAGCTTTCCGGACGGGGCACGGCGTTTCTGGAAATCGACGGCTACGCGGTGGAGTATGTTCTGGAGCCGGGGCAGAAAATCGTGGTGGATACCGGCAGTCTGGCAATGATAGACGCAAGCTGTAAGCTGGAAGTGCAGAGCATCAAGGGCGTGAAAAATGTGCTGTTCGGCGGGGAAGGTCTGTTCAATACCGTGGTGACCGGACCGGGCCGGGTGGTTTTGCAGACCATGCCCATCAGCGGCGTGGCATCGGCGCTGATTCCCTATCTGCCCACCAATAACAGCAGCAACTGATTTCCCGATGCCGGGCGCGCTTGGAGCGGATTTCAGCCAATCGTATATTTACACCATAGGAGGAACGTAAAATGGAATACAAACGCTTTGGGGATACGATTTTCGCCCGTCTGGACCGGGGCGAGGAAATTCTGGAGCAGCTGAAAATTCTGGCATTGCAGGAAAACATCAAACTGGCCAGCGTCCGGGGCTTGGGCGCGGTGGACGAATTCACCGTGGGTGTGTTCAAAACTGACCGGAAACAGTATGACGCCAATTCTTTCACCGGCTATTTTGAAATCGTCTCCCTCACCGGTACCATTACCACCATGGACGGAGAATACTACGCCCATCTGCACATGAGCGCCGGCAACGAAAAAGGCGAGGTGTTCGGCGGACATCTGAATCGGGCGATGATCAGCGCCACCTGCGAGCTGGTGATTCAGGTGGTGGACGGCACTGTGGAGCGCCGCTTTGACCCGGAAATCGGTCTGAACGTGTTCAAATTCTGAATGTGACAAATCCGGGGCCGTTTCAGAACCACGGATTCGTGAAAATGCATGATTTATGCGTGGAAGTTGCAGAATTCGGAACGAGTTTCAGCTTACATTTAAGAAATATATGCGAATGACGGACAAAATTGGAAAAAATTCCGTTAATATGTGCGCTTGCGAAAAACATTTTTACATAATGACGAAACGAAACCTGCAAGCTTGCAAATTGTTTGGGCGAAGTCACGATTGACTTTTGCATACCGCCAGACTAAAATATGCCCATAACACGGCAGAGAGGCCGGAACACAAAGGAGTGTGTTCCGGCCTCTTTTGTTATTTAGGAGGAAAAGAAATGGATATGTCTGTGTGGTACTTGGTAGGCGCCGTATTGGTGTTCTTCATGCAGGGCGGGTTCGCCATGGTGGAAACCGGCTTTACCCGTGCAAAAAATGCCGGCAACATCATCATGAAAAACCTGATGGATTTTTGTATCGGCACCGTGGTGTTCATGCTGCTGGGCTACGGCATTATGAACAGCGAAAATTACTTCTTCGGTTTGATTGGTAAACCGGAATATCAGTTGTTCACCGACTACTATGGATTTGACTGGTCGAACTTTTTCTTCCAGCTGGTGTTCTGCGCAACGGCAGCTACCATCGTTTCCGGTTCTATGGCAGAACGCACCAACTTCCTGGCTTACTGCATTTACTCCGGCGTCATCAGCGCTGTGGTGTATCCCATTGAAGCCGGTTGGGCATGGAACGGTCAGGGCTGGCTGGCCGGTTTGGGATTCGTGGATTTCGCCGGCTCCGCTGTGATTCACATGGTGGGCGGCACCACCGCTCTCATCGGCGCCATTCTGGTAGGTCCCCGGATTGGTAAGTACACGAAAGACGAGGACGGCAAGATTACTGCTCACGCAATTCCCGGTCACTCCGTGACTCTGGGCGCACTGGGTTGTTTCATTCTCTGGTTCTGCTGGTACGGTTTCAACGGCGCTGCTGCAACCGACGCTGCTCAGATGGCACAAATTCTGGGCAACACCACCATTGCTCCCGCAGTGGCAACGGTGACCTGCATGATTTTCACTTGGGTGAAAAACGGCAAGCCGGACGTGTCCATGTGCCTGAACGCATCTCTGGCAGGCTTGGTAGCCATTACCGCTCCCTGCGCAACGGTAGACGCTCTGGGTGCCATCGTCATCGGCATTGTGGCCGGTATCTTGGTAGACGTAGTGGTCGAGGTTGTGGACCTGAAGTTCCACATTGATGACCCGGTAGGCGCTGTGGCGGTTCACGGTGCAAACGGTCTTTGGGGCACTGTGGCAGAAGGATTGTTCAATACGGAAAGCGGTCTGTTCTACGGCGGCGGTTTCTCCCATCTGGGTGTGCAGCTGCTGGGCATCGTAGCCATCGTGGCTTACACCGTTGTGGTGATGACAATTGTGTTCAAGGTGATTGACAAACTGGTGGGCCTGAGAGTTCCTGCAGAAGTGGAAATCGAAGGTCTGGATATTGCAGAGCACGGCTTGGCCAGTGCTTACGCAGATTTCGTTTCCTGCGCTCCCATGCTGGGTCTGGAATCCTCCGGTCCCGTGGAAGTCAAGGATTTGCGGAACTTCCCCTTGGAAAAGGGCGGCGAGTCCGGTCAGCGGAAATATACCAAGGTCAGCATTGTTTGCAGCGAGGACCGGTTCGGTACCCTGCGGGATACCATGGCAGCCATCGGTGTTACCGGCATGACCGTCACCAGTGTGATGGGCTGCGGCACACAGAAAGGCAAAATCGGACAGTATCGCGGTGTTGAAATGAGTATGAACCTGCTGCCGAAGATTCAGGTGGACATTGTGGTTTCCACGGTTCCCCCGGAATTGGTGGTTGCGGCAGCGCGGGAGGCACTGTATACCGGCAACGTAGGCGACGGCAAGATTTTCGTCTACACCGTGGACGATGTGGTGCGTATCCGTACCGGGGAATCCGGTGTTGCGGCACTGCAGGTCGGCGAATAATTTCTTTACCAACTCTCTTAATTGTTCCCCTCTATTTTCTCACACAGACACGTCTGCATCGCAAGGTGCAGGCGTGTCTGGCGTTTCGGGGAAAGATACTATTATATATGGAATCAGAAATGCAAAAAGGACGCTGCGTCGCGCAGCGTCCTTTTGCATTCGTGTTCAGTTCAGCCCACAGCAGCGGGGTAGAGCAGGCGGCACAGCTTTTTGCCGGTTTCCGTACGGAACACCATCTGATATGCCTTCCGCTGACTTGCGGGAGGAATCCGGTCCTCGTAGAGATTGACCAACATATCGGCCTCCAGCAGAATCTGGTAATCCGGTCCGTCCACCAAATCATAGGTATGGTGATGTGCAACCAGATAGGAAACCCGTTTGATAACGTCTTCCGGGAGTCCCAGTTCTTCCAACATAGCCTCAGCCTCGCCGGGTCCAATCATTTCCTGATACTTGGCAGATGCGGAACCATAGTTTTCCACCGCCAGATGAATTCCGATGTCATGGACAATGGCAGCCAGCTCCAAAATCTCCTGGGTGTCTTTATCCAGACCTTCCTGCCGACCGATGTAGGCGGCAAATGCGTGTACCTTGATGAAATGGTGAATCCGCATCGGGTCGCCGCTGTCATACTCAATCATTGCCTGCAAAACCCGGTTAATCGAATGTTTCATAATGTTTCACCTCAACCAATCAACTTCCTGATTCAATGGTACATCATGAATTGGAATCCGTCAACCAACGTTAATTTCGTGTCAGAGTACGGCTTGTTTTCCGGGAAAATGCCTGCTATAATCGAGAAAAACAAAGAAAAGGAGAACAGCGGTGGAACAGAGCTATTTTGCACGGGAAATCGAGCAGATTCGGGAAAAATCGGCGCAGCTGTACGAAGAATCAGGCAGAACGGTGGTCATTGCCATTGACGGAATGGCCGCCTCCGGAAAAACGACGTTGGCGGAAAATTTATCCCGCGTGCTGCAATGCGGTGTGATTCACATGGACGACTTTTTCCTGCCCCAGGGTTTTCGCACGCCGGAGCGCCTGCGTACCCCGGGGGGAAACGTTTATCACGAGCGGTTCCGACAGGAGGTACTCCCGTTTCTGCGCTGCGGCGAGCCCTTTGCCTACCGCATTTTTGATGCGCATCGGCACGTTTACACCGGTATGCGGCAGGTGCCTGCAGGACCCTATCTGATTGTGGAGGGCGCCTATGCCTGCCACCCGGTGTTTGAAAATCCCTACGATTTGCGGGTGTTCTGCAAAGTCAGCCCGACCGAGCAGATGCGCCGTGTGCGGGAGCGGGCGCCGGAACGGGCGGAAATGTTTGAGGCGATGTGGATTCCCATGGAAAACCGATATTTTCAGGCCAATGCCACGGAAGAAAACAGCGATATGGTACTGTTTTCCGGTCCGGAGGAGCCGGAGCCGCCGTTGGAAATTGAGCGGAAATATTTGATTCGTTACCCGGATTTGGCGTATCTGGATTCTGTCTGCGCAAAAAAGGTGGAGATGGTTCAGACTTATCTGCAGGGCACGGAGGGGGGCAGCTCCCGGCGGGTGCGGAAAAGTACGGTAAACGGTGTGACCTATTATCGGAAGAACAGCAAGCAGAAAATCAACGGAACCACCCGCATTGAAAAGCAGGGAGACCTGACGGAGCGGGAATACAATATTTTGCTGGGCTTTGCAGACCCCAAACGGCAACCCATTCATAAAACCCGTTGGTGTGTGCCCTTCGGAGAATTGGTGGCGGAAATTGACGTGTTTGATTTCTGGACGGACCGGGCAATCTGCGAAGTGGAGCTGCCGACGGAGGATACCCCGGTGGCGCTGCCGGAATTTTTGCATGTGATTCGCGATGTGACCGACGATACCCGATACACCAATGCCGCCTTGGCTTATGAAATTCCCATGGACGAAATTTAAGGAGAACTTGTTATGAAGACTTTGATTGCTTATTACAGCCGCAGCGGACGGACCAAAACCGCAGCGGAGAAAATTGCGGAGCTTACCGGTGGTACGCTGCTGGAAATTTGTGAGGCAGAGCCCTATCCGGCGGAATACCGCCAGCTGGTAAACCGGGTTTTGGGAGAGATTCAGACCGATGCCCGGCCTAATATTCAGCCAGTGGCGGGCAGCAGCGCCGATTGGGACGCATTGATTCTGGGAACCCCCAACTGGTGCGGCACCATGGCACCCCCGCTGATGACCTTTTTGCAGCAATGGGATTGGAGCGGCAAGAAGATTCTGCCCTTTGGCACCAACGGTGGCGGCGGCACCGGGCGCTTGGCGGAAGATGCAGCCAGATTGGTGCCCAACGGAAACATTGCCCCGGTATTGGATTTGCCGGACCCGGAGGATACGGAAAAAATCCGCCGTTGGCTGGAGGCACAGCTGTAAGACGTAGGACGGAAAATCGGAATCGTCGCAGAGAGAATTTATATGGAAAATTTCAAAGAAAAAGAATATAAAGTATTTGAACTGTTTGATCAGCAGTGGGCAATTGTAACTGCCGGCTCCATGGAGCATTATAACAGCTGCACCATCGGTTGGGGCAGCTTGGGAAATCTATGGGGAAAGGTGGGCAAAAGCCGCCCCACCGTTACGATTTACGTGCACCCGGCCCGCTACACCAGTCAATTTCTGGAAAACAGCGACACCTTTACGGTGAGCTTTTATCCGGAGGATTGCAAAAAGGCTTTGGGCTATATCGGCGGACATTCCGGCAGAGACGGGGAAAAAGCCGCGGCGGCAGGTCTGACGCCGGTGGCATTCGGTCCGGGAGTCACGTACAAAGAGGCGAATCTGACGTTTCTGTGCAAGAAATTGTATCAGCATCAGTTCGCCACGGAGGATATTGCGCCGGAGGTGCAGGAATATTATGCGTCTATGCCCAAGGTATACCCCGATTTCAAAGGGGGCTGGCAGCCTCATCTTGTGTTTATCGGGGAGATTATTGACGTGATAGACGAGCGGTAAATCATGTTCCGGAACGGTTCAATCAATCAAAAATCAGCCTTCGTATGGTTCAAAACATACGAAGGCTGAACTGTTTTTGCACGGATGACCGAACAAGGCAAGGTCACAATGCCAGAATATCCTGCAAAATTTCCATCAAATGGGACGCATACAGACTGAAAAACGCGTCGATTTCGGTTCCGTCTTCCATGGTCAGACGGATATGCTGCTCATCGCTGCCGGGGGCGGCGGCAATCAGCCGGGCAAGGGGCAGACGCTTGCCGGGCAATTCGGCTTGGGAGAACACGCTGCTGTAAAGGGCATCTTCCGTGAGAAGAAAACCGTTTTTTCCGGTGCCGAAAAGGGAAGTATCCAGCAGGGCAACCACGGATTCCGGCGGGCATGACACAGCGTAGGCGTTCAATGCGCTTTGCACTGATTGATCTTTACATTGCTCCACCGGGCGGAAGGAATGGCTGAGAATTTTCGGGTGACGCGCCACAACGGTCAGCAGCTGTGCCCGGGTGAGCGCCGTACTCCGCCGGGACTTGACGGGGATGACCGTCTCCGGCTTGGGTTCCGGTTTCGGCAGGGGCGGAATGGGCTTGGCAGGGACTTTCGCCGCCGGGGCAGCTGATTTTTTCGGCTCCGGTTTCTTTGTCGGGGCGGATTTCGGCTTGGAAACGGGGTTCTCTATCCGCTCCGAGGCCAAATCGTCCAAGGTGCCCAGAAACTGATCCAAAGACAAATCCCAACGCACGTCCTTTCCCCGCACCACTTCCGGGAGGGAGCAGCGGAAGAGAAATGTGTTGCTTTCGTCAAAGCCCAAGGGAGAATCCTCCAACGCCTCCAACAGCGAAAAGTCCGCCAAATCCATGGAGCCGGTGTCTTGGGTGTCCGGGTCATCGAAAAAGAAAAGCAGATAGGGCGCTGCGCTGCGGTCAGCTGCTTGCAGCTCGTAAATTACATCGTCAAAATCCTCCAGATCGCTGTAAGAAAGAATGCAGACGGCACCGTCCAACGGCTTTGCGGGTTTCTTTTTGGAATCTACAAATTCATGCAGACAAGGGCGAAGGTCGGCAGCCTCCGCAGCCGTATTCAATGCATCGGAAAAGGTGCCCCGGCTGTTGGAAAGCCGGCCGATGGTCATATAATAGCCGCGCTTTTGCGTTTTCCGCATAGAAAAGTCTCCTTATCGAGTCATAAAACAGGGGTTGTTGTCCGGTTTCTCAAGACAACAACCCCCATTCGTTTTGTTTAGAAAATCAGGGAAATACCGCCGCAAATCAGCAGCATAATCACGCCGGCAATCAAAACACCCAACAGCACCGCGGGAAAGGATTGCCGCAGGCGAATGTTCATCAGCGCCGCCACCAACGCGCCGGTCCATGCACCGGTGCCCGGCAGGGGAATGGCCACCAGAATGGTCAAACCCGCCAAGGCATAGCGCCGCACCAAATCGGATTTCTTTTCCGCCCGGTCTTCCAGCCACCGGACCCGATTGCCCAGCCAGCGGGAATGTTCCCGGGCCCAGTTGAAAATCCGGCGAATGAAAATCATGATGAACGGAACCGGAACCATATTTCCCGCCACGGCAGCCAGATAGGTCAGCCATGGGTCCAGACCGGCGGCCAATCCGTAGGGAATGGCGCCCCGGAGCTCCACAACGGGAATCATCGACATGAAAAACACATGGAAAAACAGTTGTCGCATTCACGCACCGCTTTCCGCCGAAACGGCTTGGTAATGATTAGTATGCAACGCCCCAGAGAATATCGGTGGTGCATTCTTTGCCGCAGCAGACGCATTTGCCCTTGGTGCCGGACTGGCTCAAAGGCATGCAGCGGGAGGACACACCGGCTTTTTCCTTCATGTCCAGCTCGCACTGCAGGTCGCCGCACCATTTGGTCTTTGCAAAGCCGCCTTCGGTTTCGATGAAGGTTTTCACGTCTTCCAGCGTCTCGCATTCCTTGGTATGCTCGTCCAGATTCTTCTTTGCCTTGTCGAACAGACCCTGCTGCACCTGCTCCAGAACTTCGGAGACCGATGCTGCCAGCTCGTCGATATTGATGGTGACCTTTTCCCGGTTGTCCCGGCGCACGGCCACGCACTGGTTGTTCTCCATATCCCGGGGACCAATTTCCAGACGGACGGGAACACCCTTCATCTCCCACTGTGCGCACTTCCAGCCCAGAGAGTTGTCGCTGTCGTCCATCTTTACTCGGATTCCGGCGGCTTTCAGCGTATCGTACAGCTCGCCGGCCTTCTCCAGAACGCCTTCCTTATGCTGTGCCACGGGAACGATGATGACCTGAATGGGTGCAACGTGGGGGGGCAGAACCAGACCGTTGTTGTCACCGTGGGTCATAATCAGACCGCCGATGGTACGGGTGGACATACCCCAAGAGGTTTCGTGGGGGGTCTGCAGCTTGTTATCTTTATCGGAGAATGCAATGCCGAATGCCTTTGCGAAGCCGTCGCCGAAATAGTGGCTGGTGCCGGACTGCAGGGCTTTGTGGTCATGCATCATGCACTCCACGGTGTAAGTCCGCTCAGCACCGGCAAATTTTTCCTTATCGGTTTTGTTGCCGCGGACAACGGGCATTGCCAGCAGATTTTCCAGACAGTCTGCATAGACCTCCAGCATCTGCTCGGTTTCCTCAATGGCCTCCTCGGCGGTTGCGTGGAGAGTGTGACCCTCCTGCCACAGGAACTCACGGCCGCGCAGGAAAGGACGAGTGGTCTTTTCCCAACGGAGCACGGAGCACCACTGGTTATACTTCATGGGCAGGTCGCGCCAGGAGTGAACCACATGGCTCCAGTGGTCGCAGAACAGAGTTTCGGAGGTGGGGCGGATGCACAGACGCTCGGGCAGCTCCTCGCTGCCGCCCATGGTGACCCATGCGCACTCCGGTGCAAAGCCTTCCACGTGGTCTTTTTCCTTCTGCAGCAGGGATTCGGGAATCAGCATGGGCATGGACACGTTATCGTGACCCAGCTCTTTGAACCGCTTATCCAGAAAGTTCATAATGTTTTCCCAAATGGCATAGCCATAGGGACGCAGAATGAACATACCCTTGATGCCGGAGTAGTCCACCAACTCTGCTTTCACGCAGACGTCGGTAAACCACTGGGCGAAATCAACTTCCATATCGGTAATTTGTTCGACTTTTTTCTCTTTTGCCATGAGATATCTCTCCATTTCTATCGATTCCACAGATTGTGGCAAATTGCGGGTGTGCAAGATACGCGCAATGCTCGTATTTTAACTTATATATTTTATAGGTAAGCCGTCTCCTTGTCAAGCACAACCGCGGTTTTTCACATATACTGAAGAGGGAAGGAGGGAGAAAATGAGCCTATCGGGACAATTTTATGTGCGTCCGGCGGCGGGAGAACTGATTCGGGCGGTGTTTGCGCCGGAGCCCGATGACCGGGCCATCTTGTTGGGACGGCTGACCGACGGCAGCGGCATGCCTGTGGAAGACGGCGCCGTGCTGCTGTTCCGGGACGGAATGGAGCAGCCGGAGCTGCTGGGGCGGACCGTTACCGACCGGGACGGAATGTTTTTGTTCGGACCGTTGGAGAGCGGAATATTATATGTGGTCAAGGTGTTCAAAAACGGATTGCAGGAGCGCAATCTGGAACTGAAAAGCGTTTAGAACATAAAAAACTCCTGCGTGGTTTCTCACGCAGGAGTAGAATCAACGATTATGCTACGAGCGGCGCCCAGCCGAAGAGAATTCCCAAAGTATCTGCGGCCTTGGAAATCACGGCCATGAGCACCGATGTGACGCTGCCGCCCAACAGAATTCCGAATGCCAGACACACGGCACCCAGCACCAGCAGGCAGGCGATGGCAATCACAAAGAATTTGTGTATGGATTTCATGGGCAATCCTCCTCTTTATATCCGTGCTTTCTGCCGAACCGGACAAGCATACGGATAAATGCCACAACTGCATTCCGCAGGAACCAGACGGCCAGAGAACAAATGGCCACGGCAACGGTAAAGCACAAAATCGTAATGCCGATAATGACCAATTTATCTCCGAGAATGGAAAACCGGGGATCAACCAGAAACAGAACCACGTAAATGCCCACGCCGAAAGACGCGACAGCCAGACAGAAAATCACCAAATCCACGGCCAACAGGAACACGGTGACAGGAATACCCACCACGATGCACAGCAGGGCATACAGAATCAGAAAACCGGGGCGGCTCTTCCGAACGATCGGACTTTCGTCCTTTTCCGGAACCACCACGGCGGATTGGGCTTGGGTTGCGGCCTCAAAAATTTCCGAGAAAATTTCGTCCCGCACTTCCCGCACTTGAGCGCGTTTTGTGGGCTCCGGCTGCACCGGGGCGTCGGGAACGGCTTCCGGTTGAGCAATCGGTTCTGCCGGAGTCTCTTCCACCGGCTGCTCCGGCTGTGTTTCCGACTCCGAAACGGTCTCTGCGTTTTCTTCTGCGGGGGACTCCGTGGATTCCTCTTTTGCAGGCTCCGGGGTTTCTTCTGCTGTCTGCACCGGCTCCGGGGATGTTTCTGCGGAAACCGCTTCCGGGACTTCTGCCGGGGCCTCTTCTGCGGGAGCGGGGGATTCCTGCTCCGCCGCGTCTTCTGCGGGCTCCGGAGATGCTTCGTAGCTCCGGGAAAGGGTTACCGCCAGTTTCATAGGGCTGCCCAGCTCCTGAATCACGGCGAAATCATTATCTCGTTCTTCAAAAAGCTTTGTATACTTTGCCAAGGCAGCGTCTCGGTCCCAAGCTGTCATGTAATACAGCAGCTGCGCCAACTCTGCCAGATAAGCTTGTCTGTTCAAAAATTCATGCCTCCATTCCGAGAGGAACTTTTTTGTTTATTTTTGCCTTACGCAAAAACTTTGTATTGCGTAACATTATAAAACAATTTTTTGTCATGGTCAATCGTTTTACGGGATTTGACGGTGGATTTCTTTCAGTTTTCAAAAAGTTTACAGATTTCCTGCAATTTTTCCACCGCGATACAAGGGAATCCCCCGGGGAAAAAGCTTGACGTAGGCCCATATTTGGGATATGCTGTCAAATTGGCCATACAGATTTTCAAATTACGGCAAAATTTTGTCATTTTGCGTGCTTGCAGGATGGACAGGAGTATGGTATAAAATAATACATTCCACGAGAGAAAAACAAATATCCTTGAATGAAATACCAGGAGGAGCAAGCTATGACAGTCGCAGAGCAGCCGAAATTCTATTTGGTGCAGGCGGACATGCTGCCGGAGATATTCTTGAAAGTCGTTTCCGCCCGGGAAATGCTGAATACCGGAGAAGTGAAAACCGTATCAGAGGCTGTAGCCCGCGTGGGCATCAGCCGCAGCGCATTCTATAAATATAAGGATTCCGTTGTGCCCTTCCGGGATATGACCCAGGGCCGCATTTTTACCTTCAATACATTCCTGCGGGATCAGATGGGCGTTTTGTCCTCCGTTTTGGCAATTTTTGCCGGCGTGGGCGCAAACATTCTGACCATCAACCAGAACATTCCCTCGGACGGCTGCGCGTTGGTTACCATCACCGCCCGTCTGGACCATGCGGAGGTTACGCCGGATGAGCTGATTGTACGGATGCGGAATACGCCGGGCGTGGTATCGGCGGATTTGTTGGCCGGATAAAGGAAGGAGCGGGCCATGGTAAAAGTTGCAATTTTGGGAATCGGTACCGTTGGCAGCGGAACTGCGGATATTTTTGCGGACAATGCAGACGTGATCAAACGGAACACCGGCGAGGACGTGCAGGTAAAGTATATTCTGTGCCGCCGGATGCGCCCGGGCAACCGCTTTGCCGACCGCATTGTGCTGGATTATGACATCATTCTCAACGACCCGGAAATTCGGGTGGTGGCGGAATGCATGGGCGGGGTTCACCCGGCTTATGAGTACGTGGCTGCCGCGCTGAAGGCGGGCAAACATGCGGTGTCGTCCAACAAACAGTTGGTGGCGGAATACGGTCTGGAACTGACCCACTTGGCAAAAGAAAACCATGTGAGCTTTTTATTTGAGGGCAGCGTGGGCGGCGGAATTCCCATTCTCCGTCCCCTGACCCGGTGTCTGGCTGCCAACCGCATTGACAGCGTGTATGGCATTCTCAACGGCACGACCAACTATATATTAACGGAAATGATTCAGTGCGGCAAAAGCTTTGAGCAGGCACTGAAAGAGGCGCAGGAAAAGGGCTATGCGGAGCTGGACCCCACGGCAGATGTGGACGGCATCGATGCCTGCCGGAAGATTTGCATTCTGGCAGATATGTGCTTTGGCTATCAGGTGTCTCCGGAGCAGGTGCGGACGCAGGGTATTCGCGCCATCACGTCAGCAGATGTGGACTATGCCCGGCGCATGGGATACCGCATCAAGCTGCTGGGCAGAACGCTGAAACTGCCCGACGGCCGGGTTACGGCCTATGTGGCGCCCCATTTTGTGGAAAAAGAAAACCCCATTGTCAACGTGGACGGTGTGCTCAACGGCATTGTGGTCCACGGAAACGCAGTGGGCAACACGGTGTTCTCCGGTCCGGGCGCCGGTGCGTCGGAAACCGGCAGCGCCGTGGCGGCGGACATTCTGGATTGTCTGACCGAGCCCATGAGCCGCCAGCCCATCTGGGAGGCCCAGCCGGAAGGCTATTTTATGGACGCCGACGAGCTGCCCAGCCGTTGGTTTGTGCGGACCCGGGCAAATCTGGCTCGAATCGATGAGGCCTTCGGCAATGTGCATTTTGTATCCATTCCGGGAACGGACCCTGCGGAATACGCATTCCCCACGGAGCAGATGACGGCCAAACAGCTGCAGAAAGCCGGCGAAACGCTGGAAATCGTGGCAGCGTACCGGATTCTAGAAAATTGAGGGACAAAACGCATTTGAAAACAAAACGATTGGTTGCGCGTATGATAAATTGGGCGCCAAAGAGCGGAAGGGCTCAAGACCAGGAGGAAAAAATATGCTGATAGTTCAAAAATTCGGCGGCAGCTCCGTTGCGGACGCCGAAAAAATCCGGCGGGTTGCCGGAATTATTGCAGATACCTACGATCAGGGAAATGATGTGGTGGTGGTTTTGTCCGCTCAGGGCGATACCACGGACGATTTGCTGGAAAAAGCAGCGGAAATCAATGAGCGCCCCTCCAAGCGGGAGCTGGATATGCTGCTGAGCACCGGCGAACAGATTTCGATTGCACTGATGGCCATGTGTCTGGAAAAAATGCACTACCCGGTGATTTCTCTCACCGGTTGGCAAATCGGCATGAGCACCAACTCGGACCACGGCTCGGCCCGGATTCTGAAAGTGGACCGGGAGCGGATTCTCCGGGAACTGGATAAGCGCCGGATTGTGATTGTGGCGGGATTCCAGGGCATCAGCCGGGAAAACGACATTACAACCTTGGGCCGGGGCGGTTCGGATACCACCGCTGTGGCCATTGCGGCGGCGCTGCGGGCAGACGCCTGCCAGATTTACACGGACGTGGAGGGCGTTTACACCGCCGACCCCCGGAAAGTTCCGGAGGCAAAAAAGCTGGACGAAATTACCTACGACGAGATGCTGGAAATGGCGTCTCTGGGCGCGCAGGTGCTGCACAATCGCTCCGTAGAAATGGCAAAGAGATACGGCATTGAACTGGAAGTGCTGTCCAGTTATGTGCGGAAACCCGGTACAAAAGTGAAGGAGGTCGTGAAGAAAGTGGAAGAGAACAAAATCAACGGCATTGCAAAAGATACCAATGTAGCCCGTATTGCTGTGGTCAGCGTTCCGGACGAACCGGGCGTGGCATTCCGGGTGTTCAACGAGATGGCAAAGAAAAAAATCAACGTGGACATCATTCTGCAGTCTTACGGTAAAAATAACACCAATGACATCAGCTTCACTGTACCTCTGGACGATGCAGACCGGGCAGAAGAGGCGTTGGAAGCTTGCAAAGCATCCATCGGCTTTGACCATGTGAGCGTGGATAAGAGCGTTGCAAAGGTGAGCATTGTGGGCGCCGGTATGATGAGTGCCTCCGGCGTGGCTGCGCTGATGTTTGAGGCGCTGTCGGACGCGAAAATCAACATTCAGATGATTTCCACCAGCGAAATCAAGGTTTCCGTGCTGATTCCCAAGGAGCAGGCGGATCTGGCGGTGAAAGCCATTCACAGCAAGTTCTTCGGCTGATCGAATCGCCGAAATACATTTTTTCCCAATCTCTGAAAATGTTCATCGACCCCCGGACACGTTTCTTGACGTGCCCGGGGTTTGCTGCAAAAATGAGGCAAAACTTAGAGAAAATGACAAATCCTTGACAGTCATTTTAAACAAAATCTATAATACCATATCGGACAAAATGTTAAAACCTTATGTGACATGAACAAATTGACTTGACATTAACGTAACGAATGTGTATGCTTGGAGCAGTGATTCGGCGGGCCACCGCCGAGAGATTGTGGAAACAAATTGGAAGGAGTAATGTAATTATGGGCAACAGATTGGAAGGTAAAATCGCTTTGGTCACCGCTTGCACCCGTGGTATCGGTCGTGCCATCGCAGATTTGTTTGTAGATGAGGGCGCAAAAGTTTACTACGCTTGCCGTAACATGGAAACCGGTGCAGCAGCTGTGGAAGCAGCAAGAGCTCGCGGCGGTCAGGCTGAGCTGGTTTACTTCGAGGCTCACGAGCCCGAAACCCACAGAAGCATGATCAACGAATGCCTGGCGAAAGAAGGCCGTCTGGACATTCTGGTCAACAACTTCGGCGAGTCCAACCCCAGAAAGGACCTGGACATCACTCGCTGCACTTACGAAGAGTTCGAAAAGACCGTGTGCACGGACCTGTCCACCGTCTTCAACGCATGCCAGGAAGCTTTGAACAAGGCTATGATTCCTCAGGGCTCCGGCAGCATCATCAACATCGGTTCCGTGGCAGCTGTCTGCCCCGATAAGACCCAGTGCGGCTACGGCGTTGCAAAGCAGGGCATCAACCACCTGTCCAAGCAGATGGCACGTCAGGTTGCTCACGCAGGCGTTCGCGTGAACGTTCTGAACCCCGGAATTATCGCTACCGAAGCAGTTGCAAAGCATCTGACTCCCGAGACTCAGGCTCGTTACACCACCAACTGCATGATCAAGCATCTGGGCGAGCCCAAGGACATTGCTTACATGGCTCTGTACTTGGCATCTGATGAGTCCAAGTACGTCACCGCTCACGTGATGAACGTTTCCGGCGGCTGGATGTAATCTGAACATTACTTACAATTGAATAGAAAAAAGTCGGCTCGTGAGAGCCGACTTTTTTTATTGCCTGCCTTGTGCCCGGCGGGTAATTTGCTCCATGCTTTGGAGAATTTCCAGAATCTCATGCACCTGCTCCCGAAGGGGAGACAGCAGGTCCGGGGCTTTGTACAGAACGGACATGGGAACATCTGTGAAATCCGGCACCTCCAACCAGAGGTCCGGCAAATCGGAAACACCGGTTTTTTCCTGCAAATCCTCCGGTAGTTGAATTTCGTCCAATGCGTCTTGAAAACAATCTGCCGCAGCATCCAATTGCCCCAGCGCCGTCACTGTGTTGGAAATCTGCCCCAATGCAGCAAATTCGCCCAAGGTCATGGTGCGGTAAATGGGGTCTGCGGACCAACCGACGGCGTCATTCATTCTCTGGGCAACGGCATCTGCCGCTGCATTGACCGCAGCGCCGGTGGAAATTGCCTGCTGAATCGCTGCGAGAAATTCCCCATAGGGACCGGAAACGGGGGCGGTGCCGTAATACTGCTGCTCGGTTCGGCGCAATTCTTCCGCGACCGATTGCAGCTGCTCCCGCAATTCCGGGGTGGGGTGCCGGGCAAGCTTTTTGTTCAGTTCTGCACGTTGCCAACGCAAACGGTGGAGTTTTTCTTCTGTCGTTTCCTGAGAATTCATGGAAATGCCCCCTTTTTCTATCAGTGTATCGAGAAAATGTGGAAAACTCAAGGCAATTCCGGCAAAATTCATTGTTAATGTTGTAACAGTGGTTCCAATCGGGTATGGGATATGATACAATGCAGGGGCACAACTTTACAAACAGAATTTTGAAAGGGGTTTGCGTATTATTATGAAAACAGACATCGAAATCGCACAGGAATCCGTAATGGAGCCCATCACAAAGGTAGCGGAGACCGCCGGCATTGCCGATGAGTACCTGGAGCAGTACGGTAAGTACAAAGCCAAGGTTGATTTGAAATTGCTGCGGGACCTGCAGGACAAGCCCAACGGCAAGCTGGTTTTGGTCACGGCTATGACCCCCACCGCTGCCGGTGAAGGTAAGACCACTACCACGGTGGGTCTGGGCGATGCGCTCCGGAAAATCGGCAAAAAGCCGGTGATTGCCCTCCGGGAGCCCTCTCTGGGTCCCGTGTTCGGCGTCAAGGGCGGCGCAGCCGGTGGCGGTTACGCGCAGGTCGTGCCCATGGAGGACATCAACCTGCACTTTACCGGCGACTTCCATGCCATCGGCGCAGCAAACAATCTGCTGGCTGCAATGCTGGATAACCACATTCAGCAGGGCAACGCACTGGGCATCGACGTGAAACGGATCACCTGGAAACGCTGCGTGGATATGAACGACCGTCAGCTGCGGAACATCGTATGCGGTCTGGGCGGCCGGATGCAGGGCGTTCCCCGGGAAGACGGTTTCGACATCACGGTAGCCAGCGAGGTGATGGCGGTGCTGTGTCTGGCAGACGGCATTGACGACCTGAAGGCACGTCTGGCACGGATTATTGTGGGTTATACCTTTGACGGAAAACCGGTGACTGCCGGTGACCTGAAGGCACAGGGCGCCATGGCAGCACTGCTGAAGGACGCGCTGAAACCCAATCTGGTGCAGACTTTGGAGCATACCCCTGCTTTCGTACATTGCGGACCCTTTGCAAATATTGCCCACGGCTGCAACAGCGTGACGGCAACCCGTATGGCCCTGAAACTGGGCGACTACTGCGTGACCGAGGCCGGTTTCGGCGGCGATTTGGGCGCAGAGAAATTTTTGGACATTAAGTGCCGGGCAGCCGGTCTGAAACCGGACGCTGTGGTGGTGGTCGGTACCGTCCGGGCACTGAAACTCCACGGCGGCGTGGATAAAGCCGATCTGAACGAGGAAAATCTGGCGGCTCTGGAGGCCGGCATGCCCAACCTGCTGCGTCATGTGGAGAACATGACCCAGGTGTACAAGCTGCCCGTTGTGGTGGCGCTGAACCGGTTCCCCACGGATACCGAGGCAGAGCTGAAACTGGTGGAAGAAAAGTGCAAGGCATTGGGCGTGAACGTGGTTCTGTCCGAAGTCTGGGGCAAGGGCGGCGAAGGCGGCATTGCTCTGGCAGAGGAAGTGGTTCGTCTGTGCCAGCAGCCCAACGATTTCCAATTTGCTTACGAGACCGAGGGCACTATTCTGGAGAAAATCGAGGCCATTGCCAAGAAGGTGTACCGCGCTGACGGCGTGGACCTGGTGGGCAATGCCGTGAAACAGGTGAAGGAACTGACGGATCTGGGCTTTGAGCATCTGCCCGTGTGCATGGCAAAAACTCAGTACAGTTTCTCCGATGACCCGAAAAAACTGGGCGCACCGGAGGGATTCCGGATTTCCGTGCGGAATCTGAAGGTTTCTGCCGGCGCCGGATTTATCGTGGCGCTCACCGGCGATGTGATGACCATGCCCGGTCTGCCCAAATCCCCGGCAGCCGAGCGTATCGACGTGGACAGCGAGGGCCGTATCACCGGCTTGTTCTAAGGTATGGAATTTCAGAACTATCCCATTCAAGAATTTTTGCAGGCGCTCGCGTCAAAAGCCCCCGCCCCCGGCGGGGGCGGGGCGTCTGCGTTAACGGCGGCGCTGGGGGCGGCATTGGGCTCTATGGTGGGCAACCTCACCGTGGGCAAAGCAGCCTATCGGGAGCAGGAGGCGGACCTGTACTGTTTGATGCGGGAAACCGAACAGATTCGGGAAGAGCTGACTGCGCTGATTCAGAAAGACGCCGACGCATTTACGCCTTTGTCTCAGGCATATCGCATGGACAAAACGGACCCGGAGTATGACCGGGTGATGGAGCAGGCGCTCCGCCGGGCGGCGCAGCCGCCTATGGAAATTCTGCGGCTGAGCTGCCGCATGATTGAATTGCAGCGGGAATACGCGGAAAAGGGCAGCAAGCTGGCTGTTTCCGATGCCGGTACCGGCGCGGTGCTGTGTTGGGCGGCTATGTACGGCGCGGCTTTGAACGTGTTGGCAAACACCCGGCTGATGAAGGACCGGCTGTATGCCGAAAAACTGAACAATGAGGTCGAGCAGCTGTTGCAGCGGTATCGGCCCGTTGCCGAGCAGACCTATGACCAGGTGTATCAGAAACTAAAACAAGTAAGCGGTGAATGAATTATGAGTACAATTTTGCTTCAGGGCGCTCCGGTGACTCAGGCAATTTATGACAAAGCTGCCAAAACCGGCGCAGCATTGACTGCAAAGGGCGTGACCCCGGTGGTGGCATTGGTGCGCGTGGGTGAAGACCCCGCGGATTTGGCTTATGAGGCCAGCATCAAGAAGAATATGGCAAAAGCCGGCGTCAGCGCCGTGACCGCAGCATTGGCACAGGGCACCACCACGGAAAAGGTGCTGGAGACCATCTATACGCTGAACGAAAGCCCCATTGTGCATGGAATTATGCTCTTCCGCCCTATGCCGGAGCACATCAACGGCGAGGCTGTGCGCCATGCAATTCACCCCATGAAGGACGTGGACGGCATTACGGACATGAGTCTGGGCGGTGTGTTTACCGGCAGCGGCATCGGCTTTGCGCCCTGCACGGCGCAGGCTGTGATGGAAATGCTGGATTATTACGGCGTGGAGCTGCAGGGCCGCCGGGTGGCGGTTGTGGGCCGGAGTCTTGTCATCGGCCGACCCTTGAGCATGATGCTCATGGAGAAAAATGCCACGGTGACCATGTGCCATAGCAGAACGACGAAACTGGCGGATACCACCCGGGAGGCAGACATCGTGGTTCTGGCAACCGGCCGGGCAAAGGCTTACGGCAGCGAGTATTTTGCGTCTCATCAGACCGTGATTGACGTGGGTATCAACGAGGACCCCGGCTCCGGCAAAATGTGCGGCGACGTGGACTTCGGCGCAGTGGCAACCAAAGTGGCTGCCATTACCCCGGTGCCCGGCGGCGTGGGCTCTGTGACCACCGCCGTGCTGGTGCAGCACGTTGTGGAGGCTGCCAAAAAAGCAGCGGAACGGAGCAAAACCTAATGGAATACGAGAAGATCGAAAAAGTTTATGAGGGAACCTATCTGGACTATTACAACGTGACCTATCGGAATGAAGACGGTCAGGAAAAGGTCTATGAGATGGTTTCCCGGGATAAGCAGATCGACTCCAAAGAGAAACTGTATGACCATTCCACCGACGCGGTGGTGATGATCGTAAACGATGTCAGCGATGAGCACGTGGTGCTGGTGAAAGAGTTCCGGTTGGAACTGGGCAAAACGATTTTCGGTTTCCCGGCGGGATTGATTGACCCGGGGGAAACTGCGGCGGAGTGCGCCGTGCGGGAATTGAAAGAGGAAACCGGCTTGGATATGGTTCGGGTGCGGGACGTGCTGAAGGGTGCGTTCAGCGCCGTGGGCATTTCCAATGAAACCACCTCCTGCGTCATCGGTACGGCTGCCGGAAACTTCAGCCACCACGATACTGCCGGCGAGGAAATCGACGCGGCATGGTACTCCAAGGAAGAAGTGCGGCGGCTGATCAAAACGGAGCATTTCGGCTCTTGGGCGCAGGCATATTGCTATATGTGGTCCAGAGAAGACTGAACGGATCAAAAAGGAAAAGCCTTGAACGTGAATTGCGTTCAAGGCTTTTTTGCAGGGTTACGGGCGGTTTAGAGGAACAAATCCGGGCGGTAATGCTCAAAAATAATGGCGTCCTGATGCTTTTTGTCCTTTAGAGAGGTACTGGTCCAACTGACGGTCATGGCGCCCATGGATTCCGCCAAATGCACCGCAGCTGGCTTATGCCCCAGCTTATAGGCGATGAATTGGGGGCGGCTGAGGAAGTTGCACAGACAGTTGCCCAACAGAAATGCCAACGGGGGCGAGACGGTCCGGTCATACTCCCAAGGGGGCGCTGCCAACTGACCCCGGAGATACTCCGGCGCGTGGCGGCGGAACCATTTCAGCGCCAAGGGGTCGAAACTCTCCACGCATACATCCCCCGGGTAGTCTTCCAACAAATCGCAGACCAATCGGCATAGGGCGCTCCGCTGCTTTCCCGCAGGTTTCAGTTCCAGAATGATAGGTCCGGACCCGGCAATGACCTGCAGCACGTCTTTCAGCAGGGGAATGGTCTCGGCGGAATGGTCCAGACGGAGCTGCTGCAGCTGGTCATAGGTGAACTCTTCAATCTTTCCCTCGGCACCGGTCATGCGGCTTAAATCGCTGTCGTGAAACACAACCACCTGATTGTCGGCGGTAAGATGTACGTCCAGCTCCACACCGTATCCCACATTGGCAGCCATACGAAAGGCGGTAATGGAATTTTCCGGCGCGGCGCTGTTGCCGGTGTGCAGTCCGCGATGGGCGAAATATCGGCCGTAAAAAGGCGCTTTCTGTCCCGGTGTTGCCCTGCCCGGGGCAACGGCGAATGCAAGGGTGCTCAACCCGGCGGCAGCACTGATCAGCAGCGCGGTGGTTTTCTGTTTCATGGAACCACTTCCTTTTCCGTTTTTTCTGATTGTACTCCCGGGCAAATGCCTTGTCAAATTTCCGGGACGGATAAAATTTCCTTGTAACCTGGAATGGGGCATCGTACAATAACAGCAGGAAGGGGGATTGCCCATGACAACAAGGACGTCTTTGGACCGATATTTGGTAACGCCCCGGCAATTGGAAGGCTTGCGGGGGCAGGGCGGCGGCCGCGGAGCGCTGCCGGAAATGCTGCTGTTCCTGCTGGTGATTGCCCTATGCTTTGCGGCGGAAACGGCAATCCAAAGCCTTTGCTATCCGGCGGTGAACGGTCTGGGAAATCGGTTTCCGGAGTGGTATCAGGCGCAGTACGGCGACGCAATTGACCCCATGTTTCAATACGGCGGTGTTCCGCCGTGGCTGCAGGAATTCCTCGCGCTGATTTCCACGGCGGGGGCGATTCCGGTGATTTTGCTGTGTTTGCGGTTTGCGTCCCGGCGGCCGGTTTCCGCGGCGGGATTGGAAAAACCGTTTTGGAAAGAATACGGCATGGGCATTTTTCTGGGCGCTGCCATGCTGTCGCTGTCTGTGGGGATTGCGCTGTTGGGCGGCGGAACCGTCACCGCGGGCACGGGGGCAACGGGAAAACTGCTGCTGATTTTTATGGGATATTGTGTGCAGGGCTTTTCCGAGGAACTGATGTTTCGCGGGTATCTGATGACTGCACTTGCCCGAAAAAACCGTGTTTGGGTGAGCATTCTGTGCAGCGCGGCTATGTTTTCCGCGATGCATTTGCTGAACTTCGGCATTTCGGCGCAGGCACTGGGAAATTTGTTCCTATTCGGTGTGTTCGCCGGACTGTATTTCTTATGGCGGGGCAATCTTTGGGGCGCTGCGGCATTGCATACCGCTTGGAATTTCACCCAAGGCAATTTGTTCGGCGTGTGCGTGTCCGGAAATGCACCGTCGGTTTCGCTGCTGCAAACCCGGTTTCTGCCGCAGCAAGTATGGCTCAACGGCGGCGATTTCGGTCCGGAGGGGGGCGCCGCGGTTACGTTGGTGCTGCTGCTGGGAATTGTGGCGGTGTTTGCATTGAATCTGGAAAGAATCCGGCGGACACCGGAATGTATTTAAAAAAGAAAAATCGAGCCTGCCTCGTTTGAATAACGAGGAAGGCTCGTGTGCGTACTTGCGTTTACTTTTCGTAGTCAATCACAACTTTTTTGCAGTCTTCGCACTTGTAGGCGAACACCGCGTGGGAATCATCGGCAGCGCCGTTGGCAAGGGGGGTGCAGCCTTTTCCCAGAACAGACAGCGCGGAAATCAGCTGCTTTTTCTCCGTCCAGTACACACCGTCCCGGCACTGGATATATCCCAGAGCCATTTCTTTTCCGCAGAATGGGCAATTCATGGTGTAATCCCTCCTATGGTTTCATTTATGATTCTCCGTCGGCAGGGTCTTCAAAGTCCTCCGGCAGGAAAGTCATCAAATCCTCTTTTGTGGGGGCGTCCATAACGGCAACCCGGTTGGATTGGCGCATCACCATATCCTCAAACAGATTTCGCACCGCGCGTCCGTTGCCGAAGTTTTCGTCCCGCTGTTCGTACATTTCCCGGAACATGGCGTTGGCTTTTTCCTCGGATTCCGGGGAGAGGGTATAGCCGTTTCGCTTGCATTGGCTCTGGAAAATGGCCATCAGCTGCTCGCCGGTGTAATCCGGGAAGTAGAAATACTTGTTGAATCGGGATTCCAGACCGGGGTTGGAAGTCAGAAATTTTTCCATGGGACCGTCATATCCGGCAACGATGACCACCAAATCGTCCCGGTGGTCTTCCATGGCTTTCAGAATGGTGTCAATGGCCTCCCGACCGAAATCGTTTTCACCGCCCATGGCCAGAGAATAGGCCTCGTCAATGAACAGTACGCCGCCCAATGCGGAAGAAATCACTTCCTGGGTTTTCAGCGCCGTCTGCCCCACATAGCCTGCCACCAGACCGGAGCGGTCCACTTCCACCAGCTGACCTTTGCTCAGCACACCGATGCCGGCATACAGCTGCGCCAACAGCCGGGCAACGGTGGTTTTACCGGTGCCGGGATTGCCCATAAATACCAGATGCAGGGACATGGGCGCCACGGGCAGCTCGTTTTCTTCCCGGAGTTTCCGCACTTTAATCAGGTTAATCAAGCTGTTTACGTCTTTTTTTACTTCGTCCAGACCCACCAGCTCATTCAGCTCACTCAGCAGCTCTTCCGTGGTCTTTTGGGGTGTTTCCGGTGCGGTTTCCGCAGCTTTTTCCGATGTTTGCGCAGCTGTTCCGGCAGCGGCGGGGGCGGCACCGAATTTTTCCGTGAAAGGCGGCTCACCGCTGGTGACGTAATCCGCGGCATTCAGCGCCGGTTTGGAGGACTTGACCCCACTGGAATCGCAAATGGCGGTCAGCCGGGCGGAACAATCGGTGATATAAGCGGCCTCGTCCCAAGTGACGTCATCATCTACGGCGGCCAGATACAGCAAAATATTGGTAATCATGCGGATAAATACCCGGGAGGTATCGGAGCGGCGTTTGGCGTCCGTTTCCGCCAGATTCCAGAAGAAAATCGGGGGCATAAACGCTCCCGCGCTGCACACTTCCCCGGTCAGCTGCCACAGCAGCCAGCCGGGAGAGGCGGTGCCTTTGGAATACAGAGCATTGAATGCGTCCACGTGGTTTTGGGTGACACCGCCGCTTTTGCTCCACATGCCCAGGGCACATTGCCGGACAAATGCGTCCAACTGGGGGGCAAGACCCCGTCCTGCAACCTTATAAAAAGCCTCGGTATTGGCCAGATAAATCTTATGCAGCTCCGCAGGGGAGCGTTTCCAACTGGTGGGCATGGGAAGTACCTCCGATTTTACAGTTTTTCGGGACATTCGCTGTTGTTTCTTTGATTATATACTGTTTTTTTACGGGTTACAATATTATTATTTCGTTCATAAAGTTCCCTTGAAAAACTGTACCAATATGATATAATGAGAAACTGTACCGTTGCGGGTACTTTTTATCTGTATACAATTATTTTCAATATATCAGGAGGCCATACCATGGCAAAAAGACAGTTTAAAGCGGAATCCAAACGGCTTTTGGATTTGATGATCAACTCCATCTACACCCACAAGGAAATCTTCCTCCGGGAAATCATTTCCAACGCGTCCGACGCTATCGACAAGCTGAGCTATCTGTCTCTGACGGACGATAAGGTGCCCTACAAGAAAGATGATTTCAAAATCAAAATCTTTGTGGACAACGACGCACGGACCATCACCGTGCGGGATAACGGCATCGGTATGAACGCAGAGGATATGGAGAAGAATCTGGGCGTGATTGCACAGTCCGGCTCTTTGAAGTTCAAGTCCGAAAAAGACGACCTGAGCGAGAACGATACCAACATCATCGGTCAGTTCGGCGTGGGCTTTTACTCCGCCTTTATGGTTTCGGACAAGGTGACGGTCCGCTCCTTGAAATACGGTGAGGAAACCGGCGCTCAGTGGGTCAGCACCGGCACCGACGGCTATACCATCACCCCCTGCCCGGAGAAAACCGACGTGGGCACGGAAGTGATTATGCACATCAAGCCGGATACCGACGGCGAAAATTATTCCACCTTCCTGGATAAGATTACCATTCGCGATCTGGTGCGGAAATACTCCGATTATATCCGTTGGCCCATTTCCATGGACATTGAGGACTATCAGTTTGTAGAGTCCGAGGAAAAGGACGAAAACGGCAAGCCCAAGTATGAGTACAAGGCAGAATTGGTGGACACCGTGATGAACACCATGGTGCCCATTTGGGAGCGGAGCAAGAGCGAGGTTTCCGATGACGAGTGCAAGGAATACTATCAGAAGATGTTCTACGACCCCAACGAGCCCATCTCCGTGATTCGGGTCAACGCCGAGGGCACCGTGTCCTACAAGGCAATGCTGTTCATTCCCTCCGTGCCCTCCGCTGATTTCTACAGCCGGGACTTCAAGCCGGGTCTGAAACTGTACTCCAACGGCGTGATGATTATGGAATACTGCGCAGACATTCTGCCGGATTGTTTCCGCTTTGTCCGCGGCATTGTGGACAGCCCCGATCTGAGCTTGAATATCTCCCGTGAGGTGCTGCAGCATGACCGTCAGCTGAAAGTGATTTCCAACAATCTGACCAAAAAGGTGAAGAGCGAACTGCTGAAGCTCATGGACAGCGACCGGAAGAAATACGAGGAATTCTACAAGGCGTTCGGCCATCAGCTGAAGTATGCAACAGTTTCCGCTGTGTCCGATATGCGGGAAATGGTGCGGGATTTGCTGCTGTTCCAGGTGGGTCCCGACCAGCAGAGCACGCTGCAGGAGTATGTGGACCGTATGCCGGAATCTCAGGAGAAGGTGTACTACGTCTGCGCCGATAACTTGAAAATGGCAATGTCCATGCCCCAGACCGAGCAGGTCAAGCAGAAGGGCTATGAAGTATTCTACCTCACCGACCCCGTGGACGAATTTGTGTTCCAGGCACTGGATTCTCAAGGAGATAAGCCTTTCCAGAACGTGTGCAAGGGCGATTTGGGTCTGAGCACGGAAGAGGAAAAGAAAGA
The DNA here is from genome assembly GCA_934527315.1 of uncultured Oscillospiraceae bacterium. Lineage (GTDB taxonomy): Bacteria > Bacillota > Clostridia > Oscillospirales > Oscillospiraceae > HGM13010. The sequence continues at coordinate 118,253 of CAKTAK010000001.1, forward strand.
GGCGGAAGAGGCTGCGGAAAGCGGCAAGGACCTGCTGGAATTCTTGAAGGAAACCTTGAAAGACCAAGTGGTTGACGTGCGTTTGAGCAACGCACTGGTATCTCACCCGGTGTGCCTGACCAGCGAGGGTCAGATTACCTTGGATATGGAGCGGTACTTCCGGTCCATTCCCGGTGATGACGGCAGCATTCGCGCTGCCCGGGTTCTGGAGCTGAATCCGAAACACCCGATTTACGAGAAATTGCAGCATGCATTTGAAACGGACAAGACCCGCTGCGCGGAAATGGCCAAGGTGCTGTGCGCACAGGCTTGCCTGATTGCCGGTATGCCTTTGGAGGACCCGGCTGCTTACGCAGAAATCGTGTGCAGCCTGCTGTAAGCTGAAATTTGAACCAAGAGAAATGGGGGAGCGCCGGCATGGACGAAACCGTCGGTATTTATGTGCATATTCCTTTCTGCGCCAGCAAGTGCGGGTATTGTGATTTTTATTCCCGCCCGGACAGCGACCAGATGATGGATAAATATCAGCAGGCGCTCCTGACCCATATTCAGGAAAGTCTGCCCCGTATGCAGCCGTACTACATTGATACGGTGTATTTCGGCGGCGGAACCCCCAGTTATTACGGGGCAAAACGCCTGTGCGAGGTGTTGGACGCACTGAAAGCCAGCAATCGGCTTTTGAAGGACGCGGAAATCACCGCGGAGATGAACCCGGACAGTATGCGGCTGAATGATTTAAAGCTGATGCGGAAAGAGGGATTCAACCGTATTTCCATGGGGGTGCAGTCCGCCAACGACAAGATTTTGAAGTTAATCGGCCGGCGGCACACCTATGAGCAGGCAGTAAAAGCCTACCGCATGGCGCGGCAGGCGGGATTTAAAAACATCAGCGTGGATTTGATTTACGGTCTGCCCGGTCAGACGAAAGCCGACTGGGCGGATACGCTGGCGAAAATCATCGGGTGGAACCCGGACCATATTTCCTGCTACGGTCTGAAGTTGGAGGAGGGGACGCCCATGTATCAGGTGTACCACGATACCAACGCCATTCCCGATGATGATACCCAAGCGGATATGTATCTGTATGCCAGCGAAATGTTGGAGCGCCACAGCTATCATCGGTACGAGATTTCCAATTTTGCCCGGCGGGGCATGGAATCCCGGCACAATCTGAAATATTGGCAGCTCCACGATTATATGGGCTTTGGTCCGTCTGCCCACTCCTGCGTGGGCAATCAGCGGTACAGCTATGTGCCGAATTTGCAGAGCTACATCACCGGTGTGCTCACCGGGGGTGAAATCATCGACGAGCATGAGACCATCACCGAATTGGAGCGGGCCAACGAATACCTGATGCTGAGTATGCGCACGGCGTACGGCATTTCTGCCAGAGATTATACGTCTCACTTCCGGGCAAGCTTTGCACCGTTGGAGGAAAAACTGAAATTCTTTGCGGAAAAAGGCTGGGCAAAGGAAACCAACGGCCGTTGGGCCTTTACCACCTCGGGATTTTTGGTTTCCAATCTGCTGATTGGCGAATTACTGGATGTGCAGGCGGAGCAGAATGCTGTGGGCAATCCATACTTGCAGGAAATTCTGGACAATGTTCAGCGGCAGTCGCTGCCGGAAAGCGATGATGAAACGTTCCTTCGGGAATTGTTTGGTATGAAAGATAAAGGGTAAGAAAAGCAATGAAAAAGAATGAAAAACGCCGTCGGGCAAGCCAAGAAACCGCGTCCTTTGACGCAGTGGACCATCGCCCGGTACATGGAAAGAGCCGGAAGGGCGGCCGCACGGTGGGAATCATCGTGGGAGTTCTGATTCTGGCACTGGTGGTGCTCTTCGCCATTGCGGCTGTGGCAGCCGGAAAAATGGAGACCGTTTATCCCCGGGTCAAGCTGGGCGGCTGCGCGCTGGGCGGACTTTCCCTCAACGAGGCAGAGGAGAGTTTGCAGGACCAGGGCTGGGACAATCTGGACGATGCAGCGGTTACGGTGAAACTGCCCGGCGGCAGTATTTCCGTCACCTATGCCCAGGCGGGATTGCAGAAAAATGCGGAAGAGGCGGCTCAACTGGCTTATGATTACGGCCGGAACGGCAATCTGTTCGGCAATACCATTACATTTATGAAGAGTCTTGTCATCGGCAAGGATTTGTCTGACGAAGTATTTGCCGCGGCAGACAAAAAAGCCATTGCCGACCATGTGGCGGCGGCGCTGATTCCCATTCGGGCAGGTCTGGAGGAGAACTGGACGCTGGATACAGAGGCGCAGACCTTGACCGTGGTGAAAGGTGCAAGCCAGATTCGTCTGGACGAGGGCGAGATCACAGAACTGATTCTGAAAGCCATTGCAGACCGCAATTTCGGTACCGTGACCTATACGCCCGATGAGGACAGCGAAAACGCAGCGGACTTGACTGCATTCCACGACGAAACCGTTCGGGAAATGAAGGACGCTTACTACGATAAAGAAACCGACAGCATTGTGCCGGAGCAGGTTGGCATTGATTTTCAGATTGCCGACGTGCAGGAAATCTGGGACGCAGCCAAGGTGGGCGACACCGTGGTTCTGCCGGTAACGGTATCGGTTCCGGAGGAAACGGAGGAGCATCTGAAAAGTGTGCTGTTCCACGACACGCTGGCATCGAAAACCACCAGTCTGAAAGGCAGCAGCGCCAACCGCATCAACAATGTGGAGCTGGCAGCCAAAGCTCTGAACGGAAAAGTTCTGATGCCCGGCGAGCAGCTGTCCTATAACGCAACCTTGGGTCAGCGGACCAAGGAAAGCGGCTACAAAGAGGCGGGCGCTTATTCCAACGGCGCAGTTGTGCAGGAAGTGGGCGGCGGTATCTGTCAGGTATCCTCCACGCTGTATTACTGCGCACTGCTGGCCAATCTGAAAATTGATTACCGGGTGAACCATTACTTCCCGGTGGGCTATCTGCCCGCAGGATTTGACGCAACGGTCAGCTGGAAGAGCCCGGATTTCAAATTTACCAACGATCGGGAGTATCCCATTAAGCTGGTTGCTTACGTCAGCGGAAATTCCCTCACGGTGGAAATTCAGGGCACCGATGACGGTACCTATGTGGAGCTGAGCAGCAATACCGCGCTGATTTACACCAACTCGAAGTATCCCGATACTGCCACCGGCTACAAGGCTTGGGCTTATCGGAGCATTTATGACAGCGCCACCGGCAAGCTGATTGAAAAGAAGAGCGAGGGCGTCAGCATCTATCACTATCATGAGGAGAACATCAAATATCCCTCTCCCAGTCCCAGTGCCGAGCCCACCCCGGCACCCACTCCCACGCCGGCACCCACTCCGGCGCCCAGCACAGAACCCACCCCGGCACCTACCCCCGTTCCGGAGACAACCCCGGAACCCGCCCCGGCTCCGGACGCAACGGAACAGCCGGCAGAATGATTTACGGAATTCAGTTTTGAGATATGAAGGAGAAAGCGCACATGGAAAACAAGGGAAAGTTCTATATTACAACCCCCATCTATTACCCCAGCGATAAGCTGCACATCGGTCACACCTACTGCACCGTTGCTACGGACACCATTGCCCGGTACAAACGGCTGCAGGGATATGACGTGATGTTCCTGACCGGCACCGACGAGCACGGTCAGAAAATCGAAACCAAGGCGCAGGAGGCCGGTGTGACCCCGAAGGAATTCGTGGACAACATTGTGGAAGGTCCCCGGGGCGTGAAGGACCTGTGGAAACTGATGAACATTTCCAACGACCGGTTCATTCGCACCACCGATGACTACCATGTGGAGGCTGTGCAGCGCATTTTCCGGAAAATGTACGACAAGGGCGACATTTACAAGGGCGTTTACAAAGGCAAGTACTGCACCCCCTGCGAGAGCTTCTGGACCGAGAGCCAGCTGAAAGACGGCTGCTGCCCGGACTGCGGACGCCCGGTGCAGGACGCTGAGGAAGAGGCTTACTTCTTCCGTCTGAGCAAGTATGCAGAGCCCGTGCGGGATCTGCTGGAGAACACCGATTTTCTGGAGCCCCGGAGCCGGGTGAACGAAATGGTGAACAACTTCATCAAGCCGGGTCTGGAAGACCTGTGCGTGTCCCGTACCAGTTTTTCTTGGGGCGTTCCCGTGGATTTCGACCCGAAACATGTGGTTTACGTTTGGCTGGACGCACTGTTCAACTACGTAACCGCATTGGGCTATGAAAATGACCGGTACAACGATTATGCCGATTACTGGCCCGGCGTGAACATTGTGGGCAAGGAAATCGTGCGGTTCCACTCCATTATCTGGCCTGCATTCTGCATGAGCATGGGTATGCCCCTGCCCAAAAAGGTGTTCGGTCACGGTTGGCTGCTGCTGGACGGCGGCAAAATGTCCAAGTCCAAGGGCAACGTGGTGGACCCCTATATTCTGGCAGAGATGTTCGGCGTGGACGCCCTGCGGTTCTTCCTGATGCGCACCTTCCCCTTCGGCTCTGACGGCAACTTCTCCAATGAACTGCTGATTCAGACCATCAACACCGATTTGGCCAACGATCTGGGCAACCTGGTTTCCCGGACCACCGCTATGGTGCAGAAGTACTTCGACGGTCAGCTGCCCGAGGGCTGCAAGAACGGAGATACCGAGCCTTGCGACGAGGAACTGGTTTCCATGGCAAAGGGTCTGCGCGCCGCTTATGAAGAGGCCATGGAGCACTTTGCACCCCACAAGGCATTGGAAGAGATTTTCAAGGTGGTTCAGAGAGCCAACAAGTACATTGACGAGAATGCACCTTGGGCACTGGCAAAGGATATGGACGCAAACGGCGCCCGTCTGGCACATGTGCTGTACAACCTGCTGGAGGCAACCCGCATCTGCGGCATTCTGCTCAGCCCGTTTATGCCCGAGAGCATGGACAAGCTGTTTGAGCAGGTGGGTGTGTGCGAAGGCTGCCGGACTTGGGACAGCGCCGCTGTATGGGGCAGCCGGAACGAGACTATGGCTGTGACCAAGGGCGAGAATCTGTTCCCCCGTGTAGACGCTGCCAAGGCGCTGGAGGAGCTGACGGCGGCTGAGGCTGCTGCCAAGAAGGCTACGCTGCCGGCACTGGAGGTGGAGCCTCTGACGGAGGAGACTGTGGACTTCGATACCTTCTGCAAGTCCGATTTCCGCGTTGTGAAGGTAAAAGACTGCCAGCCCGTGAAGAAGAGCGATAAGCTGCTGCGCTTTACCTTGGACGACGGCACCGGAACGGACCGTCAGATTCTCTCCGGTATCCATAAGTTCTACGAGCCGGAAGAACTGCTGGGCAAGACGTTGGTGGCAATCGTGAACCTGCCCCCTCGGAAGATGATGGGTCTGGAAAGCTGCGGTATGCTGCTGTCCGCCGTACACACCGAGCAGGGCGAGGAGCGCCTGAATCTGGTGATGCTGGACGATAAGGTGCCCGCCGGCGCAAAGCTGTGCTGATTCCATTCAAATAAGATGACTGAAACGGACGCTGCGTGAAAACGGGCGTCCGTTTTTTGCTGGGGAGAAGAAGTCGTCCGGTAAAATTTGTAAGTTGTCTGACAACTTTGCGTGAGGTGTTTCCCAAAGAAAAATAGTAGGAAAAGAGACGAACGGCAAATATAACAAGGGAAAATTGTATAATATTGACAATTCAAAAGAATTAGTAGATTTTTTCACAAAAGGTATTGACATTAGATGTCTGATGAGTTATTATAATAACACAAAGAGAGGTTAATAAATTAACAAACCGGAAGATTGAAAGGAGCATGACTTATGAAGATGATTAACCGCATTAAATGGCTGCGCGACAACGATATGGAAACCCTGTACGAAATTAACGTGCATCTGTAAGGTTCGGATAGAAATCGGGACGGAAAACAAATAGAAAGGAACTTGACTTATGAAGATGATCAACCGCATTAAATGGCTGCGCGACAACGATATGGAGACTCTGTACGAAATCAACGTGCATCTGTAAATTTCGGATAAGACCCGGAAGAGAAATCAAGCAGAAAGGAGCATGACTTATGAAGATGATCGATCGCATCAAATGGCTGCGTGACAACGATATGGAGACCCTGTACGAAATTAACGTGCATCTGTGAGGTGCGCCATGGGAAAGAAAAATCAATTGAACACTTAATGCCACCGTCGTGATGAAGTTCATGAACGGTGGCATTTTTTTGTTTCCGCAGATGGGGAGAATGGCAGGTCTGGGCGGGGGAGATGTACCGAAAATGCAGACTACGGGAATCTGATTTGTCGGTTTTTTGTGGAAAAAGCTGAGAAAGATTGCAATTTGGAGAAAATGCGAGAATGGGTCTGGACTTTTTTCTTGCTTGTGATATACTGAGCGCTGCGAAAGAGAAAGCGGCAGCGGGCGTCCGTCGGAGACGCGGGCCGTTGAAGGGTTGAGGAGTCATCATGAATCAAAAATGGACAGCACTGGTGCTTGCCGGTGCGATGGTGGTCACGGTGAGTGGCTGCGGTACGGCAATGGGAAAAACGGAGAATACCGGAAACCCGGTAGAGTCTTCGGGCACAACGGCGGAAGTGGTATACAGCACACCGGACCCCACGGAAGATATCGGGGGCGAAACCGGGGGAGAAACTGCGTTTTCCTTCCGGGATTTGTCTAATCTGGAGTTTTATTATTCCAGCGGAGCCGGCGGCTGGGGAACGCAGCTGGTGGTTCAAGAGGACGGCAGCTTTACCGGGAATTTTCAGGACAGCGATATGGGCAATACCGCGCCGGAGTATCCCAACGGTACGGTCTATCTGAACAGCTTTTCCGGAAAACTCAGTGAGCCGGAGGCCGTGAACGCATACACCTATTCCACCACCATTCAGCTGTTGGAATATGAGGAACCGGTACACACGGATAAAATCAGCGGCGGAATTCGGTATGATTACAGCGAGGCTTACGGCTTGCAGAACGTGCAGACCGTTTTGATTTACCTGCCCGAGGCACCGTTGGAAGAGCTGCCGGAGGAATTCCTCAGTTGGGTGGGCTACCCGGATTTGAGCAAGACCGAGGCAACTCAGTTGGGATTCTATGCGCTGAACTGTCAGCCGGAGGAAAACGGATTTATCAGCTTTAATCTGTTGGATTCTCTGCGGAGCCGGATTGCCTCCACAAAGGAGCAGTCCAAGGCGTTGGAAACCGCCATTCAGCAGGATTCGCTGACCCAGACGGAATATAATGAGAAAACCCAAGAGCTTTACGAGCTGTGGGACGCGGCAATGAACGCTGTGTGGACCATGCTGGAGCAGACTTTGGATAACGATACCATGGACAAGCTGACCATGGAGCAGCGGCAGTGGACCATTGAGCGGGACAACGCGGTTGAGGCGGCAGGCGCTGACTATGAGGGTGGCACCACGCAGGCGATGGTTCAGAATCAGACCGCGGCGGAGTGGACCAAGGCGCGGGTGGACGTGCTGCTGAATTTGCTGCCGGGGTGGACGGAGTAAGTCCAAGGCGGCAGGTGGGTGCAGGACCGGAGTCCACCGGGAAATTCGATAAGGAGACGGTGCCCCGCACCGAACAGGACGTATGAATCAAAAGGAACTGAATGAAATTCGCCGGCGGCTGAAACCGGACCGGTGCAATATTCAGCATATTTACGGCTGTTACGTAAACAGCAACCGGGAAATCATTTCATGGGTGGACGCACCGGTGAGCATGATGACCCAAGACGAGAGCATTATGTATCTGGCGCTGCTGAAAAAGAGCTTATCCGGCGCGTTGGGCAAGAATCTGATTGACATTGTGTTCTCCACCCAGCAGGTGGTGAGCAGCGACGAGCATCGGCTGCTCCAGACCCTGCGGACCACGGCGCTGAAAGACCGGGAGGCACGGGAAAGGCTGTGCCGGACCATCATCAATTCCATTGATATGGGAGAGCAGAACTATTTGATTCTGTTGGGCGCGGATACCTATGACATTCCCCATCGGGGAAAGGACGGCAGCCGGCAGGACGACCAGTCCGAGGAAGTGTACCAGTATTTTGTGTGCAGCATTTGCCCGGTGAAGTCCGCGACCATGGAGCTGCGGTTCTATCATGAGGAAAATGAGTTCCACGGCTGCTCCACCGGCAACATTGTGTCCAATCCGGAACTGGGATTTTTGTTCCCGGCTTTCGATGACCGGTCGGCAAACATTTATAATGCGCTGTTTTACAGCAGAAATGCCGGGGAATTGCACCAGGAAGTGATTGATTCCGTGTTCTGCATTGACCCGCCCATGTCTGCACCGGAGCAGAAAAATGTGTTCGATACGGCATTGAGCGAGAGCTTGGAAGAGGATTGCAGCTACGATGTGGTGCAGTCGGTTCATGAGCAGATTCGGGTGCGGATTGAGGACCACAAGGAAAGCAAAGACCCGGAGCCTTTGGAATTCACCGTGCAGGAAGTGGGAAACATTCTGCGGAACAGCGGAGTTTCTCAGGAGCGGGTGCAGACCTTCCAGCAGGCTTGCAAGGAGCAGTATGGGGAGCAGGCGGTGCTGAATCCCAACAATTTGATTGATAAGAAGTTTGAAATCAAAATGCCGGATATTAAAATTTCCGTGGCACCGGAGAGCAGTTATTTGCTGGAAACCCGGGTCATTGACGGACGGAGATACTTCCTTGTGCCCATTGACGGTGATGTGGAAGTCAACGGCGTGGCGGTGAAGGTGCCCGGCGAAGTGGCGCGGGAAACCGCAGAAGTGGAATAAAAAACGCGAAACAGGGTGTTCCTACGGGAGCACCCTGTTTTTGTTAGAAGAAAAATAAATGAGTTCATGCATAATGCTTATGATAGCTATATTTTTGAAAATTATTTTGTGAAATATGATGACAAATCAAAAAGAGTATGTTATAATTCTATCAAAATGTTGAGCAGACGCCAACAAAATTGATCGGAGGTTGCTTAAAATGGGCAGATTGGAAGGAAAAGTATGTGTCATTACCGGCGCAAGTTCCGGTATCGGTGCAAAAGCGGCTGAAATGTTTGCAAAAGAAGGCGCAAAGGTGATTTTGGCTGCACGTCGTGAATCCCGTCTGGACGCAATGGTAAAATTGATTACCGAGGCTGGCGGAGAGGCACATTCCGTTCCCACGGACATTACCGTGAAGGAACAGGTAGAGGCTTTGATTGCAAAAACGCTGGAGCTTTATGACCACATTGACGTTCTGGTCAACGATGCCGGCGCCATTGAACCCGGTCTGCACCCGGTTGACGCCTTTACGGACGAAGAGCTGGACCGCATTGTGGAGACGAACCTGAAGGGTACGCTGTATGTCACCCGCGCTGTGACGCAGGTATTCCGGAAACAGGGCTACGGCAACCTGATTACCATGTCCTCCGTTTCCGCCGTGACCGGATGCGGCGCAGCTGTTTACACCGCCACCAAGGGCGCTCTGATTGCACTGACCAAGCATGTTGCTCTGCGGTTTGCTGACCGGAAACCCACCGTGCGCGCCAACTGCGTGTGCCCCGGCAGCGTCTGGACCGATATGACCCGGGGCGAGCTGGCTGCACAGAAGGCCGGCTATATCCCCGAGGCTCTGGAGTTCAACGATTCCATCAACAAGCATGCCTGCGGCGATGTGGGCATCAGCCGTACCGTGGATATTGCCAATGTGCTGCTGTTCCTGGCATCTGATGAATCCATCTGCGTCAACGGTCAGGTTATCACTGTGGACTGCGGCTGCAACCTGTAAGCACATTCTTTTTCGTAACATCAAAACCCCCGAAACTGCGGTTTCGGGGGTTTTCTTGTATGTCTGTTGGTTTAGTCGCCCATGAGCTGGTCCAGATTCTGAATGATGTCGAATCCGCCGTGAACCGCCTCATACACCTTGCCCGGCTTGATGCAGTCGCCGATGGAGAAGACCTTGTAGGGCTTGTCCTGCAGAGCCTGCTCCAGCTGATGGGTGGCCCGGAAGCCGCTGGCCAGAACCACGTTGTCGCACTCAATGGGTACGCTGTCCCACTGGGTTTCCAGCAGCACGTAATCCCGGTCAATATCGGTCATTTTTGTGTGGGTGAACACCTGAATATGTGCCCGGTTGACCCGTTCCTTCAGACCCAACTTCATGTTGGCGGACATATCGGCGCTGTCAATCAGAGGGCCGCCCATTTCCACAATGGTCACGCGTTTGCCGCGGTTGTCCAATTCAATGGCGGTTTCGATACCCACATGGCCGCCGCCCAGAACCACAATGCGGTCGCCCACCGGTACACGGTTGGCCAGAACATCGTAAGCGGTGACAACCTTATCGTTGTCAATGCCGGGAATGGGGGGACGGACGGTTTCTGCACCGATAGCCAGAATGACCACTTCCGGGGCAAAGGCATCAATGGATTCCGGGGTACCCTCCCGGTCAAACAGCACATTTACGCCGTTTTTATACAGCTGCGCAATCAAATGGTCCCGATAGCGGCGCATATCCACCTTGAAATCCGGTGCGCCGGCTGCATTTACCAGACCGCCCAGACGGCCGCTCTTTTCCCAAAGAGTGACGTCGTGACCCTGCTTTGCTGCCAAAGTTGCGGTATACATACCGCCGGGGCCGCCGCCAACCACCAGAATTTTCCGTTTTTTCTTCGGCTGGGGAATCTCGCAGTTCAGCTCCCGGCAAGTCCGGGGGGTGATGGCGCAGGTGCCGGGAATCCGGACTGCGCTGTTCAGGCATTCGTTGCAGGCGGTGCAATACAGAACATCGTCCAAATGACCGGCCTGTACTTTGTTGGGCCATTCCGGGTCGGCCAAAGACTGGTGACCCATGGCAATGATGTCTGCCGTGCCTTCTTCCAGAACCTGCTCCGCCAAGGGCGCATAGTTCAGCTTGCCCTGCACCAAAAACGGCGTGGTGATGCCTTCCTGCCGCAGACGCTTTGCAATGAACAGCTGGCTGCCCGGCTGATCGTATGCGCTGGGAATGGCTTTGTTCCAGACCTCATAGCAGCCGTGGTCCAGATGGATATAGCAGAATCCCCAAGTATCCAGAATCTTCACGATTTCAATGCCCTCGTTTTCCAGGGTCCGTCCGCCATGGAGAGAATGCTGCGGGGTGAACTTGACGGACACGGGGAAGTCCGGGCCCACGGCCTCACGAATGGCCAGATAGAACTCACGGATAAAGCGGAGACGGTTTTCCAGACTGCCGCCGTATTCGTCTTCCCGGTGGTTCCACTGCTTGGAAATGAACTGGTCCAGCAGGTAGCCGCCGTATGCGTGAACCTCCAACAGGTCCGCACCGGCGTCCTTTGCCATTTTGGCGGCCCGTCCGGCATCGGCAACCAATTCGTGAATCTCTTCCACGGTCAGGGCTTTGCACAGATGGTCCTTATGCCAGAAAGTGGGAATGGCGCTGGCGGAAACGTGAATGGTGGTCTGAGGCGTTCCCACGTTGACGCGGCCGTAGCCCGGGGAGAGCTGAATGGCCAGCTTGGCGCCGTACTGATGCACTTCATCGGCCAGCAATTTCAGTCGCTGGGCATGGGATTCGTTGCACAGGAAGTTGCCAGAAGAATGGGGGTGCTCATATTTGTCGGACACCGTGTGGGCAGAGGGGTAAATCAAGCCGAAACCACCCTTGGCACGTTCCACCAGATAGGCCCGCTGGGCCGGAGAGATACCGCCGTCACGGTCGTGAATGGTGCCCATGGGCGCCACGGCCAGACGATTTTTCAAAGTCAGATTTCCAAATGAAATTTCTTCAAACAGTTTAGACATGACAATCCTCCGCTTTTGTTTTTTCTTGATTTCATTTTACAGCGGGTGACGAAAAAAGTAAAAAGACCGAAATTGCATGAAGTTTCCGATTCCCAAGGAGTTGACTGGGAAACCCTGTGAAAAGTCAAACAAAGTGCCTTGGGTGTATGGAAAACCAGAAAAGTTAAGAAATTAACGGTTGAATTCCAACTAAAAAGTTGACAAAAAGTTGACTATATGGTACGATTTTCCTACAAGGGAGTTTCTGATGGAGTGAGGGAAACGATATGGATTTTGGGGAATTGATTCGGCTGCTGCTGTCAATCAACGATATAAAAATGTATAATCTGGCCCAGGCGCTGGATTATGATAAGTCGTATATCAGCAAATGGGTGAACCATACCAAGCTGCCGCCGTCTAAGGAAATTGACCGGTTGGCGGAGGAGATTGCCGCATTTGTGGCCCGGGAAAGCGACAGCACCCGGAAAAACCGCACCGCCCGGGAATTGGGCTTTGCCCGAAAGGACGGAACGGCACCGGAGGGCAGTCTGTTTACGGAAAAACTGGCCGGGCAGGTGAAAGAGGCATACTGGCAATCCAAATATCAGCCGGAAGAGCGGGAGGTGCCCGCATCGTCTTCTCGGAATCGGATTCCGGGCAAGGAGTTTCACCGCACCCGGCGCATGGAGGAAACGGAGTGTGTACTGACCACGCAGCCCATTTCCAAAAGCGGAGAGTTCCAGAATGCGCTGGAGGATTTCGGCGGATTGGAGCGAAACAGCCGTTTGAAATTGCAGGCTGTGATCGATTTGGAGCGGTTCGGAGACAATGTAGATTTATATTGGAAACACATCTGCCATTTGCTCAGCTTCGGCAGAGACGCGGACGTGGAGCTGTTGGAAACCGGCAGCTGCGGGGATTTGCCGGACCGGCTGCTGATTGCCAAGGACCGTTTTGTGGTCCAGACGCTGCAGCTGCCCTTTTCGGACCAGACCGTTACCATTCATACGGAGGACCCGGCGGTGGTGTACTTGTATTACAGCGATGCCCGGCGCTTTTTACAGCGTCAGCAGCGGATTTTGGAGTCCTCCAACACCAACGGAAATCTGTATTATTATAAGTACGCCAGCACCCACGAGAAGAATCGGTATCTGCTGTCGTCCATGTTCCCCATTTACATGGACGAGCATCTGTTTGACGATTTGCTGGAGAAATACGGCAGCACCAAGCTGACCTATCCCCGGGAATATCTGAAGGAATTCCGGGCGCAGAAGTCCGTGGTGATGTTCGAAACGGCGCTGCTGCGGTATATGAGTACGGGCAAAATCTCGGTGTTTGACGCTTACGAGGGGGAGACGCTGACGAAAAACGAGCGCCGCCGCCATTTGCAGGGAATTCTGGACGAATTGGAAGACGGAAAGCGGTTGGAAATGCGGATTCTCAGCGATAAGAATCCCATTTTGAATTACGATGATATTTCCGTGTCCTTCTTCATGAATGACAACAGCGCTTATTGCTCCGATATTCGGAAAAAGCAGGACGGGGTGCGGTATTTTATGTCCAGCAACTCCCGCAAGCATTTGGGCGCGTTTATGGACCATATCAATGCCCTGCCGGAGGAATATCTGACCGGTCAGAAAAAGACAATTGATTATATCTACCACGGCATGAAGAATTTGTGAGAATGGCATTACAAGGCAAAACCACGCGTAGGGCGCGTGGTTTTGTTCTTTCCGCATAGAGGAGTTTCTTGTTGGAAAAAGCGCGAAAAAATGGAAATAATTCTTGTGTTACGGGGAAAAATCATGTAAAATAATAATATATGGAGAATGTCCGGCAATGGACAGACAGTAAGCGAAGAAGAACGATTTCCTCTCCGCTTATCTTTTGTTTTTAGCTGTTCACCGATGAAAAACAGTGTTTTTTAACGGTGGATTTTTGCCGGGGCGGAAATTGAATGTCAAAGGAGTCAGAAGAGTTGGAAACAGTATGGAGTACCCTTTATAACGGGTTTGCAAGCCTGGTGGGCAGCATCAGCAACGTGATGTACAGTTATGTGCTGATTATTCTGCTGCTGGCAGCGGGCGTGTTTTTCTCCCTGCGCAGCCGGTTTGTGCAGCTGCGTCTGCTGCGGGAATCCGTGCGGGTGGTAGGCGAAAAAGCCGAGGATAAGAGCGCAATCTCTGCATTTGAGGCGCTGATGGTGTCTACTGCCAGCCGTGTGGGCACGGGCAATATCGTGGGCGTGGCAAACGCCATTGCCATCGGCGGCTACGGCGCTGTGTTCTGGATGTGGATTATCGCGCTGTTGGGCGGTGCTACCGCATTTGTGGAAAGCACCTTGGCGCAGATTTACAAAAAGCGGGACGAAAACGGTGGCTGCTACGGCGGTCCGTCTTACTACATTGAAAGCGCACTGGGCAGCCGGAAATTGGGCGTTGTGTTCGCTGTGGCGCTGATTGCCACCTATGCAGGCGGTTTCAATATGCTGGCATCTTTCAATCTGATTGACAGCATGTCCGATTATGCTTTCTACAACAACCTGACCGCCACCATGCACGGCGAAACGGTTTATTTGGTGCCCATTATCGGCGGTGCGATTCTGGCGCTGCTGGTGGCGGTATGTATTCTGGGCAAGGGCAACCAGATTGTAAAGGTTACGGGCATTCTTGTGCCGGTCATGGGTGTGCTGTACATCATCATGGCACTGGTTGTGATGGTGCTGAATTATCAGCGGATTCCGGAAGTGCTGGGCAATATCTTCCGCAGCGCATTCGATTTCAAGGCAATGTTCGGCGGTGCAGCGGGCTTCGGCTCTTCGGCGCTGATGCAGGGCATCAAGCGCGGTCTGTATTCCAATGAGGCAGGCGTGGGCTCTGCACCCAATGCAGCTGCTGCAGCAGACGTGACCCACCCGGTTAAGCAGGGTCTGGTGCAGATGCTGTCCGTGTTTATCGACACCATTCTGGTGTGTACCGCAACGGCAATGATGTGCCTGTGCACCGGCATTGTGCCCAGCGAATCTCTGAAGGGCGCACCGTTTGTGCAGGAATCCTTGGCAACGATTTTCGGTGCAGCCGGTCCCTATTTCATCACGGTGGCGCTGCTGCTGTTTGCATTTACCACGCTGTTGGGCAACCTGTTCTATTGCGAGGGCTGCATGAACTATGTTGCAGGTCACACTGTCAGCCGGAAAGGCATGACCGTGTTCCGCGTGATTGCCTGCATCATTGTGTTCATCGGCGCACAGATGAAATTTGGTCTGGTTTGGGACCTGGCAGACGTGCTGATGGGCATTATGACCCTCATCAACCTGCCGGTGATTCTGATTCTCGGCGGCACCGCAATGCGGGCGCTGGACGATTACATTCGTCAGAAGAAAGAGGGCAAAAATCCCAAATTCAAGGCTGCTGCCATCGGTCTGAAAGAACAGACGGATTTCTGGAACTGAATAGGAAAGTGAAAACCGCATCGGAAATTTTCCGATGCGGTTTTTTGACAGACCGGGGGAACCGGTTCCTCTTTGAAACCTCGCTGCAGTCAAGGCTCGAACCCTTTCCCTTGATTATTCCGTGTTTTTTGATAGAATGAGCATATCGTAGAACAGAGTTGTGCCGCCAAACCGGCAGCTGGCTTTCTCTGTGAGACAGCAGCGCTTGTCCGCGGTTACGAGATGCTCAGCGGACCCTAATCAAAAGTTTTTTCATGCCAAATGCAATAAATTGACCTTTCCGTGCATTACACGGATGACAGGAGACGAAAGCCTATGCTCAGCTTGCTGATGACAACCGAATATTCGCCGGCAGAGGATCGGCACGAGCTGCAGCAGTTGCTGATTCGTATTGCCGGCGGTGAGCGCGACGCGCTGGCGGAGCTGTATCAGCGCACACGCACGGCGGTGTACGGCCTT
The DNA here is from genome assembly GCA_934527315.1 of uncultured Oscillospiraceae bacterium. Taxonomy (GTDB): domain Bacteria; phylum Bacillota; class Clostridia; order Oscillospirales; family Oscillospiraceae; genus HGM13010. Next base: position 133,856 of record CAKTAK010000001.1, read on the forward strand.
GCACTTTCCTACCTCAAAAACGCCCAGGACGCGCAGGATCTTGCGCAGGACGTCTATGTACAGGTGTGGGACTGCGCGGCGCAGTACCGCCCCACCGGCTCACCCATGGGCTGGCTGCTGACTGTGTGCCGCAACCTGTGCCTGATGCGCCTGCGGCGCGGGGAACGACATGCCACCCTCAGCGAGGAGGAATGGGACGCCATTCCCGCCCAGGAGTGCGGACTGGACGCCGATGAGCGCGCGCTGCTGCAAGGTGCATTGGCAAAGCTTGCTGACGAGGAGCGGCGCATTGTGCTGCTCCATGCGGTCGCGGGCATGAAGCACCGGGAAATCGCGGCGCTGCTGGAGCTGCCGCTCCCCACCGTCCTGTCGAAATATCACAGAGCATTAAAAAAGATGCGCAGCTTTCTGGAAGGAGATGACGTCCGATGACCGATAAAAAAATGGAGCAGAGGTTGGCCGCGGCAGTGGAAAAGACCGCGCCGGACGATATAAGCGGCGTTCTCTCCCGCTGTGAAGTGCGGAAAGGAACGGTAATTCCCATGACAACAAAGAAAACGATGACGAGAAAATGGACATCGCTCATTGCTGCCTGCCTTGCGGTGATACTGCTGTGCGGCGGCGGAGGGGTGTTCTATCAGCAGGCACATGCGGTGGCATCGGTGGTGTCGCTGGATGTGAACCCGAGCATTGAACTGAAAGTAAATCGGAGCGAAAAGGTTCTCGTCTGTACGCCGCTCAACGAGGATGCAAAAGCCATCCTTGCGGATATGGGCGGCGGCGCTGACCTCAAGGGTGCAAAGCTGGATGTGGCGGTAAACGCCATCGTGGGCAGCCTTGTGCGCAACGGCTATCTGGACAGCATTTCCTCCGCCATCATGATTTCGGTGGAGGACAAGGATGCTGCCCGTGCGGAAAAACTCCAGCGGGAACTGACCAGCGCCGTGGGCGGCGTTTTGCAGACCAGCGAAGCGAAGGCTGCCATTCTGACGCAGACGCTGACGCAGGATGCGGGCTTGGAGCAGCAGGCCCGGGAAAACAGTATCTCCACCGGAAAAGCGGCGCTGGTGAACCGCGTGCTCGCCCTCAACTCCGCGCTGAAGTTTGACGCACTGGCAAAGCTCTCGGTGGAAGAGCTGAAGGATCTTGCCGAGGCGGGTGCACCTGCCATGCCGATCGGTATGGATGCAGCCCGTACCGCTGCGGAGGAGTATGCCGGAACGACGGCGATAGACTCCGTCACAGCGGAGGTCGATTCTGAACTGGACGAATCCCCCGCCCACTACGAGGTGGAGCTGCACACGGCATGGGGTGAATTTGAGTATCTGGTGGACGCTTACACGGGGAAAGTGCTCAGCGGACAGAAGGACTTGCTGACTGTCGTTTCCACGCCAAATGAAACAACGAAACCCACGACATCCGGAACGGTGCAGGACATCGGCCATACCAAGGCAAAGTCCATCGCCCTGAACCATGCGGGTGTGAGTGAGAACACGGCGTATGACATGGACGTTGAGCTGGACGATGAGGACGGCACGTTCGTCTACGAAGTCGAGTTCAAATCCGGCAATATGGAATATGACTACGAGATTGATGCCGCCACCGGCGCGATCCTCAAGCATGAAACAGAGCCGGATGACTGACGGGAAAGAGAAACTCGCGATGGGGCAGAATCTAATTCAATCATTTGCAAAAGAACCGCAGCTTTCATCTCTCGAAAGCTGCGGTTCTTTGATATTCGGCTGCTGATGTGCAGCCGAGGGGGTGTTAGAAAATGTCGTTCTCGTAAGCGTTATGGAGGAACGTTGCGATTTGTGCCCGGGTGCAGGCTGCATTGGGGTCAAATTTTCCGTTGCCGACACCGCTGGTGATGTTGTTTTTCACTGCCCATGCAACGGCATCGGTGTAGTACGCGTCTGCAGGAACATCGGTGAACCGGGCGCTGCCGGTTGTATCGGGAGAACCTGCGGTGCGCCACAGCATGGAAATCATCTGCGCCCGGCTGATGGAATCCTGGGGATTCGTGCCGTCGGAGATGCCCTTGTCTACAGCCCACAGCTGACTCTTTTCATACCAGTTGCTGCCACCGGAAAGGTCCGCATTTCCCTGCCGTGCCAGTACGGTCCAAAGCATGGCGCGGCTCATGTCTACATCGGGGGAGAATGTATTTGTACCGGTGCCGCTGAACAGCTCCCGCGCGCCCACAAAGTCGATGGAATTTTCTGCCCAATGTCCGTTGATGTCTTGGAACGGTTTGGTGTTATCAATGATTTTGAGGGTGGTGCTGCCGGTAACCGTCAGCTGAATTCCGGTTTCCGTGGGAATCGAGGATTTTACGATTTCTTCGGTGCCGTCGGGGTGGACAAGGACCGCCACCGTGCCGGAATTCACGTTGGAAACGGGGATTTCCACTTTGGTTTCCCCTGCGTTCGTCGGCAGGTGAATTTCCATGGTGGGGGCGGTGCTGCTGTCCCGGCTTGCCGCAACCTGGGCGGGAATCTGCACGGCATTGCCGGTGGTTTTCGCCTCTTCCACCGCTTTGCTGCTGACATTCACCGATGCCTCGGTTTTGCCGTTCTTGTCGGTTTTCACCGTGCCGGTGGAGCCGTCAGCGGCCTTATTTTCGGTGACGGAGCTGCCATCGGCTTTGGTTTCGGTCTTGGTCACGCTGCCGTCCTTTTCCGTGGTGGTTCCAATCACCGTGCCGTCGGCTTTGATTTCCGTTTTGGTGACGGAGCCGTCGGGATTGGTGGTGGTTTCGGACTTCACGGTGGGGTTGCTGTCGCCGGAGTAAGAGACGCTCTTGTTGGCAGCATTGACGTTGACGGTCAGGGGGAAGTCTTGGTAGTTGGTGCTCGAGACATTGACGGTGACAGTGCCGATGGAGCCAGTCGTCGTGACGGGATTCTTGTTGATGTTCAGGATCAGCTTGCCGTTTTCGACCTTCGCATTACCGGCACCGCCCGTGTAATAACCGGAGTCCATCATCCACACGGCGGGCCGCGAATACCCGATTTCGCCGTAGGTCTTGGGGCTTTCCAGATTCGGCAGCAGCGCGTCCAGATCGACCGTATAGGTATCCGCATGATCGTTGATGACCGTCAGCGTGACCGCGTTGTCGACGTCGGGCATGGCGGCCTTTTCGATGTTGAAGGTTGTGTTATCGCGCCCGTAGGCCTCCTTTATCGTGAAATTCGTATAGGTCATGGTCTTGTCAGTGGTGGTGATTCCCTTGAGGTTGATCATCTCGGTCGTGGCAAAGACGAAGTTCTCGTTTTTCAGCGTGATCGTCTGGTTGATGGGCTTATTCTCGCCCGCGTCAGGGGAGACAAACTCTGCGGCGGTCACTTCGTAATTGCTCTTGTCCTTGTCCGCTGTCCAGTTAACTTCCCGCTCCGTGTCCCCCATGTAGTAGAAGTAGGCATAGTATTGATACGATTCCGGCAGGGTGGTGGTACCGTCGTATATCTTGGTGTACTTTTGGTTGCCCAGGTAGCTCGGTTTGTACAGCTGGCACGGAGTGACCTCCCAGTCGAAGGTTTTAGAGCCTGTGTAGTTCTCACAGGACTCCGTGGCCGTGATGGTCAGCGTGTGTTTGCCAACCTGAGTCGCGGTGGCACCTTCGTAGGTGTAGTCATCATTGCTCAGCGTATACTCCGTACCATTCGCTTTCACTGTGATCGTGTTGGCGTAAATGTTGAACACAGACTGCTCAGGATAAAAGGGATCGTATCTGACCGTTCTGTCCGTGGGCCAAGGACTGATCGTGACTTCGGCATTTGCGAGGTCGATTTTGGTGACGGTGATGGTGATCTCGGCGCTCTTGGAATAGCCGTCGCTGGTGCAGATGAGGAGATAGGTGTGCGTTCCCGCGGTGAGATTGTCGGGCAGTGTGTAATTCGCGCCAGTTGCCCCTTCCAGCGGTGCTGTCGCCGCCAAACCCTCGAGCTTATACCACAAATAGCTAAGGTCCGCTCCGCTCGTTTCGCTCAGTTTGCAGCTTGCGACCAGCGTTACCTCTCCCGTCGTGCCGTATGCGATGGTCGAGACTTCCTTGTTGTTCTTATCCTTCGCGTATACCGCGACGCTCTGGATGGGTGCTTTCTCCACGGTGACTTTAAGCCCATCTGATGTTCGGAGGTGACTGTCGTTCGCCCAGGATCCGTTTTCGTACTGGAAGGCATAGCCCGCCTCCAGCAGGTCGCCGAGGGTCAGATCGGTCACCTTATTATTAGAAACCGTCACCTTACCGATCTTGCCCTTTTCCGTGCCGGAGTCCTTGATCGTCGCTCTGGCGTCCACGCTCAGCGCATCGACGTTGTGACCGTTCAGATCGAAGAAGAACGGATTGTTGATCATCACCGCAGCTCCGGTCACGTCCGCCAGCAGCTTCAGCGTGCAGCCGTCGTTCTTGTACGCATAAACGAGCGCGTCGTTGAAGCGATCATAATAGGTGACATCGTTGCCCTCTGTTATGCTGGCGGCGAACTGCTTGCCGCAGACCGTGCAAGCGCCGCTCTCGTCTACCGAAGTATGCGGGCAGGTGTAGCCGCAGGCGCACGCGCCGTTGGTGAAGCTGTGCGCATGCGTCCCGATGTGAACGTTGTACAAATTCATGCCGGTAATTTCAGCAACGTTGACGAGCTTGCCGTCATTGTAGTAGAAAGCACAGCCGTCCGCCAGCAGATCGAGGAAAGAGCCGCTGGAATTGGGATACCAGATCTTCGCGAATGTGCCGCCGGAGAAGAAAACGGAATCGGAATCGCCTCTACGAAGGTCTACCTCCTGGTTGAAGGTTCCGCCCTCAATGGTCAGCTTGCCAACGTTTATCGCGATTCGTCCGTTGAAGGTACCGCTCTTGATGATCAGATCTCCACCTTCCTGCACATTCAGAAGCGCGGTGCCAGCCATCCCCCCGGTTTTCCCGGTGCTGCTGTCCTGGACGATGACCCGCGCATGAAGATAGAGCTCTGCCTTTGATTGGGTCGTGGCTGTTTTGCCGTTGAGCTCCAGGGTAAACGCTTTTGAGAGAGAATGCCACTTTGTGACCTCCGCATCGCCCAGCAGTGTGACGGTATCGCCGTCCTGCGCCGCGTTCAGCGCGTCGTCGAGAGAGGTGTAGTTGTTGGTTACGCCGCTGCTCGTCGTCACCGAAGCAACGTCGTTACTGACCGTAAGTTCCACGGTTTCCGACCGTTCCTCCTCGTAGTTCTTTGTCTCGCCGGACTTGGCATAAACGTAATATGTGCCGGGTTCGCTGATTGCGGTGTTTTCGTCAATCTTGGGCATGGCTTCGCCGCCCTCTACGTCAGAAGAGCCCGCCCAGCTTTTTAACGCGGAAGCCAGATAATAATATGTCACCTCGGCGTCTTCCGGAGCACCCTCGACAGACAGAAGCGGAAGAAGCTTTTCGCCCACCGCACAAGTCGCCCTGGAAAGAGATACGGTCAGATCGGGATAGGCCTTGTTGATGTTTCCGCCGATCTCAAATTTTTCTTCGCCCGCCCTGAGCTTGTACTTCGTCGCGGCGTTGCCGATCAGCGTGATCTCCACAGTGACGGTATGCCATCCCGCGTCTGCGGAATCGAACGTCTTCACCGCAGAGAAGT
>CAKTAK010000002.1:0-128078 GCA_934527315.1 uncultured Oscillospiraceae bacterium
AAGCGGAAGATGTCAAAGGCGACCTGCTCACCGGCACCGGCAAAATTGTAAATCGTCTGCAAGAACACCTTGTCGCCATCCTCAAAAGCACGGATGTTGTTCACAGTGGTTTTCACATCAGCAGATGCAAGATATTCCACGGAGCCGATGAAGGCATCCGCACCGGTGCCGTATGCCAGATTGTGCTGGATGTAGCCATCCGCCAACAGGCTGCGGGCGGTGTCCGTATCGCCGGTGGCAAAGGTGTTGATGAGCGCCAGCGCCTTTTCGGTCTGGCTCTGTTCCTGCTGGACAGGTGCCGTCTGCTGGGTGTTTTCAGCAGGTGTTTTGGTAGCAGCATCCTTAGAGCCGCATCCGGTCAGGATTGATCCGATCATGGCAAGAGCCAGCGTGAGAGAAAGAATTTTTTTCATTTTGAGTGACCTCCTTGGTAATTGGGCTTGCTTTCGTTTGCCTCTGGCGTTATAGTAATACCGTAGCTCCCATTCGTAAAGTAAGCACAATATTGTGCTGTAGTTACCAAATAGAAACTAATGGGTAGTTACCGGAAAGAAACAATTGCGCCGTTCCTGGGTTTTCCGGCAATTTGGCGCTTGGAAAAAATTTTATGGAGGGATTCAAATATGAGCGAAATGACCGCAAAAGCCGCGCTTCCTGCCTGTCCCGTAGAGACCACGCTGACCCTCATCGGGGATAAGTGGAAGGTGCTGATCCTGCGTGACCTGATGCCGGGAACGAAGCGGTTCGGGGAACTGAAAAAGTCCGTAGGCAATGTGTCTCAGAAGGTTTTGACCGCCCAGCTCCGGGCGATGGAGGAAAACGGGCTTGTCCACCGTGAGGTCTACGCCGAAGTACCGCCGAGAGTGGAGTATTCGCTGACGGAACTGGGTAAAAGCCTGAAACCCATTCTGGACGCCATGTGGGCTTGGGGCGAGGGGTATAAAAGCAGTATCACGACCAGCGTGTGATCAATGCGTTTTGGGATTACCTTATGGTTTGTCAGTTCCCCAATCTTTGCTGAAATACCGATTGACACCTCCGCCGATTCTATGATATAATATCTGGAATTTTGACGGAGGTTTCGTTTTATGAAGTATCGATTCGATCGCGCGAAAGTTTGGACCGGCGGAACGTTTCAGGACGAGTGTTTCCATTTTTCCGATGCAACCGTTTCTTCCGAATCCGTGATTTCCGGTCATGAAGTGTTTATTTTTCCCGGTTTCTGCGATGTGCATGTGCATTTCAGACAGCCGGGATTTTCTTATAAGGAGACCATCGCCTCCGGTTCCCGGGCCGCTGCCCGGGGCGGATATACCGATGTCTGCGCTATGCCGAACCTGAATCCCGTGCCGGATACTCCGGAGCATCTGCGTATGGAGCAGGAGCTGATTGACCGGGACGCGGTCATCGGTGTGCATCCCTACGGTGCCATTACCTTGGAGGAAAAAGGGGAGACGTTGGTGGATATGCCGGCGCTGGCACCCAACATCTGCGCCTTTTCCGATGACGGTCGGGGAGTGCAGTCTGCGGATATGATGCGTACTGCCATGACCCAAGCCAAGCAGCTGGGGAAAATCATTGCCGCCCACTGCGAGGTCAACGAGCTGGTGCGGGGCGGTGTGATTCACGACGGTGTGTATGCCCGGGAGCATGGCCACAAGGGCATTTGCTCCGAAAGCGAATGGCAGCAGATTGAGCGGGATATTGCTCTGGCTAAGGAAACCGGCTGCGCTTATCACGTCTGCCACATTTCCACAAAGGAAAGCGTGGAATTGATTCGTCAGGCAAAGGCTGACGGCGTGAATATTACCTGCGAAACCGGCCCCCATTATCTGGTGTACTGCGATGAGGATTTGCAGGAAGACGGACGGTTCAAAATGAACCCGCCCCTCCGCAGCCGGGCAGATATGGAGGCATTGATTGCCGGCATTGTGGACGGCACCATTGATATGATTGCAACGGACCATGCCCCCCACAGCGCCGAGGAGAAATCCAAAGGTCTGGACGGCAGCTCCATGGGCGTAGTGGGTCTGGAAACCGCGTTTGCGGCGCTGTATACCCATCTGGTCCGGACGGGCATTATTTCTCTGGCGCGTCTGGTGGAGCTGTTCTCCGTGAATGCCCGGAATCGGTTCGATTTGCCTGCGAGCAATGACTTCACCGTCTGGGATTTGGACCGGGCATATACCGTGGACCCGGCGGAATTTCTCTCCATGGGTCGGGCAACCCCCTTTGCTGGGGATACACTTTACGGCCGCTGCCTGATGACCGTGCATAACGGTCGGGTTGTGTGGCTGGACGAGGAGGCGTTTGCATGAAACAAGCCAATTGGATGGTTTTGAAAAACAACCCCATTCTCCAAAATGTTTATAAGCTGACCCTTTCCGGCGATACCTCCGGCATTGTCCGTCCGGGACAGTTTGTGGATATTCAGGTGCCCGGCCATTTTCTCCGCCGGCCCTTCTCCGTGTGTGATTGGGACAGCGAAACGCTCACCGTGGTGTACCGTACCATCGGTGAGGGTACGCAGGATTTGGCAGCGATGCAGCCCGGACAGGGACTGAACGTGCTGACCGGTTTGGGCAACGGATTTGATACCGCGCCCTCCGGCGAGCGCCCGCTGTTGGTGGCAGGCGGCTCCGGTGTGCCCATGATGCTGGCGCTGACCAAGCAGCTTGTCCGGGAGGGCAAGCAGGTTGCGGCATTGCTGGGCTACCGCACGGCCTCGGATATTTTCCTTGCCGATGACATTGCCGCTGCCGGCGCTGCGGTAACGATTTTCACCGAGGACGGCACTGCCGGTGTGCAGGGTCGGGTCACCGACGGTATGAAGGACGTGGACTACACATATTTTTACACCTGCGGTCCGGAGGCAATGTTCCGGGCGGTGGACCAAGCGGCAAAGACTTCCGGTCAGTTCAGCTTTGAGGCCCGCATGGGCTGCGGCTACGGCGCATGTATGGGCTGCAGCTGCCAGACAAAATACGGCACCAAGCGCATCTGCAAGGACGGACCGGTGCTGGTGCGGGAGGAAATCGTATGGTAAACACAATCGTGACCCTTTGCGGTCAGAAATTGGATAATCCGGTGATTCCCGCCAGCGGAACCTTCGGATACGGCTATGAATTTGCCGATTACTATGACATCAACTGTCTGGGCACCATGTCCATTAAGGGCACCACACCCCAGCCCCGGTTCGGCAACTCCACCCCCCGGATTGCGGAATGCACCGGCGGAATGCTCAACTCCGTGGGCTTGCAGAATCCCGGCGTGGACGCTGTGATTGCAGAGGAGCTGCCCAAGCTGGCAAAGGTGTTTCACAAGCCGGTGATGGCAAACGTCTGCGGATTTTCCATGGCGGACTATGTCACTTGCGCCCGGAAATTGGACAAGCAGGCGCAGGTGGGCTGGCTGGAAATCAACATTTCCTGCCCCAATGTCCATGGCGGCGGCATGAGCTTCGGCACCTGCCCGGAAGAGGCGGCGAAAATCACAAAAGCCGTTAAGGCAGTCACCCAAAAGCCGGTGATTATGAAGCTGACCCCCAATGTTACGGACATTGTTTCCGTGGCAAAGGCCTGCGAGGAGGCCGGGGCAGATGCCATTTCTCTGATTAACACCATGATGGGCATGGCCATTGACCTGCGTACAAAACGGCCGATTCTGGCCAATACCACCGGCGGTTTGTCCGGTCCCGCGGTGAAACCCGTGGCCCTGCGTATGGTCTGGCAGGTGTATGAGGCTGTGAAAATTCCCATTGTAGGCGTGGGCGGCGTTTCCACCGCGGAAGATGTGCTGGAAATGATGCTTGCCGGCGCTACCGCAGTGGAAGTGGGTGCTGCCAACGTGGCAAATCCCTTCGCCTGCCGGGACATTGTTCAGGCGCTGCCTCGGGTGATGGAGCAATACGGAATCGAAAATCTGACGAATATAATTGGAGGAGCACACCATGGGTAAAGATGTAATTATCGCCTGCGATTTCGCAGACGCTGCAAGCTGCTTGCAGTTTTTGGACAAGTTCACGGAGGAGAAACCCTTTGTGAAAATCGGTATGGAGCTGTATTATGCAGAGGGTCCGTCCATTGTGCGGGAAATCAAGGCCAGAGGCCATCGGATTTTCCTGGACCTGAAACTCCATGACATTCCCAACACCGTGAAAAAATCCATGGCGGTTCTCTCCCGTCTGGGCGTGGACATTGTGAACCTCCACGCTGCCGGCACGAAAGCCATGATGGAGGCTGCTCTGGAGGGTCTGACCCGGCCCGACGGTACCCGCCCGCTGCTGATTGCAGTCACTCAGCTGACCAGTACCAGCGAGGAGCGGATGCAGCAGGAGCTGCTCATTCATCAGCCCTTGGACCAAGTGGTTCTGACTTATGCCAAAAACGCAAAAGAGGCCGGTCTGGACGGCGTGGTTTGCTCTCCTCTGGAATCCGGCAAGGTGCACGAGGCTTGCGGCGCAGAATTCTTGACCGTTACCCCCGGCATTCGCTTTGCCGACGGGGATAAGGGCGACCAGGTGCGGGTGACCACCCCGGCAGACGCAAAAACGCTGGGCTCGGACTACATTGTTGTGGGCCGTCCCATCACCGGCGCTGCCGACCCCGTGGCTGCTTACCGCCGCTGCGTGGCAGAATTTGTGGGATAATTTCAATAACGGAACATCAAACATCGGTTGGAGGTATTTCTTATGGATCTGGAAAATCAAATTGCAAGAGACTTGCTGAAAATTCAGGCGGTATTTTTCCGCCCCAACGAGCCCTTTACTTGGGCAAGCGGCATTAAAAGCCCTGTTTACTGCGACAACCGCCTGACTCTGACGGACGTTGCTGTGCGTACGGACGTGGAAAACGGTCTGGCAGAGCTGATTCGCACCCATTATCCCGACGCGGAAGTGCTGATGGGCACCTCCACCGCCGGCATTGCTCACGCAGCCATTACCGGACATATTCTGGGTCTGCCCATGGGCTATGTCCGCGGCAGCGCAAAGGACCACGGCCGGAAGAATCAGATTGAAGGCCGCCTGCAACCCGGTCAGAAGGTGGTTGTGGTGGAGGACCTGATTTCCACCGGCGGCAGCGTTCTGGATGTTGTGAACGTGCTCCGGGCATTCGGCGCAGACGTTCTGGGCGTGGTGTCCATCTTCACCTACGGCATGAAGAAGGGTCTGACCCGTCTGGCAGAGGCCAATGTGAAAAACATCAGCCTGACCAATTTCGATGTGATTGCAAAAGTGGCCGCAGAAGAAGGCTACATCGCTCCGGAAGACGTGGCGCGTCTGCTGCAGTTCCGGAACAATCCGGACGATGAAAGCTGGATGGAGGGTCAGGCATGAGATCTCTCATCAACATTCTGGACCTTTCCATAGAAGAACTGGATGAGCTCATTGCCACTGCCAATGACATTATTGCAAATCCTCAGAAATATGCAGAGGCCTGCCACGGTAAAAAACTGGCCACTCTGTTTTTTGAGCCCTCTACCCGGACCCGTCTGAGCTTTGAGGCCGCCATGTATGAGTTGGGCGGCAGCGTGCTCACCGTAGCCGGTGCGGATTCCTCTTCCGCTGTCAAGGGCGAAAGCATTGCGGATACCGCCAAGGTGGTGTCCTGCTATGCCGACATCATTGCCATGCGCCACCCGAAAGAGGGCGCACCGCTGGTGGCGGCGATGAACGCCACCATTCCCGTAATCAACGCCGGCGACGGCGGACACAACCACCCCACCCAGACCTTGGCCGACCTGCTGACCATCTCCCGGGAAAAGGGCCGGCTGAACAATATGACCATCGGTCTGTGCGGCGACCTGAAATTCGGCCGGACAGTGCATTCTCTCATCGAGGCCATGTCTCGGTATGAGGGCATCAACTTTGTGCTGATTTCTCCGGAAGAACTGAATCTCCCCGGCTATGTGCGGGAGGGATTTCTGGTGAAAAACGGCATTCCCTTCCGGGAAACCACCGATTTGGAAGAGGCAATGCCGGAGCTGGACGTGCTGTATATGACCCGGGTGCAGAAAGAGCGGTTCTTCAACGAAGAGGATTACCTCCGGTTGAAAGACAGCTACATTCTGACCCCGGAGAAACTGGACCGTGCGAAAAATGATCTGATTATCATGCACCCCCTGCCCCGTGTCAATGAAATCAGCGTTGCCATCGACCAGGACCCCCGCGCCTGCTACTTCAAGCAGGTGCTGTACGGAAAGTACATGCGCATGGCGCTGATTCTGAAACTGTTGGAGGTACTGCCCCATGAAGATTGATTCCATTCACAACGGCATTGTCATTGACCACATTACCGCCGGCAAGGGCATGGAGATTTACCGCTTGCTCCACTTGGACGAGCTGGATTGCTCCGTGGCGATCATTAAGAATGTTGTCAGCCGGAAAATGGGGAAAAAGGACATCATCAAGGTGGACGATGACATCGACATCGATACAGATGTGCTGGGTTATGTGGACCCCAACGTGACCGTGGACATTATCCGCGGGGGTCATCTGGCGGAAAAGCGCCGGGTGGGTCTGCCCACCAAGCTGACCAACGTGCTGCGCTGCAAAAATCCCCGCTGCATCACCAGTACGGAGCAGGAGCTGCCCCATGTATTCCTGCTCACGGACCCGGAGCATCGGATTTACCGCTGCATGTATTGCGAAACCCGGGCAAAATAAGACCATTATTCCAATCCGGAGGCTTTGCGCCTCCGGATTTTTCTTTTTCAGCGGTGATTTGCCGGAAAATTCCTGTAATTTCTATTGACATACCGCGCAGAATGTGATTATAATGAATTAACACCTGAACAAGTGTTCATATATTAAAATTTACAGGAGGTGCATTTCCATGTGTGAAGAATTGGAACACCGTCACCATACAGAGGAAGAAGAATCCTGTGCATGCGGCTGCGGACACGACCACGAGCATCATCACCACGATGAAGAGTGCGGCTGCGGACATGACCATAAACATCATCACCATGATGAGGAGTGCGGCTGCGGACACGACCACGAACATCATCACCACGATGAGGAATGCGGCTGCGGACACGACCATGAGCATCATCACCATCATGAGGACGGGGAAACACCGGAAAAAGCCATGCCCGTGACCAAAACGGAGCAGCGGATTTACATTCTGGAGGGATTGGACTGCCCCAACTGTGCGGCCAAGATTGAACAGAAAATTCAGGCCATGCCGGAAGTGGAATATGCCAGCGTGGTCTATGCGACCAAGCAGCTGCGCTTGGCGGCGGCCAATCAAGACCGATTGCTGCCGAAACTGGAATCTGTGGTGCATGCATTGGAGCCGGATGTGGAGGTTGTGCCTTATCAGCGGCTGTCTCCCGGGGCAGACGCGGTGAAAGCCGCTGAGGCGGACAGCAAAAAGGAACTGCGTCAGAATTTGCTGATTATTGCAGTCAGCGCCATTTTGCTGTTGGGGGGCGGTCTGCTCCATCATTTCAGCGTGATTTCCGACCGCGCTTATCTGTTTGCCATGTTGGCGGGCTATTTGATTTGCGGCGGCGAGGTCATCTGGGAGGCATTCCAGAATCTGTGCCGCGGTCAGGTGTTTGATGAAAATTTCCTGATGTCCATTGCCACCATTGGCGCCTTTCTCATTGGCGAATACCCGGAGGCTCTGGGCGTGATGCTGTTTTACCGCGTTGGCGAGCTGTTTGAAACCGTTGCCACGCAGCGCAGCCGCAGCCAGATTATGGACGCTGTGGATATGCGGCCGGAAGTGGTCAGCGTGGTTTCCGGAAACACCGTTAAGGTGCTCCCGGCGGAAGATGCCAAGGTGGGCGATGTGGTTTTGGTCCGCCCCGGCGACCGAATCCCTCTGGACGGCACCGTAGTGGAGGGCGAAAGCTATCTGGACACCTCCGCCATTACCGGCGAGCCGGTGCCCGTAAAAGTGGCGGTGGGCAGCAGCGTCACTTCCGGCTGCGTGAATCAGAACGGTGCGCTGAAAATTCTGGTGGAAAAGCCCTTGTCCGAATCCATGGTGACCCGCATTTTGGACGCCGTGGAAAATGCCGCGGCCTCCAAACCGCAAATTGACCGATTCATTACCCGATTCTGCCGGTATTACACACCGTTTGTGTGTCTGTTGGCCCTTGTCACCGCCGTGGTGCCCTCTGTGGTCACCGGCAACTGGAGTTATTGGATTTACACCGCACTGACCTTCCTGGTCATTTCCTGCCCTTGTGCGCTGGTGCTCAGTGTGCCCTTGGCATTCTTCTGCGGCATCGGTCGGGGCTCCAAAGCGGGAATCCTGTTTAAGGGCGGCGTGGCACTGGAATCTCTGTGCAAGGTGCAGGCGGTTGCTATGGATAAAACCGGCACCATTACCCAAGGCAATTTCATTGTGCAGGCTGCCGTGCCCCACGGAAACACCGATGCCGATGAACTGCTGGCGATGGCTGCCGCTTGCGAGCGGAATTCCACCCACCCCATCGGCTTGAGCATTGTGGCGGCGGCCAAAGAAAAAGGTCTGACCGTTGAAATCCCGGACAGCATGAAAGAAACGGCAGGCTCCGGCATTGCGGCCATGCTCCATGGTCAGGAGTTGCTGTGCGGCAACCGACGTTTGATGCAGGAGCATGGAATCGACCTCACCGGAGCGCCGGAAACCGTGGGTACGGAAGTGCTGATGGCGCGCAACGGACAGTATATCGGCACCATTCAGATTGACGATACGCTGAAAGCTGATGCGAAAGACGCCGTGCAGGCATTGAATGCCATGAACATTACCACCGCCATGCTCACCGGTGACGCCCAGGCAAGCGCCGACCGGGTGGCAGAAACCGCGGGAATCCGGGAAGTTCATGCCAAGCTGCTGCCCCAGCAGAAGTTTGACGTGCTGCAGGAACTGCGGGAAAAACACGGTCAGGTGATGTTTGTGGGTGACGGCATCAACGATGCTCCGGTGTTAGCCGGCGCAGATGTGGGCGCTGCCATGGGCACCGGCGCAGACGCCGCCATTGAGGCTGCCGACGTGGTGTTTATGACCGGAGATGTTTCTGCCATTCCCCAGTCTATTCGCATTGCCCGGTCAACCAACCGCATCGCCCGGGAAAATGTTGTGATTGCGCTGGTCATCAAGTTCCTGATTATGATTCTGGGTCTGACCGGACACGCCAATATGTGGACCGCTGTGTTTGCGGATACCGGTGTTTCCATCATTTGTATTCTCAATTCCATGCGGATTCTCTACAAAAAGCATGATTAAACAAACAATGCCCGGGAAAATATCTCGGGCATTGCAAAAAAGCGGAAAACTTGTTAAAATAACAAGTACTCTGAAATTTTTGGGAAGTGAGGCGAATCTCCGTGGAGCAGACAGCTCGGACGCAGCCGGAAGAAACTGTGCTGCAGAAACTGGCCGATTTTTATACTGTTTTCTCGGACTGCACCCGGGTCAAGGTTCTCTTTCAGCTGATTGACGGGGAAAAGTGCGTCAGCGAAATTGCCGAGGCAGTGGGCATCAGTCAATCCGCCACCTCCCATCAGCTGCGGTTTCTCAAGCAGATGGCTGTGGTGGGCAACCGCCGCGCCGGGAAAAGCATCTATTACCGTCTGATTGACGACCATATTCAAACCATCTTGAAAACCGGTCTGGAACACGTTCTGGAACCGGAAGATGCACATGATGAATAACAAAAACGCACCGAAACTCGGTGCGTTTTTTGCTATGGAAAGTATCCTTAATCTTCTCTGGTACGGTAATCGTCCATCATGGTGGAGAACAGGGTTTTGGTGCTGGGCGGGGTATAGCTGATGGCATTGGCGCCGGCTTCAATGGTGCGGCGAATGGATTCACCGGTGGGTCCGCCGGTTCCGATGATGGGAATGTCGGGGAAATCCTTCCGAATGGCGCGAATGACCTCCGGGGTCCGGTCTGCTGCAGAGACGTTCAAAATGGTGGCGCCTGCGTCCAACCGGGCGGCAATGTCCGTATGCTCGTTCAGCACCGTGACCACCACGGGAATGTCCACAACCTTGCAGATGTTCCGAATGTCCTCATTGCTCATGGGGGCATTGACCACAACGCCCATGGCGCCCTGAGATTCCGCGTCCCAGGCCAGCATAGTGGTGCGCATACCCTGAGTGGTTCCGCCGCCTACGCCGCACAGCACGGGAATGGAAGAATTCTGAATCAGAGCCTCGGAAATGGTCTGCTGCGGGGTAAAGGGATAGACCGCCAGTACAGCGTCTGCATCGCAGTTTCGGATAATGGCAATGTCAGTTGTAAACACCAGACTTTTAATGCGCCGTCCGTTGATGACAATACCGCTGGACATACGAGCCTCCGGGGGAATATTCAGAATGTGACTGCGCAGCCGGCTGGTGATATAGGGCCGATTGTCTTCGATTTTGACGTACATAGGCATACTCCGTTCTATGTCATTGTTTTTGGTGGTATTGTACCAGAAAAATATGACAAAATTATGGACAGTTTTGTCTTTTTTGTTGAATCTGTTTGGAAAAATTTCACATATTCTTCAGCCATCTATGTTATACTATCGTATCTCGAAATATTTTGCAAGAAAAAGAGAGGTGCCCCTTTGGTCGGTAAAACCATACTTCATGAAAAATTGATGGAATCGGTCCGCTCGGTGCTGCCCATTGCGGCCATCGTGGCTGCGACCTGTTTCCTTGTGGTTCCGGTGACGCCGGATTTGATGCTGTCATTCCTGATTGGAACGGCGCTGCTCATTCTGGGTATGGGTCTGTTTTCCTTTGGCTCGGAAAAATCCATGACCCTAATCGGTACATACATCGGTTCCCGTATGACAAAATCCCGTAAGCTGTGGCTGATTTTAAGCGTCAGTTTCCTGTTGGGCTTGGCGATTACGGTGGCAGAGCCGGATTTGCAGGTTCTGGCGGCGAACGTGCCCCATATTCATTCCGGGGTTCTGCTGGCAACGGTGGGCATGGGCGTCGGGTTCTTTCTGATGGTTTGCATGCTCCGAATTCTGTTCGGGATTCAGCTGCGGTGGCTGCTGCTGTTTTTTTACGCCATTGTATTCACTTTGGCGGCGCTGTCGGACCCGGATTTTCTCAGCGTAGCCTTTGATTCCGGCGGTGTGACCACCGGACCTATGACTGTGCCGTTTATCATGTCTATGGGCGTCGGCGTGGCGGCCATTCGAAGCGATAAGAACGCAGAAAGCGACAGCTTTGGTCTGGTTGCGCTGTGCTCCATCGGTCCGGTGCTGGCCATTATGCTGCTGGGATTTTTCTATCATAACGACAATTCCGGCGCTTATGCCGAAAATCAGATTCAGAGCTATCTGTCCACCGTGGCAATTACCGGCAGTTATCTGCGGGTGCTGCCCACGTATATGAAAGAAATGGTGCTTGCATTGGCGCCCATTGTGATTTTCTTTCTGGTGTTTCAAGTGATTTCTCTGAAATTGCACCGGGTGCCCTTTATTCGGATTTTGATTGGCTTGTGCTATACCTATGTGGGTCTGGTGCTGTTTCTCATGGGTGTCAACGTGGGATTTTCCCCCTTGGGAACGGTGTTGGGACAGGAAATCGTTTCCGGGTGGACAAAAGTGCTGTTGGTGCCCCTGTCCATGCTCATGGGCTGGTTCATTATCCGGGCAGAGCCGGCGGTTCATACTTTGAATCGTCAGGTGGAAGAGGTCAGCGCCGGCGCAATTTCCGAAAAATCCATGGGCTTGAGCCTTTCCGTGGCAATCGCCGCGGCAAACGGCTTGGCGATGGTCCGGGTGATTACGGGGTGGAACATTCTTTGGTTCCTGATTCCCGGCTACATCATCGCGCTGACTTTGAGCTTTTTCGTGCCGCCTATGTTTACCGCCATTGCCTTTGACTCCGGCGGTGTAGCCTCCGGTCCCATGACCGCATCGTTTATGCTGCCCTTTGCCATGGGTGCTTGTCAGGCACTGGGCGGAAATGTGCTCACCGATGCCTTTGGCCTGGTGGCATTGGTGGCTATGACTCCGCTGATTACCGTTCAGATTATGGGCGTTATTTATGTGGTCAAATCCAAACGGCAGCTGCAGACGGTACCGGAGCTGTATCTGGACGACAACGAGATTATCGAACTTTGGGAGGTGGGTTGATATGGAATTGAATTTTGTCATTACCATTCTGGACCGCGCCCGAAAGGAAGAAATGACGACCTTGCTGCACAAACAGCAGGTGACTATGGTTCTGACCTTGTTGGGTCGGGGCACTGCCACCAACGAGCAGCTGAATCTGTACGGTTTGGAGGCAACGGAAAAAGCGGTCATCTGCACGGTGGCAACGGGGGAACAGACCCGGCAGATTCTGAGAAGTGCAAAGCGCAGATTGTTTATTGACATTCCCGGCAACGGCATTCTGTTGGCCGTGCCCATCAAAAGCGTAGGAGGGGGAAGAACCTTGGCATATTTAACGGATAATGCGGTACCGGACAAAAGCGTACCGGAGCAGAAATACGATTATGAACTGATTATGGTCGTTCTGAACGAGGGGTATACCGACCCGGTCATGAACGCTGCCCGCTCTGCCGGTGCTGCCGGCGGCACGGTACTTCATGCCAAAGGCACCGGTGCAAAGCGGGCGGAAAAATTCTTCGGTGTTTCCTTGGCGGAGGAAAAGGAATTGATTCTGATTGTGTCCAAAGCCGGAGAAAAAGGGAAAATCATGCAGGCAATCACCGGAAAATGCGGCACCAATACCCCCGCCGGTGCCATTGCATTCTCCCTGCCCATCTCCTCCGTAGCCGGATTGCGGGTACTGGAGGAGTAATCGGAAAGCGATACCGATTCCAAGAAACAACAATTGAACAGAAAAATAACCCCGGAGCATTGCTCCGGGGCTATTTCCGTTTTAGAAATTATTTCAGCGTCATCAACAGCTGACCGCCCTTGACGGTGCTGCCTTCCTTGACTTCCACGGACTCGATTACGCCGTCCATACGGGCGGTGATGGCCGTTTCCATCTTCATTGCCTCGATAACCACCAAGGTCTGGTTGACCTCTACGTGGTCGCCGGGCTTGACCAGAATCTTGCTGACGGCGCCGGGAATGGACGCGCCCACCTGGCTCTTGTCCTCGGGGTCGGCCATGGGCACTTTGATGATGTCCTTCTGTGCCAGCTCATCGGGAACTTTCACGTCGCGGCGGACACCGTTCAGCTCAAAGCACACGGTGCGCATACCTTCCTCGTCCAGCTCGCCCAGACCCAGATATTTGATGACCAACGTTTTGCCGTCGGCAATGTTCACCTTGTTGGTTTCGCCCACAGCCAGACCGTGGAAGAACACATGGCTGCCCAGACGCATGATATAACCATACTCTTTCTGGTTCTTGATGTAATCCTCCATGACCTTCGGGTACAGGCAGTAGCTCAGCACGTCTCTCCAAGTGGGGTGGGGCGTCAGCTTTTTCAGCTCAGCCTCTTTCTCCTTGAAGTCTACCGGCTCCAGCAGCTCGCCGGGACGGCAGGTAATGGGCTCTTTGCCCTTCAGAACCACCCTCTGCAGGTCTTTCGGGAAACCGAAGGCCGGCTGACCCATCATGCCGGAGAAGTAGCTGACGGCGCTGTCCGGGAACGCCAGAGATTCGCCGCGCTCCACGATGTTCTCGGGAGTCAGGTCGTTCTGAGTCATGAAGATGGCCATGTCGCCCACCATCTTACTGGAGGGAGTGACCTTCACGATGTCGCCCAGCATCTGGTTGACCACGCGGTAGTTCTCTTTCACTTCCTGGAACCGGGGCCCCAGACCCAGAGACTCCACCTGAGGCTTCAGGTTGGTGTACTGGCCGCCGGGGATTTCATACCGGTAAATATCCGTTGTGGGGCACTTAATGCCCGTGTCGAAGGAATCATAGCGTTTCCGCACGTCCTCCCAGTAATCCGACAGGTACTGCAGACGGACGGGGTCCAGACCGGTATCCCGCTCGGTGCCCTGCAGTGCGGTGACTACAGCATTCAAAGAGGGCTGGCTGGTGAGAGAGGACATGGAGCTGATGGCGCAGTCCACAACGTCCACACCGGCCTCGGCAGCCATCAGCAGGGTTGCAACCTGGTTGCCGGAGGTGTTATGCGTATGCAGCTGAACGGGAATACCGATTTCCTGCTTCAGTGTGCCAACCAGTTTCTTGGCGGCATAGGGCTTCAGCAGACCGGACATATCCTTAATGCACAGCATGTGTGCGCCGCGGTGCTCCAGTTCTTTTGCCATCTTGACGTAGTAATCCAGCGTGTAGCGGTCCCGGCTGGGGTCCAGAATATCGCCGGTGTAGCAGATGGTTGCCTGACAAATCTTGCCCTGATTCAGAACCTCGTCCATGGCAACTTCCATGCCGGGAATCCAGTTCAGAGAGTCGAATACGCGGAAGACGTCCACGCCGGAGCGGGCAGCCTCTTTCACGAACTCGCGAATCACGTTGTCCGGGTAGTTGGTGTAGCCCACAGCGTTTGCACCGCGCAGCAGCATCTGGAGCAGCAGGTTGGGGGCTTTTTCACGAATCAGGTCCAGACGCTCCCAAGGAGATTCGTGCAGGAACCGATAGGCCACGTCGAAGGTTGCGCCGCCCCAGCATTCCAGAGAGAATGCGTCGGCCAGAATCTCGCTGGTGCCCTCCATGCCCTTGACAATATCACGGGTACGGACGCGGGTGGACAGCAGAGACTGGTGGGCGTCACGGGTGGTGGTGTCGGTAATCAGCAGCTTGTTCTGATTCAGAACCCACTTGCTTACAGCCTCGGGACCCTCTTTGTCCAGCAGCTGTTTCAGACCGTCGGGACGGTTGCCGGTGACCGGCGGGAACCGGGGAGTATCGTAGAACTTATGGCCCTCCCGCTCTTTCACCACGATGTTGCCGATGTACTTCAGCATCTTGGTGGCGCTGTCCTTGCTTTCGTCCAGCTCAAACAGCTCCGGCGTCTCATCAATGAACTTGGTGTGGCACTGACCTGCGATGAACGTGGGGTTTTTCAGAATGTTGGTGATGAAAGCGATGTTGGTTTTCACACCGCGGACGCGAATTTCGTTCAGAGCCCGGGCAGCCTTCCGGCACACGCCCTCAAAGGTGTTATCCCAGCAGGTAACCTTGACCAGCAGGGAGTCATAGTAGGGGGAAATCACGGCGCCGGAGTAAGCGTTGCCGCCGTCCAGACGGACGCCGAAACCGCCGGTGGAACGGTAAGCGGTAATCTTACCGGTATCCGGTGCGAAGTTGTTGGTGGGGTCTTCGGTGGTCACGCGGCACTGCAGGGCATAGCCGCTGTGAACCACGCTCTTCTGGTTCGGCAGACCGATTTCCGGATCGCTCAAAGGACGGCCCTCCGCAATCAGAATCTGGGTGCGGACCAAGTCGATGCCGGTGACCATTTCCGTTACGGTGTGCTCCACCTGAATCCGGGGGTTCATCTCAATGAAGTAGTGGTTGCCTTCCCGGTCCACCAGAAATTCCAGCGTACCTGCGTTGACATAACCCACGTGCTTTGCAATCTTTACGGCATCTTCATACAGCGCGTCGCGGACTTTCTGATCCACGGAGAATGCGGGGGAGAATTCCACAACCTTCTGATAACGGCGCTGGAGAGAGCAGTCGCGCTCGTACAGATGCACTACATTGCCGTACTGGTCGCCCAGAACCTGCACTTCGATGTGCTTGGGCTCCACCAGGAATTTCTCCATGAAAATATCATCGTTGCCGAAGGCTTTTCTTGCCTCGGACTGCACCAGGTCGAAGTTGGTGCCAACTTCCTCCACGGAGTCGCAGCGGCGCATACCACGTCCGCCGCCGCCGGAGGCAGCTTTCAGAATGACGGGGAAACCGAATTCCTGCGCCAAGCGCTGGGCTTCTTCCCGGTCTTTCAGGGGTTCCGTGGTACCGGGGGTGGTTGCCACGCCGCATTCAATGGCAATCTGCTTGGCAGCCAGTTTGTCGCCCATCATGTCCAGAATCTGGGAAGACGGTCCGATGAACTGAATGCCGGCCTCTTCACAGGCTCTGGCAAAGTCGCCGTTCTCGCTCAAAAATCCGTAACCGGGGTGAATGGCATCTGCACCGTGCAGTTTCGCCAGCTGAATGATTCTGGGAATGTCCAGATATGCACCCAGAGGGCTTTCATTCTCACCGATCAAATAGGACTCGTCGGCTGCGGTACGGAAGGCACTGTATGTGTCCTCGTTGGAATAAATTGCAATCGACTGCAGTCCCAGATCATGGCAGGCGCGGAATACACGCATTGCGATTTCGCCGCGGTTTGCCACCAATACTTTCTTAAAAGGCTTACTCATGGGAAGGTCCTCCTGTTCCCGTCAAGATTTTACCCGATTTGCACGTTCCGTGCAGCTTTCCTAAGTATACTTGTTTCCAAGACTTTTTGCAATATTTGAAAACGCAACTTGCATGTTTTTAGTAAACGTGTCACAACAAAATTGAAATATTTTTTATAATTTAGTGAATCTGTTTTGAAAAAATGTTATAAAATGCAACATTTTAAAAGGATACACAGCATTTTTAACAAAAAAACGATGAATTTCTATTCTTTACATCAAAAGACGGAAATGATATAATTTTAGCAAAGTGGAAAACCACGATTCTGAAATCAGGAGGTTCTCGCCATGAAATTTATCGGGATTCAAGGCAGTCCCCGAAAGCAATGGAATACTGCCACACTGTTGGAAAAAGCACTGGACGGCGTCCGGGATGCCGGCGGCGAAGCGGAGCGCATTGATTTGTATGATTTGCAGTATCGGGGCTGCGTCAGTTGTTTTTCCTGCAAGCGGAAAGACGGGGTTCACGGCGTGTGCGCGCAGCAAGATGATTTGACGGCTGTGCTGGAGAAAATTCGGAACTGCGACGGACTGATTGTTGCCTCGCCCATGTATTATACGGATATTTCCGCGGCGACGGCGGCATTTTGGGAGCGGCTGCTGTATTCCAATTCCATTTACAGCAACGAGATTCCCACGGTGTTCCCCAAACCCATTCCCGTGGGCTTGATTTACGATATGAATATGCAGAAAGCCGCAATGGAGCAGTTTGGCATTCAGAAAAATCAGATGATGCGGGAAAACAGCATTGCCATGACCTTCCGCACCCGTCCCAGAACCCTTTGGGTCTGTGATACCTATCAGTTTGACGATTACGAGAAGTATGAGTCCTCCATGTTCCCGGAGCCTGCCAAAGCCGCCCATAAGGCCCAACAGTTCCCCTTGGATTTGGAGGCTGCCTATCAGATGGGGCAGGCTTTGGCTGCCAGAGCGCAGAAGTAATAATGACATGGAATCACTAAAAATCGCATCGGAGTTGCTCCGATGCGATTTTTATTTGCTATTTACTTCAAAGATGTGTAGCCCATGAGCATTTCGTCGGCCTGTGCAGCCACTTCCTTGCCCTCTGCCTCTGCCAGTACCACCAAAGTGGCGCCGCAGCGCATATCGCCGGCATACAGCACCTTGCCGGTGGCGTCGGCTTTCCGCATTGCGTCATTGTAATCCTCGGTGCCGGAGAAACCGGAGGCAATCAGCAGCATTTCGCAGTCCACAATGACATCGCCCTCGGGGGTATTCAGAACCACGGCCTTCAGATTGCCCTTTTTATCGGCAATCACCTGCTTGACCTTGCTCTCAAACCGGCGGATATCCTTGCCGAACACTTCGTCGGTTTCGGCGTGGGCATAGTCCACCTCCGGGCCGTAAGCGCTTTTCGGTTTCCGGATAATCTGGGTCACGGATTTGCAGCCCTGCCGGACGGCGGTGGCAACGCAGTCGCTGGCGGTGTTGCCGTTGCCGATGACAATGACATTTTTGCCCGCCGCGCTAGGAGCGGATTTGATTTCGCCCACCAAAGCCTGGGTTACCGGTTTCAGATAATCCAGTGCGTAGTACACGCCGTTGGCCTCACCCTCAAATTCCACGGGCCGGGGTTTCTGCGCGCCGCAGCAGAGAATCACGCAGTCATATTCTGCGGTCAGCTGCTCCAAGGGCAGGTCCACGCCCACATTCACGCCGGTGCGGAAGGTAATGCCCTCCGCCTCCATCAGCTTGATGCGGCGGTCCACAATGGCTTTGTCCAGCTTCATGTTGGGAATTCCGTACATGAGCAAGCCGCCGGGGCGCTTGTCCCGCTCAAACACGGTTGCGTTGTGGCCCCGCTGATTCAGCCAGTAAGCGGCAGCCAAACCGGCCGGGCCGGAGCCCACCACGGCAATCCGCTTATCGGAATGATGCACCGGGGGCTTAGGCTCCATCAGGCCGTTCTGAAATGCGTACTCAATGATATACAGCTCGTTGTCCCGAATGGTGACGGAGCCGCTGACATATTTGCAGTTGCAGCCGTTTTCGCACAGTGCCGGGCAAACGCGGCCGGTAAACTCCGGGAAGGGCGCTGTTTTCAGCAGACGGGACAGCGCATGCTCCTGGTTGTCCAGATAAATCATGTCGTTCCATTCCGGAATCAAATTGTGCAGGGGGCAGCCGATGCGCTTGCCGTCAAACTGAATGCCGGCCTGACAGAAGGGAACACCACAGTCCATGCACCGTGCGCCCTGATTGCTCCGTTCTTTCCAGGACAGGGGCAGGTTGAACTCATCGAAATCGTGTACGCGCTCCGCAATGGGGCGCTCTTTATGCCCGACCCGGGCATAATCCATAAATCCGGTTTTCTTTCCCATGGTTCAGACCCCCTTTCTCTTGAATGCTTCCATCTCTGCTTTGTCTTTCGGCATACCCTTTGCCTCCAGAGCAGCGATGGACTCCAGCATACGGCTGTAATCCCGGGGAACAATTTTCTTGAACTCCGGAATGTACTGCTCAAAGTCTACCAGAATCTTCCGGCCCTTTGCGGAGCCGGTGGCCTTGACATGGGCCTCAATCATATTCCGCAGCTCTTTGATGTCGTATTCTTCCGTCAGCTGTTCGATGGAAACCAGTTCCTTGTTCACCCGCAGGTACAGGTCATGGTCCTCGTCCAGCACGTAGGCAATGCCGCCGGACATACCGGCTGCGAAGTTACGGCCGGTTTTGCCCAGAATGACCGCTTTACCGCCGGTCATGTATTCGCAGCCGTGGTCGCCCACGCCCTCTACCACGGCGGTTGCGCCGGAGTTACGGACGCAGAAACGCTCGCCGGCGATTCCGTTGATATATGCCTCACCGGAGGTTGCGCCGTACAGCGCCACGTTGCCGATGATGATGTTGTTTTCTGCCGGGAAAATGCTCCGGCGGTCGGGGTAAACAATCAGCTTACCGCCGCTGAGACCCTTGCCGAAGTAGTCATTGGAGTCACCCTCCAGCTCCAGCGTCAGACCCTTGGGAATGAATGCGCCGAAGGACTGACCGGCGCCGCCGGTGCACTTGACTACATAATCGTCATCATGGAGCCCGGTGCCGAATCGGCGGGTCAGCTCTGCGCCGAACATGGTGCCGAACGCCCGCTCGGTACTGGAAATCTGATACTCCACGTGGTGCTTGTGATTCTTCTCCAGCATTTTCAGCAGCACCCGCTCGTCCGGGGTCTTCTCCAACTGGAAGTCATACACATTGTCCGGATTGAAAATGCAGTTTTCTCTGGGGGTCCGGGCCAGAATGGGGGAAATATCCACCATTTCCGCACGTTTGGTAATCTGTTTCGGCCGCGGTTTCAGCAGGTCGGTGCGGCCCACCAGCTCGTCCATGGTGTGAATGCCCAGACTTGCCATGATTTCCCGCACTTCTTCCGCCACATAGGTCATGAAGTTCATCACGTATTCCGGCTTGCCCTTGAAATTCTTCCGCAGCTCCGGATTCTGGGTGGCAATGCCCATAGGGCAGGTGTCCAGATTGCACACACGCATCATCACGCAGCCCATAGTGACCAGCGGCGCGGTGGCAAAGCCGAATTCCTCGGCGCCCAGCATGCAGGCGATGGCCACGTCGCGGCCGGTCATCAGCTTGCCGTCGGTTTCCACCCGGACGCGGGAACGCAGACCGTTCTGAATCAAGGTCTGATGGGTTTCCGCCAGACCCAGCTCCCAAGGCAGACCCGCATTGTAAATGGAGTTGTTGGGGGCTGCGCCGGTGCCGCCGTCATAACCGGAAATCAGAATCACCTGTGCGCCGGCCTTTGCAACGCCGGCAGCGATGGTGCCCGCACCGGCCTCGCTTACCAATTTGACGGAAATCCGCGCGTCTTTGTTGGCGTTTTTCAGATCGTAAATCAGCTGTGCAAGGTCCTCAATGGAGTAAATATCATGGTGGGGCGGGGGAGAAATCAAAGACACGCCGGGGGTGGAGTACCGGGTCTTTGCAACCCAAGGCCAGACCTTTCCGCCGGGCAGATGTCCGCCCTCGCCGGGCTTTGCGCCCTGCGCCATTTTAATCTGAATCTCCGAGGCGGAAACCAGATATTCACTGGTTACGCCGAATCGGCCGGAGGCCACCTGCTTGATGGCGGAGTTTTTGATGGTGCCCAACCGCTCGGGGCGTTCGCCGCCCTCGCCGGAGTTGGATTTGCCGCCCAGACGGTTCATGGCTTCCGCCATGCACTCGTGTGCCTCCTGAGAAATGGAGCCGTAGCTCATAGCGCCGGTTTTGAACCGCTTTACGATTTCGGAAACCGGTTCCACCTCGCTCAGAGGAATGGGGGTGGCGTGTTCCGTATCAAATGCCAGCAAGCCCCGGAGGGTATGGGGAATGTCTTCCGCGTCTACCAGATCGGAGTACTGACGGAACGTCTCGTAGCTGCCTTCCTGCACGGCCTTTTGCAGGGTCAGAATGGTTTTGGGACTATACATGTGGTCCTCGGCGCCGGAATTGGAACGCAGCTTGTGGAAACCGGTGGAATCGGTGGTCAGGTCGATGTTCAGGTTCATGGGGTCAAAGGCATTGTCATGCCGCCAGATGACAGCCTCTGCGATTTCATTCAGACCGATGCCGCCCACACGGCTGACGGTATTGGAGAAATACTTGCTGACAACGTCCTTGTTGATGCCGATACACTCGAAAATCTGAGCAGACTGGTAGGACTGAATGGCGGAAATGCCCATTTTGGAGGCGATTTTCACCACGCCGTGGAGCACGGCATTGTTGTAGTCCTCCACAGCGGCGTGGGGGTCCTTATCCAGCATATTCAGACCAATCATTTCCTCAATGCATTCCTGGGCCAGATAGGGGTTGATGGCCCGGGCGCCGTAACCCAGCAGGGTTGCGAAGTGATGCACGGCTCTGGGCTCTGCGCTTTCCAGAATCACGGAAATGGCGGTGCGCTTTTTCGTCTGGACCAGATACTGCTCCAAACCGGCCACAGCCAACAGAGAGGGAATGGCCGTATGGTTTTCATCAATGCCACGGTCGGACAGAATGATGATGTTGGCGCCGTTGCGGTAAGCCTTGTCCACGCTGACAAACAGCTGGTT
The DNA here is from genome assembly GCA_934527315.1 of uncultured Oscillospiraceae bacterium. Lineage (GTDB taxonomy): Bacteria > Bacillota > Clostridia > Oscillospirales > Oscillospiraceae > HGM13010. The sequence goes on from CAKTAK010000002.1 coordinate 21,365, forward strand.
CATGGCCCGCTCCAAGCTGGTATTTTTATAATACAGCAGGGAAATGGTCTGGGATTTCAGACCGGGCATATTCAAAGACTTGATTTTCTGCAAGTCCTGAGTGGTCAGAATGGGGTTTTCAATCTGCAGAACGCGGCAGTTTTCTGCGGTATCCTGCAGCAGGTTGCCGTCGGAGCCCACATACACGGTGGTATCCGTCACGATTTCCTCACGAATGGAGTCAATGGGCGGGTTGGTCACCTGCGCAAACATCTGCTTGAAGTAATTGAACAGCGGCTGATGCTTTTCGCTCAAAACGGCCAGAGGAATGTCCGCGCCCATTGCGTTGGTGGGCTCTGCGCCGGTTTTTGCCATGGGCAGAATCAGAGTGCGCACGTCCTCGTAGGTATAACCGAACACCTTGTACAGCTTGTCCCGCATTTCCTGACTGTGGAAGGGCACCCGCTGATTGGGCAGGGGCAGGTCGCTCAAATGCACCAGCTCCCGGTCCAGCCATTCGCCGTAGGGGTGGCTGTGGGCAAAGGTATTTTTAATTTCATCGTCTTCCAGCAGCCGGCCCTGCACGGTATCCACCAGCAGCATACGGCCGGGGCGCAGACGGGATTTCCGGACAATGTGCTCCGGGGGAATGTCCAAAACGCCCACCTCGGAGGACAGAATCAGAGTATCGTCATCGGTGAGATAGTACCGCGCCGGACGCAGACCGTTGCGGTCCAAAACGGCGCCCACCAAATCGCCGTCGGAGAACAGCACCGCTGCCGGGCCGTCCCAGGGCTCCATCATGGTGGCGTAGTAATGATACATATCCCGCTTGGACCGGGACATATTCTGGTTTTTCTGCCAAGGCTCCGGAATGGCCATCATCACGGCTTTCGGCAGGCTCATGCCGCTGTACATCAGAAATTCCAAGGTGTTGTCCAACATTGCCGAGTCGGAGCCGGCGGTATTCACAACGGGCAGAACCTTTTCCATATCCTCTTCCAGCAGCGGGGAGTACATGGTTTCTTCACGGGCCAGCATACGGTCGATATTGCCGCGAATGGTGTTGATTTCACCGTTGTGGAGAATGATGCGGTTGGGGTGCGCCCGCTCCCAGCTGGGGGTGGTGTTGGTGGAGAAACGGGAATGCACCAGTGCCAGGGCAGAGGTGTAGCGCTCGTCCTGCAAATCCGGATAGAACCGGCGCAGCTGACCCACCAGGAACATACCTTTGTAAACAATGGTACGGCTGGACAGAGAGGCCACGTAGGTGTCCTGCACGGACTGCTCAAACTCACGGCGCACCACGTACAACTTCCGGTCAAAGTCAATGCCGCGGTTCACGTCTGCCGGGCGCTTTACAAAGCCCTGACAGATGTACGGCATGCAATCCCGGGCGCGCTGACCCAGAATGTCCGGGCAGGTGGGCACGTCGCGCCAGCCGAGGAATTCCAGATTTTCCTTTTCCGCAATGATTTCAAACAGCTTTTTGCAGCGGCTGCGGTGCAGGGTGTTCTGGGGGAAGAAAAACATTCCCACTCCGTAATCCCGCTCGCCGCCAAGATGCAAATTCAGCTCCTTGCCAACCTCCGAGAAAAAGGAATGGGAAATCTGTAGCATAATTCCGACTCCATCACCGGTTTCTCCCGAGGCGTCTTTGCCTGCGCGATGCTCTAATTTTTCCACAATGCTTAACGCATCGTCTACTGTTTTGTGGTTCTTGACCCCTTTGATGTTGACCACTGCGCCGATACCGCAGGCGTCATGCTCAAACCGGGCGTCATAAAGGGTCTGCTGACTCTCCATTTGGCTCTCCCCTTTTTCTATGGATTATTCTGCGTAGGATTCAAGAATCAGTTTTGCCACTTCGGCCATTTTCAGCGAGGTTTCCATACTTCTGCGCTGCAAATAGCGGTGGGCCTGTTCTTCCGTAAAGTGTTCGTGATCCATCAAAAGCTGCTTTGCCTGCTGAATCATCTGTTTTTCATCATCGGACCGGCGGGCAGCGCTGGGCTTGAACCGATGCTGGTCCATTTGCACCAGCATGGTCACCGCGCCCACCAGCTCCGCCGGGCGGAACGGCGCCGGAATCCGGTAAATGTCTTCGTTTTCCACCATGTCCAGACTGGTGCCCTTGGCAACCATCAGAACTGCGGCGTCGTCATTTTTGATTTGGAAGGCCATATTTTCCGTGGTCATATCGGACAGCTTATAGCCGGCGATGACAATGCCGCCGCCCATCTGCTTAATGGCGCGAATGGCTTCCAGACCCGAATGACACCGGACGCGAACGGAAATTCCGTTTTTCTCCAAAAGGTCGCCGATGGCCGTCAAATCCCGATCGCTTTCAAATGCAACAACCGTTCGAACCATGTTTCCTGCCTCCCAACTGTGCGTGAATGTGTTCCGCGGCGCGGAATCTAAATATGCCAATAGGGGGTATTCTCCATACCCCCTATTGAATTACGCCGTTTTGTGCAGCGCAGTATTAGTAGTTGACCATGTACTTGTCAATTTCCCACTGGCTGACGCTGGTACGGTACTCGTCCCACTCGGCGCGCTTGCCTTCCACATAGTGGGAGAAAGCATGTTCGCCCAGAACGTCCTTAATCAGAGGATCGCTCTCCATGTTGATGACAGCGTCAATCAAAGTGCCGGGCAGAGATGCGATGCCGTTTGCCTCGCGGGTCTTCTGGTCCATTGCGAAGATGTTCTCGGTGATTTCGGCAGGATGCTGCATCTTCTTCTCGATGCCGTCCAGACCGGCTGCCAGGCAGGCTGCCAGAGCCAGATAGGGGTTGCAGGAGGGATCCGGGCAGCGCAGCTCCACACGGGTGGACTGGCCGCGGGCTGCGGGAATACGAATCAGTGCGCTGCGGTTGGATGCAGACCATGCCAGATAGCAGGGAGCCTCATAGCCGGGCACCAGACGTTTGTAAGAGTTGACCAGAGGGTTGGTCAGTGCGCTGAAGTTCTGCACGTGAGCCAACAGACCGGCGATGAACTGGTATGCCAGAGGAGACAGCTGTTTCTCGCCGTTGGGGTCAAAGAATACGTTCTTGCCGTCTTTGAACAGAGACATGTTCACGTGCATACCGGAGCCGTTGATGCCGAAGATGGGCTTGGGCATAAAGGTTGCATGCAGACCGTTCTTCTGTGCGTACACCTTAACAGTGGTCTTGAAGGTCATAATGTTATCGGCAGCGGTCAGAGCGTCGGCATACTTGAAGTCGATTTCGTGCTGACCCTCAGCCACTTCGTGGTGAGATGCCTCAATTTCAAAGCCCATCTCTTCCAGAGCCAAGCAGATTTCACGACGGACGTTGGAGCCGTGATCCAGAGGAGCCAGATCGAAGTAACCGGCCTCATCGGCGGTCTTGGTGGTGGGGTGGCCGTTCTCGTCGGTTTCGAACAGGAAGAACTCGCACTCGGGACCGACGTTGAATGCGTCAAAGCCCATGTCGGCAGCTTTCTGCAGAGCGCGTTTCAGAATACCGCGGGGGTCGCCCACAAAGGGAGTGCCGTCGGGGTTGTACACATCGCAAATCAGACGAGCAACTTTTGCATGCTGAGGACGCCAGGGCAGAATCGTAAAAGTATCCAGATCGGGGTGCAGGTACTGGTCGGACTCGTGGATACGGGTAAAGCCTTCGATGGAGGAACCATCGATCATGTTCTGGTTGTTCAGTGCTTTCTCAATCTGAGAGCTGGTGATTGCAATATTTTTGGGAGTGCCGAAAATATCCGTAAACTGCAGACGGATAAACTCAACGTCTTCCTCTTTCACAATTCTGAGAATGTCTTCTTTCGTGTACTTGGCCATGATGATCTTCTCCTTTTAAATATGATGCATATTTTATAGTGATAGATGGCTTGCTGTGGGCCTTCGGCCCTGTGACCATGGGTACTTCTCATTTCCCGGCAGGAAACTTCACACACAGCTGAGATTTCCGGCCCGCAGATATGAAAAATAGAGAGAAAAGGTCCCTCTGTTCAGGAGCACCCTTGCCCTCTAATGGCGTCATTATAGGGTAATCCGCGAAGTTTGTCAATGGATTCTACCGATTTTTTGCAAGTTGAAATCATCTTTGTTTCATTTTACAAATCCGCTGGGGGAAAACGTCTGTCTGTCTGTCAAACCTTACCATGGCAAAAAACGCCGCAAAAAAAAAGGAGATTTTGACGGGAAAAAAGTGAAAATTCCGTATTGACAATTGACTTTTCCGGTGGTATGATTCGTCTATCATTTCGATAGGGATAAACGCAGAGATCGGGAAAAGTAACGACAGAAACGCTGTAACAGCGAGCAGGGGACGGTGCAAGCCCTGACAGGTCAGTCTGGCGGGAAGAACACCCGGGAGCGGCAAACCGAACCTCCGGCAGCGGGGCAGTAAGTAAGACGGAAAGCGAACCGTTATTTCGCAGGAGCTTGATGGAGCTCCGAAAAAGTGACCGGGTTTTCGGTAAATTAGGTGGTACCGCGGATATGCAGCAATTCGTCCTATGAAAGACGATGGGCTGCATTTTTTTATTTTCGCAATCCCGCACCGGCGGAATTGCAGGGGTTGCCGCCTGAACCGGCAGAAAAATTTAGGAACAGAGATTGTTCCGGGAGGTCATTTTTATGTGTGCAATTATTGGATTTGAGAAACGCAGTATTCCGTACATTCTGGCGCAGGATTGCCTGAACCGCACCAAAGACCGGGGACCGGATATGACCCGATTTGTGGAGACAAAAGGCGGTTGGCTGGGCTTTCACCGTCTGGCAATTATGGGATTGAGCCCCGAGGGTATGCAGCCGTTTACACTGAACGGGGATATGGCTGTGTGCAACGGAGAGCTGTACGGATTCCGCACCGTGAAAAAGCAGCTGCAGGATAAGGGCTATACTTTCCAAAGCGAATCCGACTGCGAAATCATTCTCCCCATGTACCGGGAATACGGCGTGGAGATGTTCAAAATGCTGGACGCAGAATTTGCCATGATTATTTATGACAGCCGGAAGAACACTTTGATTGCCGCCCGAGACCCCATCGGTATCCGCCCGCTGTTTTACGGCTATTTGCAGGACGGCTCCATTGTATTTGCCAGCGAGGCAAAAAACCTGATTGGCGTCTGCAACAAAATCCTTCCCTTTCCTCCCGGACACTACTATGCCGACGGTCAGTTTGTCCGGTATGCGGATTTGACCACGGTGTCCGGCGGATATTGTCAGGACGATTTGGAAACCGTGTGCAAAAAGATTCGGGAGCTGCTGATTCTGGGAATTGATAAGCGTTTGGACGCCGATGCGCCTTTGGGATTTCTGCTCAGCGGCGGTTTGGATTCCTCTTTGGTGTGCGCCGTGGCAGCCAAGCTGTTGGGCAAGCCTATTCGCACCTTTGCCATCGGCATGGACAAAGACGCCATTGACCTGAAATACGCCCAAGAGGTGGCGGATTATCTGGGCGCCGACCATACGGTGGTGTATATGAACCGGGACGAGGTAATTGACGCTCTGGAGGAAGTGATTGCCGCGTTGGGAACCTACGACATTACCACCATTCGCGCCTCGATGGGCATGTATCTGGTGTGCAAAGCCATTCATGAGCAGACGGACATCCGGGTGCTCATGACCGGAGAGATTTCCGACGAGCTGTTCGGTTATAAATACACCGACTTTGCCCCCAGTGCCGAGGAATTCCAGAAGGAATCCAAAAAGCGGGTGGACGAGCTGTTCATGTATGATGTGCTCCGTGCCGACCGCTGCATTTCCGCAAACTCTCTGGAGGCGCGGGTGCCTTTCGGCGATTTGGATTTCGTAAAGTACGTAATGTCCATTGATCCGGCTATGAAAATGAACGTATATCATAAGGGTAAATATCTTCTGCGCCACGCTTTTGAGAAGGACCATATTCTGCCGGAGGACATTCTTTGGCGGGAAAAGGCCGCATTCTCCGATGCGGTGGGCCACTCCATGGTGGACGATTTGAAAGAGTATGCTGAAACCAAATACACCGATGCCGAGTTTGAGGAAAAGCGGCAGCAGTACACCTTTGCAATGCCCTTTACCAAGGAAAGTCTGCTGTATCGGGAAATTTTCGAGAAGTATTACCCCGGTCAGGCGGAAATGGTCAAGGATTTCTGGATGCCCAACAAGTCCTGGGAGGGCTGCAACGTGAACGACCCCTCCGCCCGGGTGTTGTCCAACTACGGCGCCAGCGGAGAATAAAAAAGCATGATAATAAGCCGCCCCCATGGAAGTTACTTCCATGGGGGCGGCTTACTATTTAATTTACTTCTTCCGATTCCAATATTTTTTTAAGGTGTTAATCAGCACGGTCAAGTCCAACGGCTTGGTCAGATGCTCATTCATGCCAGCCTCCAGACTGGCTTGCCGGTCCGATTCAAAGGCGTTGGCTGTCATGGCCAGAATGGGAATGGTTTTGGCGTCCGGGCGTCCGGAGTCACGAATGGTCCGGGTGGCCTCATAGCCGTTCATTTCCGGCATCATAATGTCCATCAGAATCATGTCAAAGCTGCCGGCAGGTGCGGACAGGAATGTGTCCACCGCCTCTTTTCCGTTTCGTGCGGCGGTGACTTCTGCGCCCGCTTGGGTCAGCAGAAATTCCGCAATTTCCAGATTCAGGTCATTGTCCTCGGCAAGGAGCAGCCGCATTCCGCTCAGGTCGGCCAAATCCGATGTAGGCAGCGGCTGAGGGCGCGCCTCCACCGGAGCGGGGGCAAAGGGCAGCAGAATCGTCACCGTGGTGCCCACGTCCGGGGTGCTTTCGATTTGAATGGTGCCGCCCATTTTATCCACCAATGCTTTCACAATGGACATGCCCAAACCGGTGCCGTGATATTCCGTGCGGGCGGACATTTTTTCTTGTGAGAAAGGCTCAAAGACGTGCTCCAGATATTCCGGCCGCATACCGATGCCCGTGTCGGCAACAACGGAGCGGAAGTAAATTTTTCCGTCTTTCTCGGTAATCTCCGTTGTCCAATGAATGGAACCGTTGGGCTTGTTGTATTTCACTGCGTTGCTGAGAATATTCAGCAGAATTTCCCGAACGTGCAGCGGTCCGCCGTAAACCCACGGACAGCCATTGCCCTCTTCTTGATGGGTCAGGTCCAAACCGGATTCCATCGCTTGGGCGCTGATGATGTCCATTACATCATGGGTCAAATCGGTGAGATTGAATACCTCGCTGCCCAGTTGCACGTTTTCGCCGTCCAGCTTGCTCATTTCCAGTACATCATTGACCAGCGACAGCAGATGATTGGCGGCGGTCCGGGCTTTTTGCCGGTTGGCTTGAATCAGCTCCGGATCATTGATACGGCTGTTGATGTCCAGAATTCCGATGATGCCGTTCAGCGGTGTGCGAATATCGTGAGACATATTATTCAGGAAGAGGGTTTTGGCGCGGTTGGCTTGCTTTGCCTGCTCCAATGCATCTTCCAGCTGCTGATTTTGCAGCTTTTCGTGGAGGGCAGACTCGCGGAAATAAGCGTTCCGCCGGAGGAAGAATAGCACCACAAGAACGAAAATCAAAACCAGTAAGGCGCAGAAAAACGACAGATTCTCCAGAAAGAAATCCTTGATTGTGTACTGCGACATGGTGTCCAGATAGTGGCAAACAATACCGGCGCTGTAGCCGTCACTGAGCATGGTAATGCCGTGATTCAGCAATTGCAGCAGACCGTTGTTGCCGATGGCTACGCCGATGCACAGGTCGCTGCTGACCGGCAGGGGTACATTTTTCAGATTGGTGTCATGAATCAGACTGGAGGTGCGGAATGCGTTCAGAATGGTGCTGTCTGCCTCGCCGTTTTTCACAGCCTCGACGCAATCGGCAGAGCTGCTGCAAATAATCAGCTCCGCGTCGGGATAGTTCCACCGGGTGTAGTTGGTTTGCAGCAGGTTGCTGGGGTTGACCGCGATGCGGTCGGTGGTGTTTTCACTGTAAGTGCCCCGATAGATGAGCTCTGCAGTAAATGTGGACACGGTGGAAGTCAGCAGATATCCCTGCTGCTCCGCGTACCAGCTTTCGCTGCCCACCGGGAAAATCAAATCCACATCGCCCTGTGCCAAAGCTTGATACATTTTCTCGTGGCAGGAATAGGCCCGGTACTGAATTTCCGGTTCGTAGGTTCCCGGCAGCAGGGAAAAAATCTGGGGGATCAGCTCCCGGACCAAGCCGTTGGCGGTTCCGTCGGGAGCGGTTTCGCAGTAGGGCATATAATTGTCCAGATAGCCCACAACGATGGTATCATGGGCGGCCATGTAGTCCTGCTCCACGGTGGAAAGGAACGAGCTGACTGCGGTATCCACGGAGTATTCCAACCGCAGCTTGGTCATAAAGCTGCTGTCCTGCTCTTCAATCATGGGCAGGGCATTGTTCAGCTGCCCCAACAGGTCCGTCCGATTTTTTGCGGTGCAGAGGTAATAGGGCTCTTTGCCGATTTTGAAAACCGGGAACATGCCGGTATAGTTGGAAACGATGTTGTCGGCGCTGACAATGGCGTCTACGGTGCCTTGATACAGCGCGGAGATGCAGTCCGTGTTATTGTCGAAGTAGGTCACGTTCACATCGACTTGATTCTGCTCCAACCAAGCCTGCAGCCGATTCACCATATTTTTGCTTTGGGTCAGACCGATGGTTTTTCCTGCGCAGCTGGACAAATCATTGTACTGAATGGTGCTGTCATTGTTGCGCTTGTAAATGTAAAACGTTTCCTGCAGCATATCCATGTCCGGGAAATTTACCTCATCGCTGCGGTGCTCCGGGTCGGAAACGCCGGCCAACAAATCAATCTCACCGTCCACCAACATCTGGTAAAGGTCGGGCCAATCGCCGTACACGTATTCGTAGCGCCAACCGGTGTAAGAGGCTATTTTTTGCAGATATTCATAGCTGTATCCGCTTTTGGGTGCATCATCGGAGGCACCCTCTTGAAAATTCTTGGACTCGTAGTAGCCCACCCGCACGGTATTGCTGTCTGCGTCCGAAACGGCGCAGACGGGCGGGGCAATCAGAACGGCAGAAAGCAGACACAAGACTGCCGATAGAATACATAGAACCCTGCGGGGTATCCGAAATGTCATAGAGGAACCCTCCCAATGAATAAGTGATTGAAATCCGACAGAAGTCGGCAGAAACTGCTACTAATTCAATATATAATTATAGTACAATCCGGGGAAAAAAGACAGTGGAAAAGTGAGATATGGGAAAATTGTGCAAAGAGAGGGGCGGTCTTTGTGGAAAACGCAAAAAACGTGGGAGAATTCGCGTTCTCCCACGTTTTTGCTTTAGGATTCCTTTGAAACATACAGCCGGGTTAGGTCTGCGCCCTCCAAATTCAAAAGAAATCGCTTTCGCTCCACACCGCCGGCATATCCGGTAAGATTTCCGTCGGCGCCCACCACCCGATGACAAGGAATGATGACAGAAACGGGATTGCGCCCCACCGCGGCGCCCACTGCTTGGGCGGACATGGCGGGCTTTCCCAGCTGCTGCGCCAATGTGCGCGCCAAAGCACCGTAGGTGACGGTTTGCCCATAGGGGATTTCCAACAGCAGGTTCCACACCGCTTGTTGAAAATCGGTGCCAATCAGATGCAGCGGCGGAAGAAAATCCGGGCGCGCACCGGAAAAATAGCAATCCAGCCAACGCTTTGATGCGGTCAGAACGGGCGTTTCCCCGGGCACAGCGCCCGGGGAAAGTGTGCGGGCAAAATGCCGCTGCCCCGCGAACCAAAGTCCGCTGAGACCCATTTCATCGGCGGAGAGCAGCACTTCGCCCAAGGGAGAAGAATAGGTTTGGGTGTACGTCATGGAAATTCCTCCCGGGAAATTCGGAATGTGTGGGAAAATGCCGCGCTGCACCGGGGAACGGAACAGCGCGGCATAGGAGGGAAAAGAGCACCCCAGATGCCGAAGCATCTGGGGTGAGTTGTGTAATGATTATGCTGCGGTCTTGTTCTTCTTCTGGTTGATGATGGTAGTGATACCTTCAATTGCCAGAACGATAGCCAGAACGACCAGCAGAATGCCCAGAATCATCTGTACGTAGGGGCCCCAGTCAGCGCCGCCTGCACGTACCAGATTGAACTGCTGCCAGGTGTTGATGAGCAGAGATGCGATGGTCACGCACAGCATGAAGACCATGGGGAACAGGAACATCTTGTTGTCCTTGCCCACGTTGCCCAGCCAGGTAGCAACAGCCAGCAGACCCAGAGCAGCCAGCAGCTGGTTTGCAGAGCCGAACAGTGCCCAGATCTTTGCGTAGCCGTTCAGACCCAGCAGAATGCCCAGAACCACAGTGATGATGGTTGCCACGTAGGGGTTCGCCAGGAACTTCTTTGCACCGGTGACGTTCTCGGGAGTCTCGCCCTTGCTGCTGTCAATCCAGAATTCCTGGAACATGAAACGAGCCAGACGAGTAGCGGTATCCAGAGAGGTCAGGCAGAATGCGGAGTAGGTCAGAACCAGCAGCGTGTACAGAATCTTGAACACTGCGGGGTTGCCGCCTGCGATCTGAGATGCCATGCCTGCAACGCCGCCTGCGAAGATGTCGGTAGCACCGGCGGTGTGACCGGTCTGACGAGCGTAAGCGATAGCAACCAGAGTGATGATAGCCAGAACGCATTCCAGCAGCATGCCGCCGTAAGCGATGGGCTTAGCGTCGGTTTCTTTATCCAGCTGCTTGGAAGTGGTGCCGGAAGAAACCAGAGAGTGGAAACCGGAGATAGCGCCGCAAGCGATGGTGGTGAACAGCACGGGGAAGATGGGCTGTTTCACGCCTGCTGCGTTCACACCGTCACCGATCATAGTCAGACCAGCGCCGGTAGCGTCAGTCATGCTGGGATGAGCAACGACAACGCCGATGGCTGCGATAGCCAGCATAGCGTACAGCAGGAAGGAGGACAGGTAGTCACGAGGCTGCAGCAGAATCCACACGGGAGTGACAGATGCAACAGCGATGTACAGACCAACGATCCACATCCAAGCGGTGCCGGACAGGTAAATGGGATGCCAGTTCATGCCGATAGCCATGCACAGGCAGATAGCGATAACGCCTGCAATGGTGGAAATGCCCATAGGAGCGTTGCGGCGGTAAACCAGGAAACCGAAAGCAATTGCGATAACGATGAACAGCAGAGAAACCATTGCTACGGAAGCGGCGGTAGCAGATGCCTCTACGTCCAGCTTGCCTTCAACATACGTGGCAGCGAAAGTACCGGCAACGATGGATGCGAATGCAGCCACGACCAGAATCAGAGTCAGGTATGCGAAGATGATGAACAGGCGCTTTGCGCGCAGGCTCATGTTAGCGGAGATGATTTCGCCGATGGATTTGCCTTCGTGGCGGACGGAGGCAAACAGAGCGCCGAAGTCATGGACGCCGCCGAAGAAGATGCCGCCGACCAGAATCCACAGCATGCAGGGCAGCCAGCCGAACATTGCAGCGGAGATGGGGCCGGTAATGGGGCCGGCGCCGGCGATAGAAGAAAAATGGTGTCCCATCAGGACAGGTGCTTTTGCGGGGACATAGTCCACGCCATCCTCCATAGTATGTGCAGGGGTGGGCAGGTCGCCTTCACCGACGCCCCACTTCTGGCACAGGTAGCGGCCATAGAAAATATAACCGCAGAGGAGAACGGCAATACCGATGATCAGGATTACAAGACCGTTCATGGATTGATAACTCCCTTCCTTTTCACTTTTTCCGGAGCTTGAAATTGCGCTCCAGATTCTTTCTTGCCTCTACACCCGCTGGATTGGAGTAGAAACGATTGGTTGATGTTTCCATAGCTGCCAACTGGTATTCCGTCCAGCCCTGAAATCCCAGTTTATAGTACTTACGGAAGCGAGTGCGCTTGAGCATTTTCTTTGCTTCCGGGTCTATGGAATGCGCAAGCACCACCAGTCCGACATTGGAGAACATATGCTCTTTGTTCGGATGAACCAGAGAAAGCCCCGCCGTTTTTGTCCGGTTGATGTGCTCCTGCAGCTCCTCCGCACTCAGATGATCGGTGTGGAAAAAGTACAGATACTCGTGCTGTTCCACAGCCGACAGGACGTGCTTTTTGGAAACCAAGTAGTTTTCATCCCGCAGGAAATAGGTTGCCATTGCAGGATAAGTCGTATTCTCCACCGTGATGTCCCGCTCCACATCATAAGAATGGGAATAGGCGTTCAACAGCTTGCTCAGCTGCTGCTCCAAGGTAACTTCCATAGGCACTCCTTTCTGTTTTTTCCTTCGTCGTTCCGAGGGTACTCCGTGACAGTAACATCATTATACGCCTGCTTTGATAATTTGTGAACCAATATTGTTTCAACAAAAAAATATTCGTTCACAATTAACAAAAAGTCTATTCATAAAATGTTCATATTATCGAAAAATGTACGTTTTATCCAAAAATAAAACGGAAAATTCGACTAACAGGTGTATAGAAAGGGCAAAATGTTTTATGAATTACAGCGAATTTTTACTTTTTTTGTGTAAAGTGCTGTATGGATAAACCCCTCAGCATCGGCATGAATTGCAAATACTGAGGGGATATTTTATCGTTGTTTTCATATTTAGTTAATATTTATTAAATGTATCCCGACCGATGAGAGTCTCACATCTGTTTGGGAGGAACCTTGGGCAGTTTCCAGCGGTATCTGGCTGCCAGCATACGGACAACAACGGTCAGCAGAATGGTGGAAAGTACGGCAATGGTCCGATTGAAGGGGGAAACCAGATAATAGAAGATGCTGGCGCCGATCGATGCCAGCGCATAAATCTGCTTGCGCAGCACGGCGGGAGTGGATTGGCTGAGCACATCACGGAGCATACCGCCGCCCACACCGGTCATCATACCCAGAAACACGCAGAAGAACATATTGTCGCCGAACCCGGCATTCATGGTGTTCTGTACGCCGATGACGGAGAAAATGCCCAGACCGGCGGCGTCGCAGAAATTCAGAAACGTGTCATTGATGCCGTGCAGGGGTTGCTCCCGGTGACGGTTATAGGTGGTGCACAGAAACACGATGATACTGGTTCCGGCAGCCAGACCGAAATAAATGAAATTCAAAAACGATTTCGGGGGGAACTGACCCAGCATCATATCCCGGATAATACCGCCGCCGATTGCGGTGGTAACGCCCAGAACAATCACGCCGAACAGGTCCAGTTTCCGCTCAATGCCGAGCATTGCACCGGAAATGGCAAATGCCACGGTACCAATCAGCTCAACGATGTAAAACGCAATGTCTACGAAATTATCAGGCATGGACGATTCAATCTCCTTTGAACAATATAATAATGTAGATTACAGAAAGCAAAAAGGAATTATAAAGAATGTAACGAAAATTGGCAAGAACTTTTTGCGGAAAATACGGGAAAATCCGGACTTTTTCTTCGCAAACTTCCGAAAGCCGATTTTTCCGGTATTTCAGCTGTTGTGCAGCACTTCTTCCCGGATATACCGGAACACGGTTTCGTCGTCATAATCCCGGAGCATCGTCAGCAGCGTTTCCAGCAAAGCGCCGGATTCCGGGTGAATCAAGGTGTGGTCCTTGCCCTGCATATAATATTCATAAGGGCGGCTGCGGGAAAAGTCTTTTCCCTGATAGACCCGGGCGGCGGCATAGCGGTCGCAGAACATTTCCACTACGTACCGCTCCGGCATACGCATACCGGTCAGCTCCACATGGTCGCCCACCCAACCGTAGTCAATCCAGTATTCCAGATGGTGTTTGTTCCGCCCTTTGTGATGCAGCCACGCGGCGCTGTATCCCTTGTCCCGTTTTTCCATATCGTTGGGACTGCGGTTGCCTTGGTAATATCTGGCGCCCACCCAGAATTCCGTGGGGCTGTATTTGGAAAGGTCATGCACCAGACCCTGCCGGTACAGACCGCATTGAAAGCAAAATTGCCGCACCAAACGGCGGTGCTTTGTAATGGTTTTAAAATGTGCAACGGGTTTCATGTTTTTTCCCTCCGTTCCTGATTATTCTACCATCTGTGGGCAAAATGTCAACGGATGCCGCGTTGACTTTCTGCGGGAAAACGGCTTATAATATGGCCGGAAATATCCTTCTCCCAAGGAGAAATTTGAAACATTTAAGGGGATTGCAATGGAAAATTCTGTTTTGAAACAATATGCCCGGCTGATTGCCGCAGTGGGGGCCAATGTGCAGCCGGGGCAGGAAGTGCTGCTGTACGCAGGCTTGGACCAACCGGAATTTGTGGCGGAAGTGGTAGAGGCTTGCTATGCGCAGGGCGCCAAAAAGGTGCGGGTGGAATGGAACTATCCGCCGCTGCAAAAGCTCCACACCGTTTATCAGACGGAGGAAACCTTGGAAACCGTGACGGATTGGGAAAAGGCAAAACTGCAGCATATGGTAGATACCCTGCCCTGCCGGATTTATCTGGAATCCGATGACCCGGACGGTCTGAACGGAATTCCGCAGCCGAAATATTCCAATGCCATGGCGGCGCGGTCCAAAATCATCAAGCCCTATCGAGACGCCATCGACAATCGCCATCAGTGGTGCATTGCGGCAGTGCCGGGAACGGCATGGGCGGAAAAAGTGTTCCCGGAGCTGAAAGGCGAGGCGGCTGTGGAGGCATTATGGAAAGCGATTCTGTTCACCTCCCGGGCGGACCGGGACCCGGTGGCGGCTTGGGAGGCGCACAATGCGGATTTGAAAGCCCGGTGCGCATATCTCAACGGCAAGCAGCTGCGGTCGCTCCACTATCGCGCCGCAAACGGCACAAATCTGGAAGTGGGTCTGATTCCCACGGCGCAGTTTATGGCGGGCAGCGAGGACACCTTGAGCGGCGTGACCTTTCAGCCGAACATTCCCTCGGAGGAGGTCTTTACCACTCCCATGCGGGGAAAAGCCGAGGGCGTTGTGGTTTCCACGAAACCGCTGTCATTCCAAGGTCAGCTGATTGAAGATTTCTCTCTGGAATTCCATGAGGGCAAGGTGGTCCGGGTGCAGGCTGCGCAGAATCAAGCCCTGCTGGAACGCATGATTGCCATGGACGAGGGCGCGGCATATTTGGGCGAGTGCGCCTTTGTGCCGAAGGATTCCCCCATCAGCGAAAGCGGCGTGACGTTCTTCAACACGCTGTTTGACGAGAACGCCGCCTGCCATCTGGCATTGGGCATGGGATTTGACAACTGCTTGCAGGACTATGACCGCTACACCAAGCAGGAGCGGCAGGATATGGGCGTCAACGATTCCGTGATTCACGTGGACTTTATGATTGGCTGCGATGATTTGGAAATCACCGGTATTGCCGAAAACGGGGAGGAAGTGCCTATCTTCCGCAATGGCACGTGGGCATTCTGATTGGATAACGAAAAACCTCAGGAGTTTTATTCCTGAGGTTTTTTGCTGTCCATACTTTATTGTATATCCGCCAAAGTCAGGTTCTGAATCCATTTTCCACTTTTCACAAAGGAGAAGCCCATCACGCATTTCAGAATTTCCGGCAGCTGGCAGCAGAAATACAGCGGCAGCATGGGCAGGGCGGTATATCGGGAGAGAATCCACGACAGAGGAATGGCCACAATCCAAGTAAACACGCTGTCAAACAGCAGGGTAATCAGCGTTTTGCCGCCGCAGCGCAGCGTGAAATAGCTTGCATGGGTGAAGGTGATGAAGGGCAGGAAGATGGCCATGACCACCAGCATCTGCGCAGCCAACTCCCGCACTTCTTGCGTTGTGTTATACAGCTGGGGGAACAAGCCGGAGCAGGCGGCCAAAACTGCGCTGCAGCCCGCAGCAACGGCTACGGCAAAGAAAATCAGCTGCCAGGCCTCGTCTTTGGCTTTGTCCAACTCGCCGGCGCCCAGTTTCTGTCCCACGATAATGCCCACGGAGTTTCCCAAGGCAAAGGCAACAATGGTGAACAGCTCCCAAACGGTCATGCAAATCTGGTATGCGGCAACGGCGGACAGACCGCGGGTGGAATAGCACTGCGCCATAATTGCCATGCCGGAGGACCAGAGGGTTTCGTTCATCAGCAGGGGCAAGCCCTTGACGGCAATCTGCCGGACCAGAGCACCGGGAATTTTCATGCTGCTCCAAGCGCCCAGAATGAAAGGATACCGGGCGGCGCGGCGGCGGGTCCAGACAATCAGAATGGTGCATTCCGTGATACGAGCCATGAGGGTTGCAATGGCAGCGCCCCGGACGCCAAGCTCCGGGAATCCGAATTTGCCGAAAATCAAAAGGTAATTAAATGTAACGTTTACGCAGATGGCAACCACACCGGCAATCATCGGCGCCAAGGTCTGACCGCAGTTCCGCAGGGTGTCGCTGTATGCCTGCGTCAGCACAAAGGGGAATACTGTCAGCACAATAATCTTCAGATATGCCTGCGCCTGCTCCCGGCACAAATCGATGTTGCCCACGTTGTCTTCATGGAGAAACAGCTCAATCAGGTCATTGCCCTTAGCCGTCAGCAACAGCGCCGCAAGGCAGGAGAGCACCGCAACCACAATCACCTTAAACCGGAATGTGTAGCGGATACCGTTTTGGTCGCCTTTTCCGTAATACTGCGCCGTGAAAATACCCGCGCCGGACACACCGCCGAATACGGTAATCTGAAACACAAACATCAGTTGGTTTACAATGGAAACGCCGGTCATTGCCTCTGTGCCCACCTGACCCACCATGAGGTTGTCCAGCAGGTTGACAAAACTGGTGATGCCGTTCTGAATCATCAGCGGCAGGGCAATCATCAGCGCCATTTTGTAGAAATCTTTGGTTCCAATCAATTTTCTCATAACAAACTCCTGTTTGACTTGCATTGATGTCAGAACTAAAAGAGTATCATATATGTTCCCTTAAAGCAAGCGGAGAAATTCCTGTACGCCGGGACTGGTGGTCTGCTTGGGATAAACCAGCAGCGTTTTGGCGCTGGCTTGAAATCCCTTAATGGGTCGGAATGTCACGCCCTCAATGCCCCAGTGGAGCAGACTGCTGGGGGCAACAATGACGCCCATGCCCATGCTCACCAGTAAGGAAAGGCTGTAAATGTCGTCAATATACACCCGCTTGTTCTCACTCAAGCCCATGTGGGAGTACATACTGGCAATCTGCGCCTCGGAGGAAACGGTGTCCTGAATTTTATTGAACATAATGGGGTAGCCTTTCAAATCCGCAGGGTCTATCTCGGCTTGCTTTGCAAGGGGGTCTTCCTTGCTGAGCATCAGCAAGCAGGGGTCTTTCAATGTGACTTTGCTGTCCAGCCAATTGCCCAGCTCCAGACCGAATCCGGACAGCACAGCCATATCCAGCTGTCCGTTGGCCAACTGACTGATGAGGGTCTGGTTGGTGCCCAGAACAAACTGCACGTCTGCCTCCGGGCGCTGGGCGGTGTACTGCCGCATGGCGGCGGAAATGGTCCAGAGCTCATAGGCACCGGCATAGCCCACCCGCAGGTCGGATTCCTGCCCGGCGGCAATTTTTTTGCCCTCGGAAACGGCGTTGTGATACTGGGTCATCAGTTTTTTGCACTGCATATAAAATGCCCGCCCGGCAGGCGTCAGCTGTACGCCCCGCTTTTCCCGGATAAACAGCGGGAATCCGATGTCCTGCTCCAACAGCTTGATTTGCTGGCTGACAGCGGTTTGGGAAATGCAATGCTCCTCGGCGGCTTTTGTAAAATTCAGATGTTCTGCGGCGGAGAGAAACACCGGCAGTCTTTGGATACTCATTGAGAACCTCCTATCGGTCGCGCAATGGTTGGGATTGGTTGCAATATTGTTGTTTTCAAAACGTCAAACATACACACTATTATAGCGCAAAAAAATCATAATGACAATATCTTGTATCACCCCCAAGAAAAACTTATGCTGTCATTCAGAAAAAGTGTTGGACAAAAGTTTCACAAGGTGTTATGCTATTAACATTAGATAAGATGTACAAAAAAGATGCGTTTTTGCAGGAAAAGATACTGCGAAATGATTGAAATCATGCAGAATTCAATGGCGGCATCGTTTGTTTCGTACAGCTTGGGACAAAGGCCCATAAAAATAGGAAGATATATTGAACAGGAGGTTACAAAATGAGATTCGAAGGAAAAGTGATTATCGTCACCGGCGCCAGCTCCGGTATCGGACGGGCTACCGCAAAGCAGTTCGCCATGGAAGGCGGCAAGGTTGTGGCTGCTGCCCGCCGCTTTGAACGTCTGGAGGCTCTGCGGGACGAAGTCGCTGCTGCCGGCGCACCCGGCTGCATTCTGCCGGTGAAAACCGATGTGCGCGACCCGGCACAGATTGACGCAATGTTTGATACCTGCTTGGCTGAGTTCGGTCATCTGGACGTTCTGGTGAACAATGCCGGTATGCTGGACGGTCAGCTGCCCATTCATGAAACGTCTCCGGAAATCTACGATATGATTTACGAAACCAACCAGAGAGCCGTTTATCTGGGCTGCCAGAGAGCCATTAAGATTTTCCTGGAGCAGGGAACTCCCGCAAACATTGTGAACGTAGCCTCCGCTGCATCTCTGCGCGGTCTGAAGGGCGGCACCATGTACGTCATGACGAAGCATGCCGTGCTGGGCATTACCCGGAACATCTCCGCATCGTTCTTTGAAAGGGGTATCCGCTGCAACTGCATCGAGCCCGCAAATATTCGCTCCGAAATCAATAAGGTGCCCCGGGATTTGGGCATCGGTATTCTGGAATGGCAGATGCGCGCCGGCAACGCCGCACCTCTGCACACCATCACCCGCCCCGGCGAGAAGAAACCCATTCTGGGCACCCCCGAGGATTGCGCAAATCTGATTACATTCTTGGCTGACGATGTGGCCGCACGGTACATCTCCGGCGCAGAAGTGAAGATTGACGCAGGCTGGCTGAATATGTAAGCGCAATTGGAATATTAAAATAAAAAAGAAATCAACAAACGGAAAGGAAGATTGCAGAAATGTCTAAGTACCATACCGATTATTACGGAACTCATATGAAGTTTGATGAGTATCCGAAGTTTGGCGTTCTCTCCAGCTTGAAGGTTATCACCACCGGCGTGAATATCGCAGGTCCCTTTGCCGGCGCAATTATGGCTGAAATGGGCGCACAGGTCATTCAGATTGAGCACCCCAAAATGCCCTGCTCCACCCGCGGCAACTACGGCTATGCACAGGAACACAGAAACGGGTTCTCCGTATCTATGGATACCCACAGCAAGCGCGGTCAGGAAGTTTTCAAAAAGCTGCTGGCATGGGCTGACGTGTGGATTGAATCCGGCCGTCCCGGCGCTTACGCCAGAATGGGTCTGAGCGACGAATACATCTGGGAAAACCTGAACAAGAAACTGGCTATCGTCCATGTTTCCGGCTACGGCCAGTACGGCCCGAATAAGGATAAGGCTGCTTATGACGTTTCCGGTCAGGCTATGGGCGGCTACATGTACCTGAACGGTACCAGCCCCACCTCTCCTCCGCTGAAGGTCAACCCCTATCTGTCTGACTATGCAACGGCTCTGAACGCAGCAATTCTGGGTCTGTCTCTGGTCATTCATGCAAGAGATACCGGCGAAGGCGACAGCGCCGACCTGTCTCAGTACGAAACCATGTTCCGTCTGCTGGGCAGCTATCCCGCCGACTGGTTCAACCGCGGCTATCCCGGCCCCGGCGAGCCCGTCAGATGGCGTACCGGCAACGTCAGCGACCAGTCCTGTGGTTTCTCCTTCTATGACTGCAAGGACGGCACGATTTTCATCGGCTGCGTAGGCGCAGGCAACGTCAAACGCGGATTCCCCATTTTCGGTCTGCCTCTGCCCGGCACCACCGACCCGGATATTTACGAGGGCTTTACCGGCGCTCTGATTACGCTGCCCGTCGGCCAGCGCGTTGAGGCTGCCATTAAGAAATATTGCTCCGAGCGTACCGTTGACGAGGTCGAGGCAGAGCTGAACGCAGCAGGCGTTCCCAACCAGAAGGCCTTCGGTCCCGACGATATTCTGAAGAACGAGCAGTATGCAGCCCGCGATGACATCATCACCTGGACCGACAGCGTCTACGGCGAGATGAAGGGCGCAGGCATCATGAACAAGATTAAACGGAATCCCAGCGAGATCGTTGCTCCCGCTCCCACACTGGGCGAGCACAACATCGAAGTGTTCAAGGCTATGGGCTTTGACGATAAGTTCATCGACGAGATGTACGAGGCCGGCGAATTTGCAGGCATGGATCCCAAGGAAACTGCAGAGCGTTGGAGACTGAAAGAGTGGCAGTTCTTCTGGCGTCCCGACCAGGCAGAGAAACTGGGTCTGTAATCAGGCGAATCTCCTTTCAATATACCAGCAAAACCAGTTGAATCAAAGCGCGGAACAGCGCGGGCCATTCGGTCCGCGCTGTTCTGTGTTATTCAGGGTTGGGAAATGGGCTGAAACCGGTAGGCTTGGGAAACTTGGGGGTACTTCTCCCGGTCTACCGGAGAGCAGAACATTTCCAACGGCCGGATAAACAGTTCCCTTTCGCCGTACAATGCCCGATAAACCATGTAAAGCTCCCGGGTTTCGGAATGGGTGGCGGTGCCCACGATTTCGTAAAGGTACCGATTGGGCTCCGCGGCCAATTCCGCATCGGTCAGCAGGGTCCGCTTGAAATGCTGCACCCGCTGACCGGGATAAAAATGATACTGCATACTGTCTGCCTCCCTGTCTTTTTCCGGCAGTATAGCAAATTTTTCTCTCCGGGGCAAGAAACGGCTGAACAGAATGGGGAAAATGTCGGTTGTTCCTTGACGTTTCGCGGCAGTGTCGGTATAATCAAAAGGTAATTGACCCCCAAACAGAATCGAATATTAGGAGGCAGCCCTACATGAGCGAGCAGAAAGAATTTACTTATAAGAATGCCGGCATCAACATTAACGATACCGATGCAATCAAGCAGAGCATGGGTGAATTGATTAAAACCGATGACTCCCGCGTGTTGAACGGTCTGGGACCCTTTGCATCTCTGTACGATATCAGCTTTCCCTCCATCAAGGAGCCGGTGCTGGTGCTGAAAGCAGAAGAGCCGGGTTCCAAGCAGAAACTGGCTGCAGAGTACGGCTATACCGAGTCCGTCTGCCATGATATGATTAACCATCTGGTGAACGATACCGTGGTCATGGGCGCAACGCCTCTGGCTGTTCTGGACGTCATCGTAACCGGTTCTGTGGACGGGGATACCCTGAAACTGCTGGTGAAAGGCATGACCGATGCCTGCAAGGAAAACGAGTGCGCACTGGTGGGCGGCGAGACCTCCATTCAGCCTCAGGTGCTGGACGCAAATACCTACGTGCTGACCTCTTCCATGGCCGGTATTGTGGAAAAGAGCCGGATTATTGACGGCAGCAAAATTCAGATTGGCGATGCCGTTCTGGCCATTGCCTCCAACGGTCTGCATACCAACGGCTACACTCTGGTGCGTATGCTGATGGATTCCTATCCGGAAATCAAAGAGACTCTGGTGGACGGCGAGACCTTCCTGGCACAGATTATGAAACCCCACACCCCCTACTACAAGGCCATTAAGGGCCTGCTGGGCACCGATATGATTCACGGCATGGCGCACATTACCGGCGGCGGTATTGAGGGCAACCTGTGCCGCGTGATTCCCGAGGGCATGAAGGCAGAAATCGATCTGGGCAAGATTCGTCTGCTGCCCCTGTTCCGTTTCATTCGCGAAAAGGGCAATGTGTCCGATGCAGAAATGATGAAGACTTTCAACTGCGGCGTTGGTTTCAACCTGGTGGTTCCGCAGGAAGTGAAACAGCAGGTGATGGACCACGTGAGCCAGTGGTACGACTGCTACGAAATCGGCACCATTGTGGAAAGCGATGTGCCGGGCATCAAGCCTAGCCAGACTGCAAAGAATATCCGCTTTGTGGGTCAGCTGGAGAAATAAATTCCAAACAGAAAAACGCTGTGCAGCGTCCGTCGCTGCACAGCGTTTTTATTTGGCTTGATTCAGTTGAAAGATGCCCTCAGCGCTGCTCCATGCGGGCTTTCAGCGCTGCCTGCTCGTCCATGCGCTCTGCCAGATAGTATTCCAACGTCAGCAGGCTGTCGGAGAAGTACAGGTCCTCTTTGATGATGCCGGAATTTTCCGGGATTTCCACCACGGCATTGGTGAAGTTCCAAATGCCCTTGACGCCGGCTTTCACGGCGGCATCGGCGGCAATCTGCGCATATTCGGAGGGAACGCACAGCACGGCTACGTCCACGTTGTTCTGTGCGCAGAAATCGTTTACCGTTGCGGAATCATAGATGGGAATTCCGCGGAGGGTGGATTTGCCAATCATGCGCTTATCCGGGTCAAAGGCAGCCAACAGCTGGAAACCGCAGGCCTCAAAGCTGAAGTGGTCCAGCAGAGCCCGGCCAATTTTACCCACGCCCATGACGATGGCTTTGTAGCCCCGGTCCATACCCAGAATGGCGGCGATTTCATTCCGCAGGCTGACCAGATTGTAGCCGTAGCCCTGCTGACCGAATTCACCGAAACAGCTGAAATCCTGCCGAATCTGAGAGGGCGTCAGGCCCAACTGCCGACCCAATTCATTGGAAGAAATGCGTTCCACACCGGCAGCACTCAATTCATCCAGCTTACGCAGATATCTGGGCATCCGCCGGATTACGTTATTGGAAATTTTGATTGTTTTCATTGTTAAACGCTCCTCCACACATTCATTGATTCTCTGATAGCGGTTCATGTCATAGTTTATCCTTAGAGTACCACGAAATTGTCATCATTTCAACAACTTTCCCCCGGGTTCGTAAGGATTTAGGAGAAAGTGTCGGTTGCTCATAGAGAAAAAGTGTGGTAAATTGGAGAAAAAACCGGGAGATGACAGTATGGGAAAAGGAACCGTGATTGTATACGGCGGCGGAGACGGCGACCGGAAAAAGCTGAAACCCCTTTGCGGAAAACTGGATTTGCGGCTGCGGTGGGTGCTGCCGGAGGAAATGCATCAGCCCGTGGGCGCGTTTGCCGGAGCAGTGAAATTCCGGGAAACGGCGGAGCCCGGTGCGCTGCCCGGCATGATGCTGGTGTTTGCCAATGTGACCGACCGGCAGCTGGAAAGCTTTCTCAGCGGCATGAAAACAGCCCGGGTCGGCGGGGGCAGTCTGAAAGCGGTGCTGACGGAGACCAATTCCCGTTGGACCGGACCGGAATTGTACCGGGAATTGAGCCGGGAGCGGGCAGAATTGGAGCCTGAGGTCTGTCCGCCGGGAAAAACTGATTCCGATGCTTGACAAAACGAAAGCAGAGGCATATAGTGGACTCTGTAACAGCACCGCTGCGTGGAAACCGTCAGCGGAAAAATTAAAAAAGGGGAGCCCGCGGGAGTGGGCTGAGAATCGGCTGGACCGCCGTAACCCGTGACCTGATTTGGATTATGCCAACGTAGGGAAATAAACGCGACTGAACATACACAGCGGCGAGGCCTACGGGGCTTTGCCGCTTTTGTTTTTGAAAGAATCGAGGAACATCTTATGAATTGCAAAAAAGAAGATTTATTGTTATATGCCATCACCGACCGGGCATGGCTGAACGGTCGGAGCCTGTACAGTCAGGTGGAGGAGTGTTTGCAGGGCGGGGCAACCTTCCTGCAGCTCCGGGAGAAAACCTTGGACGAGGCAGCGTTTTATGAAGAGGCAGTGGAACTGAAAGCACTGTGCAAGCAGTACGGTGTGCCCCTTGTGATCAATGACAATGTGGACATTGCCGTGAAAATGGACGCAGACGGCGTACATGTGGGGCAGAGCGATATGGAAGCCGGTGACGTGCGGGCCAAGCTGGGACCGGATAAAATCATCGGCGTGTCCTGCAAAACCGTGGCAGAGGCACTTCTGGCGCAGCAGCGGGGTGCGGACTATCTGGGCGTGGGCGCCGTGTTTCCCACGGATACCAAGGCAGACGCCTCGGAGGTGAGCTTTGAAACCCTGCGGGAGATTTGCGCAGCCGTAGACATTCCCGTGGTAGCCATCGGCGGAATCAAAGCCTCCAACGCCATGGAGCTGAAAGGCTCCGGCATTGCGGGCATTTCCGTGGTCAGCGCAATTTTTGCCCAGCCGGACATCAAGCAGGCAACAGCGCATCTGAAAGCAGTGACCGAGCAGGTGGTTCATGGATAAAAAGGCCTGCATTTTCGATATGGACGGCACGTTGGTGGACTCTATGGGCTACTGGCGGAATCTGGGCCGGGAATATTTGCGGAGCAAGGGCGTGACCGGGGATCTGGAAGAAATTCTGGCCCGGACCGACCCTATGACCATGGAGGAATCCGCAGAGCTGTTCCGGGAAACCTTCGGGTTGGAGGGAACGGCTGCGTCCATTTCCGAAGAGATTCTCTCCGTGATGGATTACCATTACCGCACGGACGTGCCTCTGAAACCGGGGGTGCGGGAATATCTGGACGCATTGAAAGCCGCCGGTGTGAAAATGGCCGTGGCTACGGCAACGCCGGAGGATTTGGCGCGGCTGTGCTTGGAGCGGCTGGGCGTGGCGGAGGATTTCGTGACGATTTTGAGCTGCGACGCAGTTTCCGCGGGAAAAGACCGGCCGGACGTATTTTTGGAGGCGGCCCGTCTGATGGAGACGGCTCCGGCGGATACCGCAGTGTTTGAAGACGCAGGCTTTGCCGGGAAAACGGCAAAAGAGGCGGGATTTTATGTGGTTGCCGTGTATGACGAGAGCAACCAAGGCCATTGGCCGGAGCTTTCCGGTCTGGCGGACGAAATTATTGTAGACTGGGCACAAGCCCGGCCCTTTTGCATGGGAGGAAAAGCAATATGACAGCCAGTGTTGCCATTCAGGTGCTGCCCAAAACGGACAGCGATGAGGAATTGATTCGCATTGTGGACGAAGTGATTGCGTATATTGCAAGCACCGGTCTGCGGTATGAGGTGGGCGCTTACGAGACCACCATTGAGGGAACGGACTACGACCAACTGATGGACATTGTAAAGGAGTGCCAGCACGTGGCGATTCGCGCCGGGGCACCGAAGGTTTCCGCCTATATTAAGGTGGAGTATGAACCGGAGGGAGAGATTCTGACCATCGACAAGAAACTCTCCAAATACCAAAACGAGGGAAATACCACGGTTTAACCGTGTGATTTCAGCGGCGAATCGGGGGCACCACTTTTCGTCGCTTATAAAACGCATGCTGAAAGGAGAACAGAATGAAAACAGCATTGACGATCGCCGGAAGTGATTCCAGCGGAGGCGCCGGCATCCAGGCAGACATCAAGACCATGACCGCAAATGGCGTTTACGCCATGAGCGCGATTACAGCCCTGACTGCCCAGAATACGACCGGCGTACAGGGAATTTTCGAGGTTACCCCGGAATTCCTGGCGCAGCAGATTGACAGCGTGTTTACGGACATTCGTCCCGACGCGGTGAAAATCGGCATGGTTTCTTCTACCGGCCTGATTGAGGTCATCGCGGAGAAACTGAAACAGTACGGCGCAAAGAACATTGTTGTGGACCCCGTTATGGTGGCAACCTCCGGGTCCAAGCTCATCAGCGACGACGCCATCGATTCGCTGAAACGGAATCTGCTGCCTCTGGCAACGGTTCTGACCCCCAACATTCCGGAAACGGAAGTGCTTTCCGGTATGGAGGTCAAAACACCGGAGGATATGATTCAGGCGGCAAAGTTCATCAGCGAGACCTACCATTGCGCGGTTTTGTGCAAAGGCGGCCATCAGCTGAATGACGCCAACGACCTGCTGTACCGTGATGGGGATTACCGTTGGTTCAACGGCAAACGCATTGACAACCCCAACACCCACGGCACCGGCTGCACGTTGTCCAGCGCCATTGCCTCCAATCTGGCCAAGGGCCGGGATTTGGATACGGCTGTGGAGCGGGCTAAAGCCTATATTTCCGGCGCACTGGCAGCCATGTTGGATTTGGGCGCCGGCTCCGGTCCCATGAACCATGCATTTGCCATCACCGGCGAATTTGCGGAATGAGGGCGGAATGATGACGACAACAGAACGGCTGCTTGCAGCCACAGAAGATATCTGGGCGGAATACTACACCCATCCCTTTGTCCGGGGCATTGCCGACGGCACTCTGGACCGGGAAAAATTTCGGTATTACATGATTCAGGATTACCTGTATCTCATAGATTATGCAAAAGTGTTTGCCGTTGGCGTGTCCAAGGCAAAAGACGGAGAGGCCATGAAACTGTTTGCCGGTTATGTGCATCAGATTCTGGACGGAGAAATGGACATTCACCGGAGCTATATGGCGCGTCTGGGCATTACCTTGGAAGAGGCGGAGCAGACCCCTGTGGCGCTGGATAATCTGTCCTACACCTCCTATATGCTGCGGGTCGCCTTTGAAGAGGGCGCCGGGGAAGTTGCAGCGGCCATTCTCTCCTGCGCGCTGAGCTATGAATACATTGCAAAGGAAATTCTCCGGACCAATCCCGACGCGGAACAGCACCCCTTCTACGGCGAGTGGGTCCAGGGCTATGCCGCGCCGGAATATGCGGAGGCAAACCGGATTCTGGTGGAGCTGACCAATCGGCTGACTGCGGAGTATAATACCCGGCAGCTGCAGCATTTGATAGAGATTTTTGTCAACTGCTCCCGGTATGAGCTCGCATTCTGGGATATGGCATGGCAGGTGAAAAAGTAAACCCATGCTGACTTTTCAAAACGTAAGCTTTCAGTATCAGGAAGACGCGCAGCCTATGCTCCGGGAATTGAGCTTTCAGGTGGAAGACGGGGAATTCGTTTCCGTCATCGGCCATTCCGGCTGCGGAAAAAGCACCATTTTCCGACTGGTGAACCGTTTGCTGGAGCCGCAGGGCGGCGAAATTTTTGTGGACGGGAAAAATATCCGTGCGCTGAAAAACTATTGCGGCTATATGCCCCAGCAGGACTTGCTGTTCCCTTGGCGGACGGTGGCGGACAATGTGCGCCTGCCCTTGGAAATCCGCGGCGGTATGAGCAAGGCGGAAATGAACGAAAAGGTGCAGTCCACGCTGCAGACCGTGGGTCTGGGCAACTGGGGAAAGAAATCTCCCTCGGAGCTTTCCGGCGGTATGCGTCAGCGGGCGGCATTTGCCCGGACGGTGCTGACCGGCTCGGATTTACTGCTGTTGGACGAGCCGTTTTCCGCGTTGGATTATCTGACCCGGCTGAATATGCGGGAGTGGCTGCTGGAGCAGTGGGAAAAGGAACAGAAAACCGTTTTGTTCATCACCCACGATGTGGAAGAGGCGCTGTTCCTATCCAGCCGCATTTTGGTGGTGGAGGATACGCCCATCACCCATCTGCGTTCCATTGAGGTTCCGGCAGAATATCCCAGAAATATGGAAATGCTCCGAAATCCGGAAATTCTGCAGCTGAAAGAAGAACTGATTGGATTGCTCAGGAGGGAACCGGCATGAAAAAACAGAGAAATGCCAATTTACCCGCGGCAATTCTGGTGTTGGTGCTTTTGATGCTCTGGCAGCTGGGCGGCATGAAAATGAACGCCGCGTATATTCTGCCCACGCCGGTGCAGGTTGTTGTGCGGCTGTGGGAGCTGCGGGGACCGCTGTTCACGGCGCATTTGCCCGCCACCATGCAGGTGGTGTTTGTGGGTCTTGCCATTTCCGTTGTGCTGGGCATGGGTCTGGCGATTTTGATGGATTTGAGCCCCATGGCGGAAAAAGCGCTGTACCCCTTGATTATTGCCTCCCAGACCATTCCCACCACGGCGCTGGCACCGCTGTTTGTGCTGTGGTTCGGCTATACCATGTGGAGTAAAGTTCTGGTCACTGTGCTGATGACCTTTTTCCCCATTGCCATTACGGTGTTTGACGGTTTCAAATCGGTGAAATCCGAAATGACGGAGCTGATGACCACCTTTGGCGCCAGCAAGAGACAAATTTTCTGGAAATTGAAATTGCCGGCTGTGCTGCCCTATTTCTTTTCCGCCATTAAAATGGCAGTGCCGCTGTCCATCATCGGCGCAGCCATCGGCGAATGGTTGGGGGCAAAAAGCGGCTTGGGCTATTTCAGCCGCCGTATGATGACGCAGTTGGACGGTGCGGGCGTATTTGCGCCCATTTTGCTGCTGAGCGTGGTGGCCATGATTCTCACGGGCATTGTCTCCGTGCTGGAAAAACGAATCGTTACTTGGCGTGGCGAATCGTAAACGAAGTGATAGAAACCCATAGACCGGGCAACGTCCCGGAATCGGAAAGGAATATTTTATATGAAGTTCAAAAAAGTAGGCGCTCTGGCGCTGTCCGCTGCCATGATGATGACCCTGTTTACCGGCTGCGGCAATCAGAAAGCGGAAACCCCGAACACCGATGCCGACACCAAAACCGATGACCTGCGGGAAATCAACGTGGTGCTGGACTGGTACCCCAATGCAATTCACACTTTCATTTATACTGCCATTGAAAAAGGCTACTATGCCGAGGAAGGTCTGGACGTAAAGGTGCAGTTCCCCTCCAACGCCAATGATGCACTGTCTCTGGTGGCAGCAGGCAAGGCTGAAATCGGTATGTACTACGAGCACGACATCATTCAGGCTGTGGCTGACCAGAATGTGGGCGTGAAGTCCATCGGCGCCATTGTGCAGTCTCCTCTGAACGTCATTCTCTCTCTGAAGGACAAGAACATCACCAGACCCGCAGATTTGGAAAACAAGACCGTTGGCTATGCCGGCACCGCATTGAGCGAGGCTCTGGTCAAGACCATGATGGAGGCTGACGGCGCTGATTACAACACCGTGGACATGGTGGACGTGGGCTTTGACCTGATGAGCTCCATGACCACCGGCAACGTGGATGCAACCATCGGCTGCCTTGTGAACCACGAAGTGCCTCAGATGGAGGAAGAGGGCTTTGACGTGGACTACTTCATGGTGAACGACTACGGCATTCCCAACTACTATGAGGCTGTGTTCCTGGCAGGCAATGATATGATTGAAAACGAGCCGGACGTGCTGGCCGGTTTCCTCCGTGCATCTGCCAAGGGCTTTGCCGATTTCCAGGCTGACCCGGACGGCTGCCTGCAGATTCTGCTGGACAACCAGAACGAGGAGAACTTCCCTCTGACCAAGTCCGTGGAGCAGAGCTCCTGCCAGACCCTGCTGCCCCTCATGGAGACCGCTGACGCACAGTTCCTGACCCAGACTGCCGAAAACTGGCAGGAAAACATCGATTGGATGTACAGCGCCGGTCTGATTTCCCACAAAGTGGACGTGGCAGACGTGATGGCTACCATCGATTACTAAGCAAGCAATTGAAAAAGGCGATGCCCAAAATCGGGCATCGCCTTTTCGCGTATTCGGATTAAATCTCTGCGGTCTGGGATTCTGCGGGGGCGTTCAGAATGGCCATGAACTGCTCGCCGGTGATGGTTTCTTTCTGGTAGAGGTATTCCGCCAACTCATCCAGCTTTGCCCGGTTTTCCTGCAAAATCTTCAGCGCCTTGTCATGCTGCCGCTTGACAAGTTCCACCACTTTCCGGTCGATGAGCGTCTGCGTCTCCGGAGAGCAAGCCAGAGAGGTGTCTCCGCCAAGATACTGGTTGGTGACCGTTTCCATGGCGACCATGTCGAAATCGTCGCTCATGCCGTATCGGGTAATCATAGCGCGGGCCAGCTTGGTTGCCTGCTCAATATCGTTGGACGCGCCGGTGGTGACGGAACCGAATACCACTTCCTCCGCGGCTCTGCCGCCGGTATAAATGGCAATTTTATTTTCCATTTCCTCTTTGGTCATCAGATAATGGTTGCCCTCTTCAATCTGCATGGTGTAGCCCAATGCGCCGGAGGTGCGGGGCACGATGGTGATTTTCTGCACCGGCGCCGTGCCGGTCTGCTTGGCGGTCACCAGTGCGTGGCCGATTTCGTGATAGGACACGATTCGTTTTTCGTGGTCGGTGAGAATGGCATTTTTCTTCTGGTAGCCGGCAATGACCACCTCAATGCTCTCCTCCAAATCGGCTTGGGTGGCGAATCGACGTCCGTCCCGCACCGCCCGGAGCGCGGCCTCATTGACGATGTTTGCCAGCTCCGCACCACTGGCACCGGAGGCCATGCGGGCCACTTTGTTGAAGTCCACATCGTCGGCAATTTTGATTTTCTTGGCATGGACCTTCAGAATTTCTTCCCGGCCCTTCAAATCCGGCAGCTCCACCGGTACCCGGCGGTCGAATCGACCGGGACGGGTCAGTGCGGGGTCCAGAGACTCCGGACGGTTGGTGGCGGCCAGAATAATCACACCGTTGTTGCCCTCAAAGCCGTCCATTTCCGTCAGCAGCTGGTTCAGCGTCTGCTCCCGCTCGTCATTGCCCATTGCCCGGCCGTCGCGTTTCTGACCGATGGCATCGATTTCGTCGATGAACACAATGCAGGGCGCTTTTTCCTTGGCCTGCTTGAACAGGTCCCGGACCTTGCTGGCGCCCATGCCCACGAACATTTCCACAAATTCCGAGCCGGACATGGAGAAGAAGGGCACGTTGGATTCACCGGCAACGGCTTTTGCCAGCAGAGTTTTACCGGTTCCCGGAGGGCCGACCAGCAGTACACCCTTGGGCATGTTGGCACCGATTTCCCGGTATTTACCGGGGTCATGGAGATAATTCACGATTTCCTGCAAATTCTCCTTGGCCTCGTCCTCACCGGCCACATCGGAGAATTTAATGCCTTCGGCGCTTTTGACGTAAATCTTGGCGTTGCTCTTGCCCATGTTAAACATCAGGGAATCGCTGCCGCCCATTTTCTCCATCATTTTCTTGCTAAGAATCTGCCCCAGACCCACAAACAGAACCATGGGCAGAATGAAATACAGCAGAGCGCTGAGGAGGGGAGAGGTCTGCTGAATCTCTTCGCCGGTGGTGGAGACTCCGGCAGCCAGCAGCCGCTGAATCATGGCGTCATCGGGAACGATGGCGGTTTTATAAATGGTTTTCTCGTCTTTACTGGTGAACAGAATGCGGTTTTCCTGGGTTTGGATTTCCACTTTTCCGATTTTCTGCTCCTCGGTCATGGATACAAAGGTATTGTAATCCACTTCCTGAATCTGACGCTCGGCAACGGCGGGCACTACCAGCAGATTAAACAGCAGCAGCAACAGCAGCACAATGCCGTAATAGGTCATCAGATTCTTCTTGGGGTTTTTGACTTCGTTCATGTTTGTTTTTTCTCCTTTGGGGTTGCGGGGGGTCAGCGCCGATTGCCCAGTGCGAACATTTTTTCCAGAACAGCGCGGTAAGTCTGGTAGCCGGTGCGGAGCATCATTTCACTGTTGCTGCTCACGGCCCGGAACTTTGCGCTGAACCGGTGATTGGCGTCCGCCCAAATGGCGTCCACCAGTGCCTCGCCCTCTTCCGTCAGAAACAGACGGTAGGAGCGGCGGTCGGACATACTGGATTGCTTGCGAATCAAGCCGCGGGCCTCCAGCTTTCGGCACACCGGTGCAAAATTGGTGCGCAGCAGACCTACCTTATCACTCAGCTGCCCGGCGCTCTGGCCGGGCCGAGCACGGCACTCCAGCAAAATATGAGCTTGCTGCATGGTTAACTGATATTCTTGGCAAAGCGGGTCCAATACCCGCTCCAACGCCGCGTTGGTCAGGCTGGCGCTCTCAAACAAAAGCTCCATAAATTCCTGAAATGTCATGTACGGTCGTCCTTTCTGAAAAGATTTTGATACTCTTATTTTAAGATAATGAACGGGAAAGTCAAGGAAACCGGCGCAGGGTTTTTGAATTGTTCACAATTTTGTGAAATAATGGACAAACTGTAACGAAGAAATGGCTCCGATTGGGGGTCGGAGCCATGATTTGCGTGTGATTATGCGGAGAAGTCGGAATCTGCGGGAGCGCTGCTCTCGGAGGAAATGCGGGAATCGTAGGTTGCACCGTGAAGTGCCTCGTAATACAGGAAGTAAGAAATTCCGGTATAAATGGTCACGAAAGCGCTCAGCGGCAGAACCAGCAGCTCCACGAACAGCAGGGGCATCAGACTGCCCAGCGCGGAGGACAGCACGGCATCTAACAAGTCGGCATTGATTTCAATTGTATGAAGTATCAGACTGCCCAGTGCGGAGGACAGCACGGCTACGGCGAGAGTCCACAGCAGAAAGCTCAGGTCCATGACGAACAGCTCCCACTTGTGTCCGTCCATGAGATTTTTACTGGTGCGGATACAATCCATAATTCCCATTTCCGGGTGGTCCAGCAGGAGATACAGACCCTGCCGATACCGATAGGAGGCAATGATGCCGGGAATGATGAACAGCAACGCCCACAGAGCAATCAGAACTGAGGAAACCACCTGATAGCAGAATATGCGAATCAGCACGGGGAATGCGTCCAGCAGGTTGCCCACGCTGCCCTTATGGTCCCGGACGGTGCGCATAATGAAAATAATCAAGCCTGCGCCAATCATGGTGCTCATAAAGCCCAGCAGCAGGTTAATCAGCATTGCGGCAAAGTCCGGCTGCGCAGCCTGCATCGCGGCAATATAGGCCTCCATATCAAGGGTTTGATAATATTCTGTGAGGGCAGCTTGCATGGTGGGGAGATTGGTGACCTGTATGGACAGCACGGAGAGAATTTCCGTAATGATGCAGGCAATCATGCTAACCGTCCAAGGGTTGGGCTTTGCGGCTTTCATATATCCCCGGGCGGCGAATTTTAATTGTTTGCGGTCAATCATATTGATACACTCCTATGATAAATACGTTCAAAACAATCTAACAAATCTATTTTATCATGCCCCGTGGGGAAAGTCCATATCAACGGTCTGAAAACGGAAAAATTGATTTTTTTAGAAAAAAGTAAAAAAAGTGAAAAAAGATGTTGACATTTACTACGGGAGGTGTTATTATACTCAAGCACCAAGCGTTACGGAGACGCAATGCGAGAGGCAAACAGAATATGCGCGAGTGGTGGAATTGGCAGACTCGCTAGATTCAGGTTCTAGTGTCCACTCCGGACGTGCGGGTTCAAGTCCCGCCTCGCGCACCAAAAAACCTTGAAAGCATTGTGCTTTCAAGGTTTTTTCTTTCCAAAATTTCAACTCTACCCCTTTGGAAAAGGAGACCGAGCAACAATGAAAAAGAATCAAAAAGGCTTTACGTTGATGGAAATGCTGATTGTGGTTGCCGTCATTGCCATTTTGGTGGCTGTGGCAATCCCGGTGATGAATGCCCAGATGCATAAGGTAAAAGTGCGAACCGACTGGGCGAACGTGCGGGCATATTACGCGGAAATTCAGACGGATTATATGCTTACCGGAGTACAAAATGATAAGGTTAAGATTTGGCACCTAGCTCAAAGTGAAGACTATGATTATAAAAATTTAAAATTTTTGGACGGACAAACAGTGTCGATGAAAAACGAAAGCGGAAGGTGTATAGTTACTTTTGATGAAGGAAAAGGCTATCAAGTAGCATATCAATGCGATAAACACTCTGAATGCGAGTTGATATTAGGATAACCCCGCAACTTCCAACTCCATAAACGATAAAAGGCTCCCCTGCCGGGGAGCCTTTTTTGCATGTCTGCCTATGAAATTAAGGGGTGCTGCTTTTCTTGACCGCGTCTTCGTATTCCGGTTTTTCCAAAGCCTTTTGATAGGCGTTGTAAGCATCGGTCAGAGAGTCGTACTGCGTACCGCTTGTCAGAACAGCCTTGTAACCGTTTTTGTCAAGGTTTACCGAAACAGCCACATACGGCGCGCCTTTGTTCGGTTCGTTTTTCTTGATTCGCTGACCGGTTGTGGTCTCGGAAACGTAGAATTTTCCGTCACCGGTTTGGACAATGACGGGGATTTTCTTTCCGGCGCCCACTTTGTCTGTATTCAGAGACGTCCAGTAAAGATAACGTTCTGATTCTTTCCCTTTGTGACCGTCGCCCAGAAAAGCCCATGTGCAATCCGACTGAGACAAAAGGCTGTTGGTATTTTCCGACTTTTTCAGTACTTCCTGAATGTCCTTAATATATTTGGAACCGGGGCACCGTGAATCAAACTCGAAGTTCCAGTTTGTATCCATCTCATGGTTTTTCCAGAACGTAGCATCGTACAGCACGGAGCCAAAAAAGTTATTGATTTTGGTATCAAAAGGATAGGTGGGCGCTGCGCCGCCGCCCCAATCCAAGGTGACGCCGTCATCGGTGTAATACACCTTGCAGCTGCCGCCGGCTTTTGGGGAGCCTTTCCACCGGTCGCTGCTTTCGGTGATGCCACCGATGTTGATGGTGCCCGGGGTCTGCCAACCGACTTGTTTCTGGGTCAGAGAAACCGTTTCCGTGGTGCTGCTGCCGTCCAAAAGCGCAGCAAGGGACACCTTTCCGTAGGCGCTCCGTACGTTGGCCAAATCTGCGGCCTCTCGGGAACGCTCCAGAGAAGATGTGAACGTGGGAATGGCTACGGCCACCAACACCGCGATGATGACGACCACAATCAGCATTTCCATCAATGTAAATCCAGTTTGTAAGCTGCGGGGGTTTGATTTTTTTCTGTTGCTCATTATTTATCTCACGATCGGGTTACAGAGTTCAAGGTTAATAATATGCGTATTGGGTGGGCTTTCGTTTGTATTTGATGCCGGACACAATGCCCATGGCGGCATACATGGAAACGATGGAAGAACCGCCGTAACTGAAGAACGGCAGGGTAATGCCGATCACGGGGGTGATGCCCATGCACATTCCGGTGTTCTCAAACATCTGGAACAGCACACTTGCCGCAACACCGAAACAGACCAGCATACCCAGCAGGGTGCCGGACTTCATGCCCACATAGATGCAACGCAGGGCGATGGCGGTCAGCAGAATGAACACCAAGGAGCAGCCGATGAATCCGGTTTCCTCGCCGATGACGGAGAAAATAAAGTCCGTGTGCTTACCGGCGCGGTCGGATTGGCTCTGGGGGCCGTTGAACAGACCCTTTCCCGCAAACTGACCGGAGGCCAGTGCGATTTTACTCAAGTTGGCCTGCCAGTTTACGGTGCTGTTGTCCGGGTCGATGCTGGGAATATAGGGTACCAGCAGACGGTCCTTCTGGTAATCCTGCAGCACGTGGGTCCATGCAAAGGGCATCACCGCCAGAATGCAGGCGAAACCGATGACAAACCAGTACCATTTGAATCCGGCGGCAAACAGCATCACCAGGAAAATGATGAAGAACACCGTTGCGCTGCCCAAATCCTTGGAGGTGATCAGCAGCAGACCGAAAATCAGACCGAAATGCAGCGCCAGCTGCACCGCGGAGGGGAGGGCATTCAAATCCTGTTTCGTTTTCAGATAGGAAATATGCTTGGCCATTACCACGATGTATGCAATTTTAATGACTTCGGAGGGCTGCACACCGATGCCGAAGAATCGAATCCAGCCGTTGTTGCCGGTTTCGGAGTCGCCGGTGCCGAACAGCACCAGCAGCACCAGTAAAGCCAGATTGAACACGCACAGCATGGGCCAGTTGTCCGCCAACGTGTCGATGTCAATATAGGTAAACAGCACATACATGCCCAAGCCCAGCAGAAATGCAATCATCTGCACATAAACCTGCTTTAAGCTGCCGGTGGACGCCGTTGCACTGGAAACAATCGTAATGCCGAACACCGTACTGATGACGCACAGCGCCAACAGCACCAAGTCTGCCCGGGCAAAAAAGTCCTTTGCCAGCGAAGTTACTTTTTTCAAAATTCCGCTCCTTTCGTGGAAACAGACACCTTATTTAAAAAACGTTATTGTGTACAATATAGCACATTCCATTTTTCACGTCAATTTTGAATTTGAATTTCAAATTACAACAAATTCCCGGAACCTCTTTACGTTTGTGGAAAAATAGGGTATAATAAATCGGTTTATGCGTAAAGAAATCGATGTGAGGCATATCGAATGGAATATATCACAAACAATGAAAAAGAAACCGAGGCAATCGGTGAACAGTTCGGCCGCCGGGTTAAGGACGGAACCGTTGTGGCCATGTACGGCGATTTGGGCGCGGGAAAAACGGCCTTTGTCCGGGGCATGGCTCGGGGTATGGGCATTGATACCCGGGTGTCCAGCCCCACGTTCACCATTGTGAATGAATATTTGGGCGACCGGACGCTGATTCACTTTGATATGTACCGTCTGGGCAGCGCGGACGAATTGTTCGACATCGGCTGGGAAGACTATCTCAACCGGGGTGCTGTGCTGGCGGTGGAATGGAGCGAAAACGTGGAGGACGCATTCACCGGAGAGGAAGTGCGGCTGACCATTGAAAAGCTGTCCGATACCGCCCGGAAAATCACCATTGAGGAGGGAGAACATGCGGATTCTGGCATTTGAGTCCACCGCAAAACCGGCCAGTGTGGCGCTGTGCGAGGATGACCGGCTGATTGCCCAATCCTTTCAGAATTGCGGCCAGACCCATAGCGTGACCCTGCTGCCTATGGCGCAGGCGCTGCTGACAAACAGCGGCTATACCCTGCAGGATATTGATTTGTTTGCCGTGGCCCATGGTCCCGGCAGCTTTACCGGTGTGCGCATCGGTGTTTCCACGGTAAAGGGGCTTGCATGGGGCAATGAAAAACCGGCCGTGGGCGTTTCCGCATTGGAGGCAATGGCGTGGAACGGTACGGCTTTCGGCGAGGGCGCGCTGATTTGCTGCGTCATGGACGCCCGGCGGGAGCAGGTGTATTCCGCGTTGTTTGAGATTCGGCAGGGCGCTCCGGTGCGGCTGTGCCCGGACCGTGCGGTGGCGCTGGCGGATTTGAGCGAGGAGCTGCGCACCGGCGGAAGAACGGCTTATCTGGTGGGCGACGGTACGGAAGTGACCGCGGCTTATTTTGAAAAAGCGGGCGTAGACTGCGTGGCGGCGCCGGAAATGCTCCGGTGGCAGAGCGCATACGGCGTGGCGCTGGCGGCAAGCCGGACGGAGCCGGGCACCGCAGACAGCGTGCTGCCGGTGTATCTGCGGCTGTCACAGGCAGAGCGGGAGCGGCAGGCCCGTATGGAAAAGCAGAAACAATCAGAAAACTGACATAGAGAATAATTAAAAAGGAGAACTGTCAATGAGTACTGTACATGTATTTGAGCATCCCTTGATTCAGCACAAGCTTTCAATCCTGCGGGATAAGAACACCGGCGTCAAGGAATTCCGGGAGATGATTAACGAAATTTCCATGCTGATGTGCTTTGAAGTGACCCGGGACCTGCCCGTGGAAGATGTTGAGGTAGAAACCCCCGTTGCAGTTGCACACTGCAAGCGTCTGTCCGGTAAAAAGCTGGCCATCGTTCCCATTCTCCGTGCCGGTCTGGGCATGGTAGACGGCATGGTGCAGATGATCCCCAGCGCAAAGGTGGGCCACATTGGTCTGTACCGCGACCCGGAGACTCTGGAGCCGGTGAAGTATTACTTCAAGATGCCCCCCGATATCGGCGAGCGGGAAGTCATCGTGGTGGACCCCATGCTGGCAACCGGCGGCAGCGCCATCGCGGCTGTGGACTTCCTGAAGGAAGCCGGTGTAAAACGGATTCGTATTATGGACATCATCGCAGCGCCCGAGGGCATTGCTGCTATGCAGAAGGCACATCCCGATGTGGACATTTACGTGGCTGCATTGGACGAGCGTCTGAATGACCACGGCTACATCGTACCCGGCTTGGGCGATGCCGGCGACCGTATTTTCGGTACAAAATAAGATTTTCAAGCAGCTTGAAATGACAAACGGACCTGAAACCATGGGTTTCGGGTCCGTTTTTTATACAATCGTTTATTCCAACAGAAATCGGGCAAGATTCCGAATGGCTTGATTGGATTTCCGGTTGGGGAACATCTGGAATACGTGCCACATACCGGCGCTGACCTCCAATCGGCAGTGCACCCCGGCAGCGGTCATCGCTTGATGCAGCCGGGCGGAATCGTCGTAGAGAATTTCGTGGTCCCCCACTTGAATCAAGGTCGGCGGAAAATCGGTGAAATCACCGAACAGCGGGGAGAGAAAAGGACTGGACAAATCCTGCCCGGGGGCATAGGCATTCCGCACGGCGTCGATGTATTCCGGGGTGAGCATGGGGTCGATTTCCACCCGCTCCTTGTAAGATGCGCCGGACATGGTCATATCCGTCCACGGAGACATGAGCAGCAGCGCGCCGGGCAGGGGACGATGCTCCGCTTTCAGACTGTGGCACAAAACCAATGCCAGATTGCCGCCGGCGGAATCCCCCGCCAGAATCAGATTTTCCGGGGCATATCCCAGCGTCAGCAGGTAATCCCATGCCTTGCGGGCGTCTTCTGCAGCAGCGGGATAAGGAAACTCCGGTGCCAGACGGTATTCAAAGCTGAGAACGTCATAGCCTGTGACGTTGGCAATTTTAGAGGCCAACACCCGGGAATATCCCAGATTGCCGCTGGTATATCCGCCGCCGTGGCAGTACAGCACCGCATGGCGATTGCCGTGGGGGTCTTGCAGCCGAGTCCATGCGGCAGCCATTCCGTCCAGGTCCAATTCTTCCCAATCCATGCCAATCATGGGGGCGGTGAGCCGACCCAAGGTATCCTGATTTCGGCGCTGCTTTTCCAGCTCTTCCGGGTCCATGGTGTCCGGTGCGCCGGCACTGTGTACGGCTTTTAATGCCAGCATCAGCGGGCTGAGCCGGGGATTGGATTCGTCTTTGCGGAAATGTTTGCGGATTGCGGCCATAGGTTCCTCCTGTATCTTTTTCGCGGTTGTGAGAGTGTGTTGCAAATGTTTGGTATCCGTATTTTATCACACTTCATCGGCTCCGACAAGAACCCATGAAACCGGGGAGCGGGAGCAATTTCCCGCCAATTCCCGGAGAAATGCCGAGCGAACTTGTCAAACAGCCGCTGCTGTGATAGGATACAGACAGATAATCAACAAAAACGAGGGGAGGCGCGCTGTATGGCAAAGCCCGGTGAACGGTGGTACAAGCTGGATAATGCAGGAATTCTGTATTCCGCGCTGCAGCGGGAGGAATATTCCGCGATTTACCGATTTTCCGCGGTGATGACGGAACCGGTGGACCCCGCGGCTTTGCAGCGGGCCATTGACCGGGTGATGCCCCGGTTTCCCAGCTTTGCCACCCGGATTCGAAAGGGCTTGTTCTGGTACTATATGGAGCCGAACCCCGCGCCCGGTCCGTTTTTGAAGGAAGACGTGTCCGACCCCTGCCAACCGGTGCGGTTTCAAGAGGATAACGGCTGGCTGGTGCGGTTCTATTATTATCGGAATCGGATTTCCATTGAGGTGTTCCACGCGGTGTCCGACGGTGCGGGCAGCTTGGTGTTCTTCCGGACGCTGTTGGCGGAGTATCTCCGGCAGCTGGGCCATGACATTCCCGTGGAAGAGGGAATTCTGGATTTGAACCAGACCCCGGACCCGGAGGAATTGGAGGACGCTTACACCCGATATGTCGGAAATTACGGGGAAAAGCTCCGCCGTTTGCCCAATGCCTTTTTGAATGTAGGCACCCCGGAGCCCTTTTATACGTTTCACGTGACTATGGGCTTTCTCCCGGTGGACCGGCTGAAGGAAAAAGCGAAAAGCTATGGCGTTTCCGTGACGGAGTATCTCTCCGCGGCGCTGTTGTACGTGATTTTGGAACGGCAGAAGGAACGGAATCCCCATCGGCTGCGGCAGGCGGCACTGGCCATTCCCATCAATCTCCGGAGCTATTTTCCCTCCCGGACGGTGCGGAATTTCATTACCACCGTGCGGCTGAGCATTGACCCCAATTTGGGAGAGTATACCTTCCCGGAAATTTTGCAGCAAGTGCACCATTATATGCGTCTGCATGTGAATCGGCAGGAGTTGCAGGCGGCCTTTACCCGAAATGTGCGCTTTACCCGGAATCCTCTGCTGCAGGTGGTTCCGGCGGTTCTGAAAAACCCGGTGATGGCGCTGAATTACCGTATGTTGGGTGTGCGGCCCTATTCCTGCACCTACACCAATCCCGGTGTGTTTGCGGTGCCGGACTCTATGGCAGGGCACATTCAGCGCATGGAAGTGATTTTGGGGCAGGCTACGGTGCCCCGGTGCCATTGCGCGTCCATCAGTTATGGAAATACGTTGGAATTTACCTTTGCCGGAACCCAAAAAGAGACGGCCACGGAGCGGGACTTTTTCCGCTTTTTGGTGCGGGAGGGAATCCCGGTGCGGGTGGAAAGCAACCGCTGAAAGGAATTTGTTATGTATTGTGTGAATTGCGGCGTGGAGCTGAATCCCGGCGCGGAGCGCTGCCCCTTGTGCGGAACCCCCGCGTGGAAACCGGACCCTACGGAGCCGCCTTATTTTGCCACAAAGCCGCCGGAGATTCCCGCGGTGGAAAATTACAGTCTGGCGATTTTGCTGTCGTCTATGCTGCTGTCGGTGGCGCTGTGCTGCGGGCTGCTGAATTTGATTCTGCTCCCCGGCCGATTCTGGAGCTATTACGTCATCGGCGCGGCGGTGATGCTGTGGGTGTGGTTTGTGTTGCCCATGGTGTTCCGAAAGCTGCCGGTGGTGATTCGGCTGACATTAGACGTAGCCATTGTGGGCGTGTATATCTGGCTGATTTCCATTGACCTGAACGGCGGGGCATGGTTCCGGGGCTTGGTGGTGCCCATTCTGATTTGGGCATGCGTACTGGTGTTTCTCCTTTGCCTGCTCAGCCGGAATCGGTCCATTCTGACCAAAATCTCCCTGTGCGTCGGCACGGTGGCGCTTTTGGTGATAGGAATTGAATATGCCATTGAGTATTATTTGTTTGGCGCCGCCCATCTGACCTGGTCGTTGGTGGTGGCAACCATTTGCATAGCGCTGATTATCCCCCTACGGGTGATTCGTCACGTTCCCGCCTTGCGGGAAGAGGTTCGCAGACGGTTCGATTTATAAATACAATATAAATACAAAGAGGAGGCTGACGATATGTTTGACGTTTGGTCGGGCAATACGGAACTTACAATTATAGCGCTGATTGTTTCCGTGGCTGTGATTTTACCGGTTCAACTTCTGCTTTGTTTCAAAATTCGGAAAATTGTCATTCGGCTGCTGCCGGTGATGGTGCTTTCCGTCTTAACTGCCGTGCTTTCCCTTTTGGCTGCGGTAACTTCCGGTTGGGACAGCTTGGGCTATATTGTCCTTGCTGTTTTTACGGGAATCATGCTGCTGGTATGCGGCGGTGCATGGGGGCTTTGGGCCATTGCAAAACACATGAAAAAAGGCGAGTAACGTTCAGCGCTGAAACGGAATCCCCATTCGAAAATTCATATTGAAATCAAAAAAACAAGGCGGGAGCAACTCAGCTCCCGCCTTCATTTATGGACTCAATTCATATTGCCGGTTTCATAGAGAATGGCGGTCAGGGGAATCAAGGGTGCGGTTTCGCACCGAAGAATCCGGGGACCCATGGCGCAGACGGCAAAGCCTGCATTCCGGGCAGCCTCCGCCTCTTCCGGGGTGAATCCGCCCTCGGGACCGGTAATCACTGCGGCGCTGCGGCAGCCCTCTGCCTGACTGATGGCGGTACGCAGGGAAATACGGTCTCCGGTTTCATACAGAAACAGTTTCAAATCCCACCGGGATGCCTCTTCCAGCATGGCTGCATAGCTGTCATGGTAGTATACCTGGGGAATGATGCCCCGTCCGGACTGCTTTGCGGCCTCTTCCGCGATGCGCTGCCACCGTTCCAGCTTTTTATCCGCGCCCTTTTTGGGGTCCAAACGGACCACGCATCGGTCACAGTGAAACAAATGAATGTCGGTGGCACCCAGTTCCGTGCACTTCTGCACCACAAAATCGGTGCGTTCACCTTTGGCCAATCCTGCAAAAATATGCACGGCAACAGAGGGCTCCGCAGCGGAGGGAACCACGGCGGTTACGTCCGCATAAGCGGTTTTTCCGTCGGAATGGGTTAAGACGCATTGCAGGTCGGTGCCCTGACCGTTGCAAATCGTCAGGCTTTCTCCCTCGCGCATCCGCAAAACCTTGATATGTTCTGCGTCCCGACCGGTAATCGTTACGGTCGAGGCGGTTAAATCCACGTGCTCCATAAAAAATCTTGGCATAGTAAGTCCTCGCTTGACTTGTTTTTTGGTCTCATTATTATGCCACATTTGAAACATTCTTGCAACAGCAACATACAATAACGTGGGTGAAG
This sequence comes from uncultured Oscillospiraceae bacterium, assembly GCA_934527315.1. Lineage (GTDB taxonomy): Bacteria > Bacillota > Clostridia > Oscillospirales > Oscillospiraceae > HGM13010. The sequence continues at coordinate 63,460 of CAKTAK010000002.1, forward strand.
TGCTGTGAAACAAGAGGATATGAATATTTTTCGACAGTTTGACGCGGTTTGGAGCCGGGTCACAGGAGCTGCGGCGCCTATTGTGCAGAATCCCTTGGAGCAATCTATGGAGCAAACCCTCCGTTTGTGGCAGGGGTACCGCCAAGCGGCGGAGGGCACACGGGGCGGCGCGGCTGAGGAATGTTCTGCTTTGGCGGAGAGTGCCCGGCAGAGTTTTCGCCAGATGCAGGTGGAATACTTTCTGGAAACCGGAGATACTTACGACCCGGGAGAATCCGAAAAATTCCGGGGCGGTCTGATGACCGGCTTGCGGCGGCTGTACTGCATGGAAGAGGAGCTGCGGGCGCTGCTGGAGCAGGCTCCATGGGAATCGGCGGCGCAATGGTCCGCAGCCAGCGGGGCGCGGTCCCGCCGATTGCGGGAATGGATTGCACTGCTGCTGCAATAAAAAAGAAACTCCGGGAACGATTCCGAGAATCGTTTCCGGAGTTTTCCAGTCTTAGGAGGTGGACTGTTAACTTACGGACGCAGACCCATGCCGCCTTCCAGCGTCAGGGTTTCGCCGTTCATGTACTTAAAGTCGGGGTGTGCCAACTGGACGCAGACGCGGCCGATTTCGGTTTCGGGGTCTGCATAGTGGCCTGCGGGCGGCATACGGACGTTTGCGGTGAATGCATCGGGGAAGTCTCTCTGGAACTTCTCCAGCTGGCAGGTCCATGCCAACGGGCAGATGATGTTCACGTTGATGCCGTCTTTGCCCCATTCGGTTGCTGCCACACGGGACAGACCGCGGATACCTTCCTTCGCGGCGGCGTATGCGCACTGACCGTAGTTGCCGAACAAGCCTGCGCCGGAGGCAAAGTTGATAACCGTGCCCTTGCTGATCGCCAGGAAGGGGTAGCAAGCCTTCATGTAATAGAATGCAGCGTACAGACCGGAGTACAGAGCCAAGTCAAACTGCTCGGTGGAGTGGTCTGCCAGAGGAACGCCGGAGGCAGATGCTTGTGCGTTGTTAATCAGAACCTGAATGTCGCCGAATTTCTCGTGTGCTTTCATGACCACTTCGGTAATCAGCTCTTCGTTGTTTTTGCCGGCCTCAACGTCAGCCTGCAGGGGCAGAACTTCAATGCCGTACAGACGCTCCAGCTCTTCCTTTGCGCCTTCCAGTTTTTCCATATTCCGTCCAGTCAGAACCAAGTTGCAGCCTTCCTTAGCATAAGCGGTTGCAATACCGTAGCCGATGGAGCCGGGTCTGCCGCTTTCCAGAATGGCACGTCCGCCGCCGGTGATGATTGCTGTTTTTCCCGTTAAAAAGCCCATTTGTATAACCTACCTTTCAGAATTTCGCGAGTTAAATCAAATCGTGAGTTTATCATAGACCATTTTGTGCGATTTGTAAATTTAATTATTATTTTAACACATAAAAAGGGGGTCGTTTTGTGAAATATGTCGTATTTTTACGAAAGGCGGTGGATTTTTTCAAATGAGAAGAACGGCGGCATTTTTGAAAAATGCCCGTAAAAAAGTGCAAAAAAGCGGAAAAATCGGGATTGTGTTTCCATTGAGAAAATGATTAAAAAATTTTCGCGGATTGGGACTTGTGCAGATGTTTTCACAAACTTTCTTTCGATTTACCGTGGGAAAACTTATGCATACTTCACAACTTTGAACTTGCATTTTGACCGGAATTGTGCGATTCGTCCCCAATGGTGAAAAACAAGGCGGGGCACTGCATTTCATGCACACAGAACCTTATATTTATGCAATATTTTTTTCGTCTCGCTGCAAAATACACTTGATTTTTTCCGAAAAAAACTATATACTATTTCCATTCGTTTAATACGTTTTTTGAAGATAAAAAAACAGGAGGACTCGAAAATGAAAAAAATGAGCAAGATTCTTGCAGGAGCACTGTCCCTGTCTATGGCACTGGCTCTGAGCGCTTGCGGCGGTGGAAACGGCGATTCCACGAAGCTGACCTTCGGCACCGGCGGCGAGACCGGCACCTACTACGCTTTCGGCGGCGTGCTGTCTCAGTATGTTTCCAATGAGACCGATTTGGATATCACGGCTGTGACTTCCGGCGGCTCTCAGGCAAACGTGGAGGATCTCGAGGCAGGTCAGGTTCAGCTGGGCTTTGTGCAGTCCGACGTTATGACTTATGCTTACACCGGCACCAACCTGTTTGACGAACCCATGAAGGATTTCTCCGTGGTTGCTGCTATGTATATGGAGCAGGTTCAGATTGTAACTCTGGATCCCGATATTAAAACGGTTGCCGATTTGGCAGGCAAGAATGTGTCCATCGGTGCAGCAGGCTCCGGCGTGTACTTCAACGCACTGGACGTTCTGGGCGCTTACGGTCTGACGCAGGACGATATTAAGCCCGTGTACCAGAGCTTTGGCGACAGCGTGGAAAGCCTGCAGGACGGCAAGATCGACGCAGCTTTCATTGTTGCCGGTGCTCCCACCAACGCAGTGTCTTCTCTGGCTGCAACCAACGATGTGTACCTGGTCAGCCTGGACGATGAGCATGTTGCAGACCTGATTGCAACCTCCCCCTACTATCAGGAGGCTACCATCACTGCCGATGTGTACGGCACTCCCACTGATGTGACCACTGTGGCTGTGGCATCTGTTATCATCGCATCGAATGATGTGTCCGAAGATGCAATTTACACCTTCGTTTCCACCGTTTTCGAAAATCTGGATACCATCAGCACCAGCCACGCAAAGGGCGCAGAGTGCAGCGTTGAGTTTGCTGCCTCTATGACCAGTGTGCCGTATCACCCCGGCGCTGCAAAGTACTTTGCAGAAAAGGGCCTTGATGTTGCAACGGCCTGAGCCGCCAATTTCAAATTTGCTTGAAAGACTACGGCGTTTTTTCTGAAAACGCCGTAGCCTTTGATATTTTAGCGATGGTATCCCCCATAGCATCGTGGTTAGGAGGATCTGGATGTTTAAGAAGAAAGAAGACCACATCGAGCCGCAGCTGGCGCCGGAGATGGACGAACACGGCGATGTCAGCAAAGACGTCGAGGCGGTTATGAAAAAATATGATAAGGAGTCCAATACCCGTATCTGGGAAGGCACCCCCAAGCTGGTAGTCATGTTCATCACCGCTGCCTTTGCGCTGTACTGCATTTTGTCCACGCTGTTCAGCAAGGCGGGCATCGAAGTGCGTTTGACCGCATTTCTGGGCTTTATTATCATCATCGGATATCTGAATTATCCCATTTCGAAAAAACATGTGCACCCCAATACGCTGCCGTGGTATGACATTGTCATCATGGTGCTGGGCGCCGGTGCATTTTTCTACTATTGTCTGAACTACGATACACTGGTTAAGGTCATTACCAGTGCCTCTCGTATGACGCCGATGTTCACCGTGATTGGCATTATAGGCGTTCTGTCTCTGATGGAGCTGTGCCGCCGATGCGTGGGCTTGCCCATTCTGTGCGTGGTGGGTGCGCTGCTGGTGTATACCTTTGCCAGCGGTCAGAGCCTGCAGCGCGTGGTGTATACCCTGTTTTACGGCACCTCCGGCGTGATGTCCACCCCCGTGAACGTGTGCGCAAAATACATTGTGGTGTTTGTCATTTTCGGTGCATTTCTGGAGCGGACGGGCATTTCCAACTTCTTCATTGACTGCGCCAACGCATTGGCAGGTTGGTCTTCCGGCGGTCCTGCAAAGGTGGCTGTCATTTCCTCCGCACTGTGCGGCATGGTGTCCGGCTCTTCCGTGGGCAACACGGTGACCACCGGTTCCGTGACCATTCCCATGATGAAGAAAACCGGCTATGCTCCGGAATTTGCCGGCGCTGTGGAGGCTGCTGCGTCCACCGGCGGTCAGATTATGCCCCCCATTATGGGCGCTGCGGCATTCCTGATGGCGGAGTACATGAACATCCCCTATGCGCAGGTGGCGTTGATGGCGATCCTGCCGGCATTCCTGTACTTTGCGGGTATTTTCATTTCCGTGCATCTGGAGGCAAAGCGTCTGGGGCTGAAGGGCATTCCCCGGGACGAGCTGCCGAAGTTCAGCATTCTGATTCGGAAGATTTATCTGCTGGCACCTCTGGTGGTTCTGGTTTGGCTGGTAAGCACCAACACGAAAACTCTGCAGACCAGCGCGTCCATCGCAATCATTCTGGCCGTTCTGGTCAGCTTGCTGGATAAAGACAACCGCATTACCCCGAAAAAAATTTTCGAGGCATTGGAGGCCGGCGGCCGCGGCACCTTGACTGTGGCTGTGGCTTGCGCAATGGCCGGTATCATTGCCGGCTGCATCACCGTGACCGGCTTGGCATCGAAACTGATTACCGCGGTTGTGGCAATCAGCGGCGGCATTGTGCCCATTGCATTGGTGCTGACCATGGTTTGCTGCATCATTCTGGGCATGGGCGTGCCTACCACTGCAAACTACTGCATTATGGCATCTACCTGTGCACCCATTCTGATTCAATTGGGCGTGGGTCAGATTCCCGCCCACTTCTTCGTGTTCTACTTCGGTATCGTGGCGGATATTACCCCGCCGGTGGCTTTGGCTGCGTATGCAGGCAGCGCCATTGCAAAGAGTAACCCCATGAAAACCGGTGTCAACGCAACGAAACTTGCCATTGCGGCATTTATTGTGCCGTACATCTTTGCCATGAACCCTGCAATGCTGCTGATTGATGCAGAAACGTTGAAGGTCATTCAGATTGTGCTGACCTCTTTCTTCGGTATGCTGGGCGTGTGCATGGGTCTGATGGGCTATATGGGCAGCAACCTGCCTATGGTCCTGCGTCTGCTTTCCATTTGCGGCGGCCTGCTGATGATTGTTCCCGGCAGCTGGTCGGACATCGTAGGTCTGCTGATTGTGGCAGCCGTTACGGTTTACAGCTTTACGCTGGGCCGGAAAAAACAGAACAGTTCTCCTTTGCATAGCTGACGCCGTTCGCCGCGGCGCAGCGGAAGAATCCACCTGTCCTCGGGGCAGGTGGATTTTTTGCGCTTTTTTATGTATGAACCCGGGCAGCCAAAAGGAGAATTCCCAGATTCCGCCGGTAAATTTCATCAAATTCGCTGATGGGCAGGGGATTTTCCCCCAATCCGACTTCAATGGTGTAGCCGGGTTTGTTTTCCTCTTGAATGAACCAATCCTTGTATCCGGCAAAGCCGGAGGCGTAGGGCGTTTCCTCCACGGTATATCCGGAAAGGGCGGCAAACTGATAAGCGATTCGCCGGCCCTCGGGCGGGTCGAAATTCAGATATTTCCAGTAAATCACTTCCCCTTGGGTGTGATAAGCCAGTACCAGCTCCGGATTGACGGACCGGGTAAATTCGTACAGCGCCAGGCTTTCCGGCGCGGTCAAAGGGGCGGTGCCCACGTAATCCCGAGGGGCGGGACGGTCAAATCCTTGGGCGAATTTAATGGCCTTTGCCTGCTCCCAATCCGCCGGGTATTGGAGATTCAAATCGGTACCGGCCAAATTGGCTTTCCAGCCGCCGGGAAAGGGAATGTCCGGGAAATCGGCGGCAATGGCGCGGGCGGTTTCGTAGGCTTGCCCTTGCTGCAATGCGCCGGTGACAAGGTCCACCCCGTCGGGATTCACCATGGGCACAATGTATACCCGGCTGTTTTTCCAGAATTCCGAAAGTTGGGTGTCCTGCAATTTCTGGTCGTTCATATAGCCTTGCAGCACGTCCTCGGAAAACTGCATCAGCAGCGGCGCGGTAATCCACTCGTTGGCGTGGTGCGCGGCGGTATACAGCACGGTGTTTCTGCCCTCGCCCAATACAAGGTATGGAATGTCCTGCCCCAACACCGTCTGCCCGATGCAGCCGGTTTCCAGAAAAGGATAGCGGGCTTTGAGACCGCGGAGCACCGTTTCCAACAGCTCCCCGGTCCATGAAATGGTGGTGGGCACCACGGGAAATGCCAATGGTACGGTCAGCACTTTCCCGATGGGCAAATGAAAGGGGTCCAGACCCGGGTTGGCGGTTTCAATGCGCCGGACCGTGGTGTGGTGAGTGCGGGCGATGGTGTAAAGACTGTCGCCCCGGCGAATCCGATGGGTGGTGTAGCCCTCATACCATGGGCGCAGCGCCTGACGGGTGATTTGCCCCACAATGCCGTCCGGCTGTAAATCCAGCTCCGTCTGAAAACGCAGTACGGCGCTTTGCGTGGCATATCCGAAAATGCCGTCGGTTTGCACCGGACCGAATCCGGCGCGATTCAATGCCAACTGTAAAAACTGCACCCGGGGACCCCGGCTGCCAAATTTCAAAAGATCCATTTTCTGTTTCCTCCCTGCAGCGAACTTACTTCATCTTATGCAAGATGCCCCACGAAAAAAGCAGAATTAGCAAAATGTGGAAAACTTTTTGGTTTTCATTGCAGCAGGAAATACATCAAAAATCCACCACCGTTATTTTTGCCGTGTTCGGACATACTTTTTCTGCGGCATGATGTCGCAATGTGGAAAACAAAAACGGAAGGTGAGGGAAAATGTGGAAATGAATGGGAAAACGTGGAAAACGGTAGGCGCTGCGGCGGTAACGGTCTGTCTGCTGTGTGGCAGCGGAATGGCGGTTTTCGCAGCGGAGCGGGTGCCCGGCGGAGAACCGGTGGGCATTCGGGTGAATCTGGACGGTGCGCTGGTGGCGGACTTAGGCGAGGTGCAGACCGCCCAAGGAGCCGTCTCTCCCGCCGGCGAGGCGGGAATTTTGCCGGGGGATTTCATCGTAAAATGCGGCAGCCGGGACATTCACAATCTGGCGGATTTTAATCAGGCGGTGGCGGAGCAGCAGGGCGCCCCGGTGACATTGACGGTGGAGCGGTCCGGTGCGTCCAAGCAGGTGACCGTTGCACCGGTGCGCTCGGAAACGGGCACCTATCAATTCGGCTTGTGGCTCCGGGATTGCGTTACCGGACTGGGCACTATGACCTATTATGACCCGGAAACGGGAATTTACGGCGCATTGGGGCACGGCATCAATGACGCAGCTACCGGAGAGCCGGTGTCCATTCAAGGGGGCGCGCTGTATCCCGCGGAGGTCTCCGGTGTGATTAAGGGAAAAAGCGGTGCGCCGGGGGCGCTGTGCGGCGGGGTGACCGGCAATGCGCTGTGCGGCACCATTGCGGAAAACACGGTGTTCGGCATTTTCGGCCGGTATGACGGCCTGATGCCGGAAAACGTGGAAACGGTGCTGTGCGGGGAATCCGGAGAGGCCAAACCCGGCCCGGCGGAAATTGTCACCACTGTAGATGGAACGGAGCGGCAGACCTTTTCCGTGAACATTGACCGGGTGTTCCGGGAAAATGGAGAAGAGCGGTTTCTCATGACGGTGACAGACCGGCAGCTGTTGGAAAAAACCGGGGGCATTGTGCAGGGAATGAGCGGCAGTCCGATTTTGCAGAACGGAAAGCTCATTGGCGCAGTGACCCATGTGCTGACGGATAATCCCCAACGGGGATACGGTCTGGGGATTCAGAAAATGCTGGAAACGGCGGAAAAATTGTTGGAAACACAGGCAGCGGCATAAAAAACTGCCCTCGATGCAGCTGCATCGGGGGCAGACTCTGTATGAAAGTTATGCGTTGACCGAGGCTGCCAGCGCGTCGGCCAATGCGTCCATGGCGTCGCTCTGGGATTCCTTCAGCGTGGAGAGCATGGAGAATCCCTCGTCCAGATAGGTCATATTTTTGCAGGGCTCCAGAATCTGGCGCATCTGTCTTCCGGCCACAGCGGCCCAGGAGCCGTTGTCCAGAAATGCTACGGTGCGGTTCTGGAGATTGTGGGAAACCAGCTCCCGGAGCGTCTGATCCATAGAGACGAACACCCCGCCGTTATAGCTGCTGGAGGCGAACACCAAATGGCTCCATGTGAACGCGGCGGAGACAATATCTGCCGGGGCTTTCATGGAAACATCGTACATGACCGTGGGAATGCCCCGGTCCCGCAGACGGCAGGCCAGAACATCGGCAGCATTGGCGGTGTTGCCGTAAATAGAGGCATAGGCAATCATAACGCCCTTTTTCTCCGGTTGATAGCTGCTCCAAAGCAGATATTTTTCCAGGAAATATCCCAGATTTTCCCGCCAGACAAAGCCGTGGAGCGGGCAAATGCGTTGAATGTCCAGACCGGCGGCCTTTTTCAGCAGATTCTGCACCTGAATGCCGTATTTGCCCACAATATTGGTGTAATACCGGCGGGCTTCGTCCAGATAATCCCGGTCAAAGTTCACCTCATCGGCAAACAGTGCGCCGTTGAGTGCGCCGAAGGTACCGAACGCATCGGCGGAAAACAGGGTTTTGTCCGTTGCGTCGTAAGTAACCATTACTTCCGGCCAATGGACCATGGGTGCCATCACAAAATGGAATTTATGGGCGCCGGAGGAAAACTCCGTGGTTTCGTCCACCAGCTGCACCTTGTCAAAGGTCTGCTTGGGGAAGAAGTTTTTCAGCATGATCAGCACCTTGTTGTTGGTGACAATGGTGGTGTCCGGATAGCGGAGCAGCAGCTCGCTGACGGTTGCGGAGTGGTCCGGCTCCATGTGCTGAATGATGAGATAATCCAAGGGGCGGCCGCCCAGTACATGCTCAATGTTTTCAAAGAACACGCCGGAAACGGCGGCGTCCACCGTGTCAAACAGAACGGTTTTCTCGTCCAGCAGCAGATAGGAGTTATAGGAAACACCGTCGGGTACGGCGTAAACACCCTCAAACAGAGACAAACGGCGGTCATTTCCGCCCACCCAGTAAAGCTGGTCTGTGACTTTTCTTGTGCAATACATGATAAAGCCTCCTTAAAGTTTCTTTCCCCAGTATAGCACACGGATTATGTCCGGGAAAGATACTGAATTGTAAAATTTTTCCGTCCATGTTATACTGGTTGCATCATTTTTGCAGATATTGGAGCGCAGCATGAAACAGTTGATTCTCGGTATGATGGCTCACGTGGATTCGGGAAAAACCTCCCTATCCGAGGCCATGCTTTATACCACCGGAACCATTCAGAAATTGGGGCGGGTGGACCATAAGGACGCCTATCTGGACACCCATAGTCTGGAACGGGCCCGGGGCATTACCATTTTTTCCAAGCAGGCCCGGTTTTCCACGGAGCAGACCCGGGTAACCCTGCTGGATACCCCCGGTCACGCGGATTTTTCCGCGGAAATGGAGCGGGTGGTGCCGGTACTGGATTATGCGGTGCTGGTGATCAGCGGAACGGACGGTGTGCAGGCGCATACGGAAACTATCTGGCGGGTGCTGAACCGGTATCATGTTCCGGTGTTTCTATTTGTGAATAAAATGGACCTGCCCGGGGCAAACCGGGAGGAAATTCTCCGGGAGCTGCGGCAGCGGTTGTCACCCGACTGCGTGGATTTCAGCGACAGCGCGCACTACATGGAAGAGGCCGCCTTGTGCGATGAGGCGCTGCTGGAAACGTACATGGAAACGGGCACGTTGCCGGAGAATTTGTTGGCGGAGCAGATTGCCCGGCGGCGGCTGTTCCCCGTCTATTTCGGCTCGGCGCTGAAATTGGAGGGCATTGCCGAATTCCTCTCTGCCTTGGACCGGCTGACGTTGGAGCGGGTGTATCCCTCGGAATTCGGCGCAACGGTTTATCAAATCGGCCGGGACAATCAGGGCAACCGCCTGACCTATCTGAAGGTGACCGGGGGAACGCTGCGGGTGCGCACTCCCCTGCAATATTGCACCAGGGGAGAAGAAACCTTAGAGGAAAAGGTGCATCAGATTCGCTTGTATTCCGGGCGGCAGTTTGAGCAGGCGGAGGAAATTCCTGCGGGAACGGTCTGCGCCGTAACCGGATTGACCGGAACCTGGCCGGGGCAGGGGTTGGGCGCCCAACCGGACGCGGCGGCGCCGATGCTGGAACCGGTGCTGTCTTACCGGATTCGTCTGCCGGAGGGGGTGGATGCCCGGGTGATGCTGCCCAAGCTGCGGCAATTGGAGGAAGAAGACCCCATGCTCCGCATTGTCTGGAATGAGCGGCTGCAGGAAATTCATGCCGAACTCATGGGTGCCATTCAGATAGAAATTCTGAAAAGCTTAATTTTAGAACGATTTGATGTGGCGGTGGAAATTGATTCCGGTCACATTCTGTATCGGGAAACCATTGCCGACACCGTGGAGGGCGTGGGGCATTTTGAACCGCTGCGCCATTATGCGGAGGCTCATATTCTCTTGGAGCCCATGGAACCGGGCAGCGGCATTGTGGTGGATACCCGGTGCAGCGAGGATATGCTGGACCGAAACTGGCAGCGCATGGTTTTGGGGCGGCTGCTGGAAAAGCAGTATCCCGGTGTGCTCACCGGGTCCCCCTTAACGGACGTGAAAATGACGCTGTTGGCCGGGCGGGCGCACTTGAAGCACACCGAGGGCGGCGATTTTCGTCAGGCCACGGACCGGGCGGTGCGTCAGGGTCTGATGCAGGCGAAAAGTGTGCTCTTGGAGCCGGTTTACCGGTTCCGTCTGGAAGTGCCGGCAGAGCAGTTGGGCCGCGCCATCAATGATATCCGCGCCATGTCCGGCACCTTCCAATCCCCGGAGGGATTCGGAGAAATGGTTACCGTGACGGGCACGGCTCCGGTGGCCGCCTTGGCGGAATATCCCACGGAGGTGGCGGCATACACCCGGGGTCGGGGCAAGCTCAGCTGCACCCCGGCGGGCTATGCACCCTGTCACAACGCAGAGCAGGTCATTGCAGAAATGGGCTATGACCCGGAGCGAGATGTGGAGCACCCCACGGGGTCTGTGTTCTGCGCCCACGGAGCGGGATTCAACGTGCCTTGGAATCAGGTGCGGGAGTATATGCACGTGGATACCGGATTGGACCGGGAGCAGCCTGAGGAGCGGGATTTACAGCCGGTGATTCGAACCCGGAATCTGGATTTGGACGAAAAAGAGCTGGAGGCCATTATGCGCCGGGAGTTCGGAGAAATCAAACGGCCCCAGTACCGCTCCGCCAAGCAGGAAATGCAGCGGGAGCGTATGCAGCAAACCGCTGTGCCGAAAAAGGAATACATCATTGTAGACGGGTACAATATGATTTTCGCTTGGGACGAGCTGAAGGACTTGGCGCAAACGGATTTGGACGGCGCCCGCAACCGGCTGATGGATATTTTGTCGGAGTACCGGGCGTTCTGCGGCTGCGAGTTGGTGCTGGTGTTTGACGCATATAAGGTGGAGGGCAATTTGGGCAGCAAGTTTGACCGAAACAAGCTCCATGTGGTCTACACCAAGGAAAACGAAACCGGTGATTTGTATATCGAAAAGCTGGCCAATTCCATCGGTACCAATTACCGGGTGCGGGTGGCAACGTCGGACGCATTGATTCAGCTGTCGGCGCTGCGCTCCGGTGTGCTGCGGATTTCCGCCCGGGAATTTGAGCGGGAAGTGCAGGACGTGCAGCGGCAGATTCGGGAAGTGGTGGCAAAAAGCGGCGAGCGGTCGAAAAAAGAGCCAAAGCCCCTCGAGAAATGATAAAATGGAACAGAAAACAGGCGTTTTTGTCGTGATTGCGGCGAAAATGCCTGTTTTTGCATGAATGTGCAAATTAGTGTACAAGAGTGACGAAAAGTGACAAACAAGGGGTATGGGGAATTTTGTCGAACTTTGTCGAAGTTTGTCGAGAAAAATCGAAAAATCATGAAATATCACTAAATTATGTGAAATGTGTCGATAAAAAATAGATAGAAAATGCTATTTTGTTATTGAAATACTACAAAACGGTGTGTAAAATAAACTCAAACCGATGTGCATCGCGTGATAGAGAGGGAGAGAGAACGGCGCTTTGACATAGGAAAGTAAATTTTGGAGGAATTCACTGTGACAGAACGCAAAATCAGAATTGTGCTTGCAGATCCGGAAGAAGAGTTCCGGATGTTGATGAAGGATATTATCGATGAAGAAGAGGATATGGAGGTGGTTGGGGAAACGTCCGATGGAGCGGACCTGATTTCCCTGGTGGAACAGACGCACCCCGATGTGGTGCTGATGGAATTGATTTTGACCCGGTTGGACGGGTTCGGCGTGCTGCAGAAATTGCAGGAATCGGAGTTTCGGGGCGACAGCATTGTGCTGACGGCTTTGGTGAATCAAGTCAGTGTGCGGGACAGCATGAATCTGGGCGCGTCCTGCTTTATTCCCAAGCCCTGCGATGTGCAGTCCGTGCTGTCTCGGGTGCGGCAGCTGCGGGATAAAAAGACCCTCCATGTGGTGACGCCGTCGGATTTGGAGCCGTCTTCGGAGCTGGAACGCACGGTAACGGAAATCATTCACGAAATCGGTGTGCCTGCCCATATTAAGGGCTATCAGTACCTGCGGGAGGCCATTGTTCTGACCATTCAGGATATGGATATGATTAACGGCGTAACGAAAATTCTGTATCCCACGGTGGCCCGGAAATACGGTACTACGCCCTCTCGGGTGGAGCGAGCCATTCGCCATGCCATTGAGGTTGCATGGGACCGGGGCGATGTGGAAGTGCTGCAGCGATATTTCGGCTATACCGTTTCCGGGGTCAAGGGCAAGCCCACCAATTCGGAATTCATTGCCATGATTGCGGATAATCTTTCCTTGCGGCAGAAAGTAGTCAGCCGGGGATAAAGCCGGAAAACCTTGCGCTCCATAGTCGGTCGCGGAAATGTTAGGTTGTCACCGATGAGGGAATATGATACAATGAATCCAATGGAGGCTCCGCTGGGGAGCTCGTTGGAGGGTATGTATGAAAAAAAATCTGACATTTCGTGAAACCGTCACGATTACCAGTATGCTGTTTGGCCTGTTTTTCGGTGCCGGAAACCTGATTTTCCCGGTTTCTATGGGACAGCAGGCGGGCAGCAATCTTTGGCCGGCTGTGATGGGTCTGTTGGTGACCGGTGTGGGTCTGCCGCTGTTGGGCGTGGTGGCATTGGGCATCAGCCGCTGCGGCGGTCTGGCGGAGCTGAGCAGCCGGGTGGGCCGTCGATACGGTGTGTTTTTCACCTGTGCGCTGTATCTGACCATTGGACCGTTTTTCGCGGTGCCCCGCTGTGCAACGGTGCCGTTTTCCGTGGGTGTGCAGCCGCTGTTGGGTACATGGGGAGAATCGCCTTGGGCTTTGGCGGTGTTCTCGCTGCTTTTCTTCGGCGTGGTGCTGGTGTTTTCCTTGCGGCCCAACGGAATTCTGACTTGGGTGGGCAAGGTGCTCAACCCGGTGTTTCTGGTGAGCTTGGGTATTCTGGTGGGTGCGGCGCTGCTGCGGCCCATGGGAGAGATTTCTCAGGTGGTGCCGGAGGGCGGCTATGTGGACGGGCCGTTTTTCAGCGGATTTCTGGCCGGGTACAATACCTTGGACGCCTTGGCCGGTCTGGCATTCGGAATCGTTGTGGTAAACGTGGTCCGGGGTTTGGGCATTACCGAGCCGGAGGACATTGCCCGGAATACGGCAAAAGCCGGTATTTTCAGCTGCCTGCTGATGGGCGTGATTTATATTGCCGTGGCGGTGGTGGGCACCCAGAGCCGCGGTTTGTTCCCGGTGTATGAAAACGGCGGCGTGGCCTTGGCGCAGATTGCGAACCACTACTTCGGAAAAGCCGGTGCGGTGATTCTGGCGGTAACGGTGACCTTTGCCTGCCTAAAAACGGCGGTGGGTCTGATTACCAGCAGTGCGGAAACCTTTGTGGATATGTTCCCGAAAGGCCCCTCTTATCCCGTTTGGACGGTGCTGTTCTGCGTGATTTCCTTCTTGATTGCAAATCTGGGTCTGAGCGCAATCATTCAGTATTCTCTGCCGGTGCTGATGTTCCTGTATCCGTTGGCCATTACGCTGATTTTGCTCACGCTGTTCAGCAAATGGTTCCAAGGAGACCGGACGGTGTATGCATGGGTAACGGGCTTGACGCTGATTGCGGCGGTGTTTGATTTTCTGAAAGCCCTGCCGGAAAGCGTGAAAACCGGTCTGCATCTGGACGGCATTGTGGCTGCGGCGGAAACCTATTTGCCGCTGTTCTCCATCGGCTTGGGCTGGGTGCTGCCCGCTGCGGTGGGTCTGGTCATCGGATTGATTCTGTATCGGAAGAAACAGACGGCTTAAAAAGAAAAACGGCTCTCTCAATGCACGGGAGAGCCCAAACAGAAAAAGCAGACGGGCTTTGCCAAATTGCAAAGCCCGTCTGCTTTTCCGCTATATGGAACGTTCTAATTACTTGCTAATTACTTGCCCATGTTGTAGCGCTTGTTGAACTTATCTACGCGGCCGCTGGTGTCAACCAGTTTCTGCTTGCCGGTGTAGAAGGGGTGGCACTTAGCGCAGATTTCCACGGTGATGTCCTGCTTGGTGGAGCCGGTGTGGTACACAGCGCCGCAAGCGCAACGAATGGTGGTCTGCTGGTAATTAGGATGGATGCCTTCTTTCATGGTGTGTTCTCCTTTTAATAGGCTATCTTGAGTACATTTCTGTGGTTACAAGATGCACTGTGCATTGTAGCATAAGAAAAATAAAATTGCAAGACGAAAAACTCAAATTTCCACGGAAATTCCCGGGTGCAGGAAGTACAGAATTCGGCGTTTTACCGGCAATCCGGTGATTCGCTCCATGGCCATGGCGTACGCGTCCACTTGAGAGCGGTAGAGCGCTGCCCGCTGGGGAACGGCACCGGGAGAAAGGATGTCGGTTTTGTAGTCGATAATCGTCCACGCGCCTGCTGACTCCACGGCGCAGTCAATCACGCCTTGGAGCAATACCTCGTCCTCCTCGGCGCCGGGGAAATACTGCTCTGCGGGGCACAGCAGAGAAAATTTGAACTCCCGGAGCACCCGTTCGCCGGAGCGCATGTATTGCCCGGCCTCGGAGGCGAAAAAGGCGGCGATTTGCTTGAAATCGATGCAGCTTGCCTGCCGGGCGGTGAGATATCCCCCGGTGGTCAGTCGGGCAATTTCGTTTTCGATTTCCGTCAGCGAGCCGGTGTTCTGCAAATTGATGTGCTGAAACACCAGATGGACCGCCGTACCCCGTTCCGTGGGGGTGAGAGTTTCCTCCGGTCCGGCGGGCTGGAAACTGCGGAATCGCCATGCCGTGGGCGTCACCAAAGACTGCGCCTCCGGGTCTGCGTCCTCTCCCAAATGTTTCAGCTCTGTGGCCGTGACTTTGGAGGGGAGCGTCTGCGCCCGCTGATGGGGATAACGGAATGCAAGACTTTCTCGCAGCTGCGCCAGCAGCTCCGGCTGTGCGGTGTGGTCGTCCAATACCACCGGGGCGGCGGCTGCGCTTTCCCGGAGGTCCATGGCGGCGCTTTCCAACCGGAGGTGGGTTTCGCCGTCAGCTAAGGCGGCGGAAATGAGCCAATCGCACAGACAGTTCTGATTCCGCAGAATCTGGGGAGACATGGGCGCGGTAATCAAAGGCCGGAATTTTTCCAGCTTTCCGGCGCTGTCCTTGACCACACCGGTCATATACAGATATTCCTTGGCGCGGGTCATTGCCACATACAGCAGACGCATTTCCTCCGAGCGGGTTTCCTGTTTCATGCGCTGTTCAATGGCTTTGCGGGCAGTGGTGGGATATTCAATGCCCCGTTCCAGATCCGTGACTTTCGGTCCCAAGCCCAACTGCGGGTGAACCAGTACGGCTGCGGAGGTGTCGGAGAAATTGAATCTCCGGGCGGTGTCGCAGAGAAACACCACGGGGAATTCCAGACCCTTGGAGCGGTGAATACTCATAATCTGCACGGCGTTTCCGCTTTCACCCCGGCTGAGATTGGGTTCGTTGCCCAATTCCGCCTGCCGGTTCAGCCATTGCACAAAGCTGCGCAGACCCTGATATTGGCTGCTTTCGAATTGCGCGGCCAAATCAATCAGCGCCGTCAGATTCGCGCAGCGGTCGGCGCCGTCTTCCATCGCGGCGCTGATGGTGAGAATATCCAAATCCTGGTACACCCGCCACAGCAGCTCCCGCAAGGGCAGGTCCGGGGCAATGGCCCGGAATACCCGGAGTTTGTCCAGAAAATCCCGGCATTTTTCGTCCGTTTCCCCGCGGAGACACAATGCGTCGTAAAAGCTTTCCTGCTTTCCGGCGGCGCGGATTTCCGCCAGCTCGTCCGGCGTAAAGGCCAGATAGGGGGAGCGGAGCACGGCAATCAAGGGAACGTCCTGCTCCGGATTGTCAATAACGGCCAGCAATGCGCTCATCAGCGTGATTTCCGGGCTGTCATAATATCCGCCGCCCTGCTCGGACTGCACCGGAATCCCGGCAGCCTCCAAAGCCTGCCGGTAAATGGCGGCTACGGTGTTGGCAGAGCGCATAAGCAGGGCAATATCGCCGTATCGGACGGGTCGTTGGCCACTGCCGTTGGTCACCGGCATGCCGCCGTCAACCAGCTCCCGGATTTTCCGGGCCACGAAAGCGGCCTCGCAGGCATGGGTATCCGGGGATTCCTCCCCCTCTTCGGCGCCCGGCCGGTCAATCAGATACAGCGTGGGCTTGGGCACCTCGCCTTGGTATTGCAGGGCGCCGCAGCGGAGCCGGGCGCAGTCATCATATACCAGCTCGCCCAATTCCTCGGACATGATGTTTTCAAACACGGCGTTGGCTGCGTCCAGAATTTCATGCCGGGAACGGAAATTTTCCTGGAGCAGAATGCGCTGCGGATTGCTGTCCTGCTGCGCCGGATGATAGTCCGGGAATTGCACGTATTTCCGGGTGAAAATGGTGGGGTCTGCCAGACGGAATCGGTAAATGGACTGTTTCACGTCGCCCACGCAGAACAAATTGGTGCCGTCCCGGGAAACGCACCGGAAAATCAGCTCCTGCACCGCGTTGACGTCCTGATATTCGTCCACCATAATCTCCGTGTATTTGGGGCGGATTTGCAGCGCCAGCTCCGTGGGCGTGCCGTCGGAATTGGCCAACAGCTTGGCGGCAAAATGTTCCAAATCGCCGTAATCCACCACGTTTCTCCGCCGTTTTTCCGCGGAAAATGCCTTGTCAAAGTCCAAAGTCAGCTCCAATAAGGCTTTCATTGCCGGGGCGGTGCGCCGCAAATCGGCCAAAACTTCTGCGGAACTTTGGGCAAACTGTTTGCCGAAGTCCTTGCAGGCGGTTTTGCAGGATTCCCGCTTGGCTTTGATGGAATCCACCAATTCCGGGTCCTCGGGGCTGCGAATGGAGCCCAGTCGGGGAAAGGCAATGTTGGCATACTCCGCCGCTTTTTCCCAGCCTATCCGGGCTGCCCGGGAGAAATTCCGGAGACTTTCGGCGGTGGTTTGCAGACTTTCGCCGTACTTATCGGCAATGTATTTGTTCTGGGGCAGATAGACCGTTGTGAGCAGTTCGTCTATGGCATTGGCCCAATAGTCGCTGTCTCGGGCGGCGGATTCCAGCAGTTCCCGGCCCCAGAGGGTTTCTCCGGCATCGGTGATGTTCTCGGCGAACAGCAAATCCCGCTGTCCGGCGGCCCATGCGGCAGGGTCGGCATGGCTTTGCATGCGGGTGTGCAGCGCCAGAACCAAGCTCTCCAACCGGGCATCGTCCCGCCCGGCGCCTACGGTATCTGCCAGCAGCCGGAACGCGGAGTCCTCGTCAATGGATTCATACCGCTTTTCCAGTACCTTGGTTAAGCAGGTCTGTTTCAGCTGGTCCATGCGGTCCTGCTCTGCAATTTTGAAATCCGGGCTCAACCCCAGACCCAAACAATGCTCCCGAATCAGATTGGCGCAGAATCCGTGAATGGTGCTGATTTGGGCGTGACCCACCAATGCATACTGCCGGCGGAGCGCCGAATTACCCGGGTCCCGGGCCATTTGCTTGGTGATTTCATTCAGAATTCGGCCCCGCAGTTCCCCTGCGGCGGCGCGGGTATAGGTGATAATCAGAAAGGAATCAATGCTTTTCGGGGGCGTTTCCGTGAGATATCCCATCAGCCGTTCGGTCAGCACCTTGGTTTTGCCGGAACCGGCGGCTGCGGAGACCAGAATGCCCCGGCCCCGTGCCTCAATGGCATGGGCCTGATCAATTGTAGGGGTAAATTCAGCCATGGTTCACTTCTCCTTGTATCAAAGACCAGACTTTTGTAGCCGGCAGCTTGGGCAGATACCGGCGCTGGTCGCCGTGACGTCCGTCCTCAAAGGCACAGGCGTTGGCATAATCGCAATATTGGCAGGCGGATTGCTGCTGACTTTTGTAATAGGGGTCGGCGGCAATGCTGCCCGCCTTCAGCTCCCGGGCCAGTTCCTGCAAAGTCAAATCAATGTGCCGCGCCAGCAGACCCATCTGCTCGGCGGTGGCCAATGCCTCCGGCACGTCTGCGCCCCGTTTTTTCACGGAAACGGGCAGATACTGATAGGCCTCGCCCTGATTGTTCTCCATGGCGGCGATGACGGCCTCGTCCTGCAGAATCAAACCGGAGCGGAGATGCTCCTTCATCTGCTGCTTGGCAATCTCCTCATCGGAGAGATTTTCCGTGCTGCGGACCGCCTTGCTGTATGCCGGAACATACAGCACCCCGGCGGGCATCACCGGTTTTCCGTACAGCGCAGGTCCGCATTGCTCCAAAGTGAACAAATACAGCAGCATCTGCAAATTCATACCGTACCACACATCGGACAAAGTGAATTCCTTTTTGCCGGTTTTGTAGTCCACCACCCGGAGATACAGCTTGCCCTCATGCTCCCAACCGTCCACCCGGTCGGCAATGCCGGTGAGAATCAGGTTGTTGTCTCCGTCGCCGATTTCCATAGGGGGAATCCGGTCATTCCGGCCGAAATCCAATTCAAAGCTCAGGGGCTCGAATCGGGAGCGGCGGAGCTCCGCGGCCATATCGTCCACAACAGCCCGCACGTCTTTTGTCAGGCGGCGGAACAGATAAATGAACCGGGGTGTTTTTTCTCGGAAATCGTTGAGAAATTCGTGAATATACCGTTCAATGGCCTCATCGGTGAGCCGATGCACGGCAGCCTCGTCCGCATGTTGGAATCCGCCAAGCTCCATCACACCGCCGGCCACGTGTTCCAGAACGTAGTGCATGAATGTGCCCTGCTCCGGCGGGGCGAAGGCTGCCGGCTGCCGGGGGCGGGCGTTCAGACCGTATTGCAGGAAATAGGCAAAGCGGCAGGAGGCGAATTTATCAATGCGGGAGGCGGACAGCCGGGGCTTTTTGCCGTAAAGCAGCTCCACACACCGCCGGGAAAGCTGTCCCCGGCTCTGGGCGGCAGCGGCTTTCAGAAAGGCGAACCGCTCCGGCTCCGTTTCCTTGAAATATTCCGCGGCAGCCATGGCGGCGGGAGGATTGCCCACACCCCGGAGCGACACGGCAGCCAATTCCAACGCGCTGTCATGGGCGGCATATTTGCACCGAGCGGTGTCAATGCGCTCCACCGGCAGGGCAAACAATTCTTCCGCCCGGGTCATTACAATGGAGGGGCGGCTGGTGCCGTCATCGGGATAGGTGAGCATCAGACTGTTTTTGGGCAGGGTCAGGCAGTTGTAAATAATGGTGAACTCCCGCCACAGCTCCGCGTCTCCGCAGGAGCCTAAATCCAGACCGTTTTCCAGCAGGCGGGTCCGGTCTTCTTGGGTGAAAATGCCGCTGGTTTCCTCCGGTTGGGGCAGATGCCGGTCCGAGGCACCCAGAACAATCAGATGTTTCAGATTCCGGCGGCGCATACGGTCCATATCTCCTGCGGAAACCCGGTCCACGGCTACAGGAATGGTGCCGATGTTGTACTGACTGAGCATCAGACCGAACAGCTTGGCAAAGGTTTCCCGGTCCATGGGCAGGTCTGCCAGCAGACCGTCAAACTGCTCCATTGCTTGCAGGGTGATTTCCCACAAGCCGGCACATTCCGCGGCTTGCTGCGGGTAACCGTTGGCCTCCAAGGTATTTGCCTGCCGTTCCAGAATCTGGGCCGCGTGGAGCTGTTCCAGAAAATCCGCCAGTGCAGCCACTTGGTCATGGGCGGTTTCGGCGGCATCGGCTTTTTGCAGCAATTGGAGCAAGGGTCCGGCAGCCCGGCGGCGGAGGGCATTTACGGTGTCCAGCAGCTGTCGGTCGCTGTCGGAGAAATTCTGCGAGAAACCGTCCGGGTGCATGGTCCAATTGCCCTCCCGGGTCCATGCGTTGCCCCGGAGATTCCACAGCAGGACATAGTTTTCCAGCAGGTCGCATTCCTCCGGAGTCAAACCGGTTAAACCGGTGCGGAGATATGTCAGCACATCGTCTGCCTCCCAACCGCCGGAGAAAATCTCATAAGCCGCGGTAATCAGCCGGGGCAGGGGTTTGGAAAGCACATCGGTTTTTTGTGTGAAATAGAGCGGAATGCCGTATTTTCGGAAGGTACTGTCCAGAATGGTTTCGTATTCCGAAAAGCCGCGGACGGCAATGGCAATTTCCCGCCAGCGGCAGCCGGTTTTCCGGACCAGCTCTAGGGTTTTTGCCGCGGCAAATTCACATTCTGCGGCAATGCTGTCCCCGGCATACAGAGAAATTTCCGTCTGTTCCGGCATGGTGCGTCCGCTGCCGTAGGTGAACATCAAATCCCCGAACAAATTCAGCGGGGTTTCGGCATTCTCCGGCTCCATTTGCCGCTCCGCAACGGGGATATTTCGTTCCTCGGCCACCCGTTTCAAAATGCGCGCGGTGCTCAAAGGAATGGCAAACACTTCGTTTTCCGGGGCATTTACATCGCAGGTCAGGCAGACGGTCAACGGATTGCCCTTGTCCAACAGTGCGCCCAGAATATTCCGCTGCTGCCGGGTAAAATCCGTGAACCCGTCCAGATAGAATCGGATTCCCTGCAAATCCCCGTCGGGAATTTGCCGCGCCAGTCGGCTCAGTCGGTCTGTGGGGTCGGTATGCCCTTCGGCAACGATGCCGTCATACATGGCAGAAAGAAGTGCCAAATCGTGGAGCTTGTCGCCCAGAATTCCGCCGCAGACCTGCGCGGTTTCCAGCAGCTGCTCCGGAGTGATGCAGGCGGTTTTCAGCTCCGTAACGGCTTGCAGCAACTGATTTTGCAGGGAAACCTGTTTCCGGGCGGCACCGTAAATCCGCAGCTGAGGAAATACCTGGGTAATGGCCAGAGACATGCAAAGCAGCTGACCGCCTTTGTCCAACAGCGGAAATTCCGAGCTGCCCAGCTGCCGGTCCATGTACCGGGCAAAGCCGGTGAAACTCATGACCTCGGCATATAAGGACAGTTTCGGCCCGCAAACCCGGGCCAATTCCCGCTCCGCCTCGTGGCTGTATTGCTCCGGCACGATGAGAATGCTGCGGATACCGGCGGCAACATTCCGGGAAATTTCCTCCATCACGGCGCCGGTTTTTCCGGTGCCGGCTTTTCCTGTGAGTATGGTAAGCATAGGCAACCTCCTATGAAAACAATCTTTGGAACAGTATAGCATATTTTTTGCCGGATTGCCCGGCCTTTTGCATTGGTTATTGCATTGATAATAGCAAAAAGGCTGCCCCGTTTGTGGGACAGCCGGTGGGAAAAGACGCATACAGCCGAAAAAAGCCCGCCAGCAATGGCCGGCAGGCTTGTTTCGGGTAAATTCAATTACGCAATTATGCGCGGGTGACCTTGCCGCTGCGCAGGCAGCGAGTGCAGACGTAAACGTGTTTGGGCGTACCGTCCACGATGGCCTTGACGCGCTTCACATTGGGTTTCCAAGTGCGATTGGACCGTCTGTGAGAGTGGGAAACCTGGATGCCGAAAGCAACATCCTTGTCGCAAAACTGACATTTTGCCATTTGAAGCACCTCCTCGGTTGATATCGGCTGCGTACAAACGCAGCTAAGATATAATAGCAGAAAACCGGCATAATTGCAAGCACTATTTTTCGAAAACAAAAATCCGGTTTTCGGGGCAAGTTCCGGCCGGGAACCATTGAAAAACGGAGAAAAATTGTTTACAATGTATGGTGTGAATTTACGCGGTGCGCCATGCGGCCGCGGCGGTCAAGGAGGAACCTTATGAGTCAATATTCCGTCCCGCTGAAGGTAATCGTGGAAGAACTGGAGATGGAGATTCTCCGAAAGTCCACGGATTTTGATACACGCCTGATTACAAAAGCTGATGTAAACCGCCCGGCATTGCAGCTGGCCGGATTTTATAACTACTTTGACCCGAAACGAATGCAGTGCATCGGCCGGGTGGAAAGCACCTTTTTGGACAGCATGTCCGCGTCCCAGCGGAGAAAGTCCTTTGAGGAATTTATGAAACACGACATTGACGGTCTGATTATCTGCCATAACTGCGTGCCGTTCCCGGAATGTCTGGAAATGGCGGAAAAGTATGACCGTAACGTGTTTTTGGTGCAGGAAGATACGTCCAAATTTATGGCCGACCTGATTGATACCCTGAACGGGTATCTGGCCCCCCGGCAGACCATTCACGGGGTACTGGTGGAGGTGTTCGGCGAGGGTGTTCTGATTACCGGCGATTCCGGCGCGGGCAAAAGCGAAGCTGCGTTGGCCCTGCTGACCCGGGGACATCGTTTGGTGGCAGACGACGCCGTGGAAATCAAGCGACTGGGCCGCAAGCGCCTGCGCGGTTCGGCACCGGAGCTGATTCGGTATTATATGGAACTTCGGGGCATCGGCATTATCAATGCCCGGGAGATTTACGGTATGGGCGCCGTCAAACCGGATACCAATATTGCACTGGTTGTCAATCTGGAATACTGGGACGATAATAAATTTTACGACCGTCTGGGTCTGGATACGGAATATCAGGAAATTATGGGGGTCAAGGTGCCCAGTATCACCATTCCTGTCCGTCCGGGCCGAAATTTAGCGGTGATTATCGAACTGGCAACCCTGAACAATCGCCAGAAGAAAATGGGTATGAACGCGGCGCAGACATTGTCTGACGCGTTGGAAAAAATGGGTGAGTCCGTATGAGCGGTGCAGCATTGGCCGCAGCGCTGCGGGAACAGCTGCCGGCATTGGATTTGCGGGAGTGGGAGCCCATGGACCGGCACACCACGTTCCGCATCGGCGGCCGGGCAGAGCTGTTCTGCCGTCCGAACGGTACGGAGGAGCTGCGAACAGTTTGCCGGATTCTGAAAGAAAAGGGCGTGCGGCCGTTTGTGATGGGTCGAGGCAGCAACCTGCTGTTTGGAGACGGCAAGCTGAATGGCATTGTGATTCAGCTTGCGGAAAATCAAGGCGAAATCGAGCACCTTTCGGAGCGGGAACTGTATGCACAGTCCGGGGCAACGTTGGTGCAGCTGGCCAGAACGGCCCGGGATTCGGGTCTTTCCGGTCTGGAATTTGCCGGGGGAATTCCCGGCGCGGTGGGCGGCGGAATCGCCATGAATGCCGGCGCTTACGGCGGAGAAATGAAAGACGTGACGGCATGGGTGGACGTTCTGGACGAACAGCTGGAAGTACGCCGTCTGGCCCCGGAGGACTGTGACTTTTCCTATCGGCACAGCGCCTTTCTGGACGGGGAGGATATCATTTTGGGAGCGGCATTCCGGCTGACCCCGGAATCAGGAGAGATCATTTCTCAACGCATGGAGGAATACAAAGCCAAGCGGGTGGCAACCCAACCGCTGAATTATCCCAGCGCCGGCAGTACGTTCAAGCGCCCGGCATCGGGCATTGCGGCAAAAATGATTGACGAGGCCGGCTTGAAGGGCTATACCGTGGGCGGCGCGCAGGTATCCGAAAAGCATGCGGGATTTGTCATCAACCGGGGCGGAGCCACCTGCAGCGATGTGCTCAAGCTGATGGACCATGTGCAAACCGTCGTGGAAGAACGAACGGGCGTCCGTTTGGAGCCGGAGGTTCGAATCGTCACGGAATTGGGGGAATAAGCCTATGGAATTTATTATTGTAACGGGTCAATCCGGCGCGGGAAAGAGCCAAGTGGCCGCAGCGCTGGAGGATATGGGCGTTTATTGCGTGGATAATATGCCGGTGGCACTGCTGCCTCAGCTGGCAAATATTTTTCTGAATATGCAGGAAAAATACAGCCGTGTGGCACTGGTTACGGACATTCGGGCATGGGGCGATGCCAACGAGCTGCTGTTTGCGTTGGACGAACTGCGGAATCAAGGCATTCAGTACCGGATTTTGTATTTGTACGCGGATATTCAAACGTTGGTGAAACGGTACAAGGAAACCCGCCGCCGTCACCCGTTGGAAACGAATACCGTTTCCTTGGAGGCAGCCATTCGCCGGGAAAGTCACGTTCTGGAGCCCATTCGGCTGCAGGCGGAAGATGTGCTGAACACCTCCGGGCTGACCATTGCCCAGCTGAAATCCAAGCTGTCGGATATTTTCGGCGGCTTTGCAGAAAAGCGGGGCATTTCCGTGAACGTCATTTCCTTTGGATTCAAGTACGGCGTTCCCATTGAGGCGGATATGGTATTTGACGTCCGATTTTTGCCCAACCCCTATTATGAGGAGGACCTGCGGCATAAAACCGGATTGGACGACCCCGTGTACGATTATGTGTTCCGGGACGGAAACGCGGCGGAGTTTTTGACGAAATTGGTGGATATGCTGATGTTCCTGATTCCGCTGTATGAGAAAGAGGGAAAGTACTCTCTCACCGTGGGCATCGGCTGCACCGGCGGTCAGCACCGGAGCGTGTCCATCGCCCGGGCATTGACGGAATATTTGAAACAGCATGAGATTCCCGTGCGGATTGAGCATCGGAATATTGACGGCGATACAAAAGTAAGATAAGCAACAGGAGTTCATTTGGAAACAACATCTATCTCATTTTCATCGGAAGTAAAAGCGGAGCTGTGCGCCCTGCCTTTGGGAGATAAAGCCGGCACTCTGGCAGAGTGCTACGGAATTCTGCTTTACAGCAATACCTTCACCACCCGGGAAATCCGCATGGTCACCGGAAACCGGGCGCTGATGCAGCGCCTGCCCCGGCTGTTCAAAAAGGCATTCGGTCTGGAATTCGACCAGGTCACCGGCGGGGAGGACAATAAAAAAGGCATTTTCCGCATCACAACACCGGAAAAGATTCGGAGAATTTTTGAGGCGTTCGGCGCCGACGGAGACTGCACACCGGTGCTGCACATCAATCTGGCTGCTTTGGAGGAGCCGGGGGCGCGGGTGGCATTTCTGCGGGGCGCGTTTTTGGCGGGAGGCAGCGTGACCGACCCGGAAAAACGGTTCCATTGCGAGCTGGTGACCAGTCATTATAATGTCAGCCGGGAGTGCTACAGCCTGCTGTTGGAATTGGGCTTTACGCCACGGGAAACCAAACGGGGCGGCAACAGCGTGATTTACTTCAAGCAGGCTGACGCAATGGCGGAGCTGCTGACCACGTTGGGCGCGTCCAACGGCGGTATGCAGGTGGTGTCCGCAAAAATCGAGAAATCCATGAGCAATTCGGTCAACCGCAAGCTGAATTGCGATTTTGCCAATGCGGATAAGGTGGTGGCGGCGGCGCAGGAGCAGCTGAACGCCATCAAAAAAGTGGACCGGGAAATCGGATTGTCCGAATTGCCGGAGGGGCTGCAGCAGGCGGCTTTTCTCCGGATTGCCAACCCGGATATGAGTCTGGCGGATTTGGCGCTGCTGTCCGACCCGCCGGTGACGAAAAGCTGCCTGAATCATCGGCTGAAACGGCTGGTGTCTATGGCGGAAACAATTTGCTGAGAGGAACGAAAGCATGGCATTTGCTCATTTGCATGTACATAGTGAATATTCTCTGCTGGACGGTGCCTGCCGGATTCCGGAGCTGGTTGCCCGGGCAAAGGAGATGGGTCAGACAGCACTGGCAATTACGGATCATGGCGTCATGTACGGCGCCGTGAATTTTTTCCGGGAGTGTCAGGCGCAGGGCATTCACCCGGTCATCGGGTGCGAGGTCTATGTTGCCCCTCGGAATGCCACGGACCGGGTGTACGGTGTGGACAATGAGTACACCCATTTGATTTTGCTGTGCAAAAACGAAACCGGATATCACAATCTGTGCTACATTGTCAGTCAGGCGTATATTGACGGATTTTATGTGAAACCCCGGACGGATTGGAATACCATTGCCGCCCACGCAGAGGGCTTGATTTGCCTGTCCGGCTGTCTGGCAGGTGAAATTCCCAGAAATCTGGTGCGGAACCAGTATGCCGCGGCGCGGGAGCGGGCACTGTGGCTCCGGGATACCTTTGGACCGGAAAACTTTTATCTGGAGCTGCAGGACCACGGCATTCCCGAGGAAAAAAAGGCGGCCAACGGCTTGCTCCGGCTCCATGAGGAAACGGGAATTCCCGTGGTGGTGACCAATGACGCCCACTACATCCGGCAGGAGGATTGGTACAACCAGGACGTGCTGCTGTGCATTCAGACCGGACGCACGGTGAATGATGCAGACCGTATGCGGATGGGCAGCCGGGAGCTGTATCTGAAATCCGAGGCGGAAATGGCACAGCTGTTTCCGGAGGTGCCGGAGGCGCTGGAAAACACCCAGAAAATTGCGGAAATGTGCCAATTTGAGTTCGAATTCGGCCATTATCATTTGCCCCAATTCCCGCTGCCGGAGGGGGAAACTGATGCGGGCAGCTATCTGCAAAAGCTGTGCGACGCAGGGTTTGCCCAACGGTACGGCGAGAATCGTCCGGAAGTGCGCAAACAGTTGCAATATGAATTGGATATGATTGCCCATATGGGCTTTGTGGATTACTTCCTGATTGTGCAGGACTATGTGAACTACGCAAAATCCCAGGAGATTCCCGTGGGACCCGGGCGCGGCAGCGCTGCGGGCAGCGTGGTGTCCTATTGCTTGGGCATTACCGACGTGGATCCTATGAAATATGCCCTGTATTTCGAGCGCTTTCTGAACCCGGAGCGAGTGTCCATGCCGGATATTGACGTGGACTTCTGCGTGAACCGCCGGGGAGAAGTGATTGATTATGTGAACCGGAAATACGGCGCGGACCACGTGGCGCAGATTGTCACATTCGGTACCATGGCTGCCAAGCAGGCGGTGCGGGACGTAGGACGGGCATTGGACGTAAGCTATGGGGAAACCGACGCGGTAGCCAAGCAGATTCCCGCTCCGGTGAACGGAAAAAGCGTTTCCATTGAGGAGGCGCTGCAGGTGTCAAAGGGTCTGCGGGAGCTGTACGAAAGCGATGAGAAACTGAAAAATCTCATTGATACGGCGAAAAAACTGGAGGGCACTCCTCGTCATGCCTCCACCCATGCAGCCGGCGTGGTGATTACCGGGCAGCCGGTGTATACCTATGTGCCGTTGGCGAAAAATGACGAATCCGTGGTCTGCCAGTACACCATGACCACGTTGGAAGAGCTGGGTCTGCTGAAAATGGACTTTTTGGGTCTGCGGAACCTGACAATTCTGGACGATGCGGTGAAACTGGTGCGGAAGGAGCAGCCGGAGTTCCGCATTGAATCGGTGCCGGACGATGACCCCAAGGTGTTTGAAATGCTCTCCGCGGGCAAAACCTCCGGCGTGTTCCAGCTGGAAAGTACGGGAATGACCGGGGTTTGCGTGGGACTGAAACCGAAAAGCATTGAGGACATCACCGCGGTAATTGCGCTGTATCGGCCGGGACCCATGGACAGTATTCCCAAATTTCTTCAGTGCAGCGCCCACCCGGAGCAGGTCACCTATCTGCACCCGCAACTGAAACCCATTTTGGAAGTGACTTACGGCTGCATTGTGTATCAGGAGCAGGTGCTGGAGATTCTCCAGAAACTGGCGGGATTCTCTCTGGGGCAGGCAGATATGATTCGCCGGGCCATGTCCAAGAAAAAGGAAAAGGAAATCAAAAAAGAGCGGGAGGCATTTGTCCACGGCGACCCGGAGCGGGACATCAGCGGCTGCGTAGCCAACGGTGTGCCGGAGGGCATTGCCAACCAGATTTACGACCAGATTCTGGACTTTGCAAGCTATGCCTTCAACAAGGCACACGCCGTGTCTTATGCCATTGTGGCATACCGCACGGCATATATGAAGTGCCACTATCCCCAGCAGTATATGGCAGCTCTGCTCACCTCCGTTTTGGACAATGCCACCAAAGTGGCGGAGTACATCGGTGAATGCAAGGAAATGGGCATTCGGCTGCTGCCCCCGGACGTGAATCGGTCCGAGGCCAACTTTACCGTAGAGGGGAAAGACCTGCGGTTTGGTCTGGTGGCCATCAAAAACATCGGTTGGGGCATGATTCAGCAGCTGACCGACGAGCGAAAGCAGAATGGACCCTTCCGGAACTTTGACGATTTCTGCACCCGATTGAGCGGTAAGGAACTGAACAAGCGGGCGGTGGAAAATCTGATTCGCGCCGGCGCCTTTGACAGCATGGGTGTGCCCCGGAAAGCGCTGCTGCAAATTTTCAATATTGTGGTGGAGGACGCTTTGGCGGCCAGCCGGAGCAATATTGACGGGCAGTTGGATTTGTTCGGCGGATTTTCCGAGGACGACGAGCCGAAACAGCAGTTGGGCCACCCCATTCCCGATGTGGGCGAGTTTTCCCGGCAGGAATTGATGGCCATGGAGCGGGAGACTACGGGCTTGTATCTGTCCGGTCACCCCATGGACGATTATCGGGAAACGGTGCGGCGGTTGGGCGCGGTGCCCATCGGCGCCATTCTCACGGATTTTCAGGACGAAGAGGGTCCTCATCGCTTTGCGGACGGTCAGCAGATTCTGGTGGCCGGAATTGTGGCATCTTCCAAAACCAGAACCACCCGGAACAACACGTTGATGGCTTACATCAATCTGGAAGACGATACCGGCGTCATGGAGCTGATGGCTTTTCAGCGGGCATTAGATACCGGCGGCGGATACATCAAAGAGGGCGCACCGTTGGTGATTCGGGGAAAAATCTCCGTGCGGGACGAAAAGGAACCCCAGATTCTGGTGGATTCCATTCGGCCCATCAGCGACGCGGAGCCTTTGGACCCGGAGCGCCGCAGAAATCAGCGGAAAAAGCTGTATGTGAAATTCCCCAGTACCGATGAAAAAATGCGCCGCCGTCTGGAACTGCTGATGGAAATGTTCCCCGGGGAGGAGCAGTTGGTGCTGTATTTCCCGGACACGGGCAAGCGCATGGCAGCCCGATGCATGGTTCACCCGGCGTTGGTGGAAGAATTGCAGGAACTGTTGGGCGAGGAAAGCGTTGTTGTGAAATAAAAATGTGGAAAAGCGGCGGGAAATTCCGCCGCTTTTTTGTTGGAGAGTTTTTTGAATTGTGTGGAAAGAAGTGCGTTGACAGCGGCAGATAATTCTTGCAATCCGTTTTCATGAGGATTAAAATGACCTCACAATGTGCGAAAAGAGATGAAAATCCCCTATGAAAACGGCAAACAGCGGTGATTTTTCCGTCGGTAGTGTAAAAACCAACATTGTTCGGTTGGCGGTGCCCATGACGCTGGCGGAACTGATTCAGGTAATGTATAACATCGTGGACCGAATTTTTATCGGCCATATTCCCGGCACGTCCAGTCAGGCACTCACCGGGGTGGGGGTTACGCTGCCGCTGATTACCATTCTGATTGCCTTTGCCAATTTGTTCGGCACCGGGGGTGCGCCGCTGTTTTCCATTGCCCGGGGCGCGGGAGATCAGGACCGGGCGCGGGATTTGATGGGCAACACTTTTGCCCTGCTGCTGATTGCAGGCGGGGTGATGATGGGATTGATTTTTGCTTTCAAGCGGCCGCTGCTGTATTTATTCGGCGCCAGTGAAAACACCTATCCCTACGCCGACGCGTATTTGACCGTTTATTTGCTGGGCACCTTGTTTTCCATGGTCAGCTTGGGCATGAACGGATTTATCAATGCCCAGGGGTTCGGCATGATTGGCATGCTGACGGTTTCCATCGGCGCCGCGCTGAATCTGATTCTGGACCCGCTGCTGATTTTCGTGCTGCAGATGGGTGTTCGGGGCGCAGCGGTGGCAACGGTGATTTCTCAGGCGGTTTCCGCCGTCTGGGTGCTGCGGTTTCTCCGGAGCGGCAAGGTGATGATTCCCTTGGAATGGAAGTCCATGAAATTGCAGGGGAAACTGGTGCGGCAGATTACGTCTCTGGGAATTTCCGGGTTTGTCATGGGCGCGACCAACAGCTTGGTACAGATTGTCTGCAATAAAACCCTGCAGATTTGGGGCGGCAGTCTGGGCGATTTATACGTGGGCGTGATGACCGTTATCAACTCGGTGCGGGAGATTGTGCTGCTGCCGATGCAGGGGCTGTCAAGCGGCGCGCAGCCGGTTATGAGCTTCAATTACGGTGCGAAACAATACGGTCGGGTAAAAGAGGCCATTCGCTTTACAACGGTCATCTGCGTGATATTTTCCTGCGCGGTGTGGGCATTGCTGCTGCTATTCCCCCAGATGTTTATGCGGCTGTTCAATGATGAACCGATGCTGATTGCCAAGGGTGTTTCGGCGATGCGGATTTACTTTTTCGGAATCTTTCTGATGGCGCTGCAAATGGCGGGGCAATCCACCTTTGTGGCTTTGGGATATTCCAAATATGCCATTTTCTTCTCCCTGCTGCGGAAAGTAATCATCGTGGTGCCGCTGACAGTGATTTTGCCCTATCTGTTCGGTCTCGGCACCGACGGCGTATTCTGGGCGGAGCCGATTTCCAATCTGTTGGGGGGCACGGCTTGCTTTGTTACCATGCTGTGCGTGGTCCGTCGGAGATTGACCCGGGCGCAGCAGACCCAAACAACTTCATAAAAAATTGCTGCGTCATTGCATATTGCAACAACGCAGCATTTTTTATTTCCGTTTTCGTTTCATCATGCTCAGAACAAGGCAGACTGCGCCGAACAGCACCCCGGCAATGGCCCACACCAACCAGTAATGCCCCGGGTCGCCGTTTCCGTAAGGTCCGAAGGTCACGAAGAGGTACAGCGCGGTCACCACCAACCAGTAAATGGCAATGATCCGTCCGCGGAAGGCAGCGGTCTGTTTGTTCGCCCGGGTGTAATCCCCCTCTTCCAGCAACCGGTCCATTGCGCCCCGCACCACGCCCACCCGGACAAACCGGCTGCAGCCCAGGGCAACGATGCATAGCGTCATGGAAACACCCAAACCGGTCAAGCGGCCGTACCCAATGGCACCTTCCGCAATGACAGGAATGGCGGCGAGAATACACAATACCGTGCCGATGGCATTGTTTTTGTCATAGGTATCGGAAAACTGCGCCGCCCGCTCCCGCACCAAACCGGAAACACCGTATTCCGTTTCAATGGGGTCGGTTTCCAAGAATTTGTAATCCCGCAGTTTGCTGCCGCAGGACATGAACAGCCAAACCGCAGCGGCAACCAATACCAATAAGAGTCCCAGACCGATGATGGCACCAAACATTGCCATCAGCTGATTTTGGGAGAATCGGGTGGTGAGCAGCAGGGGAACCGGGGAAATGATGCACAAGGCGGTTGCCCATGCCATTTTCGGTGCTGCGGCTTGTTTCTTTTCCAGAAAGTCGGTTGCCTGGGACAAAGTGACTTTCCGCAAGGCGTCGGACTCCGGCTCGTTGGTATATTCCGGCTGCCCCAAATCGTCTTTCAGCAGGTAATCCAGCGTGACGCCGAATAAACCGGAAATCTGGAGCAGCTTGTCAATTTCCGGCACGGACTGTGCGCCCTCCCATTTGGAAACGGATTGCCGGCTGACATTTAATTTTTGGGCAAGGTCTTCCTGAGACCACCCGGCTTGCTTTCGCAGGCTGACTAATTTATCTGCAAAAATCATCGTTTGAGAACCTCCTGATAGAAATCAGCGCGCTGTTCTGTTTCTGGCTGTATGGTATCAGATTTTCCGGTTGCATGCAAGAAATTCACCCCTTGCAATGTGTCAACCGTGGGTTGCAACCGGGCGTTGCACCGGGGAAAATCATGGGTTTTCGGCTTTTTGCCGGAAGTTCAAAAGAATGTCGGTTATTTCAGGGAAAAACGATTGTTTTTTCATTGATTCTTTTGAGGGCAGGCGGTATAATCAGAAAACTGCTTGAGAGAGAAAATTGAGAAAGAGTCGGGAGGAACGATATGAATCAAGGTGCAAAGAAATTGACAGAAGGCGTACTGTGGAAACAGATTCTGTTTTTCAGTATTCCGCTGGTGCTTTCCAATCTGCTGCAGGTGCTGTTTAATATGTCCGATATTGCGGTGGTGGGCCAGTTTGCCGGTTCCAATGCACTGGGCTCCGTGGGTTCGACCACCACGCTGGTGGCGCTGTTTACGGGAATTCTGATCGGTATGGGCAGCGGCATCAACGTCATCGTTGCTCGTTTTTACGGCGCGCAAGACCCGGAAAATCTGGAGGAAACGGTGCATACCTCTCTGATTCTCAGCGCGCTGATTGGTCTGGCGCTGCTGGTACTGGGTTTGGTGCTGGCCAGTCCCATTCTCATGCTGCTGAAAACCAAAGAGGAGCTGCTGGACGGTGCGGCGCTGTATCTGCGGATTTATTTTCTGGGTATGCCCGCTACTGGTATTTATAACTTCGGCAACGCGGTGTTCAGCGCTGTGGGCAATACGAAAAAGCCGCTGATTTTCCTGAGCATTTCCGGCGCGGTGAATATTGCGCTGAATCTGTTTTTCGTGATTGTGTGCAACTTGGACGTAGCCGGTGTAGCCATTGCCAGCGCCGTCTCCCAGTGGCTTTCCGCCATTTTGATTGTGGTGTCGCTGCTGCGGGTGGAAGATGCTTACGGCATCAAGCCCCATTTGCTGAAATTGACCCGGAGCAAGGCTGCTTTGGTACTGAAACTGGGGTTGCCTGCGGGCTTGCAGAACGCAGTTTTCCAGGTGGCAAACCTGTTCATTCAGTTTGGTGTGAACAGTTTCAGCGCTACGGTGGTGTCCGGCAACTCTGCGGCTGCCAACGCAGATACCATGGTGTACGATACCATGGCGGCGGTGTATACGGCTTGCGGCAGTTTCATCGGTCAGAATCTGGGCGCAGGCAATATGGAGCGTGTGAAGAAATCCTACCACATCAGCTTGGCTTATTCCGTGGGCGTGGGCGTGGTGCTCGGCTTGCTGCTGGAGATTTTCGGCAGACAGTTCCTGCATTTCTTCAGTCCCGACCCGGCGGTGGTAGAAGCCGGATTGTACCGGCTGCGCATCATGGCGCTGTCTTATTGGATTTCCCCCTTTATGGATTGCACCATTTCCGCCTCCCGCGGCTTGGGCATGAGCTTTGTGCCCACGGTGATTGTGGTTCTGGGCTCCTGCCTGTTCCGAATCGCATGGATTTTCACGGTGTTTGCATTCTTCGGAACGCTGACCTCTCTGTATCTGCTGTATATGTTCTCTTGGACCATTACCGCAATTGCAGAGATTGCATATTACCACAGAGTGTATCATAACGTATGCAGAATGTACCGCCCGAAAGAGTCGGCGGCATAATAAACAAGGAGCTGTTGCAGTTTTTTGCGGCAGCTCCTTGCTTTTTGTGCAAATTTCAGTTACTATCAAGGTAGATTACATAAACCGTAGAAAGTGAGGTCAGGCGATGAAAAAACGAAATGGGATTCTTCTTACTGTCTTCCTATTGGCGTTGGCAATTTTTGTAATCAATTACGCCGGTAACCGGGAGAAAGACACCGAAAAACCGATTTCCATGGAATTTGCTCCGGATGCATTGGAATTATGCGTCACCGCCGATGAGGGGTATGTATTTGAGTGGATACAAGCGCCGGAGGGAAACGGATATTTGCAGATTCCCGCAGTCGATGACGAAACCCGTTCGGTTGTGCTTGATGTTTCCGCCATTCCCGTCGGGAAAAACGACTATTTGACCTTTGCTATGCAAAAAGCAGACTATTGCGTATATCTGACCTGCGAAGTCCTGCATCAAAGCGACAGTCAGTTTCTCGTTGAGGTGTCTCAAAAGAGTACGGAAAAAGTGGACACTTATAAATTTGATTATTGAATCGAATCCCAACACGATGGGAAGGTATCATGCAAAAAGCGCCCGGATTTCCGGGCGCTTTTTGTGGCTTTTGAATTGTGCAATAGATGTGCAATAGACGCGGATTTTTTCCGCGTTTTTCGTAAATTCGGAAATTGTCGGGAAAAACAAAAAGAGGTACTTACCTACGTAAGTACCTCTTGATGGTCCGAGTGACTGGAGTCGAACCAGCGGCCTCTTGAACCCCATTCAAGCGCGCTACCAAACTGCGCTACACCCGGTTATGCATTCATCGTGCTCAAGTATATTACCACAGCCACAGACAGAATGCAAGCTTTTTTTGAAAAAAATTATAAAAATTTTTCAGGAGCATTTTTGACGGTGTTTTGGCGGGGAAAAACCGGCGGGGCGAACCCTGCACGGTGCCGAAAAATTTACGTATGGAAAATTTGGGAGAAATTGTGTACAATAGAAACACTATGTATTTTTAGGAGAACGAAATTGGCAAGGGAAGAACAAGAATTGGCATACCTGACCCGGCAGGAATTGACGGAGCGGGGTTGGAGCAAAAGTATGCTGCGCAACCACCCGGCAGACCTGCATCGTGGAGAGCAGGAGCTTTGGACAATGGAATTGGTGCAGGCGGTGGAGCAGGAACCGGGCATGCAGGCCATTTTAGCGCAGGTGCAGAAATCTCAGGAGGAGACCAATGCCCTGCGGCAGGTGCCGAAAAAGCAGATTCCGGAATTGCTGTCCAAAGCTGCGGTCATGATGACGGACGCGGTGCAGCAGGCATTGGAACATTCCGATTTCCGGCAGGAATTGGCGGAAGACGTGGTGGTTTTGGTGCGGCATTGCCATGGGCAGGTGATGGCGCCGGTGACCGTTCAGAAAGCATTGGATTTGGACAAGCGCCCCCGGCTGCGTCCCAGCGCGGAAGAACTGCGGGGACTGTATCGGAAGTCCTGGTCGGTTCATGCCCTGCGCAGCGGCGGAATTCGGCAGATGAGCCGTCATCGGTGGATTCTGGCCTTTCTTCCCGAGGGGGAAAAGCTGGCGGAGAAATATGCGGCCAATCTGATGCGGTTTGCGGTGCGGGCGGCAGAAGAGCTGCAGAGCATTGAGCCTGCCGTCACGGCAGAGGAAATTCTTTCCGTACCCAGAATTCAGGAGCAGTTTCCCGGCCGCCGGCCCAGTTTGAAGGAAAATTACAATCTGTTCTATGTGCAGGGTATGATTCAGATGAAACTGGAACGTCTGCTGGCGGTGGAGCCGAAAGACGAATACCCCCAGGCCCGGGCTATGGAACGGCATTTTGTGATTCATGTGGGCGAAACCAATACCGGAAAGACCTATCAGGGTCTGAAACGCTTGCAGGAAGTGTGGACGGGCGCCTATCTGGCACCGCTGCGGCTGCTGGCATTGGAAGTGCAGGAGCGGCTGCTGGCAGCCGGTGTGCGCTGCTCCATGCGGACCGGCGAGGAAGAGGAAATCGTGCCCAACGAGACCCATGTTTCCAGTACGGTGGAGAAAGCGGACCTGCACACCCATTACGATGTGGCGGTGATTGACGAATGTCAGATGATTGCCGACCCATTCCGGGGCTTTGCATGGACCCGGGCCATTCTGGGCCTGCAGGCGGACGAGATTCACCTTTGCACCGCGCCGGAGGCTTTGCCCCTGCTGAAAAAGATTCTGGAGGATTTGGGCGACCCCTATGAAGTGGTGGAACATCATCGGTCTGTGCCCTTGATTTGGCAGGAGGAGCCGGTGAATTTCCGTCAAGTGGAGCAGGGCGACGCGTTGATTGCCTTTTCCAAGCGGGAGGTGCTGAAAATGGCTGCCCGGCTGCGGAATATGGACATTCCCACCTCCATTATTTACGGCGCCATGCCCTACGAGGCGCGGCGGGCGCAGATGCATCAATTCCTCAGCGGGGAAACCAAGGTTTTGGTGGCCACAGATGCCATCGGCATGGGATTGAATCTGCCGGTGCGGCGGATTCTCTTTACGGAGGCGGAAAAATTTGACGGCCGGGGCAGACGATTGCTCACGCCCCCGGAGGTCAAGCAGATTGCCGGACGCGCCGGGCGCATGGGCCTGTATGAAAAGGGCTATGTGGCGGCGATGAGAGACGCGGACGAGGAGGGCTATCTGCATCAATGTCTGCAAAAGCCCAACACACCCATTCCCCATGCGGTGCTTGGCTTTAGCGATTTGGTGGCCAGCTTGGATTTCCCATTGGTGGATGTGCTGAAAGCATGGAGCAGTCAGCCGGTCAAGCTGCCGTATGAACGTATGGACGTTTCCCGGCATATCCGATTGATTACCATGATGGAAAAAGCGGTGCCCGCCGCAAAAAATCTGCCCCGGGAGGAGATTCTCCGGGCCTGCGGCATTCCCTTTGACGAGACCCGGGAGGCGTTGCTCCGGCAGTTTTTGGTGTACACCGACGCGTACTGCTCCGGACAGACCGATGAGTTGGACCGCCCCATTCTGATGGGAGAGCAGCTGGACGATTTGGAACTGTATTTCAAGCAGCTGGAGCTGTACTATTCTTTCAGCAAGGCATTCCGCTATCCCTATGACGAAACATGGCTGCGGGCGGAGAAAATGATTACGTCCGATGCCATTCATCAGCTGTTGAGCAATGATTTGGAGAAGTGCGGACCGCGGTGCCGCATTTGCGGACGTCCGCTGCCGTTGGACAGTGCGTTCGGCGTGTGCGACCGGTGTTTCCGCCGTCGGAGAGACCGGGCAGAGCGAAATCAGAAACCCGGGCAGAAATAATAGAAAACAAGAAACGGCCGGAGTGCTCCGAAAAAGGTGCGCTCCGGCCGAATTTTTTACATCAGCGGGGTTGACAGCAGAAATTTCTTGTGCTATTGTCTTAATAACCTAATACAGTAGAGCAACTGCATGAAATAAAAAGAATATCCTAAAGGATTCTTAAGGTTCTGTTTACAGATTGTTCAGCCGCAAAATCAGCGGAATGGTAAAATAATACCTATCGTATAGACAAAAGGGAGCACATCAATATGACAAGTGTTGAAGAGCGGAAAACCGCCGCCAAAAAGTCGGTCGGTTTGAAAAAAGCATGGAGGAAACTTCCTCATCCGAAAACGAAAAAAGGCAAAATTGCGGCGGGCGTGGTGATTGTCGTTGCCGTGGCGGCGCTGAAATTGGCGCTGGGCGGCGGGTCCGGAGAGCCGATGGATATGTACACACCGGCGAAAGCGGAAAAGCACACCATTTCCCAGACCATCAGCGGCAGCGGGGCATTGGAACCGGCCAATTCCTACACGGTAACCACGCTGATTCAGGGAAAGGTACTCTCTGCGGATTTTGAAGAGGGAGATACCGTGGATACGGACACGGTGCTGTACAAAATTGACAGCTCAGCCACCACAAACAGCATTGAACAGGCACAGCTGAGCTTGAATCAGGCGCAGCGGAGTTACAGCAGTGCGGAGGAAATGCGGTATGTAAAGGCGGAGACCGCCGGAACCGTGACGGAGCTGACCGTTCATGCCGGGCAGAGCGTCACCGCCGGGCAGACGGTGGGAAAAGTACTGGACAACAGCGTGATGACGTTGGTGGTGCCCTTTCCCGCGGACGATGCGCAGAAATTTTACGTAGGGCAGGCAGCCACCGTCACACTGGACGGGTCCTTTGAAACCCTTTCCGGTACGGTGACGGCAATTTCCGGCAGCGACACCGTGGGTGCGGGCAATATGATTACCCGAAACGTGACGGTGTCGGTACAGAATCCCGGCGGGTTGAGCAATACCCAGCGGGCAACGGCCAATGTGGGCGGTTTGGGCTGCGCCGGGAACGGAACCTTTACCTACAAATCCGAGAGCAATCTGGTGGCGGCGGTTTCCGGCACGGTGACCGCAGTGAATGCCCCGGAGGGCACGGCGGTTTCCGGCGGACAGACGGTGCTGACGTTGGGGGGCAAGGAACTGGAAAATCAGATTGCCGCAGCCTCCGACAACGTGAAAGGCGCGCAGCTGACGGTGAACGCGGCAAAGGATCAGCTGGAAAATTACACCATTCAATCTCCCATTCAGGGCACCATCGTGACCAAAACCTATAAAGCCGGGGATATGCTGGAAAGCGGCAAGCCTATGTGCGTGATTTATGATTTGAGCGCTCTGGAGCTGACCTTGAATGTAAACGAGCTGGACATCAGCAATGTGGAGGTAGGACAAAAGGTGGACATTTCCGCCGCTGCGGTACCGGGAGAAACCTACGTGGGAGAAGTGACCCGGGTTTCTCTGGCGGGAACCACCACAAACGGCTTTACCACCTATCCGGTGACCGTATCGCTGAAAGAATACGGCGCGCTGAAACCGGGCATGAACGTGTCTGCCACCATTCACTGCACGACGGTGAAGGATGCGCTGTGCGTACCGGTGAATGCGGTCAGCCGGGGCAATACCGTTCTGGTGGCGCAGGCAGGCGCACTGAGTGCGGACGGCACCCAAGTGACCGATGCGTCCAAAGCGGAAAGCCGGACCGTGACGTTGGGTGTCAGCGATGACGAATACATTCAGATTCTCTCCGGCTTGCAGGAGGGAGATGTGGTTTTGTGTCAGGCAATGATTTCCGGCGGAGACGGAATGGTTTCCGGGGAAACGGACGAAACGTCAGCGACGGAGGCAGTAGGATGAGCGCCGGGGAACATCTGATTGAGCTGCGTGATGTGTACAAAATCTATCCCATGGGCGAGGAAGAGGTTCACGCGTTGGACGGCATTTCCCTGACCATCGACAAAGGGGAGTTTGTGGCCATTGTAGGGCAGTCCGGCTCCGGCAAAAGCACAGCCATGAACATCATCGGCTGTCTGGACGTGCCCACTTCCGGCAGCTATCATCTGGGCGGCGTGGACGTTTCTACCATGAACGATGACCGGCAGGCAGAGATTCGGAATCGAATGCTGGGCTTTATTTTTCAGCAGTACAATCTGATTCCCAAGCTGACGGTGGCGGAAAATGTGGAACTGCCCCTGCTGTATGCCGGGGTTCCTGCGGAGGAGCGGCGGAAACGGGCCATCGCCTCGCTGGAGCGGGTGGGTCTGGCGGCGAAAAGCGGCAATTTGCCCAGTCAGCTGTCCGGCGGTCAGCAGCAGCGGGTGTCCATTGCCCGGGCTCTGGCAGGCAATCCCTCTGTGATTCTGGCTGATGAGCCCACCGGCGCATTGGATTCCCATACCGGACGGGAGGTTCTGGGATTTTTGCAGGAACTGAATGCCGAGGGCAACACCGTGGTGCTGATTACCCACGACAACTCCATTGCGGTCCGGGCAAAGCGAATTGTCCGGTTGCAGGACGGACGCATTATTTATGACGGCGACGCATCGGACCCGCGGGCGGTTGTCCGGGCGGAGGAAAGCGGGGTGGACCCCGTATGAATTTTACCCAATCCTTTAAATTGGCCATCAAATCCCTGATGACCAGTAAAATGCGGGCCTTTTTGACCATGCTGGGCATTATCATCGGCGTGGCTGCGGTGATTGTTATCATCTCTCTGGGCAACGGCTTAAAGGGAATGGTAGAGCAGCAGGTGGAGAAAATCGGCGTCAACCAGATGTATGTGTACAACTGGGGGCGGGGAGACGGCACCACCTTGAATCTGGACCCCAACGAGATGTTTGATTTGGCGGCGGAATACCCGGACTTGATTACCGGGGTGTCTCCGTGGGTCAGCGGTCCGCAGGGCATTCGCGTGAACGGTACGGAATATAAGAAAACCGGAATTATGGGCGTCAGCGAATCCATGTACCGTCCGGAAACCCATACAACATTGGACGGGGATACGTTGGCGCAGGGCCGGTATCTCCAGTATGTGGATATGCTCCGACGGCAAAAGGTCTGCGTGGTGGGCGCTTACGTGGCGGATAAAGCTTTGGGCGGCGACGCGCTGAACAAAACCATACTCATCGGCGGTGTACCCTATACGGTGGTAGGTGTTCTGGAAAAGACCACCGACATTGCCATGGAGGGCGGCAGCGACGATAAGGTGTTTATCCCTTACGAAAATGCCATGGAAATGACCGGCAGCCGGGACGTGGGATTGTATCAGATTACCTGCACTTCCCGGGATACGGCGGCGCAGGCGAAGGAAATCGTGAGCCAAAAAATGATGGAGCTGTATCAGGACAGCGATGCCTTTTATATTCAGACCATGGCAGAGGAAGTGGCGGAAATCAATGCCATGATGGGCGTGGCAATGGCGGTTCTGGTGGCCATTGCCGGCATTTCTCTGCTGGTGGGCGGCATCGGGATTATGAACATTATGCTGGTATCCGTTACGGAGCGGACCCGGGAAATCGGTATCCGGAAATCCTTGGGCGCCAAGCGCCGGGATATTCGCCGGCAGTTTGTGATTGAGGCCGGAACGACCTCTGCCATCGGCGGGGTGCTGGGCATTGTGTTCGGATTTGCCGTATCGGCTCTGGTGGGCTCGATTTTTGGAAATATGCTGACCCAGTCCATGGGCGTTCCGGGATTGACCTTTAATGCCATTCCCACACCCATGGCCATTCTGGTCAGCTTTGGCGTGAGCGTGGGCATCGGAATTCTGTTCGGGTATCTGCCGGCCAATAAAGCCGCGCAGCTGAACCCCATTGACGCGCTGCGGTACGATTGAGGAGGAAAAATGATGAAACAACGGATAATCGGTCTGTTTTTGGCGGCCTGCATGCTGTGCGGCTCGGCTGTTTCTGTCTCCGCGGCGGATGCGTCTGCGGCGGAGCAGACGGTGAAAGCACTGGGCATTATGGTGGGCGATGAGCAGGGAAATATGAACCTTTCCGCCGATGTGACCCGGGCGGAATTTACGAAAATGCTGGTGGCGGCGTCCAACTATCGGGATACCATCAGCGGTGACGGAACGGGGTATTCTCTGTTCAAGGATGTGAAAAGCGGCCATTGGGCCTCGGAATATATCCGCACCGCTGTGGAGGCCGGTTGGGTGGTAGGATTCACCGACGGCACCTATCGGCCGGAGAAGAAAATCACATTGGACGAGGTGTGCAGCGCGGTGCTGCGTATGCTGGGCTATGATTCGTCTATGCTGGCCGGGTCGTTCCCTGCCGCACAACTGAATAAGGCGGCTGCCTTGGGGCTGCGGAATCAGGTTGCCTGCCAACCGGGACAGAATATGACCCGGCGGGATTGCATGGAACTGTTTTATAATCTGATGACGGCCCAAACCGCGGAAGGCCGGGTTTACGGCGAGACCTTGGGCTACACCATGGTAAACGGCAAGGTGGATTTTACGGCGGTACTGGGAAAAAATCTGCAAGGACCTTATGTGGCTGCCGGCGGCACGGAAAAGCTGCCTTTTACCCCGGTGACGGTGTATCGAAACGGAAAAGCCGCGACCTCTGCGGCATTGAATCAGTACGATGTTTACTACTACAACACCGGCACCAAAACCGCATGGATTTACACGGAGCGGGCCTCCGGTAAAGTGACGGCGCTGATGCCGAACAGCACGGCGCCCACAACGGTCACCGTTTCCGGTGTGACCTATGCCATCGGCAGTCCGGAGGCAACCTATCAGCTGTCCGCATTGGGCGGCGGTCAGGTGGGCGCAACGGTGACGCTGCTTTTGGGAATGGACAACGCTGTGGTGCAGGTGCTCACCGGCGCGGCGGTCAACACCAGTTATTACGGCGTGGTGCAGGCGTCTCAGCGGCAATCCGCGGACAAAAATGCCAAGGTGCAGACCCAAGTCACCGTGGTCTGCACGGACGGGGAAACCCGAACCTTTGTTCTGGATAAGGATTTGACCTTTGATCCGGGCAGATTGGTGGTTGTGACTGTTTCCGACGGCGGCACGTCCATCACCGGATTGAGCACCCGGAACCTTACCGGTACGGTCAACGGAGCGGGCACCAAATTGGGCAATCAGAGCTTTGCGGAAGATGTGCAGATTCTGGATACGGCTTCCGACGGTACGGCGGTGGCTGTGACGCCCGGTCAGCTGGCGGGACGGACTTTGGGCAGCAACCAAGTGCGGTATTATGCCTTGGACGAAAAGGGCTGCATCAGCCACTTGATTCTGAACGATGTGACCGGCGAGACCTGGCAGTATGGCTATCTGACCAACGTGGAGAACAATCAAAGCGAAATGGACGGAACGGTGTTCAACATCAGCTACACCTATACGTTGATTTTGAACGGGGAGACCCGAACGATTATCAGCAACGGCATAGGGTATCCGGTGCAGACCGGAGCGGTGGCTGTTCGGCTGAATGCAGACGGCAGCATCAAGGCGATGCACAGCATCAATTCCGGCAGGATTACAACGCTGGGCGGCACCTCTGTGATGATGGACAATCAGAAATATCTGC
The DNA here is from genome assembly GCA_934527315.1 of uncultured Oscillospiraceae bacterium. Taxonomy (GTDB): domain Bacteria; phylum Bacillota; class Clostridia; order Oscillospirales; family Oscillospiraceae; genus HGM13010. The sequence goes on from CAKTAK010000002.1 coordinate 105,670, forward strand.
TGTCCGACAATGTGCAGGTGTATCTGCGGCAGAACGGCGCGCTGTATCAAACGGGAATTGCCGGGGTCAACGACGGGGAGTATCGACTCACCGGCTGGTATGACGCAGGCAATCGGATTCGGGTGATTGTGGCGGAAACAAAATAAAAACTGGGCGGAATCTGCCATTCTTGGCTGATTCCGCCCGTTTTTATGTGTTCAGATATTATTTTCGTGCGTCCAGAACCCGCTCGACCTCGGCCAACTGCTCCGGAGTATTCACGCCGATGATTTCGCTGCCCAGATCCCGCTTGCAGACGTCCACTTTCAGCCCCTGCGCCAGCATCAGCGCCGGTGCGTCGGTGAGGTAATACTCACCGCTGGCATTGTTGTTTTTCAAGTGGCTCAGGCTTTCCAGCAACGTTTTGGCGTCAAATACATAAACGCCGGCATTCAGCTCCCGAATGTTCAGCTGCTCCGGGGTGCAGTCCTTTTGCTCCACGATTTCCCGGAAACTGCCGTCGGCTTTCCGTACCACCCGGCCGTAAGGCAGGTCAATGGAACTGGTGCCGGTGAGCATGGTGCAGACGTTGCCGTTTGCCCGATGGGTTTCCACCAGTGCCTGATAGGTCTCCCGGGTAATCAGGGGCATATCTCCGCAGCACACCAGAACATCGCCGTCAAAATCCGGCAGGGCGGCAAAAGCGCACTGAACGGCATGACCGGTGCCCAGCTGCTCCGCCTGCTCGGCGTGGGAATATTCCGGGAACGCGGCAAGCACGTCCTCTTTCCGATATCCCACCACCAGAACGGTGTCGGCGGGGGAAATGAAGTCCAGAGCGGACAGAACATAGTGCAGCAGGGGCTTGTTGTGCGCCTGCCGCATGACTTTCGGCAAATCGCAGCCGTCGGTGCGCATACGGGTGCCCTTTCCGGCAGCCAGCACGATGGCTTTCAAAGGTTTGTTAGACACGATGTATTCCTCCTGTATAACCGGTCTCCCGGAGAAGACCGAAATGGTAAGCATTGGATTTCAGCGAATAAACCAGCGCGCGAATGGCGCTGTCGTTGGTTTTGGTCAAGGTCAGCGTCACCACAAGGTTGCCCCGGGCCTGCTGAATGGTTCCCAGTACGGCGCTTTCATGGTTGATGCCCCGATTGCGGTTCATACCGTTTACGTCATAGCGGAAATCAATGCGCCCGGACTGACGGCAGGACTGACGGAATGCACTGGATTCTGCCAGACCGGCGGTAACCAGAATGGTTCGGATATGGGCGGCCTCAAATAATAGGTCAGAGGCGGTCTCAAAGCCGTTGAGCGTACCGTCCGGACAATAAATTCCCACGGAATGGCCCTCGCCCACCAGACGGCGCACCGTTTCCGGGTCGGCGTCAATGTCGGCGGCGGTGAGGAAAAAGGCGGCATGAATGCCGGAGTTTTGCAGCAGATTCAGCAGATACCCGGTGGGCAAACCCAGAAATGCAAAGCTGACCGTGGCTTTTTTCTCCGCGACCGGGTCTGCTGCGGCGGGGTCATCGGAATCGGTGCTCTGACTTGGGGTCGTGGTAGCGGCAACGGTGCCTTGATAACTGTTGTAACGGGAGCGCATCTGGTTGGTGGCTGCGGAGAGGAACAGACTGTCGCTGAGAACCTCTGAGCCGTCCGTAATGCGGCAGATGTCGCCGTACCCCACTCCGTCGATGTACGATGCGTTCAAGCCGAACATGGAGCAAATGAACTGGGCGGGAATATACACCTGACCGTTTCGATAATAGGCGGTGGCGGCGTACTCCACGCCGTCTTTATCGGTGGCAATGCCCTGATTCATGTCAATGGTCACCTGCTGAGAGGACGTATACACCAAAACGGTGTTGATGTTGGAATCATATAGATAGTAAATTCGGAAACTGCTCAAAGCTGAGCAGGGAACGTAGGCAACGCCGCCGCGGACATACGCCGGGGAGATGGATTCCGGCAGCGTGTCATTGATGGACACAAAGCACACGTCGGAAAACGCCCGGACAGGCAGCCACAGCAAGGACAGCAGCAGAACCGGTATCAGTACCAGCGCCGTGATTTTTTTCTTCAAGGAATCCCTCCTTTTTCCGGAAAGGGAATGATGTATTCCGAAAGGGAACTGCTCATATTGTAGCACACAGGGACGAAAATAAGAAGTAAAATCTGCCCTGCAAAAATTTTTGAAAAAATTTGAAAAAAGTTGTTGACATCTTCGGATTTATCTGTTATATTAATCAAGCGCTAAGCGATACACCGCTGCAAATGAGCGATACGGCCGAGTAGTTCAGTCGGTTAGAACGCCAGCCTGTCACGCTGGAGGTCGAGGGTTCGAGCCCCTTCTCGGTCGCCAAGTTTCCCGCGGATTTTATCCGCGGGAAAAATATTGAACATTTGCTGCTGTAGCTCAGGTGGTAGAGCACTTCATTGGTAATGAAGAGGTCGGCAGTTCGAGTCTGCCCAGCAGCTCCAAAAAGAAGTAAGCAATCTGCTTACTTCTTTTTTTATTTTCCGAAACCGAAATGCAAATGCAAATGACTCCGACAGAATTTTTCTGCCGGAGTTTTTGTTTTTCGGAAAAATAGTTACAGCCATCCGGCGCGCACCGCGTTAGGTTCCAGAAATTTTTTGGCCCGCTGCCCGGCATCGGTGTGTTTCAAAAACACAACATTCAGCTCATGGGCTCCGGTGAGGGGCGGACAGGAGAAATGCCCGAATTGCGGGTCATTTTTGACAACCGCCAGATACAAAAAGCTGATGCCGCAGCCGCTGCGGACCAATTCCCGAATGAGCTTAAAGGAGCTGATGCAGATACAGTCGGCAAACGCGTCTGTGCCATAGCCCAGCTGCGCCAGACCCTGCTCCAGAATGTTTCGGGTGCCGGAGCCCTTTTCCCGGAGAATCAGCCGCTGAGAAAACAGCTCTTCCGTGGAAATCTGCCGCCCGTCAAAGGGGTGCCCCGCCGGGCAGATGCCGATGTACGGCTCCATACGCAGCAGAAAATGGTCATAGCGCTGTTTGTCGAAAATGCCCTCCAGAATCACGAAGTCCAGTTCACCGGCCTCCAAATGCGCCAGAAGATGGGCGGTGTTGTCCACCAAAAATTCCAATTGATTGTTCGGCTGCGCAAGAAACCGACGAATTTCCGGCAGGAGAATATAATCGCCGATGGATTTTGTGGCGCCGATACGCAGGCGGTTTTCCGGCGCGGGGTGGAGGGATTGGAGCAGCTGCGTCTCATTGTAGCGCAGGGAAATGGCATATTGCTCCAACAGCGCCCCCGCCCGGGTCTTTTCCAAACGGCGGCCGCTGTACGTGAACAACTGCACGGCGTATTGATTTTCCAGCGCCTGAATGTGCTTGCTCACCGCCGGTTGGGACAAATGCAGCTGCTCTGCCGCCCGCCCGTAATGCATGGTCTGACAAACCGTCAGGAATGTTTCCAGTTTTTGATCCATATTGCCCTCTTATCATAACGAAATGGAATGAAATCATTCTAATCAATGCCTTTATCTTATCATAAACCTGTACTAAGATAAAGAACAAATGAGAAATGCGGAGGGAAAAAGCATGAAAACCATTTTGAAAATGATACCCGGTGCGGCAATTGCACTGGTGATTGCGGCGGTTGCCAAGGGATTGGAGCAGCTGGAATATGCTGCGGGGCTGCACTTTATCGGCGCATCGGTGATTGCCATGTTCATCGGCATGATTATCAACGGCTTTTGGAAACCCAATGACGTTACGGCGCCGGGAATCAAATTCACGTCCAAGAAAATTCTGAAATTTGCCATTGTTCTGTTGGGCGCAAGCTTGAATATCCGCACTGTTCTTACGGTGGGGCGGTTTTCTCTGACGGTAATGGTGTTTACATTGGCCACTTGTTTCGGCTTGGGCGCGCTCATCGGCAAGGCGTTGGGCTTGAATTGGCGGACCAGCAGCCTGATCAATGCGGGAACGGGCATCTGCGGCGGCTCTGCCATTGCCGCCATTGCGCCGGTGATTGATGCAACGGATATGGACATTGCCTATGGTCTGTCCGCAACGTTTCTGTTTGATATGGCAATGATTGTGATTTTCCCCATTCTGGGTCGTTGGATGGGCTTGTCGGACGCGGCATTCGGCCTTTGGGCAGGCACGGCGGTGAACGATACCTCCAGTGTGGTGGCTACGGGATATGCCTTCAGCGAGGCGGCCGGTGATTTTGCAACCATGGTGAAACTGACCCGGACATTGGCCATTATTCCTGCGGTGTTGGTGTTTGCGGCCATCAATGTGCATCTGAAACGGAAAAATCAGCAGACGGAAGAGAACGGTGTGAAGGTGAATCTGAAATCCGTGTTTCCTTGGTTCATTCTGGCCTTTTTGGCCATGTCCTGCCTGACCAGTCTGGGTCTGATTCCCGAGACATTGGCCGCTGCGCTGAAAAGCATCAGCAAGTTTCTGATGGTGGCGGCATTGGCAGCCATCGGTTTGAACACCAGTTTCAAGGAGCTTTGCCGCTCCGGCGCAAAGCCTATGCTCCACGGCTTGATTGTCTCTTTGCTGGTGGTGTTGGTGGCCATCGGCGTGGAATATATGATTGGCGTGGCACCCAACGGAACGCTGTAACATAATAATATGAAAAAATGCTCCCGAACGCAGCTGTTCGGGAGCATTTTCTTATTCCAGATAGCGGGCTTTCAGAATTTCCCGTTTTTCGTCGGTCAGGTCCAATTCGATTCGGAGAAAATCCTCCAGACTGCCGGACAGAGCAATGGCTTTATCCCGCATTGTGTTCAGAAATGCCAGGTCTGCCGCGTCCAAAATCCGCATTTGCTCAAACAGCGCCTCATCGTCGGTATATGCCCGGGCAGCCTGAATGGTCTGCTCGGTCAGCGGCTGAATGCGGACGTTGGAGAACAGATAGTCCTCCACCACGGTTTCCCAAGGCACACCCAAAGCGGTTTCCAGAAATACAGCCGCAGTGCCGCAGCGGTCCTTGCCCATGGTGCAGTGCCACAGCAGCGCGCCCTCTTCCTGGGCCAGAAGATGCCGGAAAAATTCCCGGTAATGGGCAATGCCCTGCTCCTCCAGAAGAATTCCGTACAGACCGCACATGCGGTTGAAGGAATCGCCCTCCATGCGCTTTGCCATGGCAATGGCGGTTTGCACCGGGTCCTCTTCCGTTACGGTTTCCCGGGTGATGCCCTCTTCCTTGCTTTCAAAAATCGGGCAGTGAATATTCTCAACGCCGGGCAGCGATTGGTCCGGTTTCTGGCTCCGTTCTTTTCCGGTACGCAAATCAATGACCGTTTTCAAATCATAGGTTTCCGTCAGCAGTTGACGATCCCCGGGGGTCAGCTGCGCCAAATGACCGCCCCGCAGTAGCTTATGGGGCTTGATTTTCCGTCCGTCGGCAGTTTCCAGACCGCCCAAATCCCGGAAATTGGGAACACCCTGCAGCGGACTGATGGGAGAAAACATCATAGGCGGAACAGCCTCCTTCCGTTTTCCATGGTAATCCGGGCCATTTCCTCCGGGGAAACCCCTTTGATTTCCGCAAGCTTGGCATTGATAAATTCCAGATTGCCGGAGTGATTCCGGGTGCCACGTTTCGGCTCCGGAGAGAGGTACGGACTGTCCGTTTCTATGAGAATGCGGTCCATGGGGCAGATTTCCAGCACTTCCCGGTGCTTTTTGGCATTTTTATAGGTTACGGGGCCGTCAAATCCCAGATACCAGCCCAAATCCAACAGCACCTTTGCCATCTCCGCGCTGCCGGAATAGCAGTGGAACACGCCCCGGACATTGGGGAATTCCCGCACAATGGCAAGGCTGTCACCGTGAGCCTCCCGGTCATGGAAAATCACCGGCAGGTCCAGTTCTTCCGCCAGACGAAACTGCTCCCGGAGAATTTCCTGCTGAAACTCGTTATAACTGGTATCCCAGTAGTAATCCAAACCGATTTCGCCGATGGCAACCACCTTCGGGTGGGCGGCCAACTGACGAATTACGTCCAACGCGCCGTCATAATAGCTCTCTTTCAGTTCCTGGGGCTGCCAACCCACGGCGGCATACAGAAACGCATATTCCTCCGCCAATGCTACGGCGGCTTTGGAGGAAACCTCATCGCAGCCCGGGTCAATCACCAAGTCTACGCCCAGACCGGGCAGGGCGGACAAAACAGCCCTCCGGTCGTTATCAAACCGGTCGCTGTCATAATGTGCATGGGTATCAAAAAACATAAATTTCTCCGTTTCTCAATGATACTGTTGTGCCCATTATAAACGGTTTTCTCCCGGTATGCAAGTCAACAGAATCGGTTGCGGGAACGGGGAAAATGTGGTATGGTAAGGGCAGTAACAAGGGACTGGGAGGAACGGGAATGCAGTCATTTTTCAGCGGAGAGAATTTCTTTTTCCGCGCGACCGGACGGATTTTGGATTTGGTGGTGCTCAGCTTGCTGTGGCTGGTGTGCTGTCTGCCGTTGATTACGGTGGGACCGGCTACGGCGGCACTGTATTACAGCTGCGTGAAGTGCCTGCGGTACGGAGAATCAGCGCCGTATCAGAATTTTTTCACCGCCTTTCGGCAAAATCTGAAACCGGGCATTGGATTGTCGGTTGTGTTCTGGATTGCCGCGGCGGTGCTGTACGGAGTGTTTCACTTGCTCAGCGGGATGCTCCCTGCCGGGGAAACGGTGAAAACCGTGGTGCAGGTGGCATACGGCTTTCTGATGCTCCTGCCGTTGGGAATTTTCTCCGGGGCGGCGGCATTGGTTTCCCGCTTTCAGTATGCGTTGGAGGGCTTGCTCAGCGACAGTGTGCAGATTGTGTTCCGTCACTTCTTTCCCATGTACGCCGTGGCACTGCTGAACGGCTTGACGGTGTTTCTGTGCCTGCGGCTGTTTTATCTGCTGGTGTGGCTGATTTTACCGGCAATTGACGCGCTGCTGGTGTCCTATCTGCTGGAGCCGGTGCTGCGGAAGTACACGCCCGTGGACGAGGAAACGGAGCAGCTGGACCCGGAGGAGCGGCCGTGGTATCTGCGGTGAGAAAGCAGAAATTGCACAACATAAAGAACAAAATGGCCGTCGGAAATTTTTCCGGCGGCCATTTTTGACGGGTTTATTCTTTTGTCAGCATGGGAACCAGCTGCGCCAATGCGTCAGCCAGCTGTGCGTGACCGGCGCGGGTCAGATGCATGAAGTCAATCTGATTGAACGTACAGCCCAGTTCGTTGGCGTCCACAAAGTGTACGCCGCACTCTTCGGCTACGGTGCGGAACCGCATGGGCACTTCCCGGGATTTTGCCACGCAGCCAACGCCCATTTCGTTGGCTACCGGGGAGTCGTACAGAGACTCGGGAATCACCGGCGGTGCAATCACCAGAATGTTGGGCTTTCCGTTGGGACCCCAGCAATCCACGGTCATTGCTTTCTGCACCAGACGGCGCAGCCCCAGACCAATGGCAAAGGCATTGGCGCCGATGCGTTCTTTCGTATCGTTGGTGCCCAGCATGATCATCAGCAGGCTGATGGGCTCATGACTTTTCAGGCAGGGGTAAATGTAATCCATGCCGCTCAAGTGCTCATACACGGGGTCATCGAAAGAAGTCGTCCGACCGGACAGACCCTCTTCAATCACCAGATACTCCTCGCCCAGCTGTTTCTGCAGCAGACGGGTCCAACGCTCGTCCTCATTGAACCGGGCCAGTGCGGAATCGGCGCAATCGGCGGGGTCGGCGCAGTAGCCGTGGGTATTGGAATCTCCGAAACAAAGAATGTGTTTTTTCATGGGCTTACTTCAACTCCGGCAGACTTGCAGCAGCGGCGGACTGACCCACCCGGCGGAATTTCTCATCGGGCAGTGCCAGATGAATCTTCTCATTCACGGCAGGATACTCGTCTGCCAGCACCTGCTTGCAGGTATCCAGCAGCAAATCGCCGCCCTTGCCGGACATGACCCGGCCCAGCAGCAAGACGTGGCGATACTGATACAGATTATAATAATGTACCAGGGTATGTGCCAGATACACGCCGATGCTCTTGTAAATCTCTGCAGCCCGGCTGTCGCCCTGCTCCATCAGACCCTGCACCACCTTCAGCTTTTCAGCGGGGGAGAGGGACTCGTCCAGCTCGATGCCGGCAGCGGGAGCCAGTTTAATCACGGAATCCTGAGAGAAGTACTTCACGCCGCAGCCGATGTCGCCGCTCCACTCATCTTCCATTGCGTTGGGAGATGCGTCCACGGGCACGAAAGCCAGCTCGTTGAGCCAACCGGTGATGTTGCCGTCATTGTCCACGTAGCCGACAGCCTCGCTGGTGCCCATGGCAATGCCCAACACGTTGTTGTCTTCCAGACTCATAGCGCCGGCCAGTGCGGACACGTCGCCGTCGTTGACCACGGCATAGGGCACATCGCCGAAGGTATCGGTGATGGCGCGGATATAAATATCTTTCACTTTTGCGTCAAACTGGTCTTTGGGCACTTTCAGGAACAGAGATGCGTTCATGGTGCGGTTGTCGATGTACACACCGGCGGAGCTGACGCCCACAGCGTCCACTCTGGGCAGATGCTCGGCAGCGGACTTCAGTGCGGACACAATGCCGTCATAGTGATAGTCCGGGTCGGAATTGGTTTTCGGGAACCAGACCACTTCTTCGCTGTATACGCTCTCACCGTCGATGACAGCGGAAACCTTCCGGTCGGAGCCGCCTGCGTCAAAGCCGATGCGGCAGCCTTCCAGATGACGGCCGATGGCCTTGGAAAAGCTCTTTTCTTCGGGCACAGCGTCTACCCGCAGCACTTCAAAGGGGTGCTCGAATACGTTGCCCATGTAATCAAAATCGAATGCCCGGGAGCCGTGGAGAGAGTAATGCTCCTTCATGGCGTCGCAAATGGCCTCGTTGCCGCTGAGGTAAACGCGGAAACCGCCCTTCATCCACAGCAGCGTTTTAATCAGACGGTCAATATAATAGATGTCCGCCTCACGATATTCCTCGGTTCCGTGAATCTTGGTGTGCACAGCGGCCACCTGACCCTGAGAACGCTCCACAGCCACGGAGAAAGGCTCCCCGGCGTCTGCCAAAAATGCCTCGTTAAAACGGCCCAGGGGAATGAACTCCGGATCCAGAGACGGCAGGTGCCGTACCGGAACGTCAATGCCCAGATACTTCATATTGTATATCCTCCTCAGATTACTCTCTCAAACGTCCTATCGGACGTTTGCATACTTTCACAAATACAGACTATCAGTTTCTACCCCCGGGGTCAAGGGGATAGAAAAATTTTTTATTCTATCCTTGACGGAACGAGCGGAAGGAAATACAATGTTGCTGATCAAATCCGGCAATACAGTTTTATGATAGAACAATAGGGAGGATTCTGCGAATGGTAGAAAAAGCAACGTTGCAGTCCTATCGGGACTGGGTGCAGAGCGAACTGCAGGCCAGTGTAAATTTCTGGCTGAAACACGGTATGGACCCGGTAAACGGCGGTGTTTACACCTGTCTGGACCGGAAAGGCGAGATTTATTCCACGGACAAGAGCGTTTGGATGCAGGGCCGCTGCGGCTGGATGTTTGCACATCTGTGCAGCCAGTACGGCGTGAAAGAGGAATGGCTGGCTGCATCCAAGAGCTGCATTGATTTTCTGGAGGACCACTGCCGGAATGCCGCTGCCGGCAATCGGCTGTACTTCACCGTGACGGCAGAGGGCGCGCCCCTGCGTCAGCGCCGGTATTATTTCTCTGAGGCGTTCTATGCGCTGGCAAATGCGGAGTATTACGGCGTGACCGGCGAGGAAGAGCATCTGAAACGGGCTCGCTGGGCTTACGACCTGTACTGGGATTTGAGCCACGGCGCACCGGACCCCACGGGCATGGGCCCCAAGACCATTCCGGAAACCCGCACCGGTCGTGCATTCGGTCTGCCGATGATTATTCTGAACGTGACCGGCACCATGCTGCAGGTGGACCCGGAGCGGAAAGCGCTCTATGAGGAGCGGGCACAGCAGTGTGTGGACGAGATTTTCAAATATCACGTTCACCCGGAGCTGAAGTGCGTTCTGGAGAACGTGGCAGAGGACGGCACCCCCCGGCTGTACTACACCGAGGGCCGTACCGTGAACCCCGGTCACGACATCGAGGGCGTTTGGTTCCTGCTGGAGCATGCAAAACGTACCGGCGATGCAGAACTGGTGCAGAAAGCTGCGGAAATCTTCAACTGGGCCATCGAGGCCGGTTGGGATAAGGAGTACGGCGGACTGCTGTACTTTATCGACTGCCTGGGCAAGCCGCCCGAGGCTTATGAGCACGATATGAAACTGTGGTGGCCCCACAACGAAATCATGATTTCCTCTCTGATGCTCTACCGCGACACCGGAGACGAGAAGTATTTCGATTGGTTTGAAAAGGTCATGGATTACTGCAAAAAGCATTTTGCAGACCCGGAATACGGCGAGTGGTACGGCTATCTCCGCCGGGACGGTCTGCCCACCATGCCCTCCACCAAGGGTTCCACCTTCAAAGGCCCCTTCCATCTGCCCCGCGCACTGATGCTGTGCGACAAGATGCTGGGTGAGCTGCTGGCTCGTTAATTCCATCAAGCAATACAAAATCTCCCCGGACCGCACCGGGGAGATTTTTGTCGCAGAGGGAAAAACAGTTCCGAAAAAACGAGAATTTGTGAATCAAAGCACGAAGTTTCTACGGTTACAATTGCTAATAAATTTACGTAAATTTGTTGATTTTTACCAGGTTTTGCCTTTTCAGTGGCTGCAACTTGACAATGTTTCTGTGCTGATTGTATAATATGTGTAACCTTGATGCGAACATGCGGGCGGCAATGTGTCCGCGTGGACGCACACAATTTTTTAAAATTTGAGGAGGCACCGTATGAAGAAGATGAAACGGATTCTCGCATTGGTTCTGGCTCTGGCAATGATTTTTACATTGGCAGCCTGCGGCGAGAAGAAAGAGCCCACAACCGACGACAAAGATGCTGACGAAACCACTGCTACCAGCATCACCCTGTGGACTTACCCTGTCGGCAACTGGGGCAAAGAAGAGAATGTTAAGGCTCTGACCGACGCATTCAAGGCCGACACCGGCATTGATGTGCAGGTTGAGTACCTGGCATACGCTGACGGCGACGATAAGGTCAACACCGCTATCACCGCCGGCAAGGCACCGGACCTGGTTCTGGAAGGACCCGAGCGTCTGGTTGCAAACTGGGGCGCAAACGGCTACATGGTGGATCTGAGCGATATGCTGGACGATACCGACAGACAGGAGATTCAGGAGTCCGTCCTGACTGCTTGCACCAACGCTGACGGCGCTGTTTACGAGTATCCTCTGGTTATGACCGCACACTGCATGGCCATCAACCTGAACGCATTCAAAGAAGCCGGCGCTGACCAGTATCTGGATCTGGAGAACCACACCTGGACCACCGAAGGTTTCATCAAGGCTGTTGAGGCTCTGTACGCAAAGTACGGCGACACTGTCGGTGCAGTTTACTGCGTCGGTCAGGGCGGCGACCAGGGCACCCGCGCACTGGTGAACAACCTGTACGGCGGCACCTTCACCGATGCTGAGCACACCAAGTACACTTGGGACGATCCCAAAAACATTCAGGCTCTGGAACAGCTGAAGGCTCTGGACGGCATCAACTTTGACGCTTCCATCGCCGGCGGCGACGAAATCGCACTGTTCTATCAGGGCGTTCTGAAGATGGCATTCTGCTGGAACATTGCACAGCAGCTGAACCCCAACGCAGCTGACACCGGCGCAGGCAAGACCATGAACGGCGATGACATCGTGTTCATGAGCTTCCCCAGCGAGACCGGCGAGTCCAAGCTGCAGGGCGGCATCTGGGGCTTTGGTATCTTCGATAACGGCGACGAGGCTAAGATCGAGGCTGCTAAGACCTTCATCAAGTGGATGGCTGACTCCGAGCACACTGTGGACGCAGTCAAGACCGCTAACTTCTTCCCTGTCCGCAGCGCAGCTGAGGGCACTGATCTGACCAACGTTTGGGCAGACAACGAAATTATGAGCGAGTATCAGACCCTGATGCCTTATCTGGGTGACTACTATCAGGTCACTAAGGGCTGGGCACAGGCACGTACTTCCTGGTGGAATATGCTCCAGAAAGTGGGCGCCGGTGAAGACATTACGCAGACCGTTACCACATTCTGCGAAGAGGCCAACGCAGCAGCTGCTGGCTGATTCCGAATGAATCCTGTGTCTTAACAAGGGTTCGCGCGCCCCTCCCCCAATACGCGGGGAGGGGCGCTTTTTCTTCCTTGCAGAGATACGCGTTGCAGGTCGGGCAGCAGCTGTCGGACTTGTAACGCGTATCTCCGCGCTTATTCAGTTACCAAGAGAGGGTGATTTTCTTTGGCAAAATCCAAACAGCCAGAGATGAGCCGGGCGCTGCAGCGCCGGGAAAATATTTCCGGATACCTGTTTATGCTGCCCAGTTTGATCTTTTTTGTGGGATTCGTAATCATTCCCATGTTTATTTGTATCTTTACCAGTCTGACCGATGCCAATATGCATTCCAAAACGGCGACCTCCTTTGTCGGACTGGCAAACTTCGCGCGACTGTTTCAAGACAAAACCTTCCTGCGGGCATTGCGGAACACATTCGTGATTGTGGTGGTCAGCGTGCCTACAGTGTGTGCCTTTTCTCTGTGGGTCAGCTCTGCAATTTACAAGATGCACAGCGCGGCACGGTCCCTCTTCCGTATTATTTTCTATCTGCCCGTGGTAACCGGCTCCGTTGCCGTTACCGTGGTGTGGAAATGGATGTACAACAACTACTACGGTGTGTTTAACTATGTGCTCAAGGGTGCAGGTATCATTGAACGAAATATCAACTGGTTGGGCGACGAGCGGTTTGCACTGTGGTGCATTATTCTGATTCTGTTTACCACCTCCGTGGGTCAGCCCATTGTGCTGTATGTCTCCGCGCTGGGTAACGTGGACCAGTCTCTGGTGGAGGCGGCGCAGGTAGACGGCGCCAACAACATGCAGGTGTTCTGGAAAATCAAATGGCCCCAGATTATGCCCACCACGTTGTATATTCTGGTCATTACCACCATCAACAGTTTCCAGTGCTTTGCGCTGATTCAGCTGTTGACGTCCGGCGGCTCCGGCACGAATACGGTCATGTACTATATTTACTACACGGCATTCAAGCTCACGGAACAGAGCGGACACTTCGGTTACGCAAACGCCATGGGCGTTGTCTTGGCATTGGCCATCGCGGCGCTGTCGGCATTGCAGTTCCGATTGGCAAAAGAAACTTAAGGAGGTGGAACGATGAAATCCGGAGTAGAACGGGTAACCCCGTATAAAATTCTCTCAGTCGTGCTTTTGGTCGTTCTGGCCTTGACGTTTTTGTTCCCGTTGTATTGGATTATTACCGGTGCATTCAAAACCGGTCCCGAAATCAACGCCGTCACCCCGGTTTGGTTCCCCAGTGAGTGGACAACGGCGAACTTCCATAAGCTGTTCACGAACCGCACGGCACCGCTGTTCAGCATTGGACCGGCAGAAAATCCTTGGATTACCGGCCCCACCATTCCCGCAGCCATTCGCTGGCTGCTGAACACCGTGTTTATGTCCGTAACGGCAATGATTCTGACCTGCGCAACCGCTGCCATGGCAGGCTATGCGCTGGCAAAGAAACGGTTCCGGGGCAGAGCCATTGTGTTCGGTCTGATTGTGTGCGCAATGGCATTACCGAAACAGGTTATTTTGATTCCGCTGCTGAAAGAAATGTCTCAGCTGAATCTGTACAACACCCTTTGGGCGGTCATCTTCCCCACGGTGGGCTGGCCCTTCGGCGTGTTCCTGATGAAACAGTTTTCCGAGAGCATTCCCGGTGAAATTCTGGAGGCTGCCCGCATTGACGGCGCCGGTGAGTGGAAAACCTTCTCCACCATCGCATTGCCCATGCTGAAACCGGGCATTGGCGCTCTGGCAATCTTCACCTTCATCAACTCTTGGAACGACTACTTCATGCAGCTCGTTATGCTCAGCAGCAACAGCAATTACACCATTTCTCTGGGTATTGCAACGCTGCAGGCAGAAACCTCCATTGATATGGGTATGCTGATGGCTGGCGCAGCGCTGGCATCTGTGCCCATCATCATTGTGTTTTTGATTTTCCAGAAATACTTCACCCAGGGTATCACCATGGGTGCTGTAAAAGGTTAATACATCACATTTATATCGCTTTTGCAATTTGGAAAGGAAAGAAAGAATCATGTTTGATATTACCAAGTATCAGGGCGTATTCCCCGCATTTTATGCTTGCTATGAGGACGACGGCACGGTGAGCACCACGCGTACCAAGGCATTGGCACGTTATCTGAAAAATAAGGGCGTGAAGGGTCTGTACGTAGGCGGCTCCTCCGGCGAGTGCATTTATCAGAGTGTGGAAGAACGAAAACTGATTCTGGAAAGCGTCATGGAAGAAGTGGGCAGCGAGATGACCATCATCGCCCACGTTGCCTGCAACAATACGGCGGATTCCCAGATTCTGGCAGCACATGCCGAAAGTCTGGGCGTGGACGCCATTGCAGCCATTCCCCCCATTTACTTCCATCTGCCTCCCTACGGCATTGCCGAGTACTGGAACGATATTTCCGCAGCGGCTCCCAATACCGACTTTATCATTTACAACATTCCTCAGCTGGCAGGCGTGTCTCTGACCCAGGATTTGCTGCAGGAAATGCGGAAAAATCCTCGGGTGATCGGCGTGAAGAACAGCTCCATGCCCACCCAGGACATCGAAATCTGGGAAGAAGTCGGCGGACCGGATTTCGTGGTGATGAACGGTCCCGACGAGCAGTTTGTTTCCGGTCTGGCAATGGGTGCAACCGGCGGTATCGGCGGCACTTACGCAGTCATGCCGGAACTGTTTCTGAAGATTTACGAGCTGTATCAGAACGGAGACGTCAAACGGGCAGCACAGGTGCAGCATAAGGCTTGCCACGTTATTTACACCATGTGCGGCGCACACGGCAATCTGTACGCTGTGATGAAAGAAATTCTGAAACGCCGGGGCGTGAACGTCGGTACCGTGCGGAAACCCCTGCCGGCACTGACCGAGAGCGACCTGACCGTTGTGGAAAGCGCAATGGAGCAGATTGACGCCGCCATTGCAGAGTTCTGCTGAGATAAGAGTACGGAGGAGAACGATGATGCGAATTTATCGGGAAACTGACTATGATGCAATGAGCCGCCGGGCGGCAAATCTGATTTCTGCGGAAGTCATTCGGAAACCGGATTGCGTTTTGGGTCTGGCAACCGGCTCTACTCCCATCGGCACCTATCGGCAGCTGGCTGATTGGAACCGGCGGGGTGACTTTAGTTTCCGGGAAACGACCACGGTCAATCTGGACGAGTACAAGGGTCTGGCTCCGACGCATGACCAGAGCTACCGCTACTTCATGCAGAAAAACTTCTTTGACATGATTGACATCGACCCGAAAAACACCCATGTGCCCGATGGTCTGGCAGCAGACCCGGAGGCGGAGTGCGCACGGTACGATGAATTGATTCGCAGCTTGGGCTACGCAGACCTGCAGCTGCTGGGTCTGGGACGCAACGGTCATATCGGCTTTAACGAGCCCTGCGATTGCTACATAAAGGAAACCCACGTGGTGGATTTGACGGAGAGCACCATTGAGGCCAATGCCCGGTTCTTCGCCAGCGCAGACGATGTGCCCCGGCAGGCATTGACTATGGGCATCGGCTGCATCATGGCTGCCCGCCGCGTACTGCTGATTGCCAGCGGCGGGGATAAGGCAGAGGCTGTGTATCAGGCATTCTGCGGCCCCATTACGCCGGAGTGCCCGGCCTCCATTCTGCAGCTGCACCCGGATGTGGTTCTGGTGGGCGATGAGGCTGCTCTGGAGAAACTGACCGAATCCCGGAAAAAGCTGGGAGGAAAGAGAGAACTGATATGCGAGTAATCGGCGGTCAGGTATTTGATCTGAACGAGGGCTTTGTAAAAAAAGACCTGTTCATCAGCGGTGAAAAGATTGTGGAAACCGATGACGGCGGGGACGTATTGGACGCTGCCGGCTGCTATGTGATTCCCGGTCTGATGGACCTGCATTTCCATGGTTGCGTGGGCGAGGATTTCAGCGACGCAACCCCCGACGGCTTGCAGGCAATGGCGGATTTTGAGCTGAGCGAGGGCGTGACCCACATTTGCCCGGCAGGTATGACTTTGGGCGAGGACCAGCTGACGAAAATCTGCGCCAATGCCGCGGCGCATAACAAAACCGCCCATACCGGCGCCGAGCTGGTGGGCGTGAATCTGGAAGGTCCGTTTCTGAACAAAGCCAAAAAAGGCGCGCAGAACGAGGCATTTCTCCATGACCCGGACCCGGTGATGCTCCGCCGTTTACAGGACGCAGCCGAGGGCATGGTCAAACTGGTGACCATTGCACCGGAGCAGCCCGGCTCTATGGAATTCATTCGGAAAGCGGGAGAAATGGGCGTGACCGTTTCTCTGGGCCATACCACGGCGGATTATGAAACCGCCACTGCTGCTTATGCGGCAGGTGCCCGGCAGGCAACCCATCTGTTCAATGCCATGCCGCCCTTCACCCATCGGGCGCCCGGTGTGGTGGGCGCAGCCTTTGACCATCCGGAAGTGAAGGTGGAGCTGATTTGCGACGGGGTCCATATTCACCCCAGTGTGATTCGGGCGGTGTTTCGTCTGTACGGACCGGAGCGGGTGATTCTGATTTCCGATTCTCTCCGGGCAACCGGTATGCCGGACGGAAAATATCCCTTCGGCG
The DNA here is from genome assembly GCA_934527315.1 of uncultured Oscillospiraceae bacterium. Classification (GTDB taxonomy): domain Bacteria; phylum Bacillota; class Clostridia; order Oscillospirales; family Oscillospiraceae; genus HGM13010. The sequence goes on from CAKTAK010000002.1 coordinate 122,475, forward strand.
GGCAGGAAATCGTGGTGCACGGCAACCGGGCAACCATGGCCGATGACCCCAATACCTTGGCCGGCTCCGTCACCAGCGTGATGGGCTGCCTGCGCCAGGTGGTGTCTTTCGGAATTCCGCTGAAGGACGCTGTACGGGCGGCATCTTATAACCCGGCGCAGGTTCTGGGCATCGCAGACCGGGCAGGCAGTCTGGACGTAGGCAAAGAGGCTACGCTGGTTCTGCTGGACGAAAAAACTCTTGCAATCCGCGGCATTGTGCAGCGGGGCAAACGCATTTAATCCAAGCATCGTTTTTCAATCCGCTCCCCGCCGTTACTCCATTTCTATAACGGCGCGGGAGAACCAAAAAGGAGGAAAACCAACTGCCGGCCGGCGGTGCAACAGTGTGGAGACCTGTTGTAATACAGCTGCGGTTTCGCTCCGCAGTTTGTGAGGACCTCGCCCGGAGGGGCGGCGTTCACGGCTTACGTTTATGTCAACTGTTTCGTTGCGCAACATCAAAAAAATCTATGACAACAAGGTGACCGCAGTTCACAGTTTTGATCTGGATATTGCGGACCAGGAATTTATCGTTCTGGTCGGACCCTCTGGCTGCGGTAAATCCACCACCCTGCGTATGGTGGCCGGCCTGGAGGAAATCTCCGAGGGCGAGCTGTACATCGATGACAAGCTGGTCAATGACGTGGAACCCAAGGACCGGGACATTGCCATGGTGTTCCAGAGCTATGCGCTGTATCCCCACATGACCGTGCGGGAGAACATGGAATTTCCGCTGAAATTGAAAAAAGTACCCAAGGACGAAATTGCCCGCCGGGTGAATGAGGCTGCGGAAATTCTGGACATTACCCAGTATCTGGACCGGAAACCCAAGGCATTGTCCGGCGGTCAGCGGCAGCGCGTGGCCATTGGCCGCGCCATTGTCCGGGAGCCGAAAGTGCTGCTGATGGACGAACCCCTGTCCAACCTGGACGCAAAGCTGAGAAACGAAATGCGCGCCGAGATTATCAAGCTCCGTCAGCGCATTGATACCACGTTTATTTACGTGACCCACGACCAGACCGAGGCTATGACGCTGGCTGACCGGATTGTGATTATGAAAGACGGTTTCATTCAGCAGATCGGTACACCTCAGGACGTGTTTGAGCATCCCGCCAATATGTTCGTGGCCGGATTCATCGGTATGCCCCAGATGAACCTGTTCGAGGCAAAGCTGAACCGGAAAGACGGCGGCTATACCGTCTCCGTGGGCGAGGCGGAAATTCCTCTGGCCAAGGAATTGGCAGACCGTCTGGCTGCCAAGCAGGTGGGCAGCATGGACGTGGTGGCCGGTATTCGTCCGGAACACATTCAGCTGAAGGACGAGGGCGCCGATGTGCTCCACGGCAAGGTGGACGTGTCCGAAATGATGGGCAGCGAAATTCACCTCCATGTGACGGCTGCCGGTCGGGATGTGGTTCTGCGTGTGCAGACGGCCGATTTGGAAAAGGGGCATCGTGGCGGATTTGAGTTTGGCTCCGCACTGAACTTTACGTTCCGGAGCGATCTGATTCATCTGTTTGACCCCACAACGGAAGAAAATCTGCTGCCGTTGGAATAAAATGGAATCAAAAAACTCGGACTTGAAAAAGTCCGAGTTTTTTATTTCTTAGCGCCGTTGCAGCCGATACAAATCCGTGCGCCGGGCAGACATCAGCGGCAGCTGCTGCCGTACGCGGTCAATTTCTTCCAAATCCAAGTCCGCGGTGAGAATGGTTTCCTCTCCATCGGCGCGGGAGAGCACCTTGCCCCAAGGGTCTGCAATGATGCTGTTGCCATAGGAAACGTAGGGCCCGTTTTCGTCCCGGGCGGGGGCGCAGCCCACGGTGAATACCTGATTATCCACTGCCCGGCTGCGGAACAGCAATTCCCAATGGAGGGGACCGGTTGTCATATTAAACGCTGCGGGAACCAGCAAAATCTTGGCGCCCTCCAATGCCATGAGACGGCTGAGCTCCGGGAAACGGAAGTCAAAACAGATGCACAACCCCATGAGACCGAATTTTGTGGGGAACAGAGTGATGTCATTGCCGGGGGAGAAGGTATCGGATTCCCGGAAACATTGGCCGCCCTCCACGGAAATGTCGAACAAATGGGCTTTCCGGTGCCGGGCAATCTGCGCCCCGTCGGGACCAAACACAAAGCAGGTGTTATACAGCCGCTCTCCCTCCAATTCCGGAAAGCTGCCGCCCACCAGATAAATCTCATTTTCCGCAGCCATACGGGAAAGAGTCTGCCAAATGCGGCCCTGCACCGGCTCGGCATGGGCGAGGAATGAGGCATTTTCATAGGTGCAGACAAACATTTCCGGGAGAATGACCATATCTGCCCCGGCTTGCTTTGCTTGCCGCACCAATTGCCCGGCATGAATGAGATTTTCTGCCGGCTCGGACGTCACATTCATTTGAATCACGGAAATCCGCATAGACTTACCCTCCTGCTGTGAGTGATTTTCTTCAGAATAGCACAATCCAAAAGGTCTGACAAGCGGGGATTGCTTGAAGTTGCGGTGGGGATATGATAGTATGAAACCAGAACATGATGAGGGAGATGATTCCATGAAAATTACAAGTGTGAAAACCTTACTGGCGGTGTTGTTTGGAGTTGCAGTGCTGATTTTTGAAGGAATCACCTTCAATGGTCAAGTGCAGAATCTGCTTTGGATGATACTGCTTGCCTATCTGTGCGTCAGAGGCTTGCGTGTCGCTTTTTCCGAGAAAGCCTATGAGGAGGAGCAGCAGAGAGTCTATCAGGGACAAGCGCTTTACCTCGATTTATTCGGAAAATTCGGCTACGTTTTGCCGGACGCGCCGTTTGTTCTGTTCCTGCTGGTGTGTATTCTGGCGATTCGTCTCCCCGCGACGTCCGTTTTGCTTGCAATATGGCTTGTTCTTTGGGCGGTTGCTTTGATTGGCGCGATTTGGCTGCGTTGGTACGTTTCCCGGGAGGAACGGCGGAAAAAAGAACGGGGAGAATGGGGCGCGGCTGTGATGAGCGAGGCAGAAGAACAAGCTTGGAAACGGGTCGGGCGATGGCGTACGATTCTGTACTGCGTTATCATCGGCGTGGGAATCCTGTTGGGAATTCTCTACAAATCCCCCGCGTACTTGTAATTCAAAATTCTGAAAAAATCAAAACCAACATAGCTTGTTCCAAGGGATATTGCTTGACAAGCTTGGGCGGGATTGCTATGCTTACTGTATCTTTATAATGTGAGGAATGACCATGAAAGACGGTTTTTTGAAAGTTGGCGCTGCGGCGGTTTCCCTGACCGTTGCGGACGTACCGGGAAATACCCGGGTCATTCGGGAGAGTATTCAGAAAGCCCATGAGATGGGCTTGAATCTGGTGGTCTACCCGGAGCTGTGTCTGACGGGCTACACCTGCGGGGATTTGTTTTACAGCGATGTGCTCCAGCAGGCAGCCATGAAAGCATTGGAGGAGTTGACCCGGTTTACCGCCGGAAAGTACCCCGTGGTGATTGTGGGTCTGCCGGTGCGGTATCGGGGCAAGCTGTATAACTGCGCCGCCGTGCTGCGGGACGGGGCTTGTCTGGGCATCGTGCCGAAGGTGCATCTGCCCAACCACAGCGAATTTTACGAACAGCGTCAGTTTACCTCCGGCGGAGAATTGCCCGCCTCTGCGGCTGTGGAGGTCTGCGGTCAGCCGGTGCCCATGGGAACGGATTTGCTGTTTGCCCATGACACCATGGAAAATTATGTGTTCGGTGTGGAAATCTGCGAGGATTTGTGGGCACCCTGCCCGCCTTGCGAGACTTTGTGCAGAAACGGCGCGTTGGTGATTGCCAATTTGTCCGCCTCCGATGAAGTTGTGGGAAAAGCGGAGTATCGGAAAACGCTGCTGTCTGCAACCACCGGCCGTCTGGCCTGCGGTTATATTTACAGCGCTGCCGGTCCCGAGGAATCCACCCAGGATATGGTGTTCTCCCGGCACAATCTGATTGGAGAAAACGGCACGATTCTGGCGGAAAATCCCCCCTTTGGTACGAAGGAATTCACCGTTACCGAGCTGGATGTGAACAAGCTGGCCAACGAGCGCCACAAGAACACCACCATCGCCGACGATTTGGAGGATTGCTGCCTCATTGCATTTTCTCAGCCTATGCAGGAAACGGAGCTGACCCGCTATGTGCCGAAAAATCCCTTTGTTCCCGAGGACGACCGGGAATTGAATCAGCGGGCGGAGTCCATTTTGCAGATTCAGTCCTACGGTCTGGCCAAGCGCCTGCGCCATGCTTGGGCAAAAACGGCGGTGATTGGTATTTCCGGCGGTCTGGATTCCACCTTGGCCATTTTGGTGGCGGTGCGGGCTATGAAACTGCTGAATCGGCCCATGACCGATGTGGTGGCCGTGACCATGCCCTGCTTTGGCACCACGAAACGGACCAAATCCAATGCGGTGACGCTGTGCGAACTGCTGGGCGTGACCCTGCGGGAAGTGAATATCACCAAATCCGTGCTGCAGCACTTTGAGGACATTGGCCACGATCCGGAAAATCTGGACGTGACCTTTGAAAATGCGCAGGCGCGGGAGCGGACGCAGGTGTTGATGGACATTGCCAACCAGACCGGCGGCATTGTGGTCGGTACCGGCGACCTGAGCGAATTGGCATTGGGCTGGGCAACCTACAACGGCGACCACATGAGCATGTACGGCGTGAATGCCTCCGTGCCCAAATCTCTGGTGCGGTACATTGTCCGCCATGAGGCTGCAACTGCGGCTCCGGCGTTGGCAGCGGTGCTGTATGACATTCTGGATACCCCGGTTTCTCCGGAGCTGCTGCCCACGGAAAACGGCGAAATGAGCCAGAAAACCGAGGATTTGGTGGGCCCCTACGAGCTCCACGATTTCTTCCTGTATTATATGCTGCGGTTCGGCTTTGGACCGAAGAAAATTTTCCGTATGGCTCGGTATGCCTATGCCGGCGCTTATGATGACAAGACCATTCTGCATTGGCTGCGCACGTTTATGCGGCGGTTTTTCATTCAGCAGTTTAAGCGCTCCTGCCTGCCGGACGGCCCCAAGGTGGGTACCGTGACCCTTTCTCCCCGGGGAGATTGGAGAATGCCCAGCGACGCATCTTCCAACCTTTGGCTGATGGAAGTGACGGAGCTGGAACAGCAGTACGGTGTGTAATTGAATCGACCTCCCTCCTGCGAATAGACAAGTGTCCGTAAAACAGTGAATCCTCCGTATGGTTTAGACCATACGGAGGATTTGCTTATGTCTAATCTGCAAACCCGCTGGCGGCGAACAGCATTTTATGCTGTTTGCGGACGGCAAGTCCACAGGGGATAGCCGCTTTAGCGGCGCAAGGGGGTGTAGCCACCTTGACGGAACGAAGTGACGCAACATTCTCGGTCGAGCAGTTTTCTTCTGCTGACCGGGAATGAAGCTCCGCAGGACGCACTACTCTCGACAGAGAGTATAGAAGTGCGCCCTTTAGTTCCTAAAGGGATTTTATCAGTTCGACAAACTGGAATTGCTCTACTTCGATACCGTTGCCTTAATCGCACCCAAGCAGTGAATTCTTACAACACGGTTA
>CAKTAK010000003.1:0-99043 GCA_934527315.1 uncultured Oscillospiraceae bacterium
GCTCCACGGTTGACCCAGCGGCCAAACTGACGATTCCAGCGCTCCATCTCAAGGACCGCCGTGGCGTCCGGGCGCTGGGCGTAGATCAGAATTTGATCATCGAAGGGGCATTTGTAGTTATAGCAGGCCGCGCGGAGAAAGCCCGTCCAGCTTTGATAGCTGCCGGTGACGCTCTGCACGGTCTGGTCATATAGCTCTGTGATAAGCTGAAATTTAGTAGGCAAGTTGGCACCTCCTATCTCTCCGGCTCCGCCCGCTTTTTTGCTGCAAGCCGGTCATTCTTTTGCTGTTCTTTTTGGGCCTTTTCAAATGGTTTCCGCTGATAGCAATAAATATAAAACTGGTAATCACCTTTAACTGGCGTACAGCGGAGCATATACACATACCGCTTTGTTTTCGCCATGAATCCGCAAGAGGGAAGGTTCGCCTGCTTGATGGCACAGGCTCTTTCGTAGCGGTCACAGCAGCGCTTCATCGTGTCGAAATCCCGCAGCGGGGAGTCCGGCTGCTCCCGCAGCCAGTTTACGGTGCGGTCAATATCGGCCTTAAACTCCGGCGTATTCAGTGCATCTTGCTGGTGGGGCCACCATGTTGTATAAAACTGCTTGCCGCTGCCAAAATCACCCCGGAGATGTCCCACGCAGCCCGCAGACTTGTCCTGCTCCTCGCCGCGAGAGAAATAGAGAGCGTGCAGCGCAGGCTCATTGACGCTGTAAAAGTCAATGACATCTTTCTCGCTGGCGGGATATTTCTCCTGAAATTCCGCAAGGGTACGGCATCCGCCATCTTGAAAGGAAAGGCTGTCATTCTCCATTGGAATCCACCCATCAATGGGAAGCTGGAACGGCTCACGAGTGAGGACGGTGCCATAGTAGTTGGCGAAAATGCTCCTGGCCAGTTCAACGGGTTCGCCCCAATCCTCATCCCCGTGGCGCAGCTCGTAGCGATATACACCCTCCGGCACGGTGGCTCGGTCAATGCGGCATTCTGTAAACAATGCCGGACGGTCAAAAATCGTGACTTCATTGTAGATCAGACGGTTTGTATCGTGTCGGCTCATCGCTCTTCACCTCGTTCTTTTCGTTCTTGTAACGGCGCTGTGTTGGCCTTTGTACGCTCCCGCAAATATTCGGCTTCTGCGTTGATGCGTTGGGCAAAGTCTGCAACAGCATCAAGCTTGGTCGCGCAGTAGTGACCCCAGAAAAAGTTATTCGGGTCATTTTTTATATTGGCCTGCCATGTGACATAGGGCGCTGCCTGATTGTTCGGATTTTCTCCGATGACGAACCGGGCGTTGCCGACGGTCACGCTCTCGATAATGACATAGCCCTCATTGACCTGCTCTTTTTCGTTCATTTTCATGCCTCCTCGGTTTTTTACTTGGCCGAAAGAAGAATATTCTTTCTCGGCACAGTAAGTTTTTCTTCTCTTTCGGCTTAGTTGGGAAAGGGGATTATAAGGGGAAAACCCATGCAAAGCCTATCGCTCCTGCTGCCGGAGCTGCCGCTTGTGCCAGTCCTCCAGCAGCTTCACAATGACTTTCTGCTTTTGTGACGGCGTATAAGTTTTTGGAAAATATTTTGCCAGCACATCACCTTTGAGAACCAGCTTGTCCTCGATGGGCTTTTCCTCAGTCATGATTGCATCTATTACATTTTCGTCCAGTTTCCCATCTTGGCTGAACTGCTTGAGCCGTCGCGCCTGTTTGAGATTGGGTGTGCACTCCTCGCGCTCAATGGCATCGCAGAGCATTTTCTGTTCCGGTTCGGTGAGATAGGACACCTCCACCGCCGCATTGAACGCAATCGTCTTGTTGTCCACACGGTTCAACAGGTCAGGGACAAGGTTGGTCAGACGGATATAGCGCTGGATTTGCTTCGCGCTTTCCCCGATTTCTTCGGCGAAAATGTCTCGCGACTTACCACGGATTAAATGGGGGTCAATTTGGCCACCATTTTCTTTTGGCCTTCCGGCCTGCCGTTTCATCGCGTCCAGCTTCATCTTATACGCAAAGGCTTTCTCGGATGGAAGCAGTTCCTCGCGCTGCAAGTTACTGTCCACCATGAGCAAAATCGCGGTATCATCATCCATTTCCCGCACGATAGCCGGTATCTCGGTCTTACCCGCAAGCAGGCTGGCGTGATGACGGCGGTGTCCAGATACGATCTCAAAATTGCCGTCATTTGTGGGGCGTACCAGAATGGGAACTAAAACGCCCCGTTCCTTGATGCTCTCCACGGTTTCCTGCATTTTCTCATCGTCCAGCACCTTGAATGGATGGTTTGGAAACGGCGTGAGCCGGTCTAATGGCAGGCTTTGTACACGCTCCTGCGTATCAGACAGCCGTTCTTCATCCGTCTTAAACAAATCGTCATAGCTGGCGAGCTGAATGTTTTTCGCGGCACTTTTCATGTTCCAGCACCTCCTTGGTGAATTGCTCGTAGGCTTTGGCCACGGCGCTTCGGGGTTCAAAGCTGAAAATGCTGACGCCTGCGGCGCTCATTTCTGCGGCTTTGACGCCGCGCGGTATCTCTGTGTCATACACTCGTATCGCCTTGCCGTAGGTATCCCGCACAAGCTGGCTGATTTCCTTTGCGAAATTCGTGCGGTTGTCTACCATCGTGATGAGGATGCCGCTGATCTTCAGATTGGAGTTGAGCTGCCGCTGTACTTTGCTCACTGTGCGGAGCAGTTGCTCCAGACCTTTCACGGGGAGGTAGTGGGACTGCACCGGGATAATGACTCGGTCAGCCGCCGTCAGTGCGTTCAGCGTCAGCATACCGAGTGACGGGGAGCAATCGACTAAGATGTAGTCGTACTGCCGCTTGATCTCGTTCAGATAGGTTCGCAGCACGGTTTCGCGGCTCATGGTATTCACAAGGGACACCTCCAAGCCGGAAAGCTCAATGTTGGCGGGCAGTAAGTCCATGCCCTCCTTGTGGTGGAGAATGCCGTTCTGCGGCTCGATGGGGCGGTCTGAGATGATACGCTCCAGCATGGTAGCCAGCGTGGGTGATAACTCGTCCGGCTGCTGCCAGCCGAGCATTTCGGTCAGGTTCGCCTGACTGTCTGCGTCGACGAGCAGGACACGCTTACCTTGCCGCGTAAGTCCTGCGCCCAGATTGACTGCCGTGGTGCTCTTACCCACGCCGCCTTTCTGGTTTACGATTGCGATGGTCTGCATAGGTTTTCCGTCCTTTCTTTTTGATTTTTCGCATAAAAAAAGCGGAGCATTTCAAACAAATGAAATACTCCGCCGATGCTGTCTATGAAGTTGTTATATACTATTACGATTCAGCCAAAGCGAAATGCTGCCGTCAGTGCGTTTTCTGCGGCATCGGACATCTTCTCTGTGATGTGCGTGTAATACCGCAGAGTGAACTCCAATTTGGAATGCCCCAGCATTTCCTGCACATAACGGGGATTGAGTCCGTTTTCTGCCAGCACAGTAGCATAGGTGTGACGCAAATTATGGAACTTGAAGTGGATACCCAAGTCCTTCTTGATGATACGGGCCAGAAACTTTGCACCATTGGTAGTCAGCATCTCGCCGTTGGCTTTGACATTGATGAAGTCCGGAACCTCGATGACCTTCTCTTTCTTAGGCTCGCGCCGGTCTGTCACGAAGTTGCGCTTGTAGCCATCACCGTACAGCTTGCGCTCTGCGTCGTGCTGCATCTTCATATCCGCGAGATATTGGGCAAATTCGGCTGTGATATTCACAGACCGATAGGAATTGATCGTTTTCAGCGGTGCAAAGCACCACTGCTTATCTTGATAGAGAAGCTGTTTGCAGACCTTGATTTTTTTCTTTTCAAAGTCGATGTCGCTCCATGTAAGGGCAAAGCACTCGCTTTCCCGCAGACCGGCCTGCAATCCGATCTGGAATGCGATTTTAGACCGGGTGGATTCGATGCGCTCGATCATCTGCTCCAGCTCCTCGCGGTTATAAGTCACGATGTCACCCACATGGCGCGGATCAGGTGGAGGCGGAACCAAGTCCATCGCGTTCTTTTTGGTGTACTTATGCTCGTGGGCATAGCGCAGGATCACATTGAAGAACTTGTACATTCCTTTCACATATTCCTCACTGTACTTGAGACGCTTTCTGTTCAGAAAGTCGATGAGCATGGTATCTGAGATCTGGTAGACATACAGCGGCCCGAACTCGTCCTTGATATGGTTCCGATAGAGGGAATCGTATCGCTTCAAGGTCGCATAGGCTCTGGTAGCTTTACCCTCGCGCTCGATGAACTCTTCATAGACGGTGTGGAAGGAAACTTTCTTGTTCTCCACATAGTCGCCGGTGTTGTTCAGGTGGTAGAGTACATCCTGCATCGCTTTGGTCGCTTCGCGCTCTGACTTGAAGCCACCTTTTTCAACTTGCCTGCGTTTACCATCGACATAGCCTAAATCAATGCGGTAAGACCACGCATTGTTCTTCCGTTTCCGAACACTACCCTTCATTTCAAGGACCTCCCATTAGATTGATTTTCTAATGAGAGTATAACAGCCCTAATGAATGACAGCAAAAAAAGTGCCCACGGATTTTAGCTAGGTGAAGTGCCCGCAAACCCGCATGGCGTCTAGGGTTTTCGGCATTTTCGTGGGCACTTTTTGAAAAATGAGGGTGCGAGGGCAAAAGTGCCCACCAAGTGCCCACGGATTTCACCGAGCCAGCATATAGACGCAAAAATGCGGCTCACACTTACCTGTGAACCGCATTTCTGTTACTGCGTATCTTTTGTGCTGAAAACCGCTGGAATCACTGGATTTTTGCCATTACCGAGACTGGCTCCAGCACGGATATACAGACTTTCTTACTTGTTGAAGTAACGCTTCAGCAGGCCCTCGAAAGCCTTGCCGTGGCGGGCCTCGTCGCGAGCCATCTCGTGGACGGTATCGTGAATTGCGTCCAGATTGTTCTTCTTTGCGCAAGATGCCAGAGCCATCTTGCCGTCGGTTGCGCCGTACTCGCACTCAACGCGCCATGCCAGATTCTTCTCGGTGGAATCGGTCATGTTGGGCTCCAGGTCGGTGCCCAGCAGCTCTGCGAATTTTGCTGCATGCTCAGCCTCTTCGTATGCTGCCTTCTCCCAGTACAGGCCGATTTCGGGGTAACCCTCGCGATGTGCGATGCGAGCCATGCATAGGTACATACCCACTTCGGAGCACTCGCCCACGAAGTTCGCCTTCAGCTGGTCCAGAATGAACTGCTTGTCCTCGGCGGAAACGTCGGGGTTATTTTTCACGGTTTTTGCGTAGATGCCGTATTCATGCTCGGCAGCCAGTTTCAAGGAGCCTTCTTCCACTTTCACGAACTTGCTGGCGGGAACGTGGCAAACGGGGCATTCTACGGGGGGCTGAGCGCCTTCAGCGATGTAACCACAAACAGTGCATTTCCATTTCATAATAAAGTCCTCCTACATAATTGATTTTTTAAATTTGGTATTTACTCTACTCTTTTATCAAAATCGGAACGCGGCCTTATCCGGCCAGCTCATTCCGGTCTTTGCAGGTTTGGCACAGCCCGGTGAAGTGCAGGCTGTTCAGGTCAATGGTAACATTCCATGTTTCGGAAAGCTGCTGACAATGCTCCAACAGAGCATCGGACATATCCAGGTCCAAAACCTCCCCGCAGCACCGGCAAATCAAATGGAGATGGGGCGCGGTGCAGCCGTCGAACCGGTCTTTTCCATCCACGTTGCCCACACACAGCGCGTCGCCGGTGGCAACCATGGCTTTCAGATTCCGATAAACGGTGCCCAGACTCAAATCCGGGTAAACGGGCTTAAGGGTTTGGTAAATGGTCTCGGCGCTGGGATGCGCCTTGGATGCTTTCAGAGCGTCGTAAATGGCTTGCCGTTTTTTGCTGAACCGCTGTGTTTTTTCCATTCCGTCGCCCTCTTTCTTAATGATAATAATTATTGTTATTGACTACGCTTTATTTATACCACATTCATTTGTATTTGTAAAGAGAAATTTTCGATTTTTCGGAAAAAATTTTTCGTCCGGAAAATGGGCTCAAAAAATCCGCCGAAAAGGCGGATTTTGGCGGGTCAGGAGTTGGCGCGGCGGCGGACACCGGCGGAAATATCCGACAAGGCTGCGGCAGCCTCCATTTCGTAATTTGTCTGCCGGGCAACATCGGCAAGGGAGAGCATGCCCACGGGCTTTCCGTCTTCGCACACCGGCAGGCGGCGGACCTGGGCTTTTCCCATGAGTGCGGCGGCATTTTCTAATGTATCGCCGGGGGTGACGGTGAACACTCCGCCGGACATAATGTCCCGGACCGGTGTGGTGTTGGGATTTTTCCCGGCGGCAACGCAGCGGACGGTAATATCCCGGTCGGTGAGCATGCCCTGCAATTTTCCTTTGCTGTCGCATACAGGCAGCGCGCCGATGTTTTCCCGCTCCAACAGCCGGGCGGCTAAACTGACGGATTCCTCCGGCTGAATTTGAACGGTGTGTTTTGTCATAACGTCTTTGACTTTCATGTTGGTACCTCTCTTGGATAGGATACTGCCATTCTGCCCGGAAAAGGGGGAAAGTATACCGATTTAAGAGATTCGCTGCACCAGAGCCGGACCGGCTGCCTCGGCAAACATACGAATGGCGTTCAATGCCTCTTGCAGCGTGTTGCCGCTGCTGCCTACCTCCAAGATGAGGGAGCCGTTGGTGAGCTGCTGATTATACCGCTCGTTGACCAGCTGAATGGGGCGCATGAGAGAGGGATGCATCCGGCAAACGGCATTCTGAAGATAAACTGCCAACCGCAGATTTTTCTGCCAGTTGGGGTGGTCCAAACCGCTGCCGTTGCTGCCCACCACGAACATCACCTGAGAGGCGGCAATGCCCTCGTTTTCCGCCACGGTTTTATAAATGACATCGCCGGTGCCGATGGCATCTCGGTGCAGGTCGATGACCATGGAAAGGGTGGGATATCGTTGGAGATAGGCGCTGATGGCATCACCTGTGCGATTATAGGAGCCGGTGTAGCTGGGATAGTCGTAAATTCCCCGGTCATGAATCACATGGAGACCGTAAGATTCCAATGCGGTGGTCAGTTCATCCCCTACGCGAATAATATTATAATGTGTATCTTGGGTGCGAAGGGTGTCGGAGGGGTCATAGCGGTCCACCTCGTCCATGGTATATGCCTCGCTGGAATGGGTGTGAATGATGAGAATTTGGGGTTGGTCCGCAGAAAGGGTCAGCTCCGTACCGTCTGCCAAAAGCTGGGCGGGAGTTACGTCATAATCGGTTGCGTTTTTGATGGTCAGACCGCCGGAGGCACTGGTGGGCAGAATTTCCGGGAGGGGCTCGGCGGTTGGCGTTGGGGTGGGTGCAGGCGTGGGCATGGGGGAGGAAACAATCGGCTCCGGGGTAGACAGCAGCGGGGCGGAGCGAAAGCCGTTCAGCTCCAATGCCATGGAGAGTTTCACCAGCTGCGGGTCTGTCAGACGGGCTTTCAGCCAATGGGCGGGAGTGTCATAGCCGCCGGCAGTCAGCGCCATGTGAAACAGCAGCAGCGCGCCGCCGGTCGCGGCCAGAATTTTTCGCAGGGACATGACACCACCTCCGGGAATGACTTTATTTCCTACTGTATGCAGGGGCGGAGCGGGGTATTCGGAAAGAATGGTATGGCAATCCGGAGCGGGCTATGGTATACTGAGCGCCGGAAACGAACAAAAGCGAGGGTGAAATTTAATGAAAGTGACTTATTATCCCAAAGGAACCTGCTCGGTGCGCATGGACGTGGAAGTGGACGAGGCGGGAATCATTCGGCACGTACACGTGGAGCAGGGCTGCGACGGCAACCTGCAGGGCATCTGCCGTCTGGTGGAGGGAATGGAGGCAAAAGCCGCCATTGAAAAGCTGCAGGGCATTCGCTGCGGCTGGAAAAATACCTCCTGCCCGGATCAGCTTTCCAAGGCACTGCAGCAGTGTCTGGACGCAATCGGAACGAAAAAAGAGATGTAAAAAGTGCTAATTTGGTTTACATAACTACATATTTACGGCCGAGAACCTATCACAAAAAGTGTCGAAATTGACACTTTTTTGTAATTTTTATCTTTTTGTGCAAATGCGACAACACAATATATTGTGGTTTAAATGTGGGATAACACCAATAAAAATCCCAATATCCTGCGATATTGTGCAGAACTTACAGTTTCGACACAAGGCGATTGTGCAAAAAGTAAATTGAAAGGTTAAATTTTGTTTCTTATAATATTACCACAAGCAAACGGATTGTATTTTCTGCTGTTTGAGATGCGAAACGGCGGAAAGCATAAGAAACAAAAGGAGCATATTATGACGAGACGATTGCGAATGAACATCATTTTGATGTGCGTCATTTGTCTGCTTGGTTCTCTGCTATGCGGTTATGCGGCCATGGAGGACGATCTTCCGGAGGAAGAAACCGTCCTGTATCAGAAAATTCCCATTTGCGTGGACGGAAATCTGGAATATTCCGGTTATATGGTGGACCAGACCACATACATTCCTTTCCGGTCGTTCTGCGGCGCGCTGAACCTGGGCGCTGTGGTGACTTGGGACGAGGAAACTCAAGAGGCAACGGGCCGGGTGGAGGATTACACCATTTCGGCAAGTGCAGACCGGCCGTACATCGTTGTGAACGGACGCTATTTCTATGTACCCACCGGCACGGTGATGTACCGGGGCACACTGCTGGTTCCCCTGCGGCTGATGTGTGACGCTTTTTCCATTGACGTGGAATGGGACCAGGAAAACGGCATGGTGAATCTGGTGATGGATCAGATGCAGGTGTGCCAGTCGGGAGACAGCTATTATCAGGCAGACGATGTGTACTGGCTCAGCCGTATCATCAATGCCGAGGCAGGCAACCAGCCTTTGGACGGAAAAATCAGCGTGGGCAACGTTGTAATGAACCGTGCGGAAAGCGCCGGATTCCCGGATACCATTCAGGGTGTGATTTTTGACACCACCTACGGTATTCAGTTTGACCCTGTGCGCAGCGGCAGTATTTATATGGAGCCCAACGAGGAATCCGTTCTGGCAGCAAAGCTCTGTTTGGACGGCTGCGAAATTGCCGGAGACAGTTTGTACTTTGTGAATCCCGCCGTGGGCAGCACCAGCTGGTTCCGGAACACGCGGACGTTCGTGGCCTCCATCGGAGATCATGACTTCTATGCTTGATGAATTCTGCGGGATATGTTAAAATCGGGTGTGCAGAACAGACTGCACACCCGTTTTTTGCACCCATTGGATTGGGTGCGGCTGATTTTTCGATACAGGAGAGCTTATGGAAGAACTTTTGCTGAACGGCTTTGCCGCGTTGGGCCTGCCCCTGAGCCCGGAAAGCCTGCAACAATATCGCACATACTATACCATGCTGGAAGAAACCAACAAGGTGATGAATCTGACGGCAATTACCGGAGAGACGGATACCGCTCAGCTCCATTTTCTGGATTGCGCGGCACTGCTCACTGCGGAGAATCTGAAAGGAAAATCCCTTGTGGACGTGGGCACTGGCGCGGGATTTCCCGGTATGGTGCTGAAAATCGGGGAGCCGAGTTTGCAGCTGACCCTGATGGACAGCTTGGGCAAGCGGATTCATTTTTTGGAGCAGGTGACGGAAACACTGGGTCTGGAACAGGTAACCACCGTGATTTCCCGGGCGGAAGAGGCTCCGGAGGAACTGCGGGAGTCCTTTGATTTCGCCACGGCGCGGGCGGTCACTCGGTTGAATTTGCTGGCGGAGCTGTGTCTGCCGTTGGTAAAGGTCGGGGGCGCGTTTTTGTCCATGAAAGGACCGGAACCCGAGGAAGAGATTCAAGAGGCTGCCGGCGCAATTCGTACATTGGGTGGGGAAGTAGAGGCGGTGATGCCTTACACCATTCCCGGCACGGAGGTGGTGCATACCGTGGTGAAAATTCGGAAGGTATCCCCCACACCGAAAAAATATCCCAGAAGATGGGCGAAAATGCAGAAGGAACCCCTTCGGTAAAGGTCTTGGGAAGGAGTTAACAAGTTGGATTTGAAAAAACGTTTGCAGGAATGGCTGAATCTGGCCTCCGGCATACTGGAAATGCTGGTGGGCGCTCTGCTGTTGGTGGCGTTGATTGCGGCGCTGGTGGGTCTGGTGCTGTCCGTCACGCCGATAGAATTGGTCAAGGACCCGGAGCTGTTTCCGGAAGTATTGTCCATGGCGGCAACATTGGTCATCGGTTTGGAGTTTATTAAAATGCTCTGCAACCACACCATGGGCGCCGTACTGGAAGTGATGCTGTTGGCTATCGCCCGGCAGATGATTGCGGAGCACACGTCTCCGTTGGAAAATCTGTTTGCGGTGCTGTCCATTGCGATTTTGTACCTTGTGCGGAAATATCTGTACATTCCCAGTTTGGATAAAATTCGGAATCTGAAGATTTTCTCCCATCTGATGCATCAGGCGGCGGTAAATGCCGAGGAAAAAGAATCGGAAAAAGAGCCGTTCGATTTGGTGAAAGACAGTCAGAATATGGAATAAAAAAGCAGCGTTCCCGGCGGCACAGTTTGTCGCGGGGAACGCTGTTTTGTTTGTTTCGGTTATGCAAAGGCGGAAATCAGATTTTGCAGGAATCCGCTGACGGTGCTGAGCATTTTTTGAATGGCTGCCAGAACGGATTGCATGGCTTGGGCAAAGGCGGAGACCTTTTGCCCGTAATCCTGCACGGCATTGCCGGCATCGTTGGCTTTTTCCAGACCCCGGCAGGCGGAAATCAAAAAGTCCAGCTGCTCTTGATTCAGCGTCAACCGGTATTCCCCGGCTATGGATTGCAGGTATTCGCTCAATTCATCATCGGACATACTGCGGGTTTGGCCTGTCAGACCGCTCAGACGGTCCAGAATCTGCTGCACCGCGGGGTCTTTGGATTCCTCCGTTTGGTCGGCAGCAGCCCCGCTTGCGGAAACAGAGAGCCCGCAGGCAGTGAAAAGCAGCACAGCTGTCATACACAGCAAACAGAATTTTGAAAATCTTCCCATGGAAACGACCTGCTTTCTTCGTGAATGTACCTATCATACAAGGTCTGTTTGGGAATGTCAAACGCCCCGGAGGGACTCCGAGGCGTTTTTGCAACAATCGATTCCGTTCAGTCCTTGTCGGCTTTGTCGAAATAGTCTTTTGTCATCTGGAAGACTACCCCGGACAAGGGGAGCAGGGCAATCAGGTTGGGGATTGCCATGAGACCGTTCAGGGTGTCGGAAATATCCCACATGAGGGTACCGGAACCAACGGCGCCCAGAATACAGACGGCGGCAAAGGTCAGCTTGAAAATCAGAATGACCACCTTGTTTCCGTGGAACAGATAACTCCAGCAGGTTTCGCCGTAATAGCTCCAACCGATGGCGGTGGACAGCGCGAAAAACAGCAGGCTGACCTGAATGATGGTGCCGCCAATGGTGCCGGGGAGAATGGCATTGAACGCTGCGGCAGCGGCTGCGCCCTTGGAGGGGAATGCCTCCAAACCGCCGGGCACGTCCGTGACACCGGACAGCAGAATGGCCAGCGCGGTGATGGTGCAAATCAGAAACGTGGTGATAAACACCTCAAAGATACCCCACATGGCCTGCTCGCAGGGTTCTTCCGTGGAAGTGGCTGCGTGAGCGATGGGGGCAGTGCCCAGACCGGCCTCGTTGGAAAATACGCCCCGGGCAAAGCCCTGACGCATGGCAACCATAATGCCGTAACCCAGTGCACCGCCGCCCACAGCCTTGAAACTGAAAGCGCTTTTGAAAATTGCGGCGAACACACCGGGGATTTCCGTGATGCGGAGAACAATCATGGCAATACCGGCCAGCACATAAAACACGGACATCACGGGCACCAGATGAGAGGTGAACTGTCCGATGCGCTGCACACCGCCGATGATGACCACGGCGACGATGATCGCCATGAGAATACCGGAAACCAGAGGGTCCAGACCGAACAGATTCTGAAGAGAACCGGCCACTTCGCTGGACTGGGCAATGTTGCCCGCACCAAAGCAAGCCAGACCGGCAAACAGACAGAACAGCACCGCAAGCCAACGCCATTTCGGGCCCAGACCGTTGGTGATGTAATACATGGGACCGCCGTGGTACACACCGTTTTCGTCCTGCTCCCGGTATTTGACGGCCAGAGCAATCTCGGCATATTTGGTGCACATACCGAAGAATGCGGAAACCCACATCCAGAACACGGCGCCGGGGCCGCCGGCGAAAATTGCGCCGGTAACGCCGGCGATGCTGCCGGTGCCCACTGTGCCGGCAAGGGCGGTGGAAACAGCCTGCACCGGGGAGAGGTTCTTGCCGTGGTCTTTTTCTGATTTCTGGAACAGGGTACCGAAGGTATGTTTCCAGATGTAACCGAATTTCCGGACCTGCAGAAAGTTGGTGCGGACAGAAATATAAATACCGGTTCCAACCAGCAGGGCCAGCATAATCGGACCCCAGACAAAGCTGTTCACGGTTTGATTGAGTTTCATAATGAATTCCATTGCTGTGGTTCTCCTTTGACCGTAGTTTCCCGTAACCGGGATTTCGCGCAAAGACTGTCCAACATTGTATCACTGTCCGCGAGTGACTTACAATATCAGAAGTCCACAAAAAATTATGGAAGAGAACCGCGAAAATGCACAAAAATTCAATTTCTTGCGAGAAATAAAGAGAAAATAAAAAATATTTCACTATTTCAGTGCTGTGCCTTGCATCATAGTCTGTCAAACGGCAGAAAAACGGGCGATTTGACGAAATGAACCATGGAAAGTGTACAGAACCGGAAGACAAAAACAACCCCCCGGCAGGGTCTGCCGAGGGGTTGCTGAAAAAGTAGAGAGGAATTGAATTTTTATTTGTTGACGGATTTTTCTGTATCGACCTTGGCAAAGTATTCCTTGGTCATGGCGATGACCACACCGGACAAGGGGAGCAGAGCAATCAGGTTGGGGATTGCCATGAGACCGTTCAAGGTATCGGAAATATCCCACATCAGCGTACCGGAGCCAATGGCGCCCAAAACGCAGACGATGACGTAAGCGATTTTGAAAATCAGAATGACGGTTTTGTTGCCGTGAGACAGATAGCTCCAGCAGCTTTCGCCGTAGTAGCTCCAACCGATGGCGGTGGACAGAGCGAAGAACAGCAAGCTGATTTGAATGATGGTGCCGCCGATGGTGCCGGGAAGAATGGCATTGAATGCAGCGGCAGCGGCAGCGCCTTTGGAATCAAAGGAATCCAGACCGCCGGGAACGTTCAGAACACCGGACAGCAGGACTGCCAGAGCGGTGATGGTACAAATGAGGAAGGTATCCATAAACACTTCGAACACGCCCCACATAGCCTGCTCGCAGGGCTCTTCCGTAGAAGTGGCTGCGTGAGCAATGGGTGCGGTACCCAAACCGGCTTCGTTGGAGAACACGCCACGGGCAAAGCCCTGACGCATGGCAACCATAATGGCATAGCCGAACACACCGCCGCCGACGGCTTTGAAGCTGAATGCGCTCTTGACAATCAATACGAGCGTGGCGGGAATCTGGTTGATGCGAAGGACGATGATGGCAATGCCGGCCAGAAGATAGAATACGGACATGACGGGCACCAGATAAGAGGTGAACTGTCCGATGCGTTTCACACCGCCGATGGTGACCACAGAAATGACGGCAGCCATGAGAATACCGGAAACCAGCGGTTTCATACCGAACAGACTGCTCAATGCACCGGCCACTTCGCTGGACTGGGCGATGTTGCCTGCGCCGAAGCAAGCCAGACCGGCAAACAGGCAGAAGAGAATGGCCAACCAATGCCATTTTGTTCCCAAACCATTGGTAATATAGTACATGGGGCCGCCGTGGTAACGACCGTTCTCGTCTTTCTCACGGAATTTTACAGCCAGAGCAATCTCGGAATACTTGGTGCACATGCCGAAGAATGCGGAAATCCACATCCAGAACACAGCGCCGGGACCGCCGGCAAAAATTGCGCCGGTGACGCCGGCAATATTACCGGTACCCACCGTGCCGGCCAAAGCGGTGGAAACCGCCTGAAAGGGCGAAAGGTTGTTGCCGTGATTTTTGTCGGATTTCTGGAACAGACTGCCCACAGTATGTTTCAGAATGTAGCCGAATCGGCGTACCTGCATGAAATTGGTTCGGACCGTAATGTAGATGCCGGTGCCGACCAGCAGCGCCAGCATAATCGGACCCCAGACAAAGCTGTTGACCGCGCTGTTGATTTTCATAACGAGTTCCATAGCCTATTTTCTCCTTTTACTCCCAATAATTTTCCCTCGGTGATTTTCACAGAGGGAAAATTGTACGTGATGTGAAACATTGTAGCACTATGAAAAGTGGCTTTCAATACAACGAATTCACAAAAAAATCCAGATTGAATCATGATAATTTACACAAAATTTCAAACTTTTCTAAAAACACGGAGAAAAATTGAAAATTATTTCGTTAGAAAAGTGCTAAACAACTTGCATGGAATGACAGTATCCTTTATAATGACGTTAATGATGAGAATATGGCGGGATTTCGCCCCATAGCATGGAAAATATGGGAACGAAAGGTCCGTAAAAAATACAACAGAGAAATGGGAAGGTGTACGAATGGACAAAAATCCAGTTTTGATGAGCCGGCTGTCCATGGAATCGGATATTCCACTATATAGTCAGCTTGTGAATATTATTAAACGGAATATCACGGCCGGTACCTTGAATCCCGGAGATCAGCTGCCGTCGGAATCGGAACTGTGCAAGAATTTTGATATCAGCCGCAGCACGGTTCGTCAGGCGGTCAGTATGCTGGAAGACGAGGGTCTTGTGGTGCGGAAACAGGGAAGAGGTAC
Source organism: uncultured Oscillospiraceae bacterium (assembly GCA_934527315.1). Classification (GTDB taxonomy): domain Bacteria; phylum Bacillota; class Clostridia; order Oscillospirales; family Oscillospiraceae; genus HGM13010. The sequence goes on from CAKTAK010000003.1 coordinate 14,854, forward strand.
CTATGTTGCGGAGCCGAAGGTCCGGAGAAAAACGGAGAAACTGTATTCCTTTACCTCCGAAATGTCTTCTATGGGGTTGACGCCCTCCTCCAAACTGGTGGAGTATGACGTGATTGAGCCGCCCCCGGATATTGTGAAAATGCTGGAACTGGACAATCCGCTGACCCCGGTGTATAAGTTTTCCCGGATTCGCTATGTCAACGGCGAGGCGATGACGCTGGAGACGTCTTTTTATCCCCAGTATCTCTATCCCACGCTGACCCGTTCGCTGCTCCAGACCCACAGTTTTTACAGCCTGCTGTATGAACGGGGCATTGTGCCCTATGAGGCGGTGGACAGCTATGAGGCGGTTGTAATGAGCCGGAGAGAGGCAGAATTGCTGGGTTGCCGCCCGGGAAGTCCCGCTTTCTCCGTGCAGCGGGTCACGCGGACGGAAAATGGTCAGCCCTATGAGTTTACCCAGAGCTTGGTCCGTGGCGACCGGGTGAAGTTGGACGTTTATCTGCATAAGGAAGGCGTGACGTTCTCCCGGAACGTAAACCATGGCGGAAAGAACGAAGAAAAGAAATAAATTAAGATTGTTATCGGAATGGTTGCTGTGTTTTCTTCCGGAGTGTCTTTCCGGGGAAAACAACTATGAAAAACCATAGCTTTCCTATATTCGGAAAGTGTTGGGAAATCGTCAAAAAAATCGCATTATTGTTAAAAAGTTGTTCGGCAAAGAAGGCATTTTTTCGTCTTTTTCGTATGGACAACTTTTTTTTCTTATGTTAGAATGGGTTGGTTAAATTATAGAGAGGTGATGCTAATGCCCTTCAAGTATTACGGCGGCGTTCATCCTGATGAAATGAAGCAGCCCACACTGGCTACTTCTTATATTGCTCAGCCGCCTCAGGTCGTCATTCCTCTTCAGATGCACATCGGTGCTCCTTGCCAGCCCCTGGTCAAAGTGGGCGACACGGTCACGATGGGTCAGAAGATTGGCGATAATCCTGCTCCGCTCTGCGCTCCGATTCACGCTACCGTTTCCGGTAAGGTCGTGGCAATCGAGCCCAGACGTCATTGTGTAATTGGTGATATGGTTCCTTCCATCGTGATCGAAAATGATGGTCTGGATACCCCCTGCACCGATTTGGCTCCCCTGACCGAACAGCAGCTGAAAGATCCCGATGCAATCCTGGAGCGCATCCGGGAAGGCGGCGTTGTCGGTATGGGCGGCGCTATGTTCCCCACCCACTTCAAGATTCAGGGCGGCCGCGGCAAAGTGGATACCCTGATCATCAACGGTGCTGAATGCGAGCCCTATCTGAACGGCGACCATCGCACCATGCTGGAGCATCCGGAAGAACTGCTCAAAGGTATTGAGCTGGTCCGTATCGCTCAGGGTGTGGACAAAGCCTACTACGGCATTGAAGAGAACAAACAGGACGCAATCGACCTGCTGAATTCTCTGAATCCCGAGAAGTACGGCGTTGTCATTGTGCCCGAGAAGGTGAAATATCCTCAGGGCGCTGAGAAAATGCAGGTGAAAGCAAACACCAACCGCGAAGTCAAACCCGGCGGAATTCCCTCCGGCGTGGGCTGCAACGTGGTTTCCACCTTCACTTGCTGGTCCGTGTACAGAGCCTGCTACGAAGGCCGGCCTTTGATCGAGCGTGTGCTGTCTGTGGGCGGCAGCGCCATCAAGCCCGCAAACGTGATGGTTCGTTTCGGTACCCCCATCCAGTTCATCATTGATCAGCTGGGCGGCTTTACCAAGGATATCGACCGCGTGGTTTTGGGCGGCCCCATGATGGGCTTTGCCTCCTTTGACCAGAGCTGCGGCATTATCAAAGGTATTTCCGGTCTGCTGTGCTTCTCCGAAGAGGAGAACCGCGACGTGGAGCACCCCACCTGCATTCGCTGCGGCAAGTGCATCCAGGTTTGCCCCATGAAACTGCAGCCGATTCATATGTATATGTATACGCTGAAGAAGGATTACGACGCGATGCAGAAGTTCCACGTGACCGACTGCTTCGAGTGCGGCTCCTGCACGTATAACTGCCCCGGCCGTCTGCCCCTGACCCCCACCTTCAAGATGGGCAAGGCAATGCTGAAGGCCCGCGAGGCAGAACTGAGAGCCAAGGCTGAGGCTGAGGCCGCTAAGAAGGAGGCTGCAAACTAATGAACGAAGAAAAAATGCTTTATCATGTTTCCGGCGCTCCGTTCGTCCGTTCTAAAATCGACACCCAGCGCATCATGCTGGACGTGCTGATTGCTCTGCTGCCCGCTTTCTGCGTGTCTGTATGGCAGTTCGGCATGGCCGCTGTGATTCGCGTGGCTGTTTCTGTGGTTTGCTGCGTGTTCTTTGAGTGGGCTTACCGTAAGCTCATGAAGAAGGACAGCACCATTCATGACCTGTCCGCTTGCGTGACCGGCGTTCTGATGGTGTTCTGCATGCCCGCAGGTGTTCCCATCTTCGTGGTGGTTCTGGGCTCTTTCTTTGCAATCGTGCTGGCAAAACAGCTGTACGGCGGCATCGGCAAGAACTTCATGAACCCCGCACTGGTCGGCCGTGCTCTGATGATGGCCGGCTACGCACTGTTCATGACCACCTGGAAGGTTCCCACCTCTCTGGCCGGCGTTGTGGACGGTACCACCATGGCTACCCCTCTGGGCGCTCTGTACGGCGGCACTGCTGCTGACATGCCCGCTTACTTCACTCTGGGCAATCTGTTCCTGGGCAAAATCCCCGGCTGCATGGGTGAAATTTCCACCCTGGCACTGCTCATCGGCGGCGCTTACCTGCTGTTCCGCGGCGTGATTTCCTGGAGAATTCCCGGCGCCTTCATCGGTACCGTTGCTGTGCTGACCCTGCTGTTCGGCCGCGAAGGCTACGGCAATGTGGAATGGATGCTGTACAACCTGTGCTCCGGCGGTCTGATGCTGGGCGCATTCTTCATGGCAACCGATTACTGCACCAGCCCCGTGACCCCCAACGGTCAGCTGATTTTCGGCGTTGGCTGCGGTATTCTGACCGTGCTGATCCGCTACTTCGGCGGCTATCCGGAAGGCGTTTCCTACGCAATTCTGATTATGAACCTGCTGACTTGGGCAATTGATAAGGCTACCCCGCAGCGCCAGTTCGGCGTTTCCCGCGAGGAACTGAAGGCCGCAAAAGACGCCAAGAAGGCTGAGAAGAAAGCAGCAAAGGAGGCACAGGCATGAGCGAAAAGAAAGCTGGACCGAACATCGGCAAACTGGTGATCGTGCTGACTTTGGTCTGTGCAATCACTTCTGCAATTCTGGGCGGCGTAAACGCAATTACCTGCGACCGCATTGCTCAGATTACGAAGGCTAAGACCGATGCCGCTTTGGCAGAGGTTCTGCCCATCGAGGCAAATGACACCTACACCGAGCTGAGCGACTTCACCGCTGACAGCACTGTGACCCACGTGTGGACCGCTGAGGCCGGCACTGTGGTGGAAATGAACGTTTCCGGCGCACAGGGCATGATCGATCTGGTGGTCGGCGTGGATAAAGACGGCGCTGTGACCGGCGTATCCATCATCAGCCACGGCGAGACTCCCGGTCTGGGTGCAAAGGCAACCGAGAACTCCTTCCGGGATCAGTTCATCGGTGCAACCGGCAGCGTTGCTGTGGATAAGGACGGCGGCAGCATTCAGGCTCTGACCGGTGCTACCATCACCTCCCGCGCAGTTGCAAATGCTGTGAACACTGCAATCGATACTGCAGCTACTTTGGGTTAAGGAGGTAACGCTACATTATGAGTATCAAACAACAATTCAAAGAAGGCATTATCACCAATAACCCCGTTCTGGTGCAGTTGATTGGTATGTGTGCTACCATGGCAATTACGACCTCTATGTTCAACGGCGTTGGCATGGGTCTGTCCGTTCTGATCATTCTGACCTGCTGCAACGTGGTGGTCTCTCTGATCCGTAAAATTATCCCCAACGAAATCCGTCTGGCAATCTTCGTGGTTGTTATCGCCGGTTTCGTTACCATTGTGGACCTGCTGCTGCAGGCATTCGTTCCCGCACTGTCCGAAGCTCTGGGCGTGTTCATTCCTCTGATCGTGGTGAACTGCATCATCATCGGCCGTGCAGAAGCATTCTGCCAGAAGAACTCTGTGGGCGCATCTTTCATCGATGGTATTGCTCAGGGTCTGGGCTATACGCTGACGCTGATTGCAATGTGCCTGGTGCGTGAGTTCCTGGGCAGCGGCACCATCGGCGGCGGTCTGATCGACGTGTCCAACGGTTTCCGTCTGACTCTGGACGGCACCGGCGCCGGCATTCAGGTGTTCGACGGCGATACCTACGGCATGCTGTTCATGATTCTGCCTCTGGGCGGTTTCATTACTCTGGGCTGCCTGATCGCTCTGATGCAGTACCTGCTGAAACGCTCTGCTGCAAAGAAAGAACTGAAGGAACAGGAGGTTGCTGAATAATGTTTGCATCCTTGTTGTCTATCTCTCTGGGAGCCATTCTGATCAACAACTTCATTTTCTCCCAGTTCCTGGGCTGCTGCCCCTTCTTGGGCGTGTCCCAGAAAGTTGATACCGCAGTGGGCATGGGCTTGGCCGTTACCTTCGTTATGGGTCTGGCCTCCGCTCTGTGCTATGTGGTTACCATGGTTTTGGACGCTCTGGGTCTGGAGTTCATGCAGACTCTGGCTTACATTCTGATCATTGCATCTCTGGTGCAGCTGGTTGAGATGTTCCTGAAGAAAACCATTCCTTCTCTGTATTCCGCACTGGGCATTTACCTGCCTCTGATCACCACGAACTGCGCAGTTCTGGGCGTTGTGCTGCTGAATACGCAGAATGGCTACAACTTCATCGAGAGCGTTGTTTACGGTATTACCGGCGGTCTGGGTTTCCTGCTGGCAATCGTGCTGTTCGCATCCGTTCGTGAGCGTCTGCAGTTTGCCGATTACCCCGAAAGCTTTGAAGGTTTCCCCATCGCTCTGGTTTCCGCAGGTCTGCTGGCTCTGGCATTCATGGGCTTCAGCGGCATGAAGATTTTCTAAGGGAGGACATAAAGCTATGACAACTATTTTGTATGCAGTCCTCGTCCTAAGTGTGATGGGCGCCGCCTTTGCAGCTCTGCTGGGCGTTGCCGCGAAAGTGTTTGCAGTGGAAGTTGACCCCCGCGAGGAGGCAGTTCTGGAATGCCTGGCCGGCGCAAACTGCGGCGGCTGCGGTTACCCCGGCTGCGCAGGTTACGCTGCTGCTGTGGCAAAGGGCGAAGCTGCCACCGACCGCTGCGTGGCCGGCGGCGCTGCTACTGCTGCTAAGGTTGCTGAAATCATGGGCGTTGCCGGTGGTTCCAGCGAAAAAATGATCGCTTTCGTGCCCTGCTCCGGCAGCTCCGAAGTCGCTGCTCTGAAGTTTGACTACACCGGTCCCAAAACCTGCCAGGCTGCTATGGGCTACGGCGGTAAGGGCGTAAAGGTTTGCTCTTACTCCTGCATCGGCTACGGCGACTGCGTGAAGGCATGTAAGTTCGGCGCAATGCACGTTGTTGACGGCGTTGCAAAAGTGGATCGGGACAAGTGCGTGGGCTGTATGGCTTGCGCTGAGGCTTGCCCGAAACACATCATCGTGAAGGTTCCCGCAAGCCAGCAGGAAATCGTGACCTGCCGTTCCAACGACAAGGGTCCCGCTGTGATGAAGGCTTGCAAAGTGGGCTGCATTGGCTGCATGAAGTGCGCTAAGGAATGCCCCGCTGATGCAATCAAGGTAACCAACTTCCTGGCTGAAATCGATGCATCTAAGTGCATCAAGTGCGGCCACTGCGAGACGGTTTGCCCCAGACACATCATTAAGCCCCAGTACTGAGACTTGGGCGTTCCGGGAACGGAATGAAGATGCAAATCCCCTGCTGAGAGTTTTCTCGGCAGGGGATTTTTTGCATTTGATTGATTATTTTCAGAGTGCCCGGACGGCGTCATAAGCCTCTTCAATGGCAAATACGATTTTCCGGGGTTTTGCGCTGTCTCCGATAACGGTGACGGGGGCAATGGCGCGGTAGGGCTCCGCGGCGTCGGCGGTGGGCAGGAATCCCAGCGCCAGCAGAACCGTATCGCAGGGCAGCTGACGGGTTTCCTCGCCGGTGGCTACGGTTACGGTGCAGCCGAACATGTCGCCGTCCACCTGCACCAGTTTGGTGTTGGGCAGGAACGTGACGCCGGATTCGTCCATGTGCTTTTTCATGAGCATATCGTTCATTTTGAATCCGGGCTCCGAGGGAATGGTTTTGGCCATATCAATGCAAGTGACGGTTTTGCCGTACATATCCATCTGCAGGGCAGTTTCCACGCCTACCAGACCGCCGCCCACAACGACCACGCGGTCGCCTACATCGCAGCAGTTGCTCAGCGCCTCCGTTGCCAGATTGACGTTGGGCAAATGCAGGCCGGGAATGGAGCCGGGCACGATGGGACGTCCGCCGGCTGCCCAGAGAATGTGGTCCGGGGCAAAGGCGGCCACGGATTCCGGTGTGGCCTCCTGATAATAGCGGACGGGAATCCCGTTGGTCAGCAGTTCCCGCTCGAAATAGCGAATCATGCGGTGCATATCTACTTTGAACCAAGGCTTGCAGGCATTCAATGCGTTGCCGCCCAGATGGTCGCTCTTTTCCCAGAGCTCCACGGTGTGGCCGGCCTGCTTGGCGTAAACCGCTGCCATGCAGCCGCCGGGGCCGCCGCCGATGACCAGAATTTTCTTCGGCTGTGCAGCTTTCGGCAGTTCCCGGTCGCCGCCCTCATGACCGCAGCGGGGGTTCATGGCGCAGGTGGCGGGCTTGCCGCTGTATACCCGGCCGATGCAGCCCTCGTTGCAGGAAATGCAGGGGCGAATCTCTTCCGGGTGACCGGAGGTGACTTTATTGGGCAAATCCGGGTCAGCCAGCAAGCCGCGGCCGATGACCGTGAAGTCGCAGACCTGATTCCGGAGGGCGGATTCGGCTTTCTGCACATCGCCGAACCGACCGTGGGTCATTACGGGGATATTGACCACCTGCTTGATGATTTTTGCGGAACGGGATTGCAGCGTCATTTCCTGAATGCCGGCAGGGGGCATGGCCAGATACCAGTTTTCGTGGCAGCCGGCGTCAATATGCAGCGCGGCGGCACCGTAGGATTCCAACAGCTTGGCCAGCTCGATGCCCTCGTCGATGGTGCGGTAATCCGGCTCGTCCATGTAATGGTCCGGGGTGAACTTGACGATGATGGGGAAGTCCGGGCCGCCCACTTCACGGCAGATGTCCATGAGCTCTTTCAGGAACCGGGCGCGATTTTCCAGACTGCCGCCGTATTCATCGGTACGATGGTTCCAACGCTTGGTCAGAAATTGGTCGGTCAGATAGCCGCCGTATGCGTGAATTTCCACGCAGTCTGCGCCGCAGCGCACGGCGCTTTCCACGCTCTTGCGGTAATCGGATTCAATCTGATGAATTTCGTCTACGGTCAGCTCGTGGCACATGAGCTTTGTCATGTGCAGCCAAGGTACGGCAGAGGCGCAGATGGGCACCCGATACTTTGTACTGGGTCCGCCGATTCGGCCTTCGCCGGGCATGATTTGTGCGCCCACCTTGCAGCCGTAAGCATGGCTGCGCTCTACCACCTGACGGAAGAGGGTTTCCGTTTCCGGGCAGAAGAAAATGGAGTGCTCTGTGGATTCAAAGGAATCGGAACCTTTGATATTGCAGAAAATCATGGAGGCGCCGCCTTTTGCGCGCTCTACGAAATACTCCACCATGTTGGCGTCCATATTGCCGATGGCAGTGCCCATGGGGGCCATGACCATACGGTTTTTCAATTCCATTGTACCGATTTTCATCGGTTGTGCCAAAAGTGTTGACATGCTACCTCTCCTTATTGCTGTTCAAAAGTCTGAAATGAATTCCCGATTGCAATCGATGGGGAAAGAAATCATTGTTCCCCGCCCGCAGGGGCGGGGAACATGAAAAATCGGGAGATATGGGAAAGATGAGATTCCGGTTTCCCGACGGAATCAATCCTTCTTGACGTACCAGCCGCCGTCTACGGGCAGGCAAACGCCGTTGATGTACCGTGCCTCATCGGAGCTCAGGTACACAATGGCCCAAGCGGCGTCTTCCGGCATACCGGTGTAGGGCATGGGGGTTGCGGCTACGAAATGATCGTGGTACATATCCCAAACCTTTTCCTGCTTGGGAACCCAAACGTAGTTGGGAGCCAGGCAGTTGAAACGGATACCGTATTTCTTGCTGACCTGATTGACCATGTTCTGGGTGCCCAGTTTGATGCAAGCCTTGGAGAAGGGATAACCCTGAATGGCGCTGCCGTTGTAGGCCAGACCGGTGGAGGAAGAGAAGTTCAGGAAGCTGCCCTGAATCTTGTTCTTCATCATGTACCGCAGTACGGTCTGATAGGAATAGAGCATGGAGTCGATGTTGACCCGCATGACGTCGTAAATCATTTCGGAAGTGATGTATGCCCAGTCATGAGTGGGAGGAGAGAATGCGGCGGCACCGTTGACAACGGTATCAATCCGGCCGTATTTTTCCACGGTCAGCTCCTGCAGGTGTACCCAAGTATCCCGCTGAGACACATCGGCAACCACGGCAACGGTATCGCCGCCGCTTTCATTGATGGCTTTGCTGAATTCTTCTACCTGAGGGTCAATATCGACCATGACAACCTTTGCACCTTCCTGGCAGAACAGCTCCGATGCTTTATGGCAGATACCGCCGGCAGCTCCGGTGATAATCGCAACTTTACCTTTCAAACGATCCATAAGAATGCCTCCTTCAAATGATAGCTCTTTCTGATTATTGCTGTCTCAGTTTTCCGTCCAACAGACGGTAGGTCAGACGCAGGGTCTGAATCCGCCAACGGTCATCGTCGCACTTGACCAGATCGTCTACATACAGACCGTAACCGGAATAGGTGTCGCCGTTGTCTTTGTAGGTGTGGTAATCGTGCATTTTGGTCAGCAGCTGCGCGCTGCGGGGACCGGTGAACCGAACAATCTGGTTATAGCCGAAGTGCATGGGCACCATATCGGCACCGCAGGTCCGGCGGTTCTGCTCCACCTGCTTGTTCCGGTCGGTATTGCCGGGACGGCCGCTCCAGAAGGTCCGGAAACCCTCTTCCGTAAATACGTCCGGCATCATGTCGAACAGCTGGTTGTCGATGCACCAGAAATACCGGTTTTTGGCAGCGAGAATGGCGGGAATTTCGTTCACCTGCTCGGGAGTATAGGGCAGTCCGGCCTGCTGCAAAATTGCCTCGGCAAGTTCCAGAATGCCTTTATCCGCATCAATGGTCATAAGTGATTGCTCCTTTCATAGCGTCTTTTCTTTGGATAGTACCATTGTAACAGATGGGGAGACGGTATGGAAATGCATGTGGTTGCGGAAAATTGCCGCAAGTTGACAACTTGACTAAAATGTGGGCAAGTACTGCAAAATGTTGGAAAATCAGATTTTTGTTGCGGAATCAACGGGCGGGAATTATAATGGAAGGCAGGAAAATGCCAAAAATGTTGAAAAGATGTGGGCAAGAGGAAAGTTGTCCGTTCAAGGAACGGGGCAGGAGGGCGGAGAAATATGCGATTCGGAGAAATTTTGGGAGAGCTGACCGGACTGTGCAGCGTGAAACGATGCAATCTTGCGGCGGCGCTGGGGTATGACGCCTCTTATGTCAGCCGTTGGATCAGCGGGCAGAAACTGCCGGCGCTGCGGAATAATGACGCGCTGCTGGGACAAATGGCCGGTTATCTGGGAGAAAACTGCCCACCGGAGCGGCGGGGAGAAATCGTGGAGCGCTTTGCCTTGGAATGTGAGAATTCCGATGATGTGGCGGATTTTTCCGGGGCGCTGCTGCAGCTGCTGATGGATACTTACCGCGCTGACCGGAAACAGATGGTGCCCCGCACCGTGAAATCGGAGCAATGCAATGCCTCGCTGTCTTCCGTTAAGGAAACGGTGGGATTTCCGGAGAGCATTTTTGAATCCCTGCGGGAACTTTCCAACAGCAATCGGCAATTGGAAATGGTTTGCACCATGCCCATTCACGCGCAATTCAAGAACAATGAGTTCTTCTTTCAGCGGGTGTTGGATGCTGTGGGTCCGGATTGCTCTGTGCGGATTTTGCAGTTTGTGGATTTGGACGAGCTGGCGGAGCGGGTGGATATTTCCTGCCGGTCGTTTTGCTATCTGATGGGGTTGCGGCAGAAAATTACCTATGAATTCTACGAATATCGAAACGGGAAAGCCGGGTATATTTACCTGATTCGGGACGGTTTGCTGCTGCAATATCTCCGGGTGCCGTTTTCCCGGGAGATGCAGCTGATGGAGACCCGCGACCCGGAAGTGGTTGGGAAATACGGCGTGTCTGCGGCGAACTATGTGCGGAATCGACCGGCAATGACCCAACGGGAGCCGTTGGGAAAGCTGCTGCAAAACCAGTATTTTCTGGATTACTTTATGCAGCCCCGGTGCCGCTGCTTGCTGAAACGGATGCAGCCCTTGTTCTTCCCGGAGGAATTGCAGGAAAAGCTGCTGAGCGGGCAAAAGGAAATGATGAAAAAACAGCGGCTGTTTCTGGACGGCTCCCAGTTTTTCGAGTCCATTTTGCTGTATCAGTCCGCACTGGTAGACTATATTTACACCGGCAAATTGATGGCTTTCGGCAGTACGGTGGAAATTGCGCCGGAAGATCGGTTGGTTCATTTGCAGTACATGCTCCGGCAACTGCAGGAAAATCCCGGAAAGCTGTATATTCTCTCCACACAGAACAGCATTTGCAGCTATGACGATTTGCCCACGTCGCTGTTTTTAAGTCAGCACACGGCATTTGCGCTGACCAACGAGGAAAATCGGGACCGGGTGGCATATACCGTTTCTTCCACGGGTATGAACCGGCAGCTGAATGTTTGGCTGGACCACATGGAGGCGCTGCCGCCGGAGCAATGTCTCACCGGGCAGGACGCCATTGCGTATATTTCCCGGTGTATTCGACTGCTGTAATAAAAAAACTCCGGAGCGGTAGGGACCGCTTCCGGAGTTTTGTGTTTAATGGGGAAATTATTTGGTTTCAAACAGGGTATCGACATAGCCGGACTGCCGGGCGATTTTGTCTTTCCAGCATTTATGGCACATGGCCACATAGGAGTCGTTGCCGCCCAAAAAGACCTGGCTGCCCTCGGTGATGATATTGCCGTTGCCGTCAATGCGGGCATTTACTGTGGCTTTTTTGCCGCAGGAACAGACGGTTTTGATTTCCGTAATGGAATCGGCCAGCTCCATCAGCCGCTGAGAGCCGGGGAAAAACCGGGTCAAAAAGTCCGTACGCAGACCGAAACACAGTACGGGAACATCTTCGTCATCGACCATATCCCGGAGCTCTTCAATCTGGGTTTCCGTAAAGAACTGGGATTCATCGGAAATAATCACGTCATGTTTTCCAGCGGCTTGATAAGCCTCTTTGATGCTCTGCTCCGGGGTAATCACCTGCGCCACAGCTTGCAGACCGATGCGGGAACGGACAATATCTGCGCCGTCCCGGTCATCCACACTGGGTTTGATGAGCCAGACGGACATTCCCAATTCCTCGTAATTGAATTTTGTAATCAGTGCCTGAGCGGATTTGGAAGAACCCATGGCGCCGTATTTGAAATATAATTTTGCCATGCGCGCCTCCTCAGGAATTCAGATGGGCTTTGATGCGCTCCATCACCATGTCCAATGCCACCAGATTCTGGCCGCCCTCGGGAATGATGATGTGGGCATTTTTCTTGCTGGGCTCAACAAAAGCCTCGTGCATCGGCTTTACGGTGGTCAGATACTGGGTGACCACAGATTCCAAGGTGCGCTCCCGTTTATTGACGTCCCGGATAATGCGCCGCAGAATCCGCACATCGGCATCGGTATCCACAAAGACGCGGATATCCATTTCATTGCACAGTTCCGGCTCTGCCAGAATCAGAATGCCCTCCACGATAATGACCTTGGCGGGCTTGACCAAAATGGTTTCCTGGGACCGGTTATGCACGGTATAGTCATACACCGGGCAATGAATTTCATGGCCGGCTTTCAGCTGCTGCAAATCCCGAATCATCAGGTCCGTTTCAAAAGCGTCCGGGTGGTCATAATTCAGCCGGGAACGCTCTTCGTAACTCATAGTATCGTGGGCTTTATAATAATTATCGTGGTAAATTACGGAAACATCGTCTCCGAATCGCTCCACAATGCGGTTGGTGATTGTGGTTTTTCCGGAACCGGAACCGCCGGCAATGCCAATGGTCAGAACACCCATGCTTTTCTCTCCTCCGAAGCATTTTCTCAAAGTTTACATGATTTTAACATACTTCGACGGAATATGCAATTTGACTTTACAGGTTTCCTACATTATAATTGAGACTATAGAGACAAAAAAATAACGCGAAGGAGGAATTTCCTGTGTCTCAGATTCCAACCCCCCATAATACAGCCAAAGCCGGTGAAATCGCCAAAACCGTATTGATGCCCGGCGATCCCCTGCGGGCAAAATTCATTGCCGAAAATTTCCTGACCGACCCCGTACTGGTGAACAATGTTCGCGGTGTGCAGGGCTACACCGGTACATGGAAGGGCGTCCCCGTGACGGTGCAGGCCAGCGGCATGGGAATTCCGTCTATCGGTATTTACAGCTATGAGCTGTACAACTTCTATGATGTGGACAACATCATTCGAATCGGCAGCGCCGGTGCAATCAACGACAAGCTCAACGTGATGGACGTGGTGGCCGGTATGGGCGCCTGCACCGATTCCAATTTTGCCTGCCAGTTCGGTCTGCCCGGAACCTTTGCCCCCATTGCGGATTACACTCTGCTGTCCGCTGCGGTAGAGGCTGCCGCAGAAAAGAACATTCAGATGCATGTGGGCAATATTCTCTCTTCCGACATTTTCTATGACGGCGACGGAAAAATTCCCAACACCGACTGGGCGCGCATGGGCGTTATGGCAGTGGAGATGGAGGCTGCCGGTTTGTATATGCAGGCTGCCCGGGCCGGGAAGCGGGCGCTGTGCCTGTGCACCATTTCCGACCATCTCACGGTGCCCGGTCAGAATCTGACCGCGGAGCAGAGACAGACCGCTATGACCCAGATGATTGAAATCGCGCTGGACACGGCTGTAAAGATGAGCAAAGTGTAAAATTACACATTTCTGCATGGTTTCCTATTGATTTCGATTTGTACTTGTTGTATACTTAATGGGAAATTGAGGAAACCTTGCGGGTTTCTTGCGGCCTTTTTTACATAAATGGGGCGGCGGAACAATTGTATTCATCATGTTAAAAACATCGCGTAAATTTCTGTGTACTATCCGCGCACACGCGGTAAAGTATAAAAAAATCAGGAGGATGAAACAACATGAACATGAAAAAGATTCTGGCTCTGGTTCTGGCTCTGGCTATGGTCTTTACTCTGGCTGCTTGCGGCGAGAAGAAGAACACCACTACCGATGATGACAATCAGGGCGAAGAGACCACTACCATCAAAGTCGGCATGGTGACCGACGTGGGCGGCGTGAACGACCAGTCCTTCAACCAGTCCGCATGGGAAGGCCTGCAGGAACTGGCTGCTGAGAACGACGCTATCGAAGTGCAGTACCTGGAAAGCTCCACCGACGCTGACTACTCCGCAAACATCAACACTTTCCTGGACGAGGATTACGACCTGATCATCTGCGTGGGCTACATGCTGGCTGACGCTACCCGCGAGGCAGCTGAGGCAAACCCCGATCAGAAGTTTGCTATCATCGATGATGCAAGCAATGCTGATCTGCCCAACGTTGCTTGCCTGATGTTCGCTCAGGAGCAGGCTTCCTACCTGGTAGGCGTGGTTGCAGGCATGACCACCAAGACCAACACCGTTGGTTACGTGCAGGGCATGGTTTCCGACAACATGAACAGATTCGGCGTGGGCTATGTCTCCGGCGTTCTGGCTGCTAACCCCGACGCAACTGTTCTGCAGTACAATGCAAACAGCTTTGCTGACGCTGCTGCAGGTTCCGCAGCTGCTACCGACATGATCACCAAGGGCGCTGACATCATCTACCATGCTGCCGGCGGCACCGGTGCCGGCGTGATTGCTACCTGCGCTGACAGCGGCATCTACGCAATCGGCGTTGACTCCGACCAGTCTTACCTGGCTCCCGAAACCGTTCTGACCTCTGCTATGAAGCGCGTTGACATCGCATCTCAGGACATCTCTCTGGCTGTTCTGAACGGCGAGTTCGTCGGCGGTGAGCATCTGTACGATCTGTCCAACGGCGGCGTTGACATCGCTCCCACTCAGGATCTGCTGAGCGAGGACGTGATTGCTGCTGTGGAAGACGTGAAGCAGCAGATTCTGGACGGCAAAGTGACCGTTCCTTCCACCGTGGAAGAGTGCCCCGCATTCACTCTGGCCGGCTAATCAAAAAGCTCTCTCAAAAACGTACCACTTTTTGTGGTACGTTTTTTTATTTTTCAGCGAAAAATGGTAGAAACTTTTCATCAATCATGTTAGAATGTAAACGACATGCTATGACAATTTATCATCCGATCGCTGCGCTTTTTCGCGCAGTTTTTATGACGATGAGGACATAGAGATTTTGCGACATAGGAGGCTTGCTATGAAACGTGTATTAACGCCGGAAATGATTGAAGAAAAGCGGCAGGCAATCTACCATGATTTGACGGACCCCACCACCAGTCATGAGCAGAAGGTGACGAATCTGGCCAGAGCGGCGGAAAACTTTCTGACAGTTTTAGATGAGCCGGAAGGTCTGGACGAATTGATGCGGTGCGACTTTGATACCAAGTGCATCTGCAACCTGAACGAGGGCGACGCACCCTATCGCCCCCGGTACATCTGCATTGACTTTGAGAAGTTCCTGAAGGAAGGCAGCGAATTTTTGCAGCTGGGACCTGCGGGGGATTTCCACGAGGCGCTGAACAATCTGATGATTATGTATCACAATATCCCCAGTATCACCAACTATCCGGTGTATATCGGCGATTTGGATACGCTGCTGGACCCCTATATCACCGATTTGAGTGATGAGGAAGTGAAAAAAGCGCTGCGGCTGTGGCTGACGATGGTGGACCGGACGATTCTGGACTCCTTCTGTCATGCAGATATCGGCCCCAAGGCAACCCGGTTCGGCTATCTGCTGCTGCAGGTGGAGGCTGAGCTGGAAAATGCCGTGCCCAACCTGACCATGCGGGTGTCCAAGGATACGCCGGACGAGTTTGTGTTGGCCGGAATCGACTGCGCACTCCATTCCGCAAAGCCCAGCTTTGCAAACGATGAGATGTTCCGCTCCGAGCTGGGAGACGATTACTGCATTGCAAGCTGCTACAACGGATTGTATAAGGGCGGCGGCTCCTATACGCTGTGCCGTCTGATTTTGTCCAACATTGCAAAACGGTCAAAGAGTATTGAGGATTTCAAAACCAATCAGCTGCCTTATGTCTGCGACATTATGGCGCGGTACATGGACGAGCGGATTCGGTTCCTGGTGGAAGAAAGCGGCTGGTTCCGGGATAGTTTCCTGGTGACCGAGGGCTTTGTGAAACGGGAGAAGTTCACCGCAATGTACGGTCTGGTGGGCATGGCGGAATGCGTGAACACCCTGCTGGAAATGGAAGGCTGCCACGAGCGGTTCGGACACAGCGACCGGGCCAATCAGCTGGGCGTGGAAATCATGGAGATTATCAAGGATTTCAACGACCATCATGTGAACCCCTACTGCGAATGCACCGGCGGTCACTTCCTGCTCCATGCGCAGGTGGGTCTGGCAGACGACAAGAACTGCGCACCCGGCACCCGGATTCCCATTGGAGAAGAGCCGGACGAGCTGGTGGACCATCTGAACGTGCTGAAACTGTTCCATCATTACTTCCCCTCCGGCACCGGTGATATTTTCCCCATGGACCTGACGGTTCACAAAAATCCCCAGTATGTGCTGGATATTATCCGGGGCGGTATGGGCATCAACCTGCGGTATCTGTCCTTCTACGGAAGTGACAGCGACGTGATTCGCGTGACCGGCTATCTGGTCAAACGCAGCGAGATGGAAAAACTGGACGCAGGTCACAACGTGCGCCAGAATACCACGGGTCTGGGCCTTGGTTCCGTGAAGAACAATAAGATTCTGGACCGTCGGATTCGGTGAGTTATGGTTCGGGCTACAGTCAATAAAATCATTCCGTTCAGCAGTGTGGACGGACTGGGAAACCGGACTGCTGTGTTTTTGCAGGGCTGCGGATTCAACTGCCGGTATTGCCACAACCCGGAGACCATTCACACCTGTCTGCACTGCGGCGCTTGCGTACCGTACTGCAAGCCCCAGGCGCTTACGTTTGTGGACGGTCGGGTGCATTACGATATTACCAAATGCGTTTTGTGCGATGAGTGCTTTCATCATTGCCCCCACGGGTCTTCTCCCAGAACCCGGGAACTTACGGCGGAAGAGGTAATGGCGGCAGTTCGGAAAAACATGCCGTTCATTCGGGGGGTTACCGTTTCCGGGGGAGAATGTACCCGTTGGCGGGACTTTCTGGTGGAATTTCTGACGCTGGCAAAAGCCGAGGGACTGCATACGCTGCTGGATTCCAATGGCAGTTATGATTTTTCTGCCGACCCGGAGCTGATGCAGGTGACGGACGGGGTGATGCTGGATATTAAGGCATGGACGCCGGAGGACCACAAGCGGGTGACCGGGCAGGACAATGCCGCGGTGCTGAAGAATCTGCACTGGCTGGCGGAAAACGGAAAGCTGCCGGAGGTGCGGACCGTGGTGGTGCCGGAGCTGTTCGACTGCGAGGCTACGGTACGGAATGTCTGTCAGGTTTTGGTGGACAACGGTTGTTTTGACACCCGGTATAAAATCATTTGCTACCGGCCCATGGGGGTTCGGGAGGCATACAAAACGCTGACCCCGCCCACCCAGGAGCAGCTGCGGCAATTGGCTGAGATTGCCATGGGATACGGGCTGACTGACGTTGTAATTATTTAAACCGTTTCTCCTGCTGTGAGAGACGTAAACTGGCTTCCCGCCAGTATATAGGGAAATTTTCTGGTCTGGAGACCAAGGCACAGCGGCTCCCGGAAAAATCCGCGGGCCGGAAGGAGGGAATACATTTGGCAAAGGAACATGTGGATCTCAACCAAGTTGTGATCGAGATGCGCGATATTGTCAAAAAGTTTGGAGACTTTACTGCAAATGACGGGATTAACCTGACGGTACATAAAGGTGAAATTCACGCCATTCTGGGCGAAAACGGCGCCGGTAAATCCACGCTGATGAATCAGCTGTACGGCCTGTTCAAACCCACGTCCGGCGACATTCTGGTCAATGGAACAAAGGTGGAGATGAATGACCCCCGGGACGCAATTCGCGTGGGAATCGGCATGGTGCATCAGCACTTTATGCTGGTGCAGCCCTTTACGGTGACGGAGAACATCGTTCTGGGCACCGAGCCCCGGAAGGGCATCAAACTGGATATGGCAACTGCGCGGCAGAACGTGGTGGATATTTCCGAGAAATACGGCTTGTCTATCGACCCCGACGCAAAAATTGAGGATATTTCCGTGGGCATGCAGCAGCGCGTGGAAATTCTGAAGGCACTGTACCGCGGCGCAGACGTGCTGATTCTGGACGAGCCGACTGCATCGCTGACACCGCAGGAGATCCAAGAGCTGATTGAAATCATGCACAATCTGACCGCTGACGGGAAGAGCATCATTCTGATTACCCATAAGCTGAAGGAAATCAAAGAGTCTGCCGACTACTGCACCATCATTCGTCTGGGTAAATACATCGGCACGGTAGATGTGGACGATGTGAACGAGGACCAGTTGGCCAGCATGATGGTGGGCCGTCAGGTGACGTTCAAGGTGGATAAGCCCGAGCAGGAGCCAGGCGATGTGGTGCTGGATATTGAGAACCTCCACGGCGAGGACTATCGCGGCATTGAGATTCTCAAGGGTCTGAATCTGCAGGTTCGGAAGGGCGAAATTGTGGGCATTGCCGGTATTGACGGCAACGGTCAGACGGAGCTGGTGGAAATTATCACCGGTCTGCGGAAAGCAACCGGCGGTAAGATTCTGGTCAACGGCGTGGACGTGGCAAACAAGTCGCCTCGCTTTGGATTTCTGAACGGGGTTTCCAGTATTCCCGCGGACCGGCAGAAACACGGTCTGGTTCTGGATTTCTCCGTGGAGGACAATATGATTCTCCAGAATTTCCGGGAGGAGCCGTTCTCTCACAAGGGTCTGCTGAAACGGGACGCAATTCGGAAATATGCTACTGATGCCATTGCAAAGTATGACATTCGGCCGGATGACTGCGAGGACCGTCCGGCGGGCACACTGTCCGGCGGCAACCAGCAAAAGGTGATCATTGCACGAGAAGTGGAAAATGATAAGGACCTGCTGATTGCGGTGAACCCCACCCGCGGTCTGGACGTGGGCGCAATCGAGTATGTGCACAAATACATTGTGGAACAGCGGAACAAAGGAAAGGCTGTATTGCTGGTTTCCTTTGAGCTGGACGAAATCATGAGCTTGTCCGACCGTATCGATGTTATTTTCTCCGGCAATATCGTCAGCGAAGTGGCCGGAAAAGACGCCGATGAGAACGAACTGGGTCTCATGATGGCAGGAGGAAAGCAGAATGGATAAGAAAAAAAGCCTTTTGGAGGCCTTTGCGGACAATAAATTGACCCACACAATTTTGTCCATTCTGATTGCATTTGCTGTGGGCGCAATTTTCCTGTCGGTGATGGGAATTTCTGTGGCGGACGCTTACGGAACGCTGTTCCGGAGCGTGTTCTCCGGACCGAAGGGTCTGTCGTACGCCATTGTGTACGCAACGCCGTACATTGTGGTGGGTCTGTCCGTGGCATTCTCTTTCCGGACGGGTGTGTTTAACATCGGCGCAGAGGGCCAGTTCGTGATGGGCTCTATGGCTGCCTGCGTGGTGGGCATTCTGCTGGGAAATCTGCCCAGTATCGTGCTCATTCCCCTTTGCTTTCTGGCTGCTGCGGTTGCCGGTGCTGTCTGGGGCGTTATCGTTGGTTTCCTGAAGAATAAATGGGGCATCAACGAAGTGCTGTCCATGATTATGTTCAACTGGATTGCATTCTATCTGAGCAACTACATTGCCGGTTTCCCGGCCATTCATAATGAGGGCAATGCTGAGGCAACCCGGAACGTTTCCGAAAATGCCAGAATCTTGTTTTCCAAGGATTTCATCAACGAGCTGGGTCTGTGCTCCACGGCAAACTGGGGTATTTTTGTGGCCATTGTGCTGACGGTGATTGTGTATCTCATCATTGAAAAAACGACGTTGGGCTATCAGCTGAAAGCAGTGGGCTTTAACAAGTCTGCGGCTGAATACGGCGGCATCAACGTGAACCGTTCCATTCTTTCCGCTCTGGCCATTTCCGGCGCATTGGCCGGTATCGGCGGCGCATTGCAGCTGCTGGGCATGGGCGGGCGTATCAGTATCTTCACCGCGCAGGAAGGCTTTGGCTTTGCCGGCATTGTGGTGGCGCTGATTGGCGTGTCCAGCCCCTTTGGTGTGTTCCTGGCAGGTTTGTTCTACGGCGCGCTGACCTTCGGCGGTGCAAAGCTGAACCTGGTGGGCGCTCCGACTCAGGTTGTGAATATTATCGTGGGCACTGTGGTGTTCTTCATTGCAATTTCTGCGATTTTCGGCTACATTAAGAACCTGAAAAAGAAACCAAGTGATTCCAAAGCACAGAAGGAGGAGACAAAATAATGGATGGATTCGTTAATGAACTCGGCGTCATTATTTATGCGACCCTCCTGTTTATGCCGCCGCTGCTGTTTGCCGCACTGGGCTCCTGTTTTTCGGAGGTTTCCGGCGTGATCAACATCGGCATTGAGGGTATGATGACGGCCGGCGCATTCACCGGATGCGTTGTGGCATACTATACCAACAATCCTTGGATTGGATTTTTGTGCGGTGGTTTGGCCGGCGCACTGTTTGGCGCACTCCATGCACTGGCAACGGTGAAGCTGGGTGCGGACCAGACGATTTCCGGCACGGCAATCAATATGCTGGCACCGGGCGTGGCAATTATGATTGGCAAGACGTTGTTCAAATCGACCGATACCATTCCTCTGCCCCCCAGCGCAAAAATTCCCCTGCTGTTCAACAACGTGTTTGACACAAGCACCACGTTCGGCACCTTTATGAAGAACGTGTTCACCAACTACGCAACCACTTATATTGTATTTATTGCGGTGGTTGTGGTTTGGTTCGTGTTCTACAAGACCCGGTTCGGTCTGCGGATGCGCGCTTGCGGTGAACATCCTCAGGCTTGCGAGACCTTGGGCATCAACGTGCTGCGGATGCGGTTTACCTGTGTGTGCCTGTCCGGTTTTCTGGCCGGTTTGGGCGGCGCTTGCGTGACCATGGCAATTACCAACCAGTTCCGCCCAATTTCCATTGTGGGTCAGGGCTTTATTGCAATCGCATCGGTGATCTTCGGTAAGTTCAAGCCTCAGGGCGCAATGCTGGGCTGCCTGCTGTTCGGTTTCTGCACCGGTCTGAAGGTGGTTCTGGGCTCCTCCAATATGGTGTCTGCACAGTTGATTTCCATGATTCCTTACGTGGTGACCGTGATTGTGCTGATTCTGTTTGTGGGTAAGTCTCATGTGCCTGCCGCCAACGGCAAACCGTATATCAAGTCCAAATAATTTTTCAACGGTTCTATCTTCCGCAGAGGAAACTCTGCGGAAGATTTTTTTACGGTTGGGGCGGAAATCGAATCGACGGAATAAAAAAATGATATGGAAAGGCAACTCCCTCGGCGGGGCGCGGTGAAACGCTCTGCCGGGGGAGTTTTTGCATGTTTGGGGTGTACGAGGGAGAAATTTTCGCCCTCGTTTTTGTTTCGATGCGCCGGAACGTACAAATATTCCAGGTGGGGAAGGTACGGTTGGGAGGGAACTTCATGGGAGCAAAGCTCAATAAAGACAAGTTAATCGCAAACATTGCAAAGTTGGCATTCTCCAATCCCACAGATGCGGTTCAGCTGGCATTTTTGCCCAGCGGGAGCGACCTGAGCGGTATGGACCTGCGGCTGGTGACCGATGTGAAAATCGGGGAAAAGGGCGGAAGTCAGGTGAAACTGGTGGACAAGCTGGAGCTGATTCGGCTGCTGGCAGAGCTGACCGAGGGAGACGGTGACGGAGAAACCGCGGCAACCTTCTTCCAAGCGCTGGCACAAGCCGGGGAGGACGTATGAAATTTCGGATGTTTTCCAAACAGCAGCGGCGGGCGCTGACTTGGTGGCTGCCCAATTCTCCGGACCGGGGAAAACAAGCCGTCATTTGCGACGGCGCCGTGCGCAGCGGAAAAACGCTGTGTATGGGAATTTCCTTTTTCTGCTGGGCAATGGCCGGATTTGACGGAGAAAATTTCGCCCTTTGCGGAAAGACCATCGGCAGCGTGGAACGGAACGTGATTCCGGAAATCCTGCCGGTGCTCCGGGGATTCGGATTTCGGTGCCGGTATCGCAGCAGCGAGCATCGGCTGCAGGTGTCCTTCGGCGGTCGGGAAAATCAGTTTTACCTATTCGGCGGACGAGACGAAGGGTCGGCAGACTTGATTCAGGGCATGACCTTGGCGGGGGTACTGCTGGACGAGGTGGTGCTGATGCCCAGAAGTTTCGTGGAGCAGGCTTTGGCGCGGTGTTCCGTGACCGGAAGTAAGTTCTGGTTTTCCTGCAATCCGGACAGTCCGCAGCACTGGTTTTACCGGGAGTGGATTCAAAAGGCGGAGGAACGGCAGGCGGTATATCTCCATTTCACTATGGCGGACAACCCGGGATTGCGCCCGGAAATTCGGGAGCGGTATGAACGGCTGTACGCAGGGGTGTTCTATCAACGGTTTGTTTTGGGAAAATGGGTGGCTGCGGAGGGACAGATTTACGACTTCTTTTCCGAAAGTTATGTGCAGCCGGTGCCGGAGGGCGGGTTTTCTCAATACCGCATCAGCTGCGACTATGGCACTACAAACCCGGCGTCCTTTGGACTTTGGGGAGAACAGAACGGCGTTTGGTACCGGATTCGGGAGTATTATTTCGACTCCCAGCGGGAGGGTCGGCAATGCACGGATTGGGAGTATGTGGAGGCGCTGAAGGAATTGGCGGCAGGGGTATCGGTGAATCGGGTGATTGTGGACCCATCGGCGGCGAGTTTCATTCAGGCGCTGCGGCAGGCGGGATTTCCGGTGGAGAAAGCGGACAATCAGGTGCTGCGGGGAATTCGCGTTACGGCGGACCTGCTGAAACAGCGGAAAATCGTGATTTGCAGTCCGTGCAGAGACGCGATTCGGGAGTTTGGTCTGTATCGGTGGGACAGCAGCCGGAACGGGCACGATGCACCGGTCAAGGAATACGACCACGCGATGGACGATATTCGGTACTTTGCGGTTTCCATTTCCAAACCGGAGCTGGCATTTGCCTCCTTTGCGGTGGAGCGGCGGACATGAAGGATTCTCATTCTCAGAAAGGAGGGTTTGCTTGAGATTACTCAAACGACCGAAGAGCAAAAATACGGCGGCGGTACAGATGCGGGGGAACACGACCCACCCGTTTGGCGCACTGGACGGCTATGCCAGTCTGGGCGGCGGCGACGTGCGGGTGTATCGCGCGGTACGAGAGGCCATTCCGGTGATTGACGCGGCTGTGGTCAAGATTATCCGATTGTGCGGCGGGTTTACCGTTACCTGCGGGGGCGGCCGGGCTGAGGCGGAGCTGCAGCGGTTTGTGAACACCGTTCCCGTGGGTCGGGGACAGCGGGGCCTGGAGAACTTTATGGACCAGTATCTGGATTCCATGCTCACCTGCGGTCGGGCGGTGGGCGAAATCGTTACCGCCGGAGACCGGGACATTGCGGCGGTGCTGTGCGGCAACGTGTGCGATGTGCAGATTCACGAGGGAGACAGTCCGCTGGACTTCAAGCTGTGCATTTACGAAAACGGCGGCACGTTGAAAGAGCTGCCGTATCAGAATCTGCTGCTGTTTACGCCGTTTCACCCGGAGGCTGACGCACCCTACGGCGTGTCCATGCTGCGGGGTATGCCGTTTTTGGCGGAAATTCTGATGAAGATTTACAACTGCATCGGATTGAACTGGGAGCGGGCCGGCAATGTGCGGTATGCGGTGGTATACAAGCCTCAGGGAGAGTTGCTGGACAAGGCATTTGCCCAGGACCGGGCAGAGCAAATCGCAGCGGAATGGGCCAATGCAATGCAGGAGACCAAAAACGGCAGCGTACGGGATTTTGTGGCTGTGGGTGATGTGGACATCAAGGTCATCGGTGCGGACGGACCCATTCCGGACAGCGAGGTGCCACTGCGGCAGATTTTGGAACAGCTGATATCCAAGACAGGAATTCCGCCGTTTATGCTGGGCATGAATTGGTCCAGTACCGAGCGCATGAGCACACAGCAGGCAGATATGATGACCAGTGAGCTGACGGCTATTCGCAGAGTTCTGACCCCGGTGCTGGAGCAGATTTGCGGACTTTGGCTGCGTATGCACGGATATGCGGTGCTGCCGGAAATTCAGTGGGAGCCCATCAACCTGCAGGACGATGTGGAAGAGGCGAAGGCACGGTTGTATACGGCGCAGGCAAAACAGCTGGAACAGGAAGGAGAGGACGGAATCTGAAAATTCTGAAAGAAGGCTCGGCAGGCATCGGCGAGGCAGTCGGGCAGGAACTGGAGGCAATCAATCGATTTGCCAAAACGGCACTGACGGCGGAAGAGGTTTACACCTTTTCTGTGATTCTGTGCGACAACGAAGTGGACCGGGACGGAGAGTGCTTTTCTTTGCAGACCCTGCAGGAATTGCGGGAGCTGTTTGTGGGAAAAACCGGCATTTGCGACCACGATTGGAAATCCGGCAATCAGAAAGCGCGTATCTACCGCACAGAGGTGATGACCGACCCCAATCGGAAAACACTGGGCGGCGAGGATTACAGCTATCTGAAAGGCTATGCGTATATGCTGCGGCTGCCGGGAAATGAGGAGTTGATTGCCGAAATTGAGGGCGGCATCAAAAAGGAAACCAGCGTGGGCTGCAGCGTTTCCCGGACGGTATGCTCCGTTTGCGGAGAAGAGCTGGGGAGCTGCGGACATGTGAAAGGGCAGGAATACGGCGGCAAGCTGTGCTACGGCATTCTGGAGGGGGCGGTTGACGCCTACGAATGGAGCTTTGTGGCGGTGCCGGCGCAGAAAGAGGCCGGCGTGACGAAACATCTGGGCGGCGCCAAAGACCTGAAAAGCTTTGTGATGAGCCCGGAGGGCAGCCGGTTTACGGCGGAATGGAAGCAGCTGGAGAAACAGGCGGCTTTGGGCAGGACCTATCAGACGGAGCTGAAAGCCGAGGTGCTGCGGCTGTGTCTGATTTGCGATGAGGGGATTTATCCCACGCTGTCTAAGGCTGTAGAGACTTTGGAGGCGGAACAGCTGCAGGAGCTGAAAAAGCATTATCAGGCGGTTTCCGCTGAGAAATTCCCCGTGGCACCGCAGCTGCCGGGTCGGCAGGAGACCATTCGATTTGACGGAGAGGCATTCCGAATTTAAGGAGGAAGAATATGAAAGTTTGTTTTGATGGCATTGGAAAAGAAGTAATGACCTTTACGGTAAACGGCACAAGCCCCGCTGCGGCAGGCTGCGGCGTGGTTTTGTCCGGCAACGGTGAGGTCAAGGCGGCAAGCACAAACGGCACATTTGCAGGCATTTGTCTGGACACCGGCGACGGCTTTGCATCGGTACAGCTGCGGGGCGTTGTGACTTGCAAATTCAGCGGCAGCAAGGCACCCACCGTGGGTTTCTGCAAGCTGGCAGCCGCTGACGGCGGCGTGACCGCGGCAGACACCGGCAACAGCTATCTGGTACTGGCTGTGGACAACGGTGCAGGCACCGTAACATTTATGATGTAATTAGGAGGAAAAATCGTATGGCATATCAGTTTCACGAAATCCGTCTGGAAAAGGGCATGTACGGCACCCCGGGCAAAAGCTTTACTCAGGTGTTGGAATCTCTGGACCCCAGCGAAAACTACAAGGGCACTTCTCTGGAGGGCATGGACGCTTATCAGCGTCAGCTGAAACGCTTTGACATTCATGTCAAGGGTGCAGGCAGTGACCCTGTGGAGAAATTCTTCCGCACCACGGAATCTTCCGTGCTGTTCCCGGAATATGTGGCGCGCAGCGTCCGTCAGGGTATGGAGGAGAGCAACATTCTGCCGGATATTACTGCGGCAACCACTCAAATCGACTGCATGGACTATCGCTCCATTTACTCCGTGCCTACGGCGGAGGAGAAAACTCTGAAACGCGTGGAGCCCGGCGCAAGCATTCCCCAGACCGAGGTCAAGGCACGGGAGAATCTGGTCAAGCTGCACAAGCGCGGCCGTATGCTGGTGGCATCTTACGAAGCCATTCGTTTTCAGCGACTGGATTTGTTCTCCGTGATGCTCCGTCAGATTGGTACCCAGATTATGCGTATGCATCTGGAAGACGCCATTCAGGTCATTGAGCATGGCGACGGGAACAACAACGCGGCAACTGCATTTACCGTGGGCGACGGTATCATCGGCGGCAATGCCGGTACACTGGATTATGCAGCGCTACTGAAATTCTGGAATCAGTTTGACCCCTACACCATGAACACGCTGCTGGTCAGCCCCGACGCTATGATGGCGCTGCTCCAGTGCGCGGAATTCCAGAATCCCCTCACCGGTCTGAATTTCCAGGGCACCGGCGAGCTGACCAATCCGCTGGGCGCAAAGCTCATCAAGACCTCTGCGCTGCCTGCCGGTACGCTGATTGGTCTGGACAAGCGCTATGCACTGGAAATGATTCAGGCATCTGAGGTTGCGGTGGAGTACGACCGACTGATTGACCGTCAGCTGGAGCGCGCGGCAATTACCAGCATTTCCGGCTTTGCCAAGCTGTACACCGAGGCATCAAAACTGCTGCGCGTAGGCGGCTGATCTTATGGAAATCCAGGAGATTTATACCCGGGCACTGGACTGGTTCGATGAAAATCTTCCGGAGCGGGAGCAGGAGCAGCTGCGTCAGCTGTGCAGCGGGGCTATGGCGGAATGCCGCGCCCTGCTGCGCCCCGGCGTTACACCGGAGGATACGGAGCCGCTGTTTCAGCAGGCGGCAGGGATGCTGGCTGCGGCAATGCTGATGGAAGTGCAGACACCGGGGGTGAAGTCGTTTCAGGCGGGAAAGCTCTCGATAACAACCGATAGCGGCAAACGCGCAGAGGCGCTGCGCTGCTGCGGCAAGAAATTGCTGGCACCGTGGAGCAATGACGGATTTGCGTTTGTGGGGGTGCAGGCATGATTGGAAACGTATTCGCGCGCATTGCGGAATTCGGACAGGACGTAATCGTGACCGATGAGAAGGGCAACGAGGTGGCTTGCCGGGGATTTTTGCAGCCGGAAAATACCATGGCAGAGGCATTCCCCGGAGATTTTCTGGCACCGGGCATCAGTAAACAGGCGCGGTATTTGCTGCTGTTGGCACCGGAGGCGGTGGCGGCTGGCAGAAAAGCGAGGAGCGTGCGCTGGGGCGAGCGAACCTTTGATGTTCTGGGATTGCATTCCGTGTATTGCGGGCGGTATCTGACCCATTGGGAGGGAACCGCCCGGGAAAGAGGCGTATGATGGAAGAAATTCTGGAGCAAATTGTTGCGGCGCTGCAAGCGGAGGGCTTGCAGGCGGTGAAGAAATTCCCGCAAATCGGGTTGAACCGGGAGCAGAGCATTGTGGCTGTTTCCGTGAAATCCGGAGATGTGCTGCTGCCGGGATTCGGACAATATTTGGGTCTGGACGAGGACGGTCGGGAACTTTACGGTTGGAAAAATACCGTGACGGTACTGCTGGAGGTTTTCGTGCCGCAGGAAAGGGAAACCGGCGCAGTGCTGGAGCGGGTGGGCCGGGCCATGGAGCATCTGCCCACCGGGCTGCGGCCGAAAAAGGTGACCCGGGGCGCGGTCAGCGGCGACAAAAGCAGCGGAATGTTCCGCTGTCCCTGTACACTGGAATGTGTGGTCTATCGGATTGGACGAGAGGGCGAGGACGGTCCGGTATGGAATGATTTTGTGATGAGAGGAGAACTGAATTGATGAGCGTAAACGAACGGCCGGGGGTATATTCCTCTTATGAAGTCAGCAGCGCGCTGTACGGCAACGGCGGCGGTCGGGCTGTGGGCGTGGCTGCCTGCGCGGCGGGCGGCACAAAGGGCGCAGTTCAGCAGGTGAGCAACTACACCGCAGCAGCTGCGGCTTACGGTCCGGAGAGCAATCTGACCAAGCTGATTAAGATTCTGCTGCAAAACGGAGTATCGGCAGTATATGCCGTTCCGGTGGCGGTGAACGGTACCGCCGGAAAAACGGAGTATACTGCGGCTTTTACGGCGCTGATGGAGATTCCGGACATCGGCTATATGATCTGCGACAGCCGGGAGCAGGAGATTCACGGCGCAATGCTCAGCGCCATTTCCGGCGGCGATGAGAAAAGCAAATACCGCATCGGCATTGCAGAGGCAATCGGAGATGTGACGGCGCTGTGCAATCATGCGACGGCGCTGAACAGCGAACGCATGGTGCTGATGGCAGGCTGCGAAAAAGGGGCAACAGCAGGCAGTACGGCTGCGGCGGTGGCAGGCGTTTTGTCCGCACAGACGGACCCTGCGCTGCCTTTGGGCGGCGCGGAGCTGCTGGGTCTGGGGGCACCGGAACAGAAATTTTCCGACAATGATGTGAACATCTTGGTGCAGAGCGGTGTCAGCCCGGTGGAAAGCCTGGGCGAAACGGTGTGCGTGATTCGCGGTGTGACCACCCGGACAAAAACCGGAGGCGTCAATGACCGCACATGGCGGGATTTGACCACGATTCTGATTGTGGACACGGTGTTGCCGGGAATTCGGGACAGTCTGCGGGCACGATTTGCCCGGGCGAAAAACACGGCGCAGAGCCGCGGCGCCATCCGCACACAGGTAGTGATTGAGCTGGAGCGCTATCGCACGGCGGAAATCATTGACGGATACAGTCAGGTTGCGGTACAGGCAGATGAGAGCGACCCGGCGGTATGCTGCGTGTCCTTTGCATTTCAGGTGGCCCACGGTTTGAACCGCATTGAACTGGTGGCGCACATCACCGTGTAAGCAGGAGGGAGGAAGTATGAGCAAACAGAACATTCAGTTTCCCACCAGCGGAGACATTTATCTGGAGGCGGACGGCAAGAAAATTGCCGTGGTGCAGAGCTATAAAACCATTGCGACCCGCAGCGAAAAAACCATTGAGGCATTCGGCGAGCGGGAGCCGGTGGCAACCATTGTGGGACAGAGCAGCTATCAGTTGGTGCTGACCCGGCTGTATGCCACGGACGACGCCATTTCCGACGGCATCAGCTTTTACGATTTGACGGACTTTTCTCTGGTCATTGTCAAGCCGGACCGAAGAGTGGTGTATACCGGCTGCAACTGGAGCAAAATTGCCGAAACCGGTCAGCTGAGCGAAACCGTTGCGGAGGAAGTGACCGTTTTCGCGGCAAAACGCGTGGAGACGCAGGCATGAGTGCGGAAGAGCTGCTGGCTGCGCTGGAGGCTGATGAAATGGGGCGGCTGCGGTGGAAGCTTTGCCGCTTATTCGGGGTGGCGCCTTGGTCCGGCTTGGGCCGGTCGCTAACGGATACCATGTGTTTGCAGCTGGCGGGGCAGTGGGTACTGGACCAGCGGGAGCAGAATCGCGGCGAGGAGAATCCGGCCTTTGACTGGGAGAAATTCCGGAAACGGAAGGGAGAGGCAACATGAAACAGACCACAGAGCTTTTGACAGAATGGACGGCGGAGCAGGTACATTCGGCGGCTCGGTCCTTCCTTGCGGAATTGATGAGCGGAACCAAAACAGACAAAACCGGGGAATTGATTTCCCCGGCTGCGTCGGAATCTCCGGCAGAAAAACGGAGGAACACGGTGCTGTCGGAAGGTCAGGAGACCTCTACGGCAAAGCAGCTGCTGACGCTGATGGAGAGAGAAACCGGGAAAGCGCAAGCGGAGCGAACGGTTGAAGAACTTGATGCCGGTTCCCCGGTGGAGTTTCCGGAGGAAACGGAAGAGACACCGAGAAAGGAAATAAGGGAGCCGATGGCGGAACGGCTGCAGCAGGTTTCGCAATCCCGGCGGCTGCAATTGCAGGGCGGCGGTGAATCGGGGACATATCCGCAGATGCGGCAGATTTCCGATTGGTTTCAACGGGACAGCCGACGGTATGACGCGGAATTTCGCAGATATTGAAAAAGGAGGTAGCGCGGCATGAATTTATCGCCGATGCGATTTAAAAATTACGTCTGGCCACACAATCCGAAGGTGTATGAAATTGGATTTCATCGGAATGTGGCGGTACATCATGTGCCGTTCGGTCGGGACGTTTTGGAGAGTATGGGCATGGAACGGCGCATTCTCCGGGGAGAGGGCGAGTTTTCCGGACCGGGGGCGTATCAGGAGTTTCAGCGGCTTGCAACGGTGTTTTATGAGGAAACGCCGGGAATTTTGGTTCATCCGGTCTGGCAGACCGCGAAAGCATGGTTTGTGGAGCTGCGGGTGAAACAGGAGCCGCGGGAGGATTATGTGGCATACAGCTTTGAATTCTGGGATTGCTACGACGGATACCGAACCGGCATAGCCGCGGCAGCGGCACGACCTACCGGCTCCGGCAATGGGGCAGCGGCGGGCAACAAACCTTCCGGCAGCAGCGCACAGCAGTATTACACCGTGGTGAAAGGGGATACGCTGTATGCCATTGCAAACCGGGCGGGAATGAGTCTGTCTGCGCTGACGGCGCTGAATCCACAGATTCGGAATATCAATTTGATTCACCCGGGAGACCGTGTGCGAATCGCATGAAGGAGGCAGAATGACAGGAACCATTTATGATGAAAAGGGCAGAGAATACGGGCTGCCGGTGCTTTTGGAATGGGAGATCACCCACGGATTGGGCGGCAGCTGCGACAGTTTTACGGTGACGGTGCCGTATCAGCCGGAAATGCTGCCGATTTTGAAAACGGCATGCCGCTTTCGGGCGGTACACAACGGAGAGACTGTATTTTATGGTGTGATGGACGGATATACCGTGGATTGCGGTACCGGCGGCAGTACGGTGTCTCTGGAGGGGCGGTCGCTGGGTGCGCTGCTGATGGACAACGAGGCGGAGAGCGGGGAGTATTTCAATCTGGGCTTGGAAGAGGTGCTGCGCCGTCATGTGACGGATTGGGGAATTCGGGAGATTCAGCGGGCAAGTGTGCCGAATATGAGCCATTTTACGGTATCTTCCGGGCAGAGTCAGTGGAGTGTGCTCCGGGAATATCTGGAGTTTGCGGGAAATCTGGCACCCCGGTTTGACCGAAAGGGAACTCTGCTGCTGGACGGCAGGCAGGGCGGCGAAAAGCGCGTGATTGACAAAAGTACACCGGTGAATAAATTGCAGTTTCGGGAGGACCGATATGGTGTGATTTCAGAGGTTCTGGTGAAAAAGACCCGGTCTGCCGTAACGGGAACCGTGAAAAATCAGGAGCTGATGCAGCGGGGCGGCAGCGCCCGGCGGGTGATTCAGGTTCCGCGATACACGGATTATGACGCCATGCGGTACACCGGGGAGTATCAGATTCGGAAATCCAGAGAAAACAGCGCGGTGTGTACGTTGACAGTGCCTATGCTGTTTCCGGCATTTGCCGGGGATACCGTAGAGCTGCGGTACAGCGGCATCGGACTGACCGGCGTTTATCGGGTGTGTGAATCCCGCTGCTGGGCAAAGGCATCCCGCTACGGAACGGATTTGACCTTGGCGGTTTGGGAGGCATGGAACTGATGTGGCTTTCGGAACGAGAATCAAGAAGAAACGGCGGAAAGCATTCTGCCGCGATTGCAAACGTGACCATTCCCGGGCAGAAACCGGCTGCATGGTCCGGCAGTGAGCTGCGGGGATTGACGGTGCTGGCACCCGGGGGATATGTATGGATTCCCGGGCAGAGCGATGAGGTTTTGACGCTGCCCTGCGGCACCGGAGAGCATGTGATTGCCGGCGCGCGGGAAATGCAGGCGCCGGCAGGTATGCAGCCGGGGGAAATTTATCTCCATGCGGCCAGCGGTGCGTCGATTCGGCTGAAGAATGACGGTACGATGGAGTTGAGTGGAAAACTCACGGTAAAGGGCAGCCTGAATGTTGCGGGCGCGTTGACGGTCAACGGTATGAATGTGGCGCTGAGTATGAATTGAGGGAACGCGAATGGAATTGAAATTGGAAAACGGGGTCTATCTTTGCCGGGGAAAGACGCCGGAGACCGTTTCCGGGGCGGAAGAAATTGCACAGCGGGTGGTAATGCGCTTGACAGCCCACCGGGGCGGGTTTGCGCCGCTGCCGGAATACGGCAGCCGGCTGTATTTGCTGTCGCGTTTGGCCCGACCCGGTACGTATCAGACAACGGCAATGCAGCTGATTGCAGAGGCATTGGAGGGAGAGACGGCGGTTTCCGTGACGGACGTGCAGGTAACGGAACTGAGAGAGAACGATTTGCGAGTCGATATAACATTTACCGTAGATGGTCAGTTGTTTCAGACGGGCATTACGGTGTAAGGGGGAAAGAAATTGCAGACAATGGAGCGCATCTATGAAACGATGCGGCAGACGATGGAAGAGCTGTCCGGTATGCTGCCGGAAGAGGGCGGCGATTTGGCGCTGCGGCTGCGCGCCGTGGCGGCAGAACTGTATTCTCTGTGGCAGCAGGCGGATTTTGTGCTGCGGCAGTGCTTCCCACAGACGGCGGAGGGAGAATATTTGGATTCCCACGGTCAGATTCGCGGCATTACCCGGCAGGGCGGTGCACATGCTGTGGGTAATCTGAAATTTTCGGTATCTACGGCGGCGGAGCGGGTGCTGACGATTCCCGTGGGTACGGTTTGCACCGACGCGGCGGGAAACCGATTCGAAACCACCGCGGCAGGCAGCATTGCCGTGGGGCAGACATCCTGTACGGTGGCGGCACGGGCAGTGGAATCCGGCAGAAACGGAAATGCCGGGGAGGAAACGGTGACGTATATGGTTTCCGCTCCGGTGGGCGTGGAATTCTGCACGAATCCGGAGGCATTTCAGGACGGCACCGCCGGAGAAGAGGACGAAAGCTTGCGGCGGCGCATTCTCAGCAGCTATCAGAAGTTGCCAAACGGCGCGAATGTGGCATATTATGAGACGCAAGCTATGGACGTGGACGGTGTGGCGGCGGTTCAGGTGCTGCCCCGGAACCGGGGTGTGGGCACGGTAGATGTGGTGATTGCCTCCGCCGGGGGAATGCCGGCGCACACACTGCTGAATACGGTGCAGACCAAGCTGAATCGGCTGCGGGAAATCTGCGTGGACTTGAAAGTGCTGTCGCCTACGGCGAAAAGCGTGAATGTCACGGCGGCGGTGACGGTGAATCCCAACTATGACGAGGCAGCCGTATTGCAGGCGGTGAAGGACACCATCAGTCAGTGGTTCAACGGCCGATTGCTGGGGCAGGCGGTATATCGGGCAAAACTGGGCAGCTTGATTTACAGCGTGGAGGGCGTGGAAAACTACACGCTCAGTCAGCCGGCAGCGGATTTGGCGGCAAACCGCAGTGTATTGCCGGTGTTGGGGGCACTGGTAATAGAAAAGGCGGGCGCATAAATGGGCTACGGAGCGTATTTGAAATCCTTGCTGGCGCCGTTGGACTTGTATGACCTGGAAAAGGGCATCGGTGCAGCGGAATTGGAAAGCATCGGCGGCGCACTGGACGGGGTTTATGAAACTCTGACGGAATTGGAGCGGGAGGCTCTGCCGGCTACGGCGGAAAGCTGGGGATTGGGGCGATATGAAGAAATCCTGCCCTATCACCCCGCGGCGTCCACACCGGAAAAACGCCGGCAGGCGGTGATGGCGCTGCTGCGCATTGACGGCAGCAGCTTTACCTTGCAGGCGATGCAGGATACCGTGGCGGGCTGCGGCATTGCGGCAGCCGTGGAAGAGGGAATTGAGCCACAAACCGTGGTGATTTCCTTCCCGGGCGTGCGGGGCACACCCCAGCGCTTTGAGGCGCTACAGGAACGCATTGAGGCCATTTTGCCCTGTCATCTGGCTGTGACCTACCATCTGATTTATCTCACGTGGCAGGAACTGGAGACATTCGGATTGACTTGGGAGATTTTGGAGCAGGCAAATATGACTTGGGAGGAATTGGAACGATACGGTGGGGAGGTGTAAGCTTGGACGAGTGGACGGTGGTGACAGCGCTGGTTGTGCTGTTGGGATTGTTTATGACCGTTGCAAAGCCGATTGTCGGACTCAATTCCACCATCGCACGGTTGAGCGAAAATGTGGAGCGGCTGGAAGGCAAGCTCACGGAATTAAGCGACCGAAATTCCGACGGACACCGACGGCTCTGGGAGGAAAGCTCCCGGCAGAATCAACGCATCGAGGACCACGAAACCCGACTGACGGTACTGGAGCAGAAACAATAAAAAAATACGCTTCGCAAGAAAAACTGCGAAGCGTATTTTTGTGTGATGAAATCAAGCGATTTTAATGTGTTTTTGTTTGAGCTTTTTTCTGGTATCTTCCGTGACCAACGTATACAAAACGGCCACCAGAGGAATGAAGAACAGCATACCCAGCAAACCGAACAGCTTGCCGCCCAACAGCACGGCAATCAAGGTCCACATGGAGGGCAGACCCACGCTGTTGCCTACCACTTTGGGATAAATGAAATGGCCCTCGACAAACTGGACGCATTCAAACACCACAAAGCACATCAATGCCTTGAAGGGGTCTACCATCAGCACCAACAGCACACCAATCAAGCAGGAGAGGAATGCGCCTACGTACGGCACAAAGGACATCAGCGAGGTGGTGACGGCAATCACACCGGCATAGGGAATTCCGAACAGGCTCAAGGCAATGGCCAACAGCGCGCCCAGAATCACGGCCTCGATGCACTGTCCGGACAGAAACTTGGAATAGGTCCGGGTGGTCAATGCAGCCACATAGCACAGCTTGTCGGCCCGGTCTTTCCGGAGGTTGGCATAGGCAATGGACTTGGCTTGATGGGACAAGGTCTGCTTGTTCAGAATGATATAGATGGAGATAATCAGCGCCATCAGAAAAGTCACAATGGAGCCGATGGTGGAAGAGGCGGCGCCTACAATCACACTCAAAACGTTTCCGGCATTGTTGGTAAACTGGCTCAGAATGGTGTTGAAATCCAGTTTTTCCAGATACTGCTCTGCGGTGGTGGTGTCGAAATTCAGAGATTCCAGATAAGCCAGCAGCTCCGGGATTTTTTCGCGAATGGTGTCAACAATGCTCTTCACGGACTGAACCAACTGGGGAATGGCCAACGTGCTGACCAATGTGCCCAGCAGTACCAGAATCAAAACAGTCATCAGCAGACTGATCATTCCGATGGCGGATTCCGGCATCGGTTTTTTCTTGCCGCGAGACAGCTTGCGGAGACGATTGCCGATGGCGGTCATGGGTACATTTGCCACAAAGGCAATGATGCAGGCAATGACAATGGGGCTCAGCTCCTGCCACAGCCGGCCCAACAAGCCCAGCGCGGAGGAAACATTCAGCACTACCACCAACAGCGCCGCGGTAAAGGTAATCAAAAGCATATAGCTTTTCATGCGGGATTTTTCCATGAAAACTTACGGCTCCTTCTGTTCGGAATTTTCGGAATCCTGTTCAGACTCTGCCGGGAAGAACCGGGGGATAATGACCTTCAGCACCAGCAGATAACCGGCGAGGTACAGCACCAATGCGGGAAGGGGGGCCAAAGTTAGGGCAAACAGCAAGCCGGTGCAGATTGCCAGATAGGCGACCCAGACCAGCACCAATTTCAGTGTTCTCATCGTTCTAACTCTTTCCTTTATACAGATTTTTTTAAAACAGCGTAAAAAGATTTTCTATATTGTACTGTATAAATGTGAACAAATCAAGAGAATCCACGGCGGAGAATCTTTTCCCGAACGATACAACGGAAAAATGCCTATCCCTGTTTGCGAAACATCGGGGATAGGCATTTTAAATGATGTTGGATTTACGGTTTGTCTTCTTCACCGAAAAGCGCCAGAAACAAGCTGAACCCGAACAAAAGCAGCAGCAGAATCAGAATATATTCTGCATTTTTCAGAATCAAAACGGGCAATTCAGAGGTATGAAAACAGTAAAACAGATACATGGCCAACATGATTCCGCAGCAAACCAGAGGAATGGGTTGGAAGTGGAATTTCAGTTTTCCGGAATGTGCGAGATAGGCCAAACAGAAACCGGTCAGCGCGAAAAGCGCACTTTCACCGTAAAATTCGCCGTGCCAGACATCACCCAAATACAGTCTTTGAAGATTTTTCGCTGCGATCAGCAATAGAAAAACACCCAGAAATTTGAATAGTTTTTTCAAAGCCAGAACCTCCTTGTTGCCTGCCGCCTTTATTCCTCCTGCAAAGGTAACTTCTTCAGTTCTTTTCCGCAATAGGGGCAATACGAATAGACATTCCCGCAGGAATAGAACTCATGCATGCAGTGGGGGCAGGAATCTTTCTGCAGATCATCACATACCCAAATCATGACAAGAGCGCCGACTGCAAAGATCCATTTCCATTTCGGCCAACAGCTAAAAAGAATGGGCATTGCAATGACAATATACAGAATCGAGACAAACTGCATGAAAAAATAGATAAATTCCTTTTTCTTCATTGCAAAAGCCTCCTTATGATGTAGTATGATGTGAATGAAAAGTTGCCAAACTTACCGGACCGGATTCATGGACAGCATCAATAGCGAGATACAGCAAATCAAAAACAGTTTGATATGGCCTTTCCACCAAATACAGAAATCCTTGAACGTCTCAAACGATTCATTTTTCAGCAAGTTAAGACTCCATAGCAGACTCAGCATAAAGACAATTGGCGGAATTGGAAAAAGTACCATGGAGATTCCTGCAATCAGTGCGTAAAACCACAGTATGATGTCCATTGATTGTCCCCCTCAAATAGATTTTGAATTACTTTTCACAGCTACATATTTTTGCGTTTCGCTAAAGAATAATTTTTAAGCCACGCGATTAAGACGGATAGGATGGGAATCAGCAGACCATAGATGCCAAGAAAAAGGAATTCGTCCGGGCCAAAACTGCTGATTTGATGAGAAAACCATTTATTTGCAAAAACCAGGATGCAGGGAACTTGAAAAGTGAAAAAAATCGGAACATACCTCACACTGATCCACGATAGTAATATGGCAGGACACCAACAGTGGGTTGAAATCGTTAAAATTGAGCTGACCGAAAAGATCAAGCTTTTGTGATAGGGCATCCATGGGTAGAGGGGTTCAGCAATATTGGGGAACATTCGATTTAACCATACAAACATAGCGTATGCAAAGGTCGGTACCAGTACGATTTGAAGGACCTTTTCGGTCTCTCTACTGAAAATTTTCTTTTCCATTGCAAAAGCCTCCTTATGATGTCGTAGAATATGAATGAAATACGAACAAAGGAACAGCGTTAACTCACTTCTTTTTTGTTTATTATAACAAAAAGAAACTGAGATTTGAATCGTTTTTTTGAAAGAAAGCATACTTTGGAAAGAAAAACAAAAACAGGTAATATTCATTGGAGAATATTACCTGTTTGATTTTGCGGGGGTACTGTTTGGCGATCAGCTCAGGAAGTCCCGCAGTTTCTTGCTGCGGCTGGGGTGACGCAGTTTCCGCAGGGCTTTTGCCTCAATCTGACGGATACGCTCACGGGTGACGTTGAATTCCTTGCCTACTTCTTCCAAGGTGCGGGTACGACCGTCCACCAGACCGAAACGGAGCTCCAGAACCTTCTTCTCTCTGGGGGTCAGAGTGTCCAGCACGTCCATCAGCTGCTCCCGCAGCAGGGAGAAACTGGCAGCCTCGGAGGGCTCGGAGGCCTCTTCGTCGGGAATGAAGTCGCCCAGATGGCTGTCTTCCTCTTCACCGATGGGGGTTTCCAAGCTGACGGGCTCCTGTGCGATTTTCAGAATATCCCGCACTTTGTCTACGGGCATCTGCATTTCCTTTGCGATTTCTTCCGGAGTAGGCTCGTGACCCAGCTCCTGCAGCAGCTGACGGGAAACGCGAATGACCTTGTTGATGGTTTCCACCATGTGCACCGGGATACGAATGGTACGTGCCTGGTCGGCAATGGCGCGGGTGATGGCCTGACGAATCCACCAGGTTGCGTAGGTGGAGAACTTATAGCCCTTGGTGTAGTCGAACTTTTCAACGGCCTTAATCAGACCCAGGTTGCCTTCCTGAATCAGATCCAGGAACAGCAGACCGCGGCCCACGTAACGCTTTGCAATGGAGACCACCAGACGCAGGTTGGCCTCTGCCATGCGGCGCTTGGCCTCTTCGTCGCCATCTGCCATGCGCTTTGCCAGTTCGGTTTCCTCTTCCGGGGTCAGCAGGGGAATTTTGCCGATTTCCTTCAGATACATACGCACGGGGTCATCGGTGGAGAAGGTGTCCACCATCGCCTCGGTGTTGGCAATATCTTCTTCCGTGATTTCCTCGATGGTTTCCAGATCTTCCACTTCCGGAGCCAGCTCTTCCAGAGGAACCAAGGTGTTGTCACCGGCCATATCAATGCCGGCGTTTTCCAGCTTATCGTAGAACTTGTCCAGCTCGTCCGGCTCCAGATTCATGTCGTCCAGAACGTCCATCAGCTCCTTGGAGCTGAGCTTACCGGCGGCCTTACCCTTTTCAATCAACTCGTTCAGCTTTTCCTCTTTGGTCTTTTCCGGCTCCTGAGGGGCAGCCTCTTCCTTTTTTGCGGTTTTCTTCCGGGTCTTTTTTGCGGGTGCGTCCAGCTGTTCCACTTCGCCGTCGGGCATCAGCACTTCATCTACCGGCAGATCGCCGGAAACAGTTTCTTTTTTTGTTGCCATAGGTTCCTCCACTTTCTTTTCGGCATGGACTGCAAGGCTTGCAGCCGCTGCCGTTCTGTATTGAAATTTTTTGCAGCATTGCTTGGAAATTACGTGGATTCCGCATCCAGATAGCCTTTGCGGTTCCGCAGGGAGGCGGCCAGATTTCGGAGATCCTCCTCCGGCTGAGCATCTTGCCGCTCCTGCCGGATAATATGTATATAATCGGACAAAGCCTGCTGTCCGTTGGACAGCACTTCCGGCTTTTGCAAAATGGTGGTGAGCAGGGAAATCTCATCGTTGCTGAGAACTCCGGAGAGCGTCGCAAAGGACGGCTGACCGGTTTTTGAGAAATCCCAAAGGGTTTCGTAAATGTGCCCCAATTCCGGCACGGTAAATTCCGACGGCGCCGGAGGGGTGATGCGGTCGAACAGCTGCGGGTCCAGATACATCAGACGAATGACGCCCTCTTCCGCCATAGCGGAGCGGGTGTTGTCGTAGCGAATGGAGCGCACGGGAGATTTTCCCGTCAGATTCAGCTCCTGCTTTTCCGCCTGCCGTTTGTTTTTGCCTGCCAGACGTTTTCGAACGGATTCCACGTCCTGCTTCACGGCGTCGGCGCTGACGCCCACCAAATCTGCCAGACGCATGGCATACAATTCCCGCTCGGCGCGCCCGGAAAAACCGGCCACAAAGGTTTCTGCCTCCTGCAGGAAACTGAGCTTGCCCTCGGCATTGGTCAGGTCATACCGGTCCCGGATATTCCGCAGGGTGTAGTCCACTTGGTCCTCGGACTTGTCCAAGAGATTCCGAAACGCGTCGGGACCGAATTTTTTGATGAACTCGTCCGGGTCTTTGGCACCGTTCAAGGTGAGCACCCGGGTTTTTACATCCAGCTTTTCCAGAATTCCGATGGCGCGGGCGGTGGCTTTCTGCCCGGCGCCGTCATTGTCGTAAGCGATAATAACTTCATTTACATACCGGGAAATCAGCCTTGCCTGCTCTGGGGTCAAAGAGGTGCCCAAAGAGGCTACGGCATTGTCAAACCCCGCTTGATGCATACTGACCACGTCCACGTTGCCCTCGCAGAGAATCACGGAGCCTGCCTTGGATTTTTTTGCAAAATTCATGGCGAACAGATTGTGGCTTTTGCTGAACACCGGGGTTTCCGGGCTGTTCATATATTTCGGCTCGCCGTCGCCCAGAATCCGTCCGGAAAAACCGATGACGTTGCCCCGGACGTTGAACACCGGGAACATGAGACGATTGCGGAACGTATCGTACACACCGCCGTTTTTGCCTTTTCGGACCAGACCGGCTTGCAGCAGCAGACCCTCGGAATAGCCCTTGGCTTTCATGGCATCGGTGAGACTGTTCCAGCTTTCCGGGGCATACCCCAGACCGAACTTTTTCACGGTTGCGGGGGTTAATTCCCGCCGGGCGGCATAATCCTGCGCCGGGCGGCCCGCTGGAGAGCGGAATTGGTCATAAAAGAATCGGGCGGCGTCCTTATTCAATGCCAGCAGCTGCTCCCGCCGCCGGGCGGCAGGGTCGTCCCGGGATTCCTCCGGCATGGGCATTCCCGCCCGCTTGGCCAGAAACTCCACAGCCTCCGGGAAGGAAAGGTTTTCAATTTCCATAATGAAATTGATGACGCCGCCGCCTTTTCCGCAGCCGAAACAGTGATAAATCTGTTTATCGGAGTTGACGGAAAAGGAAGGTGTTTTTTCACTGTGAAATGGGCACAATCCAAACAGGTTGGACCCGCTTTTTTTATTCAGACGGACATAACCGGAAACCACGTCCACAATGTCGTTCCGGTCTGCCAGTTCCTGCAGAAAAACTTCCGAAAACGCCAAAAGGGGAACACCTCCTGTTCTTTGCCGTTTTCTGAGAGGGTTACTTCACGGTCCAGGCGGCGGGAATGAAGATTTTGGAGAAAATCTCCATGGCATAGCCGTCGGTCATGCCGGAAATATAATCGCACACGGCCCGGTCCAGACCTTCCGTTTCCTGAATCTCCCGGTAATCTCCGGGCAGCTTTTCCGGGTGCATAATGTAATATTCCCAGATTCCCTCAATGATATTGATGACCTTGTGCTCCTCGCCCTTGGCTTTCTGATTCAGATACACGGCCTCATACATGAAATCGTGGAACTGGTCAAAGGCCTCCTGCATCGGGGCGGACAAGGCGATGGAACCGTTTTGACTATTCTGAATCACGTCCAGAATAATGGAATTGATGCGCTGACTGTTCCGGGTGCCGATGCGTTCCCGGACAATTTCCGGCACATCGTTTTGCGTCACGATTCCGGCGCGCATGGCATCGTCCAGATCGTGATTGACATAGGCAATGCGGTCGGACAGCCGGACGCAGATCGCCTCCGCCGTATCCTCCGGGGCACCGTGGGTGTGGTGCAGAATGCCCATGCGGGTTTCATAACAGAGATTCAGACCCTGACAATCCTTTTCCAACCGGTCTACCACCCGCAGCGACTGCTCATAGTGGTGAAAACCGCCGGGATACAAGGTGTTCAGCGCCCGCTCGCCCGCGTGTCCGAACGGGGTGTGACCCAAATCGTGCCCCAAAGCGATGGCCTCGGTCAAATCCTCGTTCAGCATCAGCGCCCGGGCGATGGTTCGCGCGGTGCGGCTGACTTCCAGCGTATGGGTCAGCCGGGTGCGGTAGTGGTCCCCTTCCGGCAGCAGAAAAACCTGCGTTTTATGTTTCAGACGCCGAAAGGATTTGGAATGGGTGACACGGTCCACATCGCGCTGAAAACAGGTCCGAATTTCGCACTCCGGCTCCGGGTTCAATCGACCCCGGGAATCCACGCTTTTCGTGCCGTTTGGACCAATCAGGACGTTTTCCAATGCCTCCCGCTGCTGACGTGGGAGCATACGACCACCTGCCTTTCCAATCTCTATATTATTACCATACGGTATTTCTGTAAAAAATCCTTTTTTTATTCCAAAAAATTTGAAAAAAGGGGAAATTCTTTGGAAAAAAGGTGCGGGAAAGTTACCGAATCTTCACGGGACGGAAGGTTTCGCCCACTACCTGCACGGCAATGGAGCCTGCGGTGACGTCCACCACCCGGGCGGCGAATTCATCGGCGTGTTCCTCCGGAATCAAAACCCGGAGCACCACGTTGGCGCCGTATTCCGTATCGGTCAAAATACCGGAAAAGGCCTCGATTTCCAGTTTCAGCCGCTCCATCCACGCGTAGGGGCAGGGAATTTCCGCAGCCACCCAACGGCGGACCACGGAAACACCGGCGGCGTCCAACGCGTCCTTTGCACTTTTCGTGTAAGCGCGGAGCAGACCGCCGGCACCCAACAGCACTCCGCCGAAATATCGGGTTACCACGCAGACAAAATTCGTAATGCCCTGTTTCTGAAAAACCTCCAGCATGGGCACACCGGCGGTGCCTTGGGGCTCGCCGTCATCGGAATACCGTACCGTACCGTCTTTGATGGCATAGCACCAGCAGTTATGCCGGGCGTCATAGTGTTCTTTTTTTACCTCAGCCACAAAGGCTTTGGCCGCCTCTTCCGTTTCCACATATCGGACATGGCCCAGAAATTCCGAGCGCTTTTCTGTGAATGTGGCCTCTCCGGGTCCGGCGGGAATATAAAATTCCGTCATTCCCAATCCTC
Organism: uncultured Oscillospiraceae bacterium; assembly: GCA_934527315.1. GTDB lineage: Bacteria > Bacillota > Clostridia > Oscillospirales > Oscillospiraceae > HGM13010. The sequence goes on from CAKTAK010000003.1 coordinate 56,560, forward strand.
CTTCTTCGGAGGCTCCGGGGTGGTGGAATAGGCCTTCACACGGCCCCAGATTTCCGGTTTCACCGTGGCGTCTACCACCATGCAGTCCTCGGCATATTCCAGACTGTGCACGGCAGCCTCCCGCTGGAGCAAATCAATCAGATTGCCTGCGGAGTAGGGAATCCGCAGCACGGCATGATGCTTGCCGCGGCTGAGAATTTCCGCAATCATGGTCTGTAAGCTGTCCAGACCCTCGCCGGTCCGGGCAGAAACGCAAACGGTATGTTCTCCGTGAGGCAGAATTCCGAAATATCGGTCGCACTTGTTGAAAACTCTGATGCAGGGCGTTTCTTCCGCGCCCAATTCCCGAATCAAGCTGTCCACAATCCGGGCCTGCTCCTCCCACTCGGGGTTGGAAATGTCAATGACATGGAGCAGCACGTCCGCATATTTCAGCTCTTCCAAAGTCGCCTTAAACGCCTCCACCAGTTGGGTGGGCAGCTTGCGGATAAATCCGACGGTGTCGGACAGCAGCACCTCTTGGGTGTCCGGGAGCCGGAGATGACGGGTGGTGGTGTCCAAGGTATCAAACAGACGGTCGTTGGCGGGGATACCGGCATCGGTCATGGCGTTGAGCAGGGAAGATTTTCCTGCGTTGGTATATCCCACCAATGCCACCACGGGCACAGCGTTCTTTTCCCGCTGCCGCCGCTGGGTGGAGCGGACCTTTCGCACGGCCTCCAATTCCTCTTCCAGTTTCTGAATCTTCCGGCGAATGTGACGGCGGTCGGATTCCAACTGGGTTTCACCGGGACCGCGGGTACCCATAGCGCCTTCCTGGCGCTCCAGATGGGTCCACATACCGGTCAAACGGGGCAGCAGATATTTGTACTGAGCCAGCTCCACCTGCAGCTGACCCTCTCGGGTCTGCGCCCGCTGGGCAAAAATATCCAGAATCAAGCCGGAGCGGTCCAGAACCTTCGCGCCCAAATCCTCGCTGAGCACCCGCATCTGAGAGGGAGACAGCTCATTGTCAAACACAGCCAAATCGCAGTTGTTGACTTCCATCAGAAATTTCAGTTCCTGCACTTTGCCGTCTCCGATGAAGGAGCGGGGCTCCGGGGTGGCGCGATTTTGCAGCAGCCGGCCGATGGCCTCGCCGCCTGCGGTTTCCACCAATGCAGCCAGCTCGTCCATGGAGGAGTCCGTGGACCGCTCGGCCGGGTCCATACTGGCTGCGGACAAACCTGCCAGCATCGCTCGTTCGGTTTTACGTTCAATGTTATTGATGGTGCTCAATCCTCTCTTTTCGTCAAGTCCATGGCTTTGCCGTCCAACGCGGCATACACCAGTTTGTCGCCTTCATATTGCAGTTTCAGGGAGAAAAAGGGGCGGTCCTCCCGGAGCAGCCGGAGAAAAATCCGGTCCCCCTCCCAAGTGGGCAGGTCCGGGACCTGCTCTTTCGGAACCCATTCCAAGGTCCCCTCATTGCATTCAATCAGCTCGCCGGTAAATTCCCGGCAGGTGAACAGAAACATATATTCGTTATCCCAACGGTCGGAAATAAAGGAAACCACGCCCCGCAGCTCCGGGCGGAGCAGCGTCAGTCCCGTTTCCTCCAGTGCCTCCCGGCACATACATTCCTCCGGACTTTCCCCGTCCTCGAATTTTCCGCCGATGCCAATCCATTTGTCATGGTTCAGGTCGTTTTCTTTCTTAACCCGGTGGAGCATCAGATAGTTTCCGTCCTGCTCCACATATCCCAGTGTTGTGTTCAGATACATTTGCAAAAACCTCCCGGAAAGGAAATTTCGTTATCTGATCAGTATACCAATTTTATGGGCAAAAGTAAACAGAAAGCAACGGAAACTTTGGCTTTTTTCACGAAAAAAAGCACCTGCCGGGGATTTCCACAGCAGGTGCTTTTGTGATGTTGTTGTAATGTTCCGAGAAACTTACTTTGCGCTGGTCACGGTAATCTGGTTGTTCACGTAATCCACAGAGAATCCCAGAGTGGTGCCCAAATCGCGCAGCTTGAAGTAGGTGTAATCGCCGCCGTTTGCATCGGTGAGTACGATTGCGGACGGGTCAACGTTTCTGCCGTTCACGGTAACAGCGGCAAAGCTGCCCTGATAGGTCTGGTTGCCGTTGAAGTGAGACTTCAGCTCGCTGCCGGTTGCGGTGTAAGCCGTGCCGGTCTTCATGGTGATGGTGCCGTTGGTGTAGCCAACCTCAAACTGAGACTTGGTGCCGTTGAGAACGGATGCCACGTCACGCAGGTTCACGTAGTTGGTCTCGTTGCCGTTTGCATCTTTCAGTGCATAAGTGGGGAATGCCACGGTCTTGCCGTCCACCAGAATCTTCTGGGTGCTTGCGAATGCCACGTTGGGGGTTGCATCGGCTTTCAGTGCGTACTGATTGCTGGTGCGGACAATATCATAAGTAGCACGTGCGGTCTTGGAGACATCTTTCAGAGACAGGTTGGTCCAGGTCAGGCTGTCATAAGGACGGACGTACACGCTGCGGTTGGTGACATCGTAAGCAACGGTGTACTGGGTGAAGCTCTTCTGACCGGAGGTGTAAGGAACATGAACCTTTGCCAGAGTGTCAACGCCGCGAGCCAGCATCTCACTGCTGGAGAATTCCTTGCCTTCGTGGGCTTTCCAGCGATACATAGCCAGACGGACGAAACGGCTGACGGAATCGTTGCCCTCGGAAATGGGAGCGGTTTCTTCATTGGGAGTGCCTTCCAGAGTGATGCCGTTCAGCGTGATGGAGGTAGCTTTTGCCTCTTTCACGTCAGCATCTTTACCAATCTGGTCTTTCAGATTCTGAATGTGCTCGGGGTAAGTGGGAGAGTTGGTCATAACGCCGACGGACTCATAAACGGTGAAGGTACCGGGGTTCTTCGTATCGGCATTTTCCAGAACGATGCAGCGACCGGTGGGGTCGGTGAAGGTCAGGTGCATGGTTGCAGTCAGTTCGGAATAGGGAATGCCCTTCACGTGGAGCGCCTTTACCTTGGTCTGAGCAGCCAGCTTTTCAACGTCGCTGACGCTGCTGCACTGAGACAGGAACCAAGTGACGGATTCCATAGCGGAAACCATGTAGCCGCCTTCGGGAGCCTTGTCTTCCGGCCAAGAAGTGCCTTCGTTGAAGTTCTGCAGACCGCAAATCAGACCGGCATCATTGATACCGTCCAGCATTGCCAGAGAATCACCAAAGGAAACGCCCACTACGGTGTGTTTCGGGGTGACAGCGCCGGTGGTGAATTCGATGGGCTGTCCTGCAGGATAGGATACCAGGTAGGAACTTGCAATCATGGAACCGTTCTCGCCGAACAGGTTGAAACTGTCGTTCATATCGCAAGTACGGAACCAGAAAACGTCGCCTTCTTTACTGGTCAGCTCGATGCTGGAGCATGCCAGTGCGGGCACACCCAGAGCAAAAATCATAGCAACAACCATGACGATTGCCAGCAGTCGGGACAGATGAGATTTCTTCATTTAATACTCCTCCTCAAAATTTTTTAAGACTCAAAATCAATTGAGCCAGCCTTAATAAACATACAATACATTTTTGTTTGAGAAATGTCAATCAAAACTTTGATAGTTTTTGAACGAAATATTTCACGAAAAAATCGGAAATTCTTTGGATAGTTTGTCAGAACATAAGAATAAATTGGAATAGAACCTATGCAAAACGCTGCACCGGTGTGTCCGGTGCAGCGTTTTCAGAAAAGGAAGTGATTAAATAAAGATGTTTACAATACCGATGATCAAACCGATGAAGAAACCAAGGTTCACAATGGCATTCAACTCGTTTTTCATCACGGACATAACCAAATCCTCGAAGTCTGCCACGTCCATGGCATTGATTTTCTCCTCGATGATTCCGGCAATGTTGATGCGCTCCATCAGCGGTTCCAAACCGGAATCCGCCAGCTTTCGTATGGTGGCGGAGAGGAAACCCTCCACCTCGGTTTCGGAGAGATTCATGCTGTTGAGCAGCTCCCCCGAGGGCGCATGGAGCATCTGCTCCGCTTTTTCGTGGACGGCTGCGGCAATTTTTGCCCGGCATTCCTCGCTTGCTACGAACTCGTTCACCTTTCCGGTGACGGAGGCGAGAATACTGTCCAGAGGCAGGAATGCCAACATCGGTTTTGCTGCCAGCAGCTCCCGCGCTTTCTGCTCCACCGTGCCGCCGAAGTCCATGCCTTGGAGAGACTCCCAAATCTGGTCGGTGAGCAGATCCTCCGCCCGCTGGGTGTTCAGATCCTCAATGCCCGCCCGCCGGGCCAAATCCTCCACTGTTCCGGTGGAGAACACACCGGAACCGGCAACCAGCGCGGTGCTGGCTTGATTCAAGGTGTCATCGGTGAGCAGTCCGGCAATGTCTTCTTTCGTCAGCAGCACATTGGCCACCGCTTGTCCGATGGCATGGGCCAGACGGGGTTTATTTTTGGGAATGACGCCCGGGGTAAAGGGGAGCGTCCGACCGAAAAGCTTTTTCTCGGTCCGGGGGTGAAACAGCATTTTTACCGCCAAAAAGTTGGTAAAGTACCCGATGATCGCGCCGATCAAGGGTCCTGCAATGTAGTGCAAATATTGCATGCATCAAAATCCTTTCCGCCGGACGGATTTCCCGCCCGGCGTGTGTTATTTTGTCATAGGATAGCGCGATAGGGGAATTTTGTCAAATCAGGCCTTCTTGGGGGTGCAGGTCAGTTCGCCGTCGGCTGCATCCAGCACCAAGGTATCGCCGCCGGCCAAAGTGCCGGAAAGGATTTCCTTGGCAATCAGGGTTTCGGCCTTTGTCTGCAATACGCGGCGGAGAGGACGTGCGCCGTACACCGGGTCATAGCCCAAGTCAATCAGCAGGTCCTTGGCTGCATCGGTCACTTCCAACTGCAGCATCTGGTCGGCCAGACGTTTCCGCAGACCGTTCAGCATCAGGTCCACAATGTTCCGCAGGTTTTCCTTGGTCAGAGGCTTGAAGAACAGAATCTCGTCCAGACGGTTCAGAAACTCGGGGCGGAAGGAGGCCCGCAGGTCATTCATCACGCCCTGCCGTGCAGCATCGGAGACGTTGCCGTCTTCGTCAATGCCGTCCAGCAGATACTGGCTGCCCAGGTTGGAGGTCAGGATAATGACGGTATTCTTGAAGTCCACGGTGCGGCCCTGAGAATCGGTGATACGGCCATCGTCCAGAATCTGGAGCAGGATGTTGAACACATCGGGGTGCGCCTTTTCCACCTCATCGAACAGCACCACGGAGTAGGGGCGACGGCGCACAGCCTCGGTGAGCTGACCGCCCTCGTCATAGCCGACGTATCCCGGAGGCGCTCCGATCAGACGGGACACGGAGTACTTCTCCATGTACTCGGTCATATCGATACGCACCATGTTGTGCTCGTCATCGAACAGAGATTCGGCCAGAGCCTTTGCCAGTTCTGTCTTGCCCACGCCCGTGGGGCCGAGGAACAGGAAGGAACCGATGGGCCGGTTGGGGTCGGCAATGCCGGCCCGGGACCGCAGAATGGCCTCGGAAACCTTCTGCACAGCCTCGTCCTGACCCACAACCCGCTGATGCAGAATATCGTCCAGACGGAGCAGCTTTTCACGCTCGCCCTCCATCAGTTTTGCCACGGGAATTCCCGTCCACTTTGCCACAATGCCGGCCACCTCTTCCTCGGTGACGGTGTCATGGACCATGGAGTTGGCCCGCTTTTCCTCAGCGGCCTTCTCGGCAGCTGCCAATTCCTTTTCCAGCGCGGGCAGGTCGGAATATTGCAGCTTTGCGGCCTTTTCATAGTTCAGCGCCACCTGTGCGCTTTCAATATCGGCATGCATCTGGTCAATGCGGGATTTGATTTCCTTTACGCTGTCCACAGCGTGTTTCTCGCTTTCCCACTCAGCCTGCTTTTCCTGGAAGGAATCCCGCAGGTTGGCCAGCTCTTCCGTCAGTTTTTTCAGACGGTCCTTGGACAGGGGGTCGTCCTCTTTCTTCAGAGCCATCTCTTCGATTTCCATCTGCATCATTTTCCGGCGCACATCGTCCAGCTCTGCGGGCATGGAATCGATTTCCGTACGCACCAGAGCGCAGGCTTCGTCCACCAGGTCGATGGCTTTATCCGGCAGGAAACGGTCGGTAATGTACCGGTCGGACAGCGTTGCGGCAGCCACCAGTGCATTATCGTGAATCCGAACACCGTGGTAAATCTCATACCGGTCTTTCAGACCACGGAGAATGGAAATGGTGTCCTCCACCGTGGGCTCATTCACCATGACCGGCTGGAAACGACGCTCCAAAGCGGCGTCCTTTTCAATATATTTCCGGTATTCGTCCAACGTGGTTGCACCGATGCAGTGCAGCTCGCCTCTTGCCAGCATGGGCTTCAGCAGGTTGCCTGCGTCCATGCTGCCCTCGGTTTTACCGGCGCCCACAATGGTGTGCAGCTCATCGATGAACAGAATGATGCGGCCCTCGGACTTTTTAATCTGGTCCAGAACGGCTTTTAGACGTTCCTCGAATTCGCCGCGGTACTTTGCGCCTGCCACCAATGCGCCCATGTCCAGAGAGAACACGGTTTTGTCCTTCAGACCGTCGGGCACATCGCCCCGGACGATACGCTGCGCCAGACCCTCGGCAATGGCGGTTTTACCAACGCCGGGCTCGCCAATCAACACGGGGTTGTTCTTGGTTTTCCGGCTCAGAATCCGAATCACGTTTCGGATTTCCGTGTCACGACCGATGACCGGGTCCAGTTCATTGTTCTTTGCCCGCTGCACCAAATCCGTGCCGTATTTGCTCAGCGCGTCATAGGTGTCTTCCGGGTTATCGCTGTTCACCGGCTGGGTTTTGACCTTGCTCAGCTCCTGCGTAAATTTCTGTTTGGTAATGTTGTGGTCGGCAAAGATTCTCCGAATGGCCGGGGTGGGCTTTGCCAGAATGGCCAGCATCAGATGCTCCACGGAAACATAGCTGTCCTTCATATTGGCAGCGGTTTTCTCTGCCAGATTCAGAATTTCGCCGGTCTCCCGGGAGGCATAAATTTCCTCGCTGCCGGAAACCTTAGACTGCTTTTCGATAAAGCTGTCCAGCTCCGACAGAACCTCATCGCAGTTGACACCCATACGGCTGAGCAGAGAGCCGATCAAGCCGCCGTCTGCGTCGACCAGAGCATACAGCAGATGCTCCGGGGTCAGATAAGGATTTTGATTTTCAGAGGCCATAGACTGTGCGGTCTGAATTGCCTCCAAACTTTTCTGGGTATATTTTTCAGCGTTCATAAAATAACACCTCGCATTCAATTTGTTATGGTTGTTGTTCGGAACAGCGGCTTAGAAAATCACGGCCTGCTGCTCCATCGCCTGATCATAGGCGTCCGACAGCTGTTCCGGCGTCAGATTGTTTGCCAGATAGGCTTTCATCAGCCGGTCGAAGGTTTCCACGTAATCCACAATGGACTGTGCCATCTGCGGATGATTCAGATCCTGCTCGGCTACGGAAAGGGAGCGGACAAACCGACCGTCGTACAATTCATACTGCCGCGGGGACAGATTGTGCGCCGTCAGCCACCGGTCCTCGGTTTGTTTCCAGAGCCGGAAGAAATTCGTCATAGCGCGAATCAGCTCCCCGGACTGGGTCCGGAAAATCACGGACAACTCGCCGTTGCTGTCATTTGCAAGGGAATGGAACTCAACTTCATATTTTACCGTGGGACGGTATTTATACTGCAAACTGGATTTGACCGACATACTGGAGGTATTGGGCACGAAGAACGGCACCAATTCCCGAGAGGGGGCCAGCAGTTGCTCCACACGTTTGAAAATCTGATTGACCCACCGCTCCGGGGTCATGACTTCCACGTAATCCGCCAGAATTTCGTTAATCAGACTGGAGCGGCTTGTTCCCCGCTGATGTGCCAGAAGGTCCACTTCCCGCACAACGTCATCATTCAGCATCAGGCTATATAATGTCTTTTTCATTGAACTTGCTCATCTCCTTTTTTTGATGACTACACTTTAGCACCAACTATATCTTTTGTCAATCAATTTATATAAATGTTCATACAAAGTTAATAAAAGTCGAAACAAAAAAATAAAAGCCACGGCGAGATGCTTTCGCCATGGCTTTTTACGATACAATATAATAAATTTTACGAGGTCGCGCCGGAGTCGGTGGTGCTTTCCGGGTCGCCGGGAAGTACCGTCACGGGAATGGTCACGGAAGCGTCGCTTTTCAGCTCGGAGAACGTGATTTTAATTTCTCCGCTGCCCTCGCTGATGCCGGTGAGCAGCAGCTCCACGTGCTGCTCGTCGGTCCACTCGCCCCATGCGGCGGAGACGTTCATCACGGAGTTGTTTTCATACAGCAGCGTTGCGGTAAAGGGGTAATCGTTGCCCACGGTTACGGTCACGGTTTCGCCCGCTTTTACCGTCACGGCAGAGGGGTTGGCTGTGATGTGATAGGTTTTCCCGGCGAAATAAGCGGTATAATCCGTACCGTTGCCGGAATAATGGGCCTTTTTCAGCACGTTCACCGGCTCCGCCAGATTCAAATTCTGACCTTTGGCAAAGGACGCGCTGCAAATGCCGATGACCTTGCCGTAAGCATTCACCACCGGACCGCCGGAAGAGCCGGAGGAGGTGGGCACCGTCATTTGAATATAGGTGCGGGAACCCAGCTTTCGGGAGAGATTGCTCACAATGCCGGAGGCAAAGGTGTCCGTCAGACCCAAGGGCGCGCCCAAGCTGTAAATGGTGTCGCCCACATGGACGGAGGATTGGTCTGCCAGCTCTAAATAGGGGAAGGATTCCGTGGTGTGTCCGCTTTCGGCAGTTTTGGAAACCTGCATGATGACTACATCGTCCCGGGTGCTGCCGTAAAGAATTTTGGTAATGGGGTAGGTTTCCCCGTCGTTTGTGGTGATTTTACCGGCAGCGGTGTCAATGACTGCGTGATAGTTGGTCACGGCAATGCCGTCCGGGCTGATGAAAAATCCGCTGGCGGTGCCGTAGGGTGTTTGACATTCCTTGTCTTCGAAGGATTGGAGAAAGAACACCGCATTGGAGCATTTCCGATAAATCTGGCTGGCGGTCAAGGTAGAATCATCTTCTGCCTGCCGGACCAAACTCAGGGAATCTCCCAAGGTGAGCTTGCTACCCTTCATAGGAGCGCTCAGAGCGCGGGCGGAAATCAGCGCCACCTCGCCCCGGGTCAAGGGACCGGAAAATTCCCCCGGCTGAGCCAGCTTGCACTGCTGTGCCAGCGCCCACGGGTCATTCCAGACAAAATCCCCGGCAATGTCGCTGTAGCCCAATGCCCGGAGGGCAAAGGTCAGATATTGCTCTGCGGTGACGGTGTCATCGGCGCCGAATTCCTTTGCGCTGTATCCGGAAACCAATCCCACGGATTGAGCATACCCCACATATCCGGTGGCCCACAAGGCAACGTCCGGGAAGTTGGCATGGTAAATTCCGCTGAGCGCCGCAGTTTCTCTGCCGGACAGCCGCACCATCATGGCAACGGCCTCCTGCCGGGTCAAATCCCGGTCCAGCTCAAAGCCTTTGTCCGTGCCGTAAAACAAGCCCATGCTGTACAGCGTGTCCGCGGCATTTTTCTGTTCTTGATTATAAGCGCCGGCATGGGGGGCGGCAGCGGTGAGCATTGCCCCGGCCAGCGCAAGAGAAAGCAGTTGTTTTTTCATAGAATTTCAAAATCCTCAAACAATGATTTTTTGTTAAGCGGCATTGCTCCATGCGTCCGCGTCAAAAGCGGTATTTTGCGTGGATACGGTGCTGCCGTCGGAGTAAAAGGTAATATTGCCCTCGTCCATGGTGCAGTAGGTGGTCACATCGGCGTCGCGAAAACGGGAGAGGGCCTCCTCATGGGGGTGACCGTAGGAATTGCCTTTTCCGCAGCTGATGACCGCATATTGGGGCTGCGCCTCATACAGCAGACGATAGCTGTTGGAGGTGCTGCTGCCGTGATGTCCGGCTTGGAATACATCGCACTTCACATCGGCGCCGTGGTCCAGAATATCGTTTTCTTCCTGATATTCTGCGTCTCCGGTGAACAGAAAGGACGTTTTGCCGTAATCCACCCGGAGAACGATGCTCCAGTTGTTTACGTTTTCCGGCAGGGTTTCCCAACAAGGACCCAACACGGTCACGGTGGCGGTGCCCACGGTAAAGGTATCGCCCACTTGGGGAATGGTAATGGCGCCGCCGTGAGATGCTACGGTATCGGCAAAATCCCGGAAGGTGACCGAATCGTAGATTTCCACCGGGGAATAAACGGTATCAAAGGAAAATGCGTCGGCTGCGGCGTCCAAACCGCCGCAATGGTCAGCATGGGGGTGGGTACAGACGATGGTATTCAGCTCCGTAACGCCCAGAGCCTGCAGGCTTTCCACAAGATGATGCTCCACCTTGTTGTCGCCGCCGTCAATGAGCAGGGTTTCCCCGCCGCATTGCAGAACCGTTGCGTCTCCTTGCCCCACGTCCAGATAGGTTACGGTAAGACCGCTGTCGGTGAGCGATGTGGCGGAATCTTCCGTGAAGTGATAGCCCAGCGCACCGGCCAGGACAATGACAGCAACTGCGGCTGTCCGAATGGTGTAAAAAGTCTTAGAATGTTTCATGAAATGTATTTTACTCCCGGAATCGACGGAAAACAAGTCCGAAAAAAGACTTTCCAAACGGCGGTGAGTGGGATATACTGAAAGAAAAAGCGTGAATAGGGGAGAATGTGCGTGAAAAACGATATTCAGGAAAAAGCCTATGCGAAATTGAATCTTTCTCTGGACGTAACGGGAAAGCGGGAGGACGGTTATCACGAGGTCTGCATGGTGATGCAGAGCGTGGATTTGTGCGATGAGGTGCGGATTCAGATTACGGAAGACGGTGTGTTCCGCTCCAAATCCAACCGGGGATATATTCCCAATGATGAGCGAAATGTGGCTGTTAAGGCGGCAATGGTATTCAACGAGGCTTACGATTTAGGCGGTCGGGGCGTGAACATCAATATGAAAAAGCGGACCCCGGTGCGGGCAGGCTTGGGCGGCGGCTCGGCAGACGCGGCGGCGGTGCTCCGGGGCTTGAATACCCTGACGGGCAATCCCTTCAGCCGAAAGGACTTGGAGCAGCTGGCGGAAAAGGTTGGCTCGGACGTGGCATTCTGCGTGGCGGGCGGCACTCAATTGGCCACCGGGCGGGGAGAAATTCTGACGCCCCTGCCGGATTTCGGACGGCAGACCGTTGTGATCTGCAAGCCTTATTTTTCCATTTCTACCCCGGCATTGTTCCAGAAAATTGACGAGCGGAAAAGCAAATGCCGCCCGGACACCGATGGGATTTTGCAGGCTTTGGAGCAGCAGAACGACCAAGACGTGATTCGCCGTATGTATAATGTATTCGAAGATGTGCTGGGCAATAAAAGTCAGGGCATTCGGGAAATCAAACGGGGCTTGATGTCTCACGGTGCATTGGGCACCTGCATGAGCGGAACGGGCAGCGCGGTGTTCGGCATTTTCCCGGACGATAAAACCGGCAAGCATGCCTATTATGCCCTGCGGAATCATTACCCCGATGTGTTCTTCTGCCACACCAATCCTGCGTTTATGGCATAAATTCAGACCAAACAGAGAAGGGAGCAAATGCTCCCTTCTTTTTTTGTATCAAATCGGCCGGTTTCGGGGATACTCTGAGCATCTTACGGGAAGGCGGAACCTTTATGAAACGCACATATTTTTTGAAAACGTGGGAATTGGCGCTGCTCATTGCTCTTTGTATAACGGCGCTGTCCGGACTTTGGGCGCAGAGAAAGCAGACGGAAATTGCCGGACAGCTGGTCCGGCTTCATGTGTTGGCAGTGGATGATTCCCATAGGGAGCAGGCCGTGAAACTTCAAGTGCGGGACCGGGTACTGGAAACATTGCAGCCGGCGCTTGCAGAGGTGGAAAACCGGGAGGAGGCGGTAACGATTCTGGAACATCGGCTGCCGGAGATTCAGAGGGCGGCAGAGACCGTTGCCGGAGACCGAGCGGTTCATGTGACCCTTTCGGAGGAGTATTATCCCACCCGGGTGTATGACGGATTTTCTCTCCCCGCGGGGCAGTATACCTCTCTCCGGGTAGTTTTAGGAGAAGGGCAGGGACATAACTGGTGGTGCGTGGTGTATCCGCCGCTGTGTATCACCGCTGCGGAGGCGTCTCGGGAGGCAATCGAAACCATGGGCCCGGACACGGCTCGCATTATTACGGAAAGCGACGGCTATGTGGTGAAATTCAAAATTTTGGAGCTTTGGGGAGAATTGGCAGAAAAAATCCGTCCTGCCGGGGCAAACTAAGCACCGGGGGACGGAATATGAAAGAAGAAAAAAAGAAACCGAAAGAGCAGCCTGTTATGGGGCCTTGCTTTCGGTTGGACCCGGAGCAGCGGGTCTGTCCGCAGTTTGATGCAGTGAGCATCGCAAAATTTCCCGTAGCGGAGCGGGATTCCATGGGCTTTCGCGTGTTGGATAACTGCGCGGAGGAACACATCGAATGAAACGATGGGCAGTACACAATTCGTTGCGTACTGCCCATCAAGCTGTTTTTAGTATTGGTAGCTGCTGTCTCCGATGAATTCCCGGAGCAGACTATCCGCCGGCACCAGCTCCGGCGAAACGGATACAAAGGACTCCAATGCGGGCAGCAGATTCCGATACTTCGGGTCGATTGCCCCTTGCGCCTCCGCCTCTGCAAGCAGGGGCTGCACATAGGTTTTCATCATGCCGATTTCGTAGGGCAGCATGGAATTGAACTGCAAATCCGCTTTCTCCCGGAACGGGTCGATATACAATTCCTCGCCATGACAGACGTTTGCCCACATGGCCATGGTTTCCGTCACCGGGGAATTCCGGAACTGCCGGTCCCGAATCATGCGGCGGCACAGCCGCACCCAGTTGCCCTGAAAACAGACGGCGCCGTCTTGCTGAATCTCCGTGCTGGCATTGACGTAAATGCGGAATGCGTCCGGGCAGAGCTGGGAAAAAATATCGTTCAAAGCATGCAATCCCTCAAAAATCACCAAATCCTCCGGACCGGGCTGCAAAATGCGGCCGGTATTCCGATTTTGGGTGCGGCTTTTGAAAGAATACTTGGGAATTTCAATGGCTTTTCCGGCATTCAGCGCCTCAAAATGGGATTCCAACAGCTCCAAATCCAGACACAAGGGGGATTCGAAGTTGTATTCGCCGGTTTCGGTTTTCGGGTGGTCGTCTGTGACCGTACGGAAATATTTGTCCATTTCCACGGTGTGCAGCGTGATACCCCGCCGGGAAAGAATTTCTTTCAGTTTCAGCGACGTGGTGGTTTTTCCGGAGCCGGAAGGACCGGCCAGAAATACAATGGGACTGACGGCTTGATGGGCCGCAATCCGTTCCGCAGCGTCCTGCAGAACTTGATGATATCGTTCCTCGGATTCCAGTACAAAGGTGCGGGGGTCTCCGATGGCTCGCTCATTCAGCGTCTGAAGTTGATAGGTCATGGTAAAACTCTCCGATCTTTGCTTTATCGGCGCAGGTCTTTTCGATGTTGGTAATGTATTCGTTGGGATATTTCGGTGCAAAAATCCGGCCGATTCGTCCTGTGGGGGCGGTCAGCTTGGTGGAACCGCCAGCGCCCATGGAAATGATGGGGCACAGCTCCTCCATAATGCAGATGTTGTAAAGATTTTCGCTGCCGGGCTTGCACCAACCGGTGTTCTCAAAGCCGCCGGACATATTCTTCTGCCGATAAAGGTAATAAGGTTCATACCCTGCGGCCCGGAGCCGGGGCAGAGCGTCATTCAGCATTTGCTCCACGGCGTTTGCCGTGGGAATCTGACCGCCCTCGTCCGTCAAGCGGGCGCCCTTTTTTAGGGAAAGGGTATGTACGGTCACGTTTTCCGGGTCCAAAGCCAGCACCCGGTCCATAGTATGGCGGAAACTTTCCGGGGTATCCGTAGGCAATCCGGCAATCAGGTCCATGTTGATTGCCATACCGCCCACTTCCCGGACCATAGCAAAGGCGCGGTCGATGTCTGCGGCGGTGTGCTTGCGGCCGATGGCCTCCAGAACGGAATCGTTCATGGTCTGGGGATTGACGCTGATGCGGGTCACTCCATGCTGCCGGAGCACCTGCAATTTTTCCGTTGTGATGGTGTCCGGCCGACCGGCCTCCACGGTAATTTCCCGGAGATCGGAGAAGTCAAACACGGATTCCAGCTTTTGGAACAATGTCTCCAGCTGCGCCGGGGAAAGGGTGGTGGGGGTGCCGCCGCCGAAATACAGACTCACCGGGTGCAGACCCAATTCCCGCACCTGCTGCGCGGTGGCGTCAATTTCCTGCTCCAATGCGGTAAGGAACGGCTGAATCAGTTTCATGCTCTTTTCCACGGACTGGCTGACGAAACTGCAATATGCGCAGCGGGTGGGACAAAAAGGAATGCCCACATAAAGGCAGACGTCCTTTTCCGAGAGGGAATCTTCCGCGGCCATGGAGTAATGAGCGCCGTCCAGACACAGCTCCGTCCGCTCCGGAGAGGTGAAATACGTTTTCTGGAAGGCGGCTTTTGCCTGCCGGTCGGTTTTACCCTGCCGCAGCAATTTGGTCATCAGCTTTGCCGGACGAACGCCGGTCAGCGCGCCCCATTGAGGGTGCGGCATACCGGTAGCCATCGCCGCCCGGTAAAAGGACTGGCGAATCACCCGCTGCATGTGGCGGTTGCGAATGAGCTTATCATCGGTGAGCAGCTCCGTCTGCACCCGGGCGGACCCGGTGAACACGCCGGTTTCCAAATGAATCCGGGTGGTGATGGTGGTGTACTGCTTGCCGGTGCTCTGTTTGACTTCAATATACGGCAGCGCGCCGGGGGCATCGGGATACACCGGCTTTTCTCCGGGATACAGCGTCAGCAGCGACTGCTCCACCGCGTATTTATAATCATGTCCAATCAAAAAAAGGTCCATTCGTAATTACCCTACTTTACACGTTTTCTCCCATTATACACAGAAACCTGAAAAAATTCACTACTTCCCGAAAAAATTATCCGAAAAGCGGGAAGATAAATTGTCTTTTCCTTGGAAACATGGTAGAATGGCGGCGAAAAATTATGACGAATGAGAGAGGTTTCTGCATGAGCGGAATTGATATGCACATTCACACCACGGCATCGGACGGGTCCAATGCTCCGGCAACCGTGGTTCGTATGGCGGCGGAGGCAGGGTATCAAGCCATTGCCATTACCGACCATGACAATACCAACGGCGTTCGCGAGGCGCAGGAGGCAGCCAAGGAATACGGTTTGGAAGTTGTGCCGGGAATTGAGCTGTCCACCCAGTGGAACGGCACCGAGGTGCACATTCTGGGATATTATGTGACTCCCGGCGCGGAAAGTCTGGCGGATTTGCTGGGGTGGGCGCTGAATCAGAGAAATATTCGAAACACCCGCATTGTGGAAAAATTGCAGGAAATGAACATTCCTATTTCTATGGAAGAGCTCCGGGCAAAATTCCCCGATACGGTTTTGGGGCGGCCTCATATCGGCACAATCCTGATGGAAAAGGGTTACGCAACGGATATGAAAGACGCCTTTGCCAAGTATCTGGGAAAAACCGGGTGCTGCTATGTCCGTCGGGTGAATCTGCCGATGGAAGATGCCATTCGGCGGATTATGCAGGCGGGCGGTCTGCCGGTGCTGGCGCACCCGTATCAGTACGAATTGCCGGAGCCGAAACTGCGGGAGCTGATTTCCGTGGTGAAAGAGAACGGCGGCGTGGGCATGGAGTGCATTTACTCCAAATATGATGCCGCCCAGAGCGAGCATCTGTTGGAGCTGGCAAAGGAATATGACCTGCTGCCCACCGGGGGCAGCGATTATCACGGAAAATCCAAGCCGAATATTCAAATCGGGACCACACGTGCCCCGTATGCCTATTTAGAGGCATTAAAAAAAGCTGCGGGACGCTGATTTGCGTTCCGCAGCTTTTGCTTATCCCTCGTTGTACAGTTCCAGAAATTCTTCCAGACACAGGTCGTGCTCCATAATATAGGTGGCAGCCTCCACACCCACATAGCGGAAGTGCCACGGCTCATAGATGATGCCGGTGATGTCTTCCTTGTCTTTGGGGAATCGGACGATGAAACCGTATTCCTGACAATGCTGACTCATCCACTGGTACAAAGCGGTATTTTCCAGAGAGGAATCCTTGAATTCATAGTAATGGTCCGTAATGTCGCAAGCCAAACCGGTCTGATGCTCACTGGTGCCGGGGATTGCCACAATGGTTTTGGCAACTTCCGCACCGTACTGCCCCACTTTTCTCTGGTAGAGATAATTCTGGGTGGCATAATCCCGGTAACCGGAGGAGAGGAACACGCTCAATCCTTCTGCCCGGGCGGCGGCCACAAATTCCTTCATGGGTTCGATGATGCGCTCGTCAAACTGCTGACCCTCCAAAGTAGCCAAGGTGGGAACATACTCGCCGATGTTGTGGTCGGGATTGGCCAACAGGAATTCCCAGGAGCTGATGTCCACATCCGGCCATTCATGGGCGGGGGTGGGCTCCGGCGTGGGTTCCGGGGTGGGCGTGGGCTCTGCGGCAGCGGTGGGGGTAGGGGTGGCGTTCAGCTCGGCTCGAATGGCATCGGTATCCAATTTAAATGTGCGGTAAATCAGCGCAACAGCGCCGGCACCAACCAGAAGAATGGCCAGCACCAACAGCACGGAAAGCAGTTTTTTCTTCATGGAAAAGCTCCTTCTTATCGTCTGGTGGGACGGAAATGGTCAAATACGTTGGTATCATACACAAAAACGGGAATTCCGTCAATCATTCCCGGCTTGCAATGACGAAAAAAATCCAGTAAAATGAAACCAAGAAACCCGAAACGGAGGCATCATTATGACATTGACTTGGTATGGACATTCCTGCTTTTTGGTAGAAACAGAGCGCGCCCGTGTGGTTCTGGACCCCTATGAGCCCGGCAGCGTACCGGGATTGGCTTTGCCTGCGCTGACAGCAGATTTGGTGCTGTGCAGCCATGGACATCATGACCACTGCTGGGCCGATGGCGTAACGCTGTCCGGCAAAGCGGCAGGCTGCACCGTTGCAGCGGTGGACACCTTCCACGATGAGGTGCAGGGCGCAAAGCGGGGTACGAACAGGATTCACATTCTGGATTTTGACGGTGTGCGCGTGGTGCATTTGGGGGATCTGGGACATGTGCTGACCCCGGAGCAGGCAGCGGCTGTGGGCCGACCGGACGTATTGCTGATTCCCGTGGGCGGGTATTATACCATTGATCCGGCGGAGGCAAAGCAGGTGACGGAGCAGCTGCAGCCGAAGGTCATCATTCCCATGCACTATCGGGGCGCGGGATTCGGCTACGAGGAAATCGGACCGGTGGCGGAGTTTACAAAGCTGTTTGACCGGGTGCAGACGGTTCCCGGCAGCACGGTCACTTGGTCTCCGGAGCTTTCCGGCGTAATCCTCCCGGAAACACCGAAACAGAATTGAGACAGAAAAGCAACATCGCCATGGCTGCTGCCATGGCGATGTTGCTATATTCGGATTCAATCCATCTTTTTCGATTTCAAAGGGTACTGACCGGCTTTCACGGTTTTTAGCACGAAATGGGTATGGGTACCGGAAACACCCTCAATGCTCTTGATTTCCCGGTGCACAGCCTCCAGCTCATCGGAAGATGTACAGGTAATGTGAAGCAAGAAGTCAAAGTTGCCGGTAAAGTAATAGCAGTCGGCAATGTTGGGGTGGTTGGTGATGGCTTCGCAGAAGTGGTCGTAATACTTCGGGTGCTCCAGACTGACTTCCATAAATGCCGTGACGTCAAAGCCCAGCTTTTTGCTGTCCACTTTCACTTCGTAGCCCTGAATGATGCCGCTGTCTTCCATCTGTCGAATGCGGTTCATAACGGAAGAGACGGACAAATGTACTTCCTTGCTGATATTCGACGCGGTTTCCCGGGCGTTCTGTTTCAGTATGTTCAAAATGGCATAATCAATTTGATCCATTCCGTACCTCCATGCGATAACGCAAAGATTTTTCGATTCTTCGTTCAGATTAACATATTATTTTGTGCATGTAAAGAATTTTTATTATTTTCGGCATTATACCGAAAATTATTCAATTTTGACAGTAAAACGGCACAATCGGAAAAGAAAAATGAATCTGAAAAATCCGAATTTCGGAAAAATAGCCGTCATTTTACGAAAAACAGTGCCGAAAAAGGAAAAATCAATGGCGATTTTGAAAAATTCGCTTACATTTTTCTGAAAATTATGGTATAATGCCAGAAGTGGAACGATTAGAGATGGGTGGTCGGCCGAAGAGGACCGGCTGCAAATGCACAAAGAAATGGAGGAAATTATGTATCAGGTCGGCGAGAAGATTGTGTACGGTGGAAACGGTGTGTGCGTGGTAGATGAAATTCGTATGATTGAGCTGCCCCATTCGGACAGCGATGCAAAAGCCTACTATGTGCTGCGCCCGATTTTCCAGGATTGCAAAATTTCCGTGCCGGTGGATACAAAAATTTTCATGCGTCCCATGATTACTGCGGAGCAGGCGCAGGAATTGGTGGACTCCATTCCGGAAATTGATGCGGAACCTTATTATAATACGGCGCTGCGGCAGCTGCAGGACCATTATGAGCAGAAAATCAGCAGCCATAGCTGCGCGGATTTGGTGGAGCTGAGCGTTTCGCTCCATCGGAAAAAGAAAATCAGCTTGGAGCAGAAGAAAAAATTCGGCGCCATTGACGAGCGCTATCTGAAACGGGCAGAGGACCTGCTGTTCGGCGAGCTGGCTGCGGCATTGGAAATCCCCCGGGACCATGTGCGGCAGTACATTGAAAACCGGTTGGGGCTGTGCCCGGAAGGCTGACAGCTGCATAGAATGACGATAAAAAACAAAAGAGCGTCTCATGGCTTTGAACCGTGAGACGCTCTTATTTTTGCGATAGGATTCAGTTTTGCTGTTCGGCGCTCCAGAGCAGACCCTTTTCCTGCAGCTGCTGGCAGGTGCGCTGATAAGCGCTTTCGTCCGGGCAGCGGAGAGTGTGGAGATGAATGCCGTCTGTCAAAGCGGACAGCGGCGCGCCGCCGCCGGTTTTCAGCCGCTCCACAAACTGGGTGACGTCATACCGGGAAGAAATTTGCAGGGAGGCGGCAAGCTGACCGTAAATGGGGTGCTCCACCACAACGTCCAGAACAGTGCAGCCGTTGTCCACCATAATGCAAAGCTCTTCTTCCGTCTGCTCCGCATCATGGACGCAAGCCACGGTTTTCAACAAACCGGGCTGCTCCTGATGGAGCAGATAGCCCCGGGGCGTTGCGGAAATATCCGCTCCGGCGGCCCGGAGCAGGGCAATATCCCCCACAATAATCTGTCGGCTGACGGAAAAGCGGGTGGCCAGTGCACTGGCGGAAAGGGGCGCATTTGCCTGCGCCAGTTGATTCAGAATAGCCTGTCTGCGGGATTCTGCGTTCATGGCGGGCAACCTCAGTTCTGGCTCTTCTTTTCCGTGAGCATGTGATTGCGCAGCTCCAGCAGGGTATCGGACAGGTCCACATAGTAGTTATGGGGATAGTCGAACCGGGTGACCTCTGGCCAAAGCGTCTCAATCTGCTGTGCGCAGTAATCCTTGATTTCCGGCAGAGCGGGGGACTGATACACCTGCTCGCCGTTGACGAAAATAGGAACCAGCAGCTCCCGTGCCTCGAACTTGCCGGCCTCCAGGGTCAGCTCTTTCCAGGTTGCGTTGGGGTCGCGAATGGTCAGGTCCTTGCTCATATCCGGGGTTTCGTCATGGAGACAGATATAGTCTGCATGAGCCTTGCCGGTTTCCTTTTCGATGAAACGGTAAACCTTTTTGAAACCGGGAATGGTGATTTTTGCCACATTCTCGCTGATTTTGATTTTCGGAATGATGGTGCCGTCCGCCGTCTCCACAGCGCACAGCTTGTACACGCCGCCGAACACGGGCTCGGATTTGGAGGTAATCATGCGCTCGCCCACACCAAAGGTGTTGATTTGCGCGCCCTGACGGAGCAGCTCCCGAATCAGATGCTCGTCCAGTGCGTTGGACACGGTGATGGTGCATTCGGTCCAACCGGCATCGTCCAGCATTTTCCGTGCTTTTTTGGTCAGATAGGCAATGTCGCCGGAGTCCAGACGGATTCCGCACTTGGTAATGCCTTTCGGTTTCAGCACTTCGTTGAACACTCTGATGGCATTGGGAATGCCCTGTTTCAAGGTGTCATAGGTGTCCACTAGCAGAACGGCGTTGTCCGGGTAAACCTCGCAGTAAGCCTTGAATGCCTCATACTCGGAATCGAACATCTGCACCCAAGCATGGGCCATGGTGCCGCCGGCGGGTACACCGTACAGCTCATCGGAAATGGTGCAGGCGGTACCGGCGCAACCGCCGATGTAAGTTGCCCGTGCGCCCAGAATGGCAGCGTCGGCGCCCTGTGCCCGGCGGGAGCCGAACTCCAGAACAGCCCGGCCCTCTGCGGCCCGGCAAATCCGGTTGGCCTTGGTTGCAATCAGGCTCTGGTGGTTCAGGGTCAGCAGCAGGAAAGTTTCCATCAGCTGCGCCTGAATGGCCGGAGCGCGGATAATCATAATGGGTTCGCCAGGGAAGATGGGGGTGCCTTCCGGAATGGCCCACACATCGCCGGTGAATTTGAAGTTTGCCATGTACTCCAAAAAGCCCTCGGAGAAAATGCCCCGGCCGCGGAGATAGGCAATGTCCTCCTCGTCAAAATGCAGGTGGTTGATGTAGTCAATGGCCTGCTCCAAACCGGCCATGATGGCAAAACCGCCGTCCTCCGGGACCTTGCGGAAAAAGATATCGAAATAGGTAATCTGGTCCTTTTTGCCTTGCTCAAAATATCCGTTGCCCATGGTCAGCTCGTAAAAATCGCAGAGCATGGTCATATTCAAAATTTTATCGTTGACTGCCATAAAAGAATCCTCCTGAGATGCTCTTGGTAAGTTTAGACAAGTTTACCATTAAAATTACCCCTTTGCAATGCTTTTTCACGAATTTCTGAGTTAATGTCTTGACAGGTGCATTTGCAGCTGGAAAAAGAGCAGGGAAATAGGGGAAAAATGTTTGACTTTCCCGGATTCATGTTATATTGTATATTGGATTGAGTGGCATAGAAAGCTATGCTGAAAAACGGAAAAATAAAGTTGGAGGCGCGCAAATGTCTTTAAGTGAAGAAAGAGCATTGGAGCTGCAGGAACTGTGCCGCAGATTCCGCGTGGATGTGCTGTCCGCAATCCACACCGCACAGTCCGGACACCCCGGCGGCAGTCTGTCTGTGTGTGAGATTCTGACCCTTCTGTATCAGGAGCGGATGAATCTGGACGCAAGTCACCCCGATGACCCCAATCGGGACCGTTTGGTTCTGTCTAAGGGCCATGCCGCTCCGATGCTGTATCGGAACCTGATTGAAAAAGGGTATCTGCCTGCAGATTCCATGTCCACCCTGCGGAAAATCGATAGCGAGCTGCAGGGCCACCCCTGCAACCACACCCCCGGTGTGGAAATGCCTGCCGGCCCTCTGGGTCTGGGTCTGGCTGCCGCACAGGGTATGGCTATGGGTCTGAAACTGGACCATTCTCCCGCACGTGTTTACGCCATTCTGGGCGACGGCGAGCAGAATGAGGGCGCTGTTTGGGAGGCTGCTGCAAGCGCACCCAAATTCGAGCTGGACAACCTGTGCGCTGTGACCGACTACAATAAGGTGCAGCTGGACGGCACCACCGATGAAATCATGCCCCTGCGGAATCTGGCCGACAAATGGCGGGCTTTCGGCTGGCATGTCATTGAGTGCGACGGCCATGACCTGAAGGCTCTGGACGCTGCTTTCGACGAGGCAGAGCAGACCAAAGGTGTGCCCACGATGATTATTGCAGACACCGTGAAGGGCAAAGGCGTTTCCTTTATGGAAGGCAAGAGCGCTTGGCACGGCAAAGCCATCGATGACGAGAGCTTTGCACAGGCTATGAAAGAACTGGAGGGCTGAGAAGATGGCAAAACAGCTGAGAGAAGTATACGGTACCGTTCTGGCTGAGCTGGGCGAAACCAATCCGGATATTGTTGTGCTGGACGCTGACCTGTCCGGCTCCACCAAGTCCAAACTGTTTGCAAACGCACACCCCGACCGTTTCTTTAATATGGGCATTGCAGAGTCCGATATGGTCTCCACCGCTGCCGGTCTGGCTGCTGTGGGTAAGGTTCCCTTTGTGAACACCTTCACCGTGTTTCTGACCACACTGGGTCTGATTGCTGCCCGGGGTCAGGTTTGCTACGGCAATCTGAACGTGAAATTCGGCGGCGCTTACTGTGGCATGTCCGATGCACTGGACGGTGCGTCTCACCATGCTCTGGAAGACATTGCCAATATGCGCAGCCTGCCCAATATGCGCATCATCGCTCCCTCCGATGAGACCAGCGCTCGTTGGGCTACCAAGTGGGCAGCTGAAAACTACGGCCCGGTGTACCTGCGCCTGAGCCGTGATGTGTATCCCGACCTGTATCCCGCCGGCACCCAGTTCGAAATGGGCAAGGGCGCCATTGTCCGGGAAGGCACCGACGTGACCGTGATTGCCTGCGGTCTGCTGGTGCATAAGGCCATCGAGGCTGCGGAAGAGCTGGAGAAATCCGGTGTTTCCGTCCGCGTGGTGGATATGTACTCCATCAAGCCCATTGACGCAGAGCTGATTGTCCGCTGCGCCAAGGAGACCGGTGCGATTGTTGTGGCAGAAGAGCACAACATTTACGGCGGTCTGGGCAGCGCTGTGTCCGAGGTTCTGGCACACGAGGGCGCTGCTGCTCCCACGGAATTTGTGGGTGTGCAGGATACCTTCACCGAGTCCGGCAAATATGCCGACCTGCTGGCAAAGTACGGTCTGGACGCTGCCGGTGTCCGGGCTGCCATCGAGCGCGTACTGGCACGGAAGAAATAATTCCGCTTTCGGAAGAATCATCAGGCGGTACCTGCGGGTATCGCCTGATTTTTACGGAAAAAATGCGAATCCCCGGGAACTTTTTCCCGGCGGCATCGTCTAAAATCCGTATGCGATACGAAATACTTACTTTCAAAACAGAGGAGAATGCATCCATGAAAAAACTGACCGCGTGGGTACTGCTGCTGACGATGCTGCTGTCTTTGACCGCCTGCGGCAAGAAACAGCCGGAAGAAACGAACCCCACCCCCAGTCCCGAAGTGACGGTTGCTCCGGAAACCGACAAGGAAGAAGAAACCCAGAAACCGGCAGGACAGCCCGACGAAACCCCGGCACCCACTCAGAAACCGGCGGAACTTCCGGCGGCAAAGCCCACGGAGGCCCCCAAGCCTGTAGAGACGCCCAAACCCGCCGTTACGGAAACGCCTTCCGTGACCCCGGCACTCAGCGAGGAAAAGCTGCAGACCCTGCTCAGCTCCATTCTGGCGGGCACCGATGAAATTGACGGAGATTACTATGCCATTCCCAAAGACGAGGACAGCTATCAGTACAATCTGTACACCTCCTATCAGGAAGGCTATGAGTCCATGAGCTTTGCCCCCATGATTGGCTCTCTGGCATATTTTGTGGCACTGGTGAGCGTTCCCAGCAACGTTGATGCCAATGCAATGGCAGCGGCTATGCAGAGCGGCATCAATCCCCACAAATGGGTGTGCGTGGAGGCTGACCAGTACGGCACTCTGGTGAACGGCAACGTGATTCTGCTGTATATGATTGACAGCGAAACCTTCCCGGATACCGTGGAAACCCTGAAAAACAACTTCCGTAACGCAGCGGTGTAAACCCGATCCCCAAAGCATCAGCTTTTGTGATGCTTTGGGGATTTTTTCGGCTTGCGGGGCGGTGAAAGCATCTGAGAGGGCGGGGCGCAGTCTTTCTTGACACGGCTTTCGGAAAACTGCTATACTTGACAAAAAATATAGGAGAAATTGAGATGAGCAATACGAAAAAAATGACCGTGTCCGGTCTGTGTCTGGCGCTGTGCCTGCTGCTGCCCTTTCTCACCGGTCAGATTCAGAAAATCGGAAATATGCTCTGCCCCATGCATCTGCCGGTGCTGCTGTGCGGCATGATTTGCGGTTGGCCGTGGGGGCTGGCAGTGGGTGCCGTTGCGCCGCTGCTGCGGTCGGTGCTGTGGGGAATGCCGCCGATGTACGTGGCCATTGCCATGGCCTTTGAGCTGGCTGCTTACGGTCTGGTAACGGGATTGGTGTTCCCGCGGACCAAGCAGGATTTGAAAGGCATTTACATTGCATTGGTGGTTGCTATGGTAGCGGGCCGTCTGGTGTGGGGCGCTGTGCGATTTGTGATGGCGGGATTGTCCGGCTCGGCTTTTCCCATGTCGGCATTCCTTTCCGGCGCGGTGCTGACCGCTTGGCCGGGCATCGTGCTGCAGCTGATTCTGGTTCCGGCCATTATCCGGGCGCTGCAAAAAAGCGGACAACTGAAGTAATCCTCCGATTTCCCACAAAAATGTGGAAAAGAACGAAATCGGAACAGAAAATCTCTCGGGAGTGTGCAAACATTCCCGGGAGATTTTCACATATTGCGGGCAAGCGGTGTGGGAAATCATGCGGCGCCCTTGGTCCGGTGCCCGGAGAGCAGTCCAATCAAAAATCCGCACACCGCGGGTAAAATCCAACCGAACCCCAAAGAGTATAGGGGAACGTGATTCAAAATCGGGTCCAAAAGGGTAATGCCGTATGCGTGGGGCAGTTCCAACAAGCCGTAGGCAATGGTGGCATAGATTGCCCCTTGATAGCAGCGGTCATTGGGGAGTATGGGTTCCAATAATCCCAACACCATGAGTACAAGGGCAATGGGATAGGTGAACGTAAACCAAGGGGCGGTGAGGACAACGATTTTATCCAGTCCGAAACTGGCCACAACGGTGGTGACTACGGGCACGGCAATCACAAGAATCCGGTAGGGCAGCCGCCCGTGGGTGAGGGTTTCAAAGAAATCCGCCACGGCAGCCACCTGCCCGATGGCTGTGGTCAGGCAAGCCAGCAGCACGGAAATGCACAAACCGTAAACGGCAAGCTGTCCGCCGCTCATACGAACGATGGTCAGCAGCAGATTGGCATTGCCGATGGTATTCGGGGCGTATTGGCTGCTGACGCAGGCACCCATATACAGCAGTCCGATGTAAATCACCATCAGGCACAGCGCAGCCACTAACCCCGCCCCCAAATTGACTTGCCGCAATTGGTGCCCCTCATAGCCTTTGCTGCGAATGGCATCAAAAAAGACGGTGACCATGAGAAACGTCACCAACACATCACCGGTGTTGTAGCCGCCCAGAAAGCTGTGGAGAAAGGGGCGGTCTACCGTGGGGGCGGCGGGGGTGCCTATGGGACGAAGTACACCTTTTATCACCAACGCAAAGAGAATGACCGTCATCACGGGAGTCAGCAGCTTGCTGACCTTGTCCAGCGCGGAGCCCCGTTCTTTGGCAAACAGATAGGTTACGATGAAATACCCGATGACAAAAGGCAGATAGGGGGCATTGGGCCAAATGCCCTGCAACCCCATTTCGATGCCCACCGCCGCTGTGCGGGGAATGGTAACGCAGCAGCAGAGCACAATAATGATGCCGATGAAGAAATTGAAAAAATTCGGGTGAATGTGCCGGGAAATCTGCTGCACGGACCCGCGGCGGCCCAAAATCACCAGAGCCAGAATGGGCAGACCGATGGCAGAGGCAGCCATACCCACCGCTCCGGCGGGCCAAGCCGTGCCGGATTCCAGACCCAGCATCGGCGGGAAAATCAGATTACCGGCGCCGAAGTAGGTGGCGAACACCGCCAGACCTATCAAAAGAATGTCGCTGAATTTAAGCTTTTTCGGTTCCATGAGCCGCTCCCTTTCCGTGGAAAACTTTTTTTGTAGTATGCCTGTTTCCTACAGAAAGTATGTATCCCCGGAAAACCAAACACTCTCTTGCACCGGACAAAACTGTCCGGCTCTTTTTCTTTTTCTGACCGATTCCGTACAAAAAAAGAAACCGTGGAGCCCATAGTTGAGGAGGACACGCCGCGGGGTTCTCGCTCATACAATGAAACGGGGGAGATTATGCGGTCTTTGACACGGAAATTATTTTTGACCACGCAGCTGGCGGCGCTGGTATGGGTGACAATCAGCTATGTGATTGCGCTGTATGCCACGGTAAAACTGGGGCAGGCGTTCCCGGTGACGGAGCTGAGTGAGCAGGCCATTACCACCATTCTGGGCGTGAACGTGCTGAAAGTGGTGGAGAACATTTTTGAACACAATGACGGCCCGATTTTCGGGCACAGCAGGGAGGAATCGGAATGAGAGAACTGTTTTGGAAACGGCTGGGCAATCTGCTGTCGGTGAAATCCATTGTCACCGTGGTGCTCACGGCGGTTTTCGCCGTGATGGCGCTGCGGGAGAGCATCAGTCAGGATTTCATGACCATCTATGCAGTGATTATTGCGTTTTATTTCGGCACACAGAGCCAGAAAATGCAATCGGTGCTGGATCAGGAGACGGATCATGAGCAGCAGTAAATTGGTCAGTTATACCCGGCTGAGCCCCAATTGCAGCAGCCGATTGGGTGCGGACATCGATACCATCACCATTCACTGCATGGCGGGGAATCTTACGGTGGAGGGCTGCGGCGCACTGTTTGCCCGGGCGGAGACCCAAGCCAGCAGCAATTACGGTATCGGCTCCGACGGACGCATTGCCTTGTATGTGCCGGAGGAGCAGCGGAGCTGGGCCACAAGCAGCAAAGAAAACGACTGCCGGGCGGTGACCATTGAGGTGGCCAACAACGGCGGAGCACCGGATTGGCCGGTGAGCGACAAAGCATATCAGGCGCTGATTGCACTGGTGACGGATATTTGCCGGCGGAACGGGATTCCCAAGCTGCTGTGGAAAGGAGACAAAGCCTTGGTCGGCAAGGTGTCTGAGCAGAATATGACGGTGCATCGGTGGTTTGCCAACAAGGCTTGCCCGGGGGAGTATCTTTATAGCCGGCACGGGGCAATCGCAGCGGCGGTGAATGCCCGGCTGCTGCCGGAAAATCCGAAAAAGGGGGAGAAGAACGTGCGGTATCAGACCATGGCGGAGATTCCCGATTATGCGCAGCCTGCGGTGAAACGGTTGATTGCAGCCGGCAAGCTGAACGGGAAAAGCGGAAAAAAAGACGCTCAGGGCTTTCCTACGGAGTTAGACCTGAGCGAAGACATGATTCGATTGATTGTTATGCTGGGATAACGGCACAGGCGCGGCGAATTTCGCCGCGCCCTTTTTGATGTTTTCCTTCTTGAAAACCGAAAAGACGGTGGAAAACCGGGCAAAAGGGACGGAAAAGGGAAATTCCCTCTTGCCAAACGGGAGGGATTGTGCTATAAAAAAGAAGATATTGCAAAAGCTGTGATCGGGAAAATAGCGGAAAAATTACCGTACCAGAGAAAAAACGCCATCGGCTGAAAGCGTTTTGCGGTGGATATCTGCTTGGTTCGCCCGTGAGTTCCGGCCAATCCCCGGCGGTGCCGTCCGTTATCCGGCGTGAAGTGCGGCCGAATGGCCGAATGTGGGTGGTACCGCGGAGTAGTATGCTTTCGTCCCTGTGTGGACGGGGGCTTTTTTTATTGCCCGGAACCGCCGATTCTCTGAGAAACAACCGAAAAAGGAGCGAGAATATCATGAAAAAACTCTTGGAAGATCTGAGAGAGAAAGCAATGGACGAGCTGAACCGCGCGGAAGACGCTGCGGCGCTGGAATCCATTCGCGTAAAATATCTGGGCAAAAAGGGTGAGCTGACCGCCATTCTGAAACAGATGGGTAAGCTCAGCGCTGAGGAGCGTCCCGTTATGGGCCAGCTGGCCAATGACGTGCGCAGCGAGATGGAGCATCAGCTGGACGAGAAAAAGCAGGAAATCGCAGCAAAAATGCTGGATTTGAAACTGAAACATGAGGCAGTGGACGTGACCATGCCCGGCAAGGAGCAGAAAATCGGCCACAAGCACCCCATGTATCTGGCTTTGGACGAAATCAAGGACATTTTCGTGGGCATGGGCTTTACCGTTCTGGACGGACCGGAAGTGGAGCTGGCAACGCTGAACTTTGACCGTCTGAACGCAGAAGAGGGCCACCCCTCCCGTGACTGGTCCGACACCTTCTATTTTGACGAGGACAGCCGGGTGATGCTCCGCAGCCAGACCAGCCCCATGCAGGTCCGGGCAATGGACACCATGGAGTTGCCCATCCGCATCATCGCTCCCGGCCGCGTGTACCGGAAGGACGAAGTGGACGCAACCCATTCTCCCATGTTCCATCAGGTAGAGGGCATGGTCATCGATAAGAACGTGACCATGGCAGACCTGAAGGGAACTCTGAACACCGTGATGGAGCGGATGTACGGTCCCGGCACCGTGACCCGGTTCCGTCCCCACCACTTCCCCTTCACCGAACCCAGCTGCGAAATGGACGTACAGTGCCACAAGTGCGGCGGCGTTGGCTGCCCCACCTGCAAGGGCGAGGGCTGGATTGAGGTGCTGGGCGCCGGTATGATTCACCCCAACGTGCTGCGCATGGCGGGCATTGACCCCGAGGTGTACAGCGGCTGGGCCTTTGGCATGGGTCTGGAGCGTCTGGCAATGCGCCGATTCAAAATTGCGGACCTGCGTCTGATTTTCGAAAATGACGTGCGGTTCCTGGAGCAGTTCTAAGGGAGGAGCGGAAAACTATGAACCTGAGCAGAAAATGGTTGAATGAATTTGTAACAGTTGATGCCGGTGACCGGGAGTTTGCCGAGGCAATGACCCTGTCCGGCTCTAAAGTGGAAATTACGGAAGATTTGGGCGCTGAAATCAGCAACGTGGTTGTGGGCAAGCTGTTGTCCATGGAACGTCACCCGGATTCCGATCATATGTGGGTTTGCCAGGTGGACGTGGGTGCCGAAGAGACGGTGCAGATTGTCACCGGTGCATGGAACATTCACCCCGGCGATCTGTTCCCTGTGGCGCTGCATAAATCCACCCTGCCCGGCGGCAAGAAAATCGAAAAGGGCAAGCTGCGGGGCGTAGTGTCCAACGGCATGTTCTGCGGCTTGAGCGAGCTGGGTCTGGACGAGAGGGATTTCCCCTACGCAGCCGTGATTCCTGCTGCGCTGCTGAATGATTATCACCCTCTGGACAAAGAGAAACCCTCCATTCCGGCGGATATTCAGCCCGGCGACAAGGTGTTCGGCACGGTTTTTTGCGGCAAGGTGCTGGACGTGGAAACCGTGGCTTACGGCATTTACGATGTGAAACTCAATGTGGGCGGCGCCGAAGTGGGCATTTCTTCCCGCTGCCGGAACCTGCATGCCGGGGATTTGGTGGCATACAACACCAAAACCGAGAGCATCTGCACCTTGGCAGATCTCCATGCACAGCAGGCAGAATTCCCCCACTGCATTGAAGACGGCATTTTCGTTCTGAACGAGGAAGGTCTCACCGTGGGCGAGGACATCAAGCCCGTGATTGGCATGGACGACCACGTGGTAGAGTTTGAAATCACCCCCAACCGCCCCGACTGCCTGTCCGTCATCGGTCTGGCTCGTGAGGCAGCAGCTACGTTCCGGCAGGAACTGCGTCTGCACACGCCCGAGGTCAAAGGCGGCGCTGCGGGCACGTTGACGGAACTGCTCCATGTGGAAACGCCCGCAGCCGACCTGTGCCCCCGCTACACCGCCCGTATGGTGCGGAATGTAAAAATTGCACCCTCTCCCAAGTGGATGCGGGAGCGTCTGCGGGCAATGGGTGTGCGCCCCATCAACAACATTGTGGACATTACCAACTATGTGATGCTGGAGTATGGTCAGCCCATGCATGCCTTTGACTATCGCTACGTGCAGGGCGGAAAAATCATTGTCCGCCGGGCAGAAGAGGGCGAGCAGCTGACCACGCTGGACGGCAAAGAACATACCCTGACCCGGAATCATCTGGTGATTGCCGACGATACCCGGGCTGTGGGTCTGGCCGGTATTATGGGCGGTCTGAACAGCGAAATCGTGGAGGACACCGTGGACGTGGTGTTCGAATCCGCAAACTTTGACGGTACCTGCATCCGGAAAGGCGCTTTGGCACTGGGTATGCGTACCGAGGCCTCTGCAAAATTCGAAAAGGGTCTGGACCCGCTGAACACCCTGCCTGCTGTGGAGCGCGCCTGCGAGCTGGTGGAGCTGCTGGGTGCCGGCGAAGTGGTGGACGGCGTCATTGACATCGTGAACCACAGCTATGAGCCCACGGTCATCACGTTGGAGCCGGACCGCATCAACGGTCTGCTGGGCACCGATGTGGACAAGGACGAAATGGTTCGGATTCTGGAAAAGCTGGACTTCACCGTGGACGGCGACCGTGTAACGGTGCCCTCCTGGCGCGGCGATGTGAAGGAAATGGCCGATCTGGCAGAAGAGGTTGCCCGGTTCCACGGCTACAACCAGATTCCCTGCACACTGATGCGGGGTCAGACCACCCAGGGCGGTTATTCCAAAACGCAGCAGCTGGAGCAGCGCTTGGGTGCACTGTGCCGCGCCTGCGGTTATGATGAAATCATCACCTATTCTTTCATTTCTCCCACGTACTACGATAAAATCCGTTGGGCTGCCGATGATGCCCGCCGGGAGAGCTTTAAGATTCTGAACCCCTTGGGCGAGGATACTTCCATCATGCGCACCACCACGCTGCCGTCCATGCTGGAAATTCTGACCCGGAACTGGAACTATCGGAACAAGAGCGCAAAGCTGTATGAACTGGGCCGCATTTATCTGCCCGGCGGGGAAGACGGCTTGGCAAAGGAGCCGAAGATTCTGTCCATGGGCGCTTACGGCGAGGATATGGATTTCTTTGCAATGAAGGGCGTCATTGAGGAGATTCTGGACGATATCCGCGCAGAGAACGTGCATTACGAAACCTGCAGCGACAATCCCTCTTATCATCCCGGCCGCTGCGCAACCGTGTGGGTGGGCGACACCTACGTGGGTGTGTTTGGTCAGATTCACCCCCTGACTGCGGACAACTACGGTGTGGACGGCGAGCTGTACTGCGCGGAACTGTGCTTTGACGCACTGTTCGGTGCAATGGGCGCTGACCCCGAGTACGTGCCCCTGCCCAAGTTCCCCTCCATCAGCCGTGACATTGCTGTGGTCTGCGGAAAAGAAATCACCGTGGGCAAGCTGGAGGCTGCAATCCGCAAGGGCGCGAAGGGCTTGCTGAAAGAAGTGACGCTGTTCGACGTGTATGCCGGTCCCGGTGTACCGGATGGCAAGAAGAGCGTTGCATTCAAT
Source organism: uncultured Oscillospiraceae bacterium (assembly GCA_934527315.1). Classification (GTDB taxonomy): domain Bacteria; phylum Bacillota; class Clostridia; order Oscillospirales; family Oscillospiraceae; genus HGM13010. The sequence continues at coordinate 87,929 of CAKTAK010000003.1, forward strand.
CTGATGCTCCGCGCCGATGACCGGTCTCTCACCGGTGAAGAGGCGGACGAAGACCTGCAGAGCATTCTGAAAACTTTGGAAACCGACTGCGGCGCCGTGCTGCGGTAATCTCAAATTCACCCGGCGGCATAGAATTCCCTGTGGAGTTCTGTGCCGCCCTGCAATTTTGGAGGAAACAAGATGGTATCGAAACTCAAAACAGCGCTGATTTGCGTACTGACCTGCGCGGTTCTGGTGTGCGGCGGGGTCATTGTTTATCAGCAGCGGCAGAACCAAAAACCGGAAATCACGGACACGATGATTGCGGAAAAGGTGGAAGAGGCAGGCGAGCTCACCACCGCCCGGCTGACCTACAACGGAATTCTTCATTATGAGGATGGGTCCATTCCGTTTCTCACCCGGAAAGCCTTCTTCATGGTCTATCGGGCAGAAGTGACCGCCGCTGTGGATTTGGCAGGGGTAAAGGTGGCTCAAAATGGGCAAACGGTGATTTTGACCTTCCCGGAGGAAACATTGGACATTCAGATTGCACCGGATTCCATTGAGTTTTACGATGAGCATGCGGCGCTGTTCAACTGGAGTGGGAAAGATGATGCGGTGGACGCCATACAAGCCGCCAAAGCAGATGTGGAGGAAAAGGCAAATCTGGAGCTGCTGCGGGAAACCGCCCGGAATCAGACGGAGCACCTGCTCAACAACCTGCTGCAAGATTTCATCGGGGATCGAACCCTGCAAATTCAATATCGCTGAAAGGAAACTCCCCGGCTGCGGTCGGGGAGTTTTTGCGGATTTACCACTTGACAAGGGGAGAGAGTTTTGCTAAACTGACAAGGCTGTTAGAAATCACTAACAGAAAACGCTCTGCGGAAACGCAGATTTCTTTTTGAAATGATGTTAGGCTAAGCTAACATAAATGGACATGAGCAACGGCGGCTGCAAGCTGCCGAATCATCGAGAACTGGAGGAATAGCATGAAACAAACTTTCCGAAAACTGACATCTATGCTGCTGTCTGTGGTGATGGCGCTGTCTTTGATGGTGACCCCGACCATGGCGGCAGATATGCAGACGCCGCCGACAGAATTTACATCGAGTGCAAATTTTGGCTACGATTTTTGTTTGAAATTTTCAATTGGGACAGAATGGCTCAAAGAAATTACACAGATAGAAGTAGACGGAGCGACATGGAGCAAAGGGAGCGGTTCCTATAGCGTGTGGAACAATACCTGCTATTATGTCGATACAAATAATGATAAATTGTACATCGGCGAAGGCTTTTCCGGAGATGAGGCAACTTGTGTCATTTCTGCCGCAGGGTATCAGAATTTGACGCTAAAACTGAACAAGACAAACCACGCAGCGGAAGTGGTTGAGAACTCCGGTTCTAACTCCGGCAGCTCCGGCAGCGGGAGTGAAACTCCCAACACCCCGGAAAAGAAAACCATCAATGTATCTGATGTGAAGTTTGAGAGCGGTTCTTTCGGAAATGACTGGTATGTCACGTTCGGAACGGAAAGTGACAACTATATCAAAGCGATTAAAGGGGTATCTGTAAACGGCACAGCGTGGGAAAACAGTTCCGGAAAGCCGTCTACCGGTGGAAGTTATTGCAAATATAACTATTCGGATTATATGAACAATACCGAAACACCGGTTTTGGCATTTGCTCAGACGAATTACAGCCCCTCCGGAACTGACGTTCTGAAAAGCGGTGACATCATCACCATCACCGCCGAGGGCTACAATGACCTGACGTTCAAGCTGGTGATTGACAAAAGCGGCAACGCAACGGTTTCTTCCGACACCACAACCGGCGACATTTATCAGTTGTTTGTGAAAATCGAGGGCAGTTTTGAGTCCGCCATTAAGGGACAGAAAAAATATGACGGCGTCACCGGCGCTACCGGCACGGCATCCGGCAACAAGAACAGCGCTGTGACGGTGTACGGCGCTTTGGTGGAACAAGGCACCCAACCCACGGAACATGATTGGGAGGAACTGAACCACCAGTCCGAAATCAGTCTGGAGGGCAAAAAGTGCTCCGTCAGCATTGTTCCCGATGCCGAAAAGGGAACGTCTGAAAATGCCGACAGCGGCATGAAAGGCGTTTACATGACCATGAGCAGCGACTTGACCTTGGACGGAACGCCCAAAGACGCAGGCAACTATCAGATTTCCGTGAGCATTACTGACAATCAGGGTCGCACGGCAACCAGCAACAGCCTGCCCTTCCGCATCTACACCGGTGACGAAACCTTGGCAGAGCAAATCCAAACCGACAATCTGAAACAGTATTCCAATGGCTTGTACGCATGGGATATCATGGAGCCATGGGCCATCAAGAACTTCGGCAGCAATGTGGACGGCGAAGAAAATAGCGTTCGTGTGCCGAAAGATTTGGAAGTCTGGTACGGCTCCCACGAAAGCGGCACCTACGGTGTGTTGGGTTATGACATTGCTTGGGACGATGTGAAAGCGGGCAACATTCCCCAGACGCTTTATATTCCCAAAGACTGCAATCTGACGCTGATGAATATGAAAGTGCTCAGCAGCGTCCGCATCGTGGTGGAAAACGGCGGCAAGTTGACCCTGCGGGATTCCACGGTGCAGGGCATCATTGATGTGCAGAGCGGCGGCACCTTCTCCATGAATTACGATTCCTACAATCAGAAATTTGAAACCGGCGCGTCCATCTGCGGACAGATCCGTCTGGCGGACGGCGCAATTCTGGAAAATGCGGCCATTTACTCCCACACCAACTACCTCGCCAACGGCAACCTGACCGACCGTTCCAACGATGAGGCTGTGGTTGCCGCAAGCGGCAACGTGACCGTTAAGGGTCAGGTGTTCATTCGGGGCGACGAGGCCGGCAGCACAGGTAAAGGCCAGACGGCGCTGGAAGTGAAAAACGGAACCCTGACGTTGGCAGACAATGCGGTTCTGGTGACTTACGGCGGCGGTGGAAACGTTACGCTGTATTCCAACGGCGGCAGCGCCGTGGAATTGGACAACGGCAAGATTGCAGGCAAGGGAAAACTGGTTGCCATCGGCGGACCGGTGCTGTTTGGCTCCGGGGACGAGGCTGTGGCAGGCACCGGCTCCATTGATGTGTCCGAAGTGTTCCTGCAGGGCGCAACGGCGTATGAGCATAAAAAAGGCGCACAGCCGGGCAAGGCTTATGCAGACGGTGTGACGGTGAAAGCAGGCAAGCAGCACATTGCGAACGGCACGTTGGTGGACGGCGCGGCCAATGACCCGCTGGAAGACCTGTACTGGAAAATCGGGATTGATGCAACCCCGGATTTGACGAAGTTTGAAACCAAAGTGGTGGAAACACCCGTTACCCCGGAAACCAACGGCAATACCAATACGAACACCAACACCAACACAAATACCAATACCAATAGTTCCGCAACCGAATTCAAAGGGGAAAACGCTGCGGTACGGTTTGCCGATGTGCAGGCCGATGCCTACTATGCCAAAGCCGTTGCGTGGGCAGCGGAGCAAGGCGTAACTGCGGGGGTGAGCGAAACGGAGTTTGCCCCGGAGAATAGCTGCACCCGGAGCCAGATTCTCATGTTCCTTTGGAAAGCAGCCGGTTCTCCCGCTGCAAAGGACGCGGAAAATCCCTTTACCGATATTTCCGAGAAGGACGCATATTATCAGGCGGTTCTGTGGGCCGTGGAAAACGGCATTGCCTTGGGTGTGGACGAACAGACCTTTGCGCCCAACGACACCGTAACCCGGGCGCAGGCGGTTGCATTCCTGCACCGCGCGGCAGGGAACACCGGGGTCGGCGGTCAGCAGCAATTCGATGATGTTTCTGCGGAAGATTACTATGCCGATGACGTAGCATGGGCATTGGAGCAGGGCATCACTTCCGGCACCGGAAACAATCGGTTCAGCCCCGCTGACCGGTGCACCCGGGCGCAAATTGTGACCTTCCTGTACAACAGTCAGGCCAAATAACCATTCGATTCCCAACCTTTTTCTACTTTCTACTTCACGAAATCTCCCCGGCTGCGGCCGGGGAGATTTTGCTTGTCCGAGAGGGAATTCCCGCAAATTCCCGGCCTGCGAGAGTGAATTGACGGTCTGCGGGGTGGTATTTTCGGGTGGATTTTGCTATGATACAGACAGAACAAAGGCCTTTGCGATAAAAATCTCTTTCAAGGAGGTATGGAATATGACGGAAATGGAATTTGCTGACCGGCTGCGTATGTATCGAAAAGCGAAAAATCTGACCCAGCAGGAACTGGCGGATTTGCTGGGAGTCTCCAATAAATCCGTTTCCCGATGGGAAAGCGGCAGTTACCCGGATGTGGCAATGTTGGGTCCCTTGGCAAATGCGTTGGGGGTTACGGTCGATGATTTGTTGGGCATGAATCCCCCGGTGAAACAGCTGAAACCGGCAGACTGGCAGAATCTGCTGTCCTTTGGCTTTGCACTGGGCGGCGGTGTGCTGTTCTTCCTGCTGAGTCAAGCGGTGCCGATGGTGCTGTGCTACGGATTGTATCTGGCAGCCATGGCTTGCGGCGTTTGGATGCAGAAAAACTATACCTATCATACCCGGTGGTTCTTTGTTGCCAATGGGGTGATGAATCTGTTTGTCAACAGTCGGCTGTGCTTGCAGGTGCTGTCGTTTTTCGCGGCACTGGACGGGGCATACTCCGTATACGCAATGACGCAGGCAAGCTTGACGGAGAGTTTGCAGTTCATGGCAGCGCCCACACAGATGTTTCAGACGTTTGTACTGCTCTATGGCTTGAGTTGGGGATTGGCAGTGGTGCTGACCGTTGTGACCCATCAGATTGTGAAACGGTATTTTAACGAGACGAAAGAAAAGACCCTGCCTGCGATTGGCTTTGCCCGGGAAAATTGCTCCGCGGGAAAGCTGCTGCCGGTGGTCAGTCCGATTTTACTGGCAGGATACTGGTTCCTTTTCAGCGGCGATACGGCATATCTGCCCGCAGCGTTCTATTCCAATCAGAGGCTGTTTTTCTACGGACTCTGGGGCGTACTGACGGTTCTGTTCGTCCTGATGCTGTGTCTGACCCGGCGCCGGGGCATGTTGGCGCCCTTCGGTGTGATGCAGGCGGCGGCACTGATGCTCCCCGGGATGCTGATTTATGGAAGGTCCTATGGTCTGGGCAGCGGAAACCTGTACGCGGGAACGGCCTACAATCCGGGCGGCTATGTTGCCTTTGGTCAGGCCACCTGGACGGTGGCGCTGTGGGCGGTGATTCTTGCGGTGCTGTACGCAGCCGCCTGCTTTGTGGGCATCCGCCGGGAAAAGGCGGAGAAACCGGCAGAGACCGGGGATTTGTAACGCAAGCGTAATATTCCCCCCCTTTACAGCATAAGGTTTTTGAGATAATATAATACATGTGATCAACATGCAAAACCAATTATTAAGGAGGGAATACCGGTGGAAGATGTAACGAGAAAATTCACCGCATTAGACAACAAGACCGAGATTAAGGAGATTCTTTCTTCGGTATATGATTCGCTGCTGGTAAAGGGTTATAACCCCATCAATCAGTTGGTCGGATATATTATCTCCGAAGATCCCACTTATATCACCAACTACAACAACGCTCGTGCGTTGATCTGCCGTGTGGATCGGGATGAATTGCTGCAGGAGCTGCTGACCAGCTATCTGGAAAAATAAGAATCTGAAGTGACCTGTTCTCTGAGGAGAACGGGTCATTTTTTGCCGTAAAAACCGGGTGGAAAAAGAATTTTAAAAAATTTTAAAAAACTATTGACTTTTTATCTGAAAGGTGTATAATATCCCTTGCTTGTAGCGGATTAGTGTAAAGGTAGCACACCGGACTCTGACTCCGTTTGTGAGGGTTCGAATCCTTCATCCGCTGCCAAATCGCCTTGAACAATCGTTCAGGGCGATTTTTTTATCTCCGGAACTTCCGGGGCGCGGATTGCCGCACACTCTATAAAAAACAGCCGACGGTGGGGAAAGCAAAGAATGTTTCCCACCGTTTTTTTGCGTGGAAAATGCCCTCCGCTTGCAGAAAAAATTGACTTATTTTTCTGTGAATATTATAATACACTATAATGTCCGAGCGCATGGAGGTGACGGTCATGGCAGAGAACACAGAAATTCCTGCGCAGTGGCTGCGGCATGAAAAGGTTTCGATTTTACGGCCGGAGGAACGGACTCTGCCGGTGCGTCCCCGGGAAAGTCACAAAGGGGACTTCGGTAAGGTTCTGGTTCTGGGCGGCAGCGTGGGATATACCGGCGCTGTGAGCTTATGCGCCCAAGGGGCGGTCAGAGCCGGAGCGGGTCTGGTGGCTGTGGGCGTACCGGAACCGATTTATCCGATTGTTGCGGTAAAACTGGATGCAGCCATGCCCTTTCCCATGATTTCCCCGTTGTTCCGGAAAGACATTCAGAATCGGCTGGAATGGTGCGATGTCTGCGTGTTGGGTCCGGGAATGGGCCGCTCGGAAAGCAGTCTGCGGTTTGCACAGGACCTGATAGAGCACGTTTCCGTGCCGATGGTCGTTGACGCGGACGCATTGTTTGCCCTGAGCCGGGACCTGCATTTGCTGAAAAAGGCGGCAGGTCCTCGGATTTTAACGCCCCACGAGGGAGAATTTCAGCGGCTCGGGGGAACGCTTACCGATGACCGGGTGGCAGACGCCCGGAAGTTTATGGAACGGAACCCCTGCACTTTGGTGCTGAAGGGACATCGAACGGTTTGCGCATTTCCGGACGGCAGCGCTTACGTGCTGGCGGCGGGAAATCCGGGCATGGCCAAAGGCGGCAGCGGTGATGTACTGGCGGGTGTTCTGGGCGGAATGCTGGGGCAGCTGCCGGAAAAAGAGGCAGTGCTCACCGGCGTGAGTATTCATGCTGCGGCGGGAGACCGATGCGCGGCGGAGATGGGAGAATACGGAATGACCCCGGTGGATTTGCTCCGTATGATTCCCTACGTGGAAAAAGACATGACAGGAAGGTAAAATTCAGTGAGGCGAAACGGAATGGTTTCTGCACTGATGATAACCTGTGGATTGCTGGCGGGATGCCGCGGGCAATCTCAGCAAGATACATTTTGGTCCGTACAGCGGGAAATTGCTGAGGCGGACCGGATTACGGCAACGGCGCAGCTGCGGGTGGACCGGGCGGATCGGGTGGAGGAATACCGCCTGACCGGTGTGGGCACCGAAGACGGTTGGGACGTTACCGTATTGGAACCGGAAATCATGAGCGGTGTGACCGCCCATCTGGACGGGGAAAACAGCACGTTGTCTTACGGCAATGTGATTTTACCCACCGGAGACGTGACGGAAAGCGGCATTGCTCCGGTAACGGTTCTGCCTGCGGTGGTGGAGGCCCTGCAGGAGGGAAATCTCAGCCGGATATGGTCGGAAAACGACAATCTGGCAGTACAGTTGGTTTTAGATGATACGGTGGACGTGACCATTTGGTTTGACGAAACAAATACGCCAAAGGCGGCGGAGCTGTCCGAAAACGGGACGGTCAAGGCTGCCTGCACCATGGAATCTTTTACATCAGAAAGGTCGAATACAAATGGATACGGAAATGAAACGGACCTGGGCGGAGATTCATCTGGAGAATCTGGCTCATAATGTAGAGCAAATCCGGGCAAAGCTGCCGGCAGGCTGCCGGTATTTGGGCGTGGTGAAGGCCAATGCCTACGGGCACGGTGACGTGGAGGTCAGCCGCCGTCTGGAGCAGATGGGCGTGACCAATCTGGCGGTGGCTTGCTATGACGAGGCAAAAAAGCTGCGGGAGGCAGGAATTCGGGCGGAGATTCTGATTCTGGGCCCCTCCCCGGCGGAGCTTGCTCCGGACATTGCCCGGCTGGGCAATGTGTGTCAGGCGGTGGGCAGCTACCGTTTGGCCGATGAAATGAACATGGCGCTGATGGGAACCGGTCTGACCTTGGAAATTCATATCAAATTGGAAACCGGCATGGGGCGCACCGGCTTTGCCGTCACCCGCCCCGGGGCAACGGACGAGGCTGCGAAGGCTATGAACCTGCCCCATTTGGATCCGGAAGGGGTATTCACCCACTTCTGCGTTTCCGATGAACCGGAAAAGGACTTTACGGGAATTCAATTCCAGCGGTTTTTGCACGGCATCGGGGAAATTGAGGAAAAATCGGGCCGGAATTTCCGGATTCGCCACTGCACCAATTCCGGGGCAATGGTGAACTTCCCGGAAACCTGTTTGGATATGGTTCGGCCGGGATTGCTGCAATACGGCTTGTACCCCGGTCGGGAGCATGGCGGATTGGATTTGAAACCGGTGATGAAACTGATGAGCCGGGTGGTGGAAATTACGGACCACAACGAGTCGGATACCATCAGTTACGGTCAGACCTATACCTGCCCCGGTCCGAAACGGTTTGCCGTGATACCCATCGGCTATGGCGACGGCTTGCACCGGGTGCTGTCCAATCAGCTGCAGGTGCGCATCGGAAGTCATTGGGCGCAGCAGCGGGGGCGCATCTGCATGGATATGTGCATGGTGGATATTACGGATTTCCCGGACATTCAGGTGGGAGACCCGGTGGAAATTTTCGGTGACCGGCAGAGAGTGGATGTTTTGGCGGCGCAGGCGGGAACCATTTCCTATGAATTGCTGTGCGGGGTGTCGAACCGCGTGCCCCGGATTTATTTCCCGTAAAATCCCCGGCAGGCTTGTATAATTTTTTCTTCGGTGGGGGAGAATACCCTTGCGCAACATAGAATGGATAGGGCGGCCCTTCATCGGAGATGGTTACATTGAGCATCGTAAAACGCGGAGACATTTTTTATGCAGATTTAAGTCCCGTTGTGGGCAGTGAGCAGGGCGGAATGCGCCCGGTTCTCATTGTTCAGAACGACACGGGGAATAAGCACAGCCCCACGGTGATTGCTGCGGCAATCACGTCTCAAACCGGCAAGGCAAAACTGCCTACCCACATTGCCCTGAGCGGGCAGAGCGTGGGTCTGACCCGGGACAGCGTGATTTTGCTGGAGCAGATTCGGACCATTGACAAATCCCGGCTCCGGGAGAAAATGGGACGGCTGGACGGAGAAACGATGTCCAAGGTGGACAGCGCCATTGCTGTCAGCTTTGGGTTGTAAACGAATACGCACCCGGAGGCAGCCCGCCTCCGGGAACACTGGGAGGTACATCATGAAGAAAAAAATCGAGCGGGCGGCACTGATTCTGGCTGTGGCGGTGGTGTTTACCTGCGTGGGCGCTTATGCAGCCTCCACGGCGGGAACGCAATCGGACCCGTTGGTAACGCTCAGTTATCTGAACAAAACCCTGCAGCCCTCTATGGAAACAGAGTTCAACAACACGGTTACCACCGCGATGACCCAGTTGGAGCGGCAGTTTGAATCGGAAATCAGCGGCGAATTTGCCGTGGTGACCCTGCAAAGCGGAAAGACCATGAAATGCTCCGCCGGCTGCGAGGTGCTGTTCCGGTCCGGCAGCGCGGCTGTGGTGGGTTCTTCCGGTATGATTGACATTTCTTCCGGCAGCACCGTTGCCTCCGGCAAGGGAATGACTGCGAACCATTTGTATATGGCACCGGCCTCCGACAGCGGCTTGAAAGCCTCCGGTTCTGTGACCCTTTTGGTCCGGGGCACTTACACCATCGGTTAAATCCGGCATAAACAATATCGTCCCTTCATAGTTTGGAGGGACGATATTTTTTTCGGGAGGTCTGACCATGGAAACAGTACCGATTACACGGCAGGGGCAGAGCATCGGCACCTTGGAAATTTGCCGGGAGGGTATGTATACCCTGTTCCGGGCAAAATGCGAATGGACCGGGCAGCCGCTGTGCCTGAAAATTTCGGGGGAGAGTGGGGCGCGGGAGCTGGGGCTGCTGCTCCCGGACGGGAAAGGCTGCGCCACGCTGACCAGGCGGCTTGCCCCCGGCGAAACAGACGGATTTCTGGAACCGATTCTCGCTGCTGTTGCGGAAGAACGGGAGCAAAAACCGAGCTGCCCGCCGGAAGTACCGGAGCGCCCGTCGGAGACGGAATCCTGTCCGGTTGTCTGCATCCCGGAACCGCCTGCGGTGCAGCCCCGGGAGGAAGAAGACGATTTGTGGTATGCCTGCCCGGACGGCTGCCTGACCCGCTTTGACGGGCGGCGAAATTGGATTGCCATGCCGGCGGAAGTGGCGCAGGTGCCGCCGGGAGCGGAGAAAACCATGCGGGAAATCGGCGGGAGAACCTACTGGGTGTTCCCGGAATAAGGGAGTTGGTTTTTCCGGTGCAATATGGTACAATACCCCTAAGCAAACTAACCGAAAGGGGAACTGCGCTATGTTGATGAGCGAAGTGATTATCAAAAAAAGAGACGGCGGAATTCTGACCAAAGAAGAAATTGAATTTGTGGTGAACGGATATACCAAAGGCGACATTCCCGACTATCAGATGTCTGCTTTTTTGATGGCAGTGTTTCTCAAGGGCATGAATCGGCAGGAGACGTTGGAGCTGACCATGGCCATGGAGCACTCCGGGGATACGCTGGATTTGAGCGGCATTTCCGGTGTGAAAGCCGATAAGCACTCCACCGGCGGCGTGGGCGACAAAACCAGTTTGGTTCTGGTGCCTATGGTGGCAAGTCTTGGGGTGAAAATGGCCAAGATGTCCGGCCGGGGCTTGGGTCATACCGGCGGCACCTTGGATAAGCTGGAAAGCTTTCCCGGCTTGACGGTGAATATCACCCATGAGCAGTTCATGGAGCAGGTGGAAAAGGTGGGCATGGTCATTGCCGGACAGACGGCGGACTTGGACCCGGCGGATAAGAAAATGTATGCCCTCCGGGACGTCACCGGAACGGTGAATTCCATTCCGCTGATTGTCAGCAGCATTATGTCCAAGAAACTGGCTGCCGGTGCGGATGTCATCGTTCTGGATGTGAAAACCGGAAAAGGCTCCTTTATGAAAACCACGGAAGATGCCCGGGAACTGGCATCGGAAATGGTGGAAGTGGGCAAATTGGCGGGAAGAAAGACCGTTGCGGTGGTTACAGATATGAACCAGCCTTTGGGCAATGCCGTGGGCAACTCTCTGGAGGTGCAGGAGGCAATTGCAACCCTGAAAGGCGAGTACACCG
>CAKTAK010000004.1:0-90961 GCA_934527315.1 uncultured Oscillospiraceae bacterium
GGATTGCTCTGCGCGGGCGGAGCCTTTCTACACTGGAATCTGCCCACGCAATACAGTTTTCCCGGTCGATTGGCGGCGCTTGTAAGCGTTTTGCTGTTCGTAACGATTTGCCTGCGGTTCGTGCCCCGATGGATGGCATTCTGGCAGATAGAGGGCTGTTTTCGGGAGCCTGCCGTTTCCACCGAAGAGCCCCCGCTCATAGGTCCCATGATTTTTGCCGGCTTTCTGCTGTTTGACCTGATGATTCTCTTTCTGGTGGATTGCATCAACCGATTCACCGGCATGGAGGGCAGCTTTGCCGCGCGGCTGCAATTCTGGACCTGCACAGACAGTCAGCACTATCTGGACATCGCCCGGGATTGGTATTTGTCCGTAGGACCTATGAGCCGTTTGGTGCAGCTGGTCTTTCTCCCCGGCTATCCCTTAGCCATTCGTCTGACGGAGCATTTGATTCCGGACCCGCTGATAGCCGCTATGACCCTTTCCGGGTGCTGCTTTGCCGCAGCGGGCTGGCTGCTGTATCGTCTGCTCCGGTTGGACTTGTCTCACCGGGACGCCTTGTTTGGAACGTGTGTCCTGTGTCTGCTCCCCGGTGCGTTCTTTTTCGCCGCGCCCATGAGCGAAAGTCTGTTTCTGCTGCTGTGCGTCGGGTGCATGTATCTGACCCGCCGGGAGCATTGGTTCCTGGGCTGTCTGTTGGGGGGATATGCGGCGTTCACCCGCTCCCCGGGCATTTTACTGGTGGTTCCCCTGTGCATGGAATGGGTTGCCCGCACCCGAGCCGTCGGCTGCACCCCCGGGCAGCGCCGAAAAGTCCCTTGTCTCCTGCTGATTCCCGCAGGCTTTGCCGCGTACTGCTTTGTCAATTACAAGGTTTCCGGCAATCCCTTTCAGTTCATGATTTACCAGAGCGCCCATTGGCATCAGAGCTTGGGTTGGTTTTGGAATACCGCCGCTTACCAGACGGAGCATGCCCTCAGCTGCATTTCGGAAAGTCCGGAACGGCTTTTGGGGCTTTGGCTGCCCAATCTGATTTGGAGTTTCGGCAGCCTATGCCTGATGATTCCCGCCTGCAAGCGGCTGCGCCCCAGTGAAACGGCATGGTTCATCGCTTACTTTGCCGTAACCATCGGCGCCACGTGGCTGTTGAGCGCGCCCCGGTATCTGGTGTCCTTTTATCCCATTTCCAAGGCATTGGCGGTGACGATTCGTTCCGGAAAGGGCCGCTGTTTCACCGTTCTGCTGTGCTTGATTCTTTCCGGATTGTATTTGTGCGCCTTCGTTCTGCGTTGGCAGGTTTGGTAAAAAATCCAGATGGTTCCTTTCGAAACCATCTGGATTTTTTCATTTCCGTATGTTTTTCTGGTAAATCACACCCAGACCCAGCAACAGCAGGTCATCTTCCAACAGAATTTCGTGGGTGCAGTGGCGCATAATCACCGGAGCCAAGCCGCCGGTGCCAATCACCGTGGCTTTTTGGCCCAATTCCTTTTCCACCCGGTCAATCATACCGTCAATCATGCAAGCCGTTCCGTACACAGCGCCGGATTTCATACATTCGTCCGTATTCCGACCAATCACCTTGCCGGGATTGTGCAAGTCAATTTTCGGCAGTTGGCTGGTGCCGGAATTCAGCGCGTTCAGGCTCAGATTTACACCCGCCATAATGGCACCGCCCAGAAATCCGCCCTTTTCATCCAGCACGGAAACCGTCGTTGCCGTACCCATATCAATCAGAATCAGCGGCGGTTTGTGCTTGTGCAGCGCCGCCACGGCGCCCACCACCAGATCCGCACCCAGAGAGCCCGGGTCGTCAATGCGGATATTCAGTCCCGTTTTCACGCCGGGACCCACCACCAGTGCATCGCAGCCGGTTACCAATTTGATGGCGCTTTTCAGAACACCCGTCAGCTGCGGCACCACGGAGGAAATAATGGCTCCGTCATAATGCTCATGGGCCATGCCCGTCAGCTGCATCAGCTGATGCATCAGCACTGCGTATTCCGAATCCGTCCGCCCGATATTCGTCTGCAGACGGTACATATTTTTTGTTTCCAGTCCGTCCAACGTACCCACGCACACATGGGTATTGCCGATATCAACTGCCATAATCATAGCCGGTCACCTCAGTTTCACAAGTAGTATCATTGTACCCGCTTTTCCCGCTTTTTTCAACTAAAAAACCAACAAGACCCCGGGAGTTTTTTCTAACCCGCGGAAAAAGAATTGACAACGCAATATGGATATGCTAAACTGCCTCAGAAGTTAGATAACGCTAACACGCCATTGTGCGGCATTTTTATTTCCTATTAGTTAGCTAACGCTAACTTTAGAAATGAGGGTTCCTACGATGATAAACAAACGACTAATCGGTACCGTACAAGAAAGTAAAAAGTACATTGCCGGAAACGTTGCCAGCCAATGGGTATCTCTGGCAGCAAATATCACCATGATGGCAGCCATTGCCAAGCTGCTCCAAAGTTTGTACGAAAACACATTGAGCAGCCGTCAGCTTGCAGTCACGGCTGCCGCAGCCGTTTTGGCAGTACTTGTGCGGTATGTGTGCGCCATAATTTCCAGCCGAATGAGTTACCTTTCCTCCAAAGCCGTAAAGAAAACACTGCGGGAAATGATTTACAACAAGCTGCTGCGCCTGGGTTCTTCCTACAAAGAGCAGGTAAATACCTCCGAAGTCGTGCAGGTTGCCGTGGAGGGCGTCGACCAGCTGGAAACCTATTTCGGTGCCTATCTGCCCCAGTTTTTCTATGCCATGCTGGCGCCCTTGACCTTGTTTGCGGTGCTGAGCTTTGTAAACTTTCCCAGTGCCATTGTGCTGCTGGTCTGCGTACCCATGATTCCCGTGACCATCGTGCTGATTCAGCGGTGGGCAAAGAAACTTCTGGCGCAATACTGGAGCCAATACACCACTTTGGGCGACACCTTTCTGGAAAATTTGCAAGGTCTGACAACCGCAAAAATCTACCAAGCTGACGCATTCAAGCATCAGGAAATGAACGAACAAAGCGAGCACTTCCGGAAAATTACCATGAAAGTGCTGACCATGCAATTAAACTCCATTACCGTCATGGACGTCATCGCTTACGGCGGTGCAGCATTGGGCGTCATTCTGGCAACCACCCAATTCCGTGCCGGGCACGTGGATTTGTCCGGCTGCATTCTGATTATCCTGCTGGCGGCGGATTTCTTCCTGCCCATGCGAATGCTCGGCTCCTATTTTCACATTGCCATGAACGGCATGGCTGCCTCCGAAAAGATTTTCCGGCTGCTGGACTTGCCGGAGCCGACGGAACGCTCTGCCGCCGTACCGGAGGATTGCTCCATTGTCTGCGAGAATCTGTACTTTTCCTATGAACCCAATCGTGAGATTCTCCATAACGTGAATGTCTCCTTTCCCCAAGGCGGCTTTACCGCCATTGTCGGTGAATCCGGCTGCGGAAAATCCACCCTCGCCGCCATTCTTATGGGCAGAAACCGGCGCTACACGGGAACCGTCGCCGTAGGCGGAGTGCCGCTGTCCGAAATTTCCGAGGAAAGCCTGATGACCCACTTCACTTATGTTTCTCACCAGAGCTACATTTTCAAGGGAACCGTCCGGGAAAACCTTTTGATGGCTTGCCCCGCTGCCGATGACAACACACTCTGGAGCCTGCTGGAGCAGGTGAATCTGGCTGATTTTCTACGAAATGAGCAGGGTCTGGACACAGTTCTGAACGAAAAAGGCAGCAATCTCTCCGGCGGACAATGCCAGCGGTTGGCTTTGGCACGGGCACTGCTCCATGACACCCCGGTCTATATCTTTGATGAGGCAACCTCGAACATTGATGTGGAAAGCGAAAATGAAATTATGGCGCAGATTCACGCGTTGGCAAAAGTAAAAACCGTAATTCTGATTTCTCACCGCCTTGCCAATGTGGAAACCGCTGATACCATCTATGTATTGGACAGCGGCCATGTGGCAGAAAAAGGCACCCACACCGTACTGCTTTCGGAAAACGGCAGATACGCGGAACTTTGGAATGCCCAGCAGGAATTGGAACACTATGCAAAAGGAGGGACCGCAGAATGAAACGGAGCGGATTTCAGGTAATGGGAAAGCTTATCGGGTTGGTAAAGCCCCTGAGCGGATATATGGTTCTTGCCATTCTGATGGGTCTGGTCGGTCATCTGTGCGCCAGTTTCATCACCGTATGCGGCGGCTATGCCGTCGCTGCCGTACTGCGCCCGGAATTGTCCGGAAATTTGCAGAAACTTTTTGCCGCCGTGATTGTGTTTGCTCTTGCCCGGGGATTTCTCCGATATGCCGAGCAATCCTGCAACCATTTCATTGCCTTTAAGCTGTTGGCGCTGATTCGGGACCGGGTATTCGGTGCGCTGCGCCGTCTGTGCCCGGCAAAGCTGGAAGGCAAGGACAAAGGCGATTTGATTTCCGTCATCACCTCGGATATTGAACTTCTGGAAGTATTCTATGCCCACACCATTTCCCCCATTTGCATTGCAATTCTGTTTTGCCTTGTGATGGTCCTGTTCATTGGCAGAATTCACGCTGCCCTGGGACTGGTGGCACTGGCTGCCTACGTAACGGTGGGCGCAGTCATTCCGATGATGACCTCCAAATGCAGCGGAGATACCGGAATTCGTTTCCGCAACGAATCCGGCAGACTTTCCGCCTTTGTTCTGGACAGTCTTCGGGGACTTTCCGAAACCATTCAGTACGGACAAGGCGACATGCGCATGGCCCAGATGAACGTGCTGACAGACTCTCTTTCCAAAACAGACGAAACCATGAAACGCCTTTCCGGCCGGAGCACAGCAGGCACCAACACCGTGATTCTGCTCTTCGACCTTGCCATGCTGTTCGCCTCCGCCCGGCTTGTCGGATTTGAGGGCTGCCTGATTGCAACCCTTGCCATGATGAGCTCCTTCGGCCCCTGCGTGTCTCTGGCTGCATTGGGTGCCACGCTGCAAAATACCTTTGCCGCCGGCAACCGCGTACTGGACATTCTGGAAGAACCCCCGGTAACGGAAGACATTTCCGGGAAACCGGACGTTGCTTTCTCCGGTGCCGATACGGAACGCGTCACGTTTTCCTATGGTAGCGAGACCATTCTGCAGGACCTGACATTAACCGTCCCGGAGGGCAAAATTGTGGGGATCACCGGCCGCTCCGGCGCCGGAAAATCCACGCTGCTGAAACTGTTTATGCGGTTTTGGTCCGCCGACCAAGGCAGCGTCAACATCTCCGGCAGAAATGTCGAGGAAATCAACACCGAAAATCTGCGCGGCATGGAGAGCTTTGTAACTCAGGAAACCCATCTGTTCCATGATTCCATTCGCAGCAATCTCCGTTTGGCTAATCTTGATGCCACCGATGAGGAAATCGTTGCCGCCTGCAAGAAAGCCTCCGTCCATGACTTCATTATGGGTCTGCCCAACGGATATGACACTCAGGTCGGCGAGCTGGGCGACACGCTCTCCGGCGGTGAGCGGCAGCGTTTGGGGCTTGCCAGAGCCTTTCTCCATGACGCACCGTTTCTGCTGTTAGACGAGCCCACTTCCAATCTGGACAGTCTGAATGAGGCAGTGATTTTGAAATCTCTCCACGAGGAATGTCAGGCAAAAACCGTTTTGCTGGTGTCCCACAGAAAATCTACCATGGGCATTGCCGATACTGTTTATTCTGTAGAACACGGGAGGATGAGCTGATGGATATTCAAGCCAAACGGGAACGGGAAAAAGAAGTGGTTTCCCTGATGATTTCCCTATACTGCCGGAAAAATCACGGTGGCAAAACGCTCTGCCCCGACTGTGCCGAATTGGAGCGCTATGCCAGAACCCGCAGCGACCGCTGCCCGTTTATGGAGACGAAAACCTTTTGCGCCAACTGCAAGGTGCATTGCTACAAGCCGGAGATGCGGGAGAAAATCCGGGAAGTGATGCGCTTTTCCGGCCCCCGCATGCTGCTGTACCACCCGGTCATGGCCATTCGCCACGGAATCGAATCCCGAAAAGAAAAACGACATCTGGAGCAATAAAATACCCCGCTGCGGTTCAAATAAACCGCAGCGGGGTATTTCCCTACCGCTCAAAATCCGAGGGGATTGATGCAATTGAATTACTCGTTTTCCAGAGTCTCCAGCTCTCTCATCCACATGTTGGTGGATGCGTCACTGGGAATCAGGAAACCATTTCTGGGAGAAACAGAGAACTGCTCCACAGCAGGACCGTCCATCAGGCAGGAGCGCTTGAACTGCTGGGTGCACAGACGGGTGCAGTAGCTCTTGAGCCACATAATCAGCTCGTCGCGGCTGAACTCATCACCGTAAGCCAGCTCTGCCAGACGCAGGGTCTTGGTGGGCGTAAAGCCGCAGATGAGCATCTTGTGGGTGAAGAAGTCCTGCAGAGAGTAAGAGCCCACAGTTTCCTCGCTCTTCTGCTCAATGGTATCATCTTTCGGGGGCAGCAGTTCCGGGCTCACCGGGCATTCCAGCACGTCCCACAGAGCAGTTGCCAGAACCTTGTCTTCGGTAGTTGCGGCAATGTGACGTACAGCGGTCCGCACCTGCGTTTTGGTCAGACCCATGTTCACATCGTACATACTGGTATGGTCGCCGTTGTAGGTGCACCAACCGTCAATGTACTCGCTCAGGTCCTCGGTGCCCACGTTCAGACCGTTGACCTTGTTGGCCACGTCCATCAGCACCTGGGTGCGCTCACGGGCCTGTGCATTTTCAAATGCAATGGTGTAATCATCATGTGCATGGCCGATATCGTCAAAGTGCGCCTTGACGGAGTTGCCGATGTCAATCACGCGCACCTCGCAGCCCCACTGCTCTGCCACAACGATTGCGTTGGACTTGGTGCGGCTGGTCGTGCCAAAGCAGGGCAGCGTGCAAGCCACCACGTTGGTGGAGGGCAGGCCCATTTTTCTCACAGCCATGGAGCAAATCATCACGCACAGCGTGGAGTCCACGCCGCCGGAGATACCCACAACACAGTGGTCCAGACCGGCGTATTCCATTCTCTTAATCAGAGCGTCCACCTGAATCTGCATCATGCGCTCGCAGTAAGCGGGCACGTCCTTTTCCAGAGCGGGCAGGTGCGGATTCTTGGAGTAGTAACGGGTCAGCACGGTTTCTTCCTCTTCCATGCCCCATTCCGCCACGTTGTAAGCCATTTCGCTGCTGCCAAACGCGCCGCTCTTCCGGCGGAGGTTGGTCATGTGGTCCACGTCCACCTCGGAAATTGCCAGTGCGCCGGCCTCTTCTTTGCGGTCCAGAATCACGCCGTTTTCCGCCACCATGCACAGACCGGTGAACACGTTATCCGTGGTGGATTCGCCGGTGCCGGGCGCTGCCATAATCATACCGGCCAGCAGATGCTTGGAACGGTACTTGATATCCAGCTCCGCCTCCTGGGTGGAGGTCACGGTTGCAGGGAAAGATGCCATCTGGGCAATCAGCGTTGCGCCGTCAATGGCCTGATTGACGCTCATGGGCACCAGCTCGTTCATGTCGTTGCCCACTTCCACAGCCACGGTCAAGTCGCTGTTCACATTGCTGGGGAACACCACATCGTTGGTCAGCCATGTTTCGTACCGGCCGCCGACAACAATGTCCACGGGCTCATCGTCCGGGCAGCTGAACGGCGTTCCGTTCACTTCCGTGCGGGGCACCATGGCGATGACGTCGCCGTTGTACACTGCCGCTGCGCAGCTGTACAGCTGGCCGCCCAGTGCGTAGGGCAGGCCCACGAACACCAGCATATCCAGCTCTTCCGTAGCCTCTACCACCTTGCACAGTGCGTCCTCGCTGGCATTCAGCAGATTGCGCATGCCAATCAAGTCATAGCAGGTCACGCCGGTCAGCGTCAGTTCCGGGAATACCAGAACCTTTACGCCCTTTTCCTTGGCCGTCTGAATGGTTTCAATCACACGGTCGGCATTGTAATCCGGGTCAGCGACGCGAATTACAGGAGATGCCGCAGCAACTTTTACAAATCCGTCTTTCATTTCAACACCTGATTTTCTATATTTTTTTAGTCTTCCACAAACTCAAATAATGTCTGCCCATAATATTGCAGAATGGCCGCCCGAGAGCTGATAAAGTTGTCCCGGTCAATGCGAATTTTCAACACGCCCTCTGCCACCTCGCTGCCCTCAATGCCGTCCAGCTCCGGAAACACGTTGGTTTCCAATTCCGTCTGCAATTCAGTTAGGTGTTGGGCATAGTATGCGTCGGTTTCCGGCGGTGCATACCCGTCGATTTTCTTCGGTCCCGATGTAAACATCTGCGCCATGCACAGCACCGTCAGCACCAACACCAGAATACAGCCGCCGGGTTTCAGCCGTTGGGCCCACTCTTTTCCGGGATTGATTTCCCGCTCATTCTGTTTCATGGTCAAAATTTTTCCTCACAGCGTATTGTGCAATGCGGAGATTCCGCAGCGCCTGAGCACCGGTTTCCGACAGCTCCTCAGCCGATTTTACCGTTCCGTTTTCCACATAAAACCCGTTGCTGTTGACAATGGGCAGGGTCTGCCGGATTTCCTCCGTCAGCTGCATGTACGCATTGCCCTTCCAGCCTAACTGCCGAAACAGCTCGTTCATCAGATAATTGGAACTCAAATCCGGGCCCTCGCCCCGGAAATCGTTGCCCAACACCTGCTTTGCCGCCTCGTTGGCCCACATCACATAGCGGGTGGAATAGTAATTGTAAAATCCTTCCTCGGTTTGCGTATCCAGATTCACTCCCAAATCCGTATACACGCAGCCCGAATCGCCCAGCCAAGGATTGTGGTCGCCCCAGAACACCACCACCACGGGTGTTTCGTCATACCGCAGGGCATTCAGAAACTCCAGCATTCGGTTGCCCGTATCCCGCACGGAGCCCAGATAGTTGTTCATGACGTTGTAATCGTAGTCACTCACATTTTCATAATATCCCGTGGGGTCCAAAGCGCCGCCGCCCCATTCCACAGCATCAGTGGTATAGGGTCCGTGTCCTTGATAGGTAATGTTGAAGTCAAACACCGGCTGCCCCTCTGCCGCAGCCTCTTGATACAGCCGCAGCATTTCCGGCAAAGCCACTTGGTCGTACGCAATTGCACCGCCGGTCAATTCCGCATAGTGGTCATTTAGGAACAAATATTCTTCAAATCCCAACCACGGCATAATATTCCGCCGATTGTAAAACCATTCGTAGCAGGGGTGGCTGCCGGTGGTCCGATAGCCTTGGTCCCGGAGATACCAAACATAAGAGTTGGTATTTTTCCGAAAATCCCGGAGCTGATAGTACCCTGTGAGGGCGCAGCGCTCCGAATCAATGGTGCCCCCGGCAAAAATATTGGTAACCAGATTGCCGGTATAGCTTTCCGCCTCAATCTGATGATACGCAGCGTACACATCGCTGCTGATGCCCTTGATGCCCAGATTGGTGAAATCGTTGAACGCCTCCAACTGGAATCCGATGATGTTCACTTTCTTGTCCGCCGGAATTTCTTCATCGGTATACTGACTGAGCAGCTCCTCCGCCGCTTTGTGGGAATATCCCTCCGGGGGCGTATCCACCGCCGCGGAAATGCTGTGGAGAAACGGGTACACAAATCCCCGGGAAATCATGCTCTGGGTGGCGGACCACTGAACAATATGCTCGTCATTCCGGGCCTTCTGCTCATAAATGGTATTGTTGCTGTAAACACAGCTCCAAAGGGGCCAAATGCTCAAAAGCACCGCCGCCGCACCGGCCAAACGCACCGGACGTCCCGGTTTTCCGCGCACCAGAAGTCGGAGAAACACCGTTCCCAAAACCACACATGCCAGCAGAAACCACAGACGCTTGTCCATGCTCAAATCATAATTTCCTGCCACGCCCATGGCCGTTGTAATACTGGAAAAATCCGCAGCCACAAAGGGGTCGTCCCGAAACAGGAGCTTGAAATAGCTGCCGATACTGGCCGACAGCACCAAAACCGCCGTCAGCAGAAAGCCGACCCACGGCCGTCCGGTGAGAAACCAGAAGAAAAATACCAGCAACACGCAGGGCAGGATATTCAGAAATGCAATCAGCGGGTGGTTAAAATATCCAAGGAATACGTCCCAGCTGTAATTGCCGTATGCCAGCGTTAAGCTCACCAGTCCGATGCCGATGCCGGCACACAGCAAAATCACCACATTCCAAAGCCAATACAAAACCGGGTTCCGGGAGGAAAGGTTCTTCCCGGAATCCGTCTGTACCGCCGTTTGTTCTTCAAAGAGTTTATTCAAAAGGGGTTGCCTCGCTAAGGATAAAATAAGTAAAAATCAGAAATCGATTTTCTCGTTGATGAAGTTGACCAGCTGGTCGATGGGCACACGCACCTGCTCCATGGTATCCCGGTCGCGAATGGTCACGCAGTTGTCTGCCTCGATGCCCTTTTCGGGATCGCCCACGGTGTCAAAGTCCACGGTGATGCACAGAGGGGTGCCGATTTCGTCCTGACGGCGATAGCGCTTGCCGATGGAGCCTGCCTCGTCATAGTCCACCATGAAGTACTTGCTCAGCTGATTGCGAATCTCCATTGCCTTGCCGCCCAGCTTTTTGCTCAGAGGCAGCACGGCAGCCTTGAAGGGTGCCAGAGCCGGGTGCAGATGCAGCACGGTGCGCACGTCTTCCTTGCCGTTGGAATCGGTCAGATGCTCCTCGTCATAAGCCTCGCACAGGAAGGCCAGCGCCACGCGGTCGCAGCCCAGAGAAGGCTCGATGACGTAGGGAATGTAATGCTCGTTCTTCTCCTGATCGTAATAGGTCAGATCCTTGCCGGAGGCCTCCTGATGACGGCCCAGATCGTAATCGGTACGGTCTGCAATGCCCCACAACTCACCCCAGTCGGTGAACGGGAATGCATATTCAATATCGGTGGTTGCGCGGGAGTAGAATGCCAGCTCTGCGGGCTCATGGTCGCGCAGACGCAGGTTCTCTGCCTTGATGCCCAGATTCAGCAGCCAGTTAAAGCAGAAGTCTTTCCAGTATGCAAACCACTCCAAATCGGTGCCCGGCTGGCAGAAGAATTCGCATTCCATCTGCTCGAACTCACGGGTACGGAAGGTGAAGTTGCCCGGGGTAATCTCATTCCGGAATGCCTTGCCCACCTGGCACACGCCGAAGGGCAGCTTTTTCCGGGTAGTGCGCTGGATATTTGCAAAGTTCACGAAAATACCCTGTGCGGTTTCCGGACGGAGATACACGTCGGAGGAAGAGTCCTCGGTGACGCCCATCTTGGTCTTGAACATCAGATTGAATTTCCGAATGGGCGTAAAGTCATGCTTGCCGCAAACGGGGCAGACAACGTCCTCATGCTCGGCAATGAATGCGTCCATCTCGTCAAAGTTCATGGCGTCCACATTCACTTCCGGGTGCTCCTGACCAATCAGCTTATCGGCGCGGTGACGAGCCTTGCATGCCTTGCAGTCCAGCAGAGGGTCGGAAAAGCTGGAAACGTGGCCGGTGGTGACCCAAGTCTGGGGGTTCATGATGATTGCTGCGTCCAGACCCACGTTGTAGGGGGATTCCTGCACGAACTTCTTCATCCATGCCTTTTTCACATTGTTTTTGAATTCAACGCCCAGAGGACCGTAATCCCAGCTGTTTGCCAATCCGCCGTAAATCTCGCTGCCGGCATAAATAAAGCCGCGGTTCTTGCAGAGGTTCACGATCATGTCCAGGGTTTTCTCAGAATTTTTCATAAATTTCCTCCAAACTCCGCCGATGGCTTCGGCGGGTTCATTTAGCAATATGCCACTGCATAAAATACCACATTTTTCACCTTATTACAATAATAATTGCCCGTTAAATCCCAAATTAGCATCAATTTCCAAACTGTTCATAACTTCCCCGTAGCCAGACGGGAATTTTTATGATACAATACAGCTACCCAAATCCAAAATACTTGAGGAGGATTCACGCAATGGAAATCCCTGTTGGAGCAAAAGGCCGCGTTGACGGCATCGTAACGGATCAGCTGACCGCAGCCGCCGTCGGTTCCGGCTCCGTGGAAGTTTTTGCCACCCCCTATATGGTCGCAGCAATGGAAAACGCTGCCTGCGAAGCCATTCGCCCTTACTACGGCGAAGGCGAAAACAGCGTCGGCACCAAGCTGGAAATCACCCATGACGCCGCCACCCCGGTGGGTATGAAATACTGGGCAGAGGCTGAAGTAACCGAGGTCGACCGCCGCCGTATCGTTCTGAAAGTGACCGCTTATGACGAAACCGGCATCATCGGCTCCGGCACCCACGAACGTTTCATCATTCAGATGGAGAAGTTCCTGGCAAAGGCAGAGGCCAAAAAAGCACTGGTAAAATAATCCGAAATGGGGAAAAAGCGGGCAATGCCCGCTTTTTCTGCTATTGCGGAATCGAACATATCAACATAAAAAGAATCCCATTCTGCCTTTCGGCAGGTAAGGAGGCAACATGAACGAATTTTTGAAAGACAAAAAACGTCTGCTGATGGCAGGCGGCGCGGTGTTACTGGTGGTGATTGCCGTCATTCTGGTGTTCTCTCTCCGGTCTCACAACCGCACGGTGCAGTATCAGAATTACCGCACCTCCGCAGAAACCTGCGTGGAAAACGGCGATTACGACAAGGCCGTGCGTTATCTGGAGCGCGCTTATGACGTAAAGGACACAGACGAGTGCGCCATTGCTCTGGCCAATGCCTACGTGCTGGCCGGACAAACGGACAAAGCCGAGGAGCTGCTGTGGGCGCAGATGGAGCGCAAGGGCAGCGATACCGCCAAACTGAAACAGGCTTTGGCGTCTTTGGGCGTGGAGGACGAAATTCCCACCAAGGGCGTGGAAATCGCCGGAAAGCTCTATGACGAAACCGCCTCTTCTCTGGTCATTACCGACACCAAGCTGTCCAAAGACGATTTGGACCAGCTGGAAAATTTCGAATCCCTCACCGCACTGACGCTGAAAAACTGCGGCATTGACGATTTGGCATTTCTGAAGCATTGCGGCAGTCTGACCAGTCTGACCCTTTCCGACAACGGTATCGAAGACCTGAGCAGCCTGAAACATCTTACCGATTTGCGGACGCTGTATCTGGACAACAACCCCATTGAGGATTTCAGCCCGCTGTACAAGCTGAAACACCTGACCACTCTGAGCATCAAGAAAATCGAGCTGACCCAGACCCAGTATGACGAGCTGTCCAAAAAGCTGGAGGACTGCAAGATTTTCAGCGATGACACCGTAGCGGAGGAATTGGAGCTGGGCGGCGTGAAATTCGATACCGATGTTACGGAACTGGACCTGACCAACAAGCACATTCGGGATATTTCCGTACTGGCAAAATGCACGCAGCTGCAATCTCTGAATCTGAAAGGCAATGAGGTTTCCGATTTGAGTCCTCTGGAGCATCTGAATAACCTCACTTGGCTGTGCCTGTGGGACAACGAAGTTTCCGATTTGAGCCCGCTGAGCAGTCTGACGCAGCTGACCTATCTGGATTTGGAAGACAACAAATTTTCCAGTATTCGGGAACTGTCCTCTCTGAACAGTCTGACGGAACTGTCCATTGACGACAACAACCTGACCAGTTTCTCCACGCTGTCCAGTTTCGGCAATCTCCGCAAGCTGAGCGTCCGGAATACCGGTCTGACCGACAACGATCTGAATCAGCTGAAACTGTCCACCCTCACCGATTTGGACATCAGCAACAACAGTGCTCTCACCGGCGCCGGTGTAAAAAAACTGAAGGATTCCATGCACAAGTGCAATATCATCCACGATGATTTGACCATCAACGTCACCCTGGGCAACAAAACCTTCTCCGCCGACGCGCAGATTGTGGATGCCTCCAACAGCAATGTGACGGATTTGAGCAATCTGGACCAGTTCACGGCAGTCACCTCTCTGATGCTGAACAACAACAGCATTTCCGACTTCTCTCCCCTGAGCAATCAGACCAATCTGAATGTTCTGGAGCTGCAGAGCACCGGTCTGTCCGATTTGACGTTCTTAGCCGGTCACAAAAAGCTGACCAATCTGAATCTGGCCAACAACAATCTGAAGGACGTCTATTCTCTGTCCAGCTGCACCGGTCTGACGGAGCTGCTGCTGAACAACAACACGGCGCTGAAAGATGTTGCACCTTTGGCTTACTGCAGCAAGCTGCGGGACCTGTATCTGGACAACACCGGCGTCACCGATGTGTCCGCGCTGAGCAAGCTGACCAAGTTGGAAAACCTCTATTTGGACAACTGCAAACTGGCAGACCCCACGCACCTGCATAGCCTGACCAGCCTGAAAACCCTGTCCATCATCGGCTGCGGTTTCACCGATGAGCAGGTGGCGGAAATCAAAGCCGCCCTGCCCAACTGTGCGGTGTATGCGGGATAAATCGGCTGTCTCAAAGGTCCCAAACATGTGATTCAGAATTTTTTGGATAAAATTCATAAATAACACTTCCATTTTCAAAATATCGTGTTATAATATAGACAAGGATTTTTCCTTAGTCAACAAAAGGAGCTGATCATTATGAAGTTTACGTTCACAGAGAAAAGAATCGACGCTACCCCCGCCATGAAGGAATATGCCGAGAAGAAGATTTCCAAAATCGACAAGTACTTCAAAACGGAAAGCGAAGCTTTTGTGACGTTCAGCACCGAGCGCGGTCGGTACATCGCTGAAGTGACGATTAAGAACAACGGTATGTTCTATCGCGTCAAAGAAACCACCGGCGATATGTGCGCTTCCATTGATTCGGCTGTGGCCACCATCGAGCGGCAGATCCGCAAGAACAAAACCCGTCTGGAAAAACGTCTGCGGACCGACGCTTTCGAGCGTGTTGTGGTTCCCATGGTCGATGACGAGCCGGAAGAGGAATTCAAAGTTGTCAGGAACAAACGTTTCAGCATCCAGCCCATGGGTGTGCAGGAAGCAATTTTGCAGATGAATCTGTTGGAGCATGAATTCTTCGCATTCCGCAATGCCGACGAAGGCGATGCATTTGCAGTGGTCTACAAACGGAATGACGGCGGATACGGCCTCATTCTGGACTCAAAAGACTAATATGATAGTTCCGCCGGGTACTCCAACGAGTACCCGGCTTTTTCTGTTGTCAGCCGGGCGATTTCATGGTACAATGTCTGCACAGAACCGAATAAAAATGGAGGAATCATTGATGCGCTGGATTGAAGTAACCGTCAACTGCACCGGTGACCCGGATTTGATGTGCGCCGACCTGGCTGAGCTGGGCGTGGGCGGCATGATTGTGGAAGACGAGCAGGATTTTGAAAATTTCTTGGAAAATAACCACGCCTACTGGGATTATGTGGACGAGGAACTGGAAAATAAATTCAAGGGTGTTTCCCGGGTGAAATTTTATCTGTCCGATGATGAAGAGGGCAAAGCCCTGCTGAACACCGTGGCAAACTTCCTGGGCAAAATGCCGGAGACCGCCTTTGTGCAGGACAGCGACTGGGAAAACAACTGGAAAGAGTTTTACAAACCCATTGAAGTGGGCGAAAAGCTGGTGGTTGTGCCGGAGTGGGAGCCCGTCCCGGAAGACGGCCGGATTCCGCTGAAACTGGACCCGGGCTTGATTTTCGGCACCGGCAGCCATGCCACCACAAAAATGTGTCTGGCTGCGCTGGAATCCGTGGCAGGTCCCGGAAAAACCGTTCTGGACTTGGGCTGCGGCTCCGGAATTCTGGGCATCGGCGCGCTGCTGCTGGGCTGCGACCGCTGCGCCGGCTGCGATATTGACCCGAAAGCACCGGAAGTTGCCCTGTCGAATGCCGGTTTGAACGGCATTACCGCCGAAAAATTCGACATTCGCGCCGGAGACGTACTCTCCGATGCAGGGATGCGGAAAGCTCTGGGCAGCAATTATGACATTGTGACCGCAAACATTGTCTCCGACGTCATCATTCCCCTGTCCGGTTTCGTCAAGGAATTTTTGAAACCCGGCGGAACGTTCATCACTTCCGGCATTATCGAGGGTCGTCAGGACGAGGTGCGTCAAGCCATTGAGGACAATGGTTTCACCATTCTGGAGCATCACAACGAGGACGATTGGCATTGCTTTGTCGCCCGGTAAGTGAAATTGTATAAAAAACAGAACCTGTCACTTCACAATGACAGGTTCTATTTTTATTTCATTCGTTTTTTCAGAAGTGCCATAACAATCAGAATTCCGGCAACCACCACAACGGTGAGTACACCGTTCATCAGAATGCCGTAATACCACGGCGCTGATTGCATGGCATACAGTTCCGGGTAAGTCTTGTACTCTTTGAATTCATAGCAGCTGTTGCCGATAAAAACACCCACAAAACACCAAATGGCCGTTTTCAGAATCCGATAGACCTTTTCCATGGCAGCACCTCCACTTCTTTTATATGCCCAGCCGTTTCACCATATAATCGTGCGCCGCCTGCTCCACGGTGTCGTCCAATGCCGGGAGCACGAACTCCGGATTTTTCCGATGAATGGCCGTGGTCAGAATGACGTCGGCAAATTCCGGGTTTTTGGGCAGCACCGGACCGTGGCTGTACGTGCCGAATACGTTCAGATACCGCACGCCCTCGCCCTTGTCTTCTCCGTTGTTGCCGGAGCCGGTGAGCACCTGCCCCAAGGGAGAAACGCCTGCGCCCAGCCATGTTTTGCCGCTGTGGTTTTCAAATCCAACCACCACGCTGCCGCCGGATTCCGGACCGCAGCGGAAAGCGAAATTGCCAATCATACGTTCTTTTTCGCCCACGGTGGCATAATCAATGGCGCCGATAAAATCGCAGGTTACGCCGTCCCAAGTGGTATAGCTGCGGCCCAGCATCTGATACCCGCCGCAGATGGTCAGAAAGGTTTTTCCGTCGGCAATGGCGCTTTTGATTTCCGCCGCTTTGCCCCGATTCAGGTCGCTCAGCAGCACTTCCTGCTCAAAATCCTGCCCGCCGCCGATGAAAAACAAATCATAATCGGCAAAATTCACCGTTTCCCCAATGGGCACCCGGGTCACTTGGGAGTCAATGCCCCGCCAAGTCAAGCGCTGCTGCAGGCAGCGGATATTGCCGTTGTCGCCGTACAGATTCAGCACGTCCGGATACAGATGACAAATTTTCAGTTCCATGGCTCTGCCTCCTTATTCCCAGAATTCCTTGCTGCCGCACAAATGCGCCAGCCGCGTCCGCAAGTCCAGCATTGCCGTATACGTGGGAATCATATACACCGGCAGGCTCTGCCCGCTCACCTGCTGAATCAGCGCGTCAAAATCCCGCTCCACGCGGATATTTTCCGCCGGGATTCCCGCGTATTTCAAACGCAGGGCCATATCATCGGCACGAATACCGGAAACAACCACCGGACCGTTGTACTTTTCCGCAAATCGTTCATATTCCGCGTCCCAAATCCAGGAAATATCCGTGGAATCAGCCGCCTTGTCATTCAGCAGAAATACCGGCAGGAACGTCTGCTCCAAGCCGTTGAGATACTCAAACACCTGATTGCAGCCCGCCGGGTTTTTCACCAGAATCATACGGATTTCCGTTTCGTTCAGATCGAATTTTTCCATACGTCCGAAGCCGCACCGGAAATTTTCCGCGCAGGTCAGCGCCGTTTCTCCGTCCAGACCAAAGGACAGCAAAGCGGTAATCGCGCCCACGGCATTGTAAATGTTATACACCGCCGGCAGGTTCACCCGCACCGTCCGGGTCAGCTCCTCCGTGGCGATTTCCACCGTGGAGCTGTCTGCGTCTTTGCCCAGCATACGGGTTACGGTCACATCGGTTTCCGGCCGGTGATAGCCGCATTTCGGGCACTCATAATATCCCAAATGGCCGTAAGTACGATATTTGTATACATATTCGGTTTTGCAGCGAATGCAGTGGCTGGCATCGGAAACCGTAGGTGCCTCGCCGCCGCCCAATGCCTCGCCCAGACCGTAAAATACGCAGACGTTGGGAATATCTCCCGCCAGAGAGGCGGTCAGAGAACAATCCGCATTCAGACACACCGTTGCCGTGGGAACTCCCAGAATGCCCTCCCGGATATTGCTCAGAGTATGGGTAATCTCGCCGTAGCGGTCCAGCTGGTCACGGAACAAATTGGTCACCAGAATGACTTCCGGCTGCACCAGCGGCGCGGTTTTCCGGAACGCCGCCTCGTCACATTCAATGACAGCGCAGGCATGTTTCGGTTTGCCCGTCAGCGTGGCATTTTCCACCAACAGCGTGGTCACGCCGGACAGCAGGTTGGCGCCGGACCGGTTGGCAAAGTAATCCACCCCCGCGTCAATCAGCCCCTGCTCCACAATACGGGAACTTGTGGTTTTTCCGTTGGTGCCGGTAACCATAATAATCCGCACGTTTTTTGCCAGCCGCTCCGGCAGACCGGGGTCAACCTTCAGTGCAAACCGACCGGGCATATCTGTTCCGCCGCGATGCAGTATCTTGGCTGCCAATTTCACGCAGCGGCAGACAATGATTGCAAGAATCGCTCGTAAATTCATAAGCTGCTTACTTCCTAACTTCAAAAATTGAACGGGCTTATTATAACGTATTCCACACAGAAATACAATGAAAAGGATAGAAAATGGCAGGCGCCCGATTTCCGGCTGCCTGCCATTGTTTTTTACTTGATTTGTTTCAGATACAACTCGCCGCTGTCGTCCAGCAGAATCTCTGCCGCGTGGGCGGCTCCGTCCGCGGTTGTATAGTCCACACGGCAGGTTACGGGCAAATAGCTGCTTGCCACGCCAAGCTCCTGAGAGCTGTCCAGCTGCCCCCGGGTGGGGAAGGTCTGCCAGATACCGAACTGCTCTCCGTCTGCCAGATGACTGCACCACAAATCGGAATTCGGCACCTCGTCCAATGTGCTGTAATAGCCCACCGTGGACACGGACAGCCGATACACATCGCCCTCCGCAGTGAATACCACGTGCCGGTCATCATCGGAAGTCTTTTCCCCGTCATAGACCAAATGCTCGCCGTCGGTCAGCTCCATGGTCAAGCTGCCAATGCCGCTGCCGCTTGCAATCGGCTCCGGCAGGTATTCCTCCCGAATGTATCCCTCCAATGACTCATAGGGAATGGGGAATGTCAACGTACCGCATGCAAAGGACGCCAGCATATACGGCTGGGCGATAAACACGATTCCGTCCTCATCAAAATACCACAAGCCGTCTTCCACAACGTCCGGAATGGAAAGTTCATAGTCGTTAAAAAACAGGGACTCCCCATCGTCGAACTGATATTGACCACTCTGACTCAGCGTGAGGATATAGGATTCCGCGAACTGCCGGAACTCCGTTTCGTCCACGCAGATGTCTGCCAGCATCAGTGTCTGACCGGTTTGGCTGTCAAAGGTCCGGCCGGATTCCGCTCCATAGCCGTGAGCGCCGCCCGTATAAGTATAGAAAGTCGGCACAAAGCTCAGCACTTTGCTATCCGCCCGGGCGACCGACATGGTTGTGGACAAAATATAGGGGGTGGCGGCTATATCCCCATAGGTTTCATACCAATCCGCCGCCTCTTCTTTCATCGCATCGACACTGAAATCCGAACCATGCAGGAAAACATCCCGGTCCGATTTCCATGCCTCGTTGATTGTTTCCGCGCCGGGGATTCCCGTAACCGTTGGCATTTGATAATCATACTGCAAAGCGATTTCTCCGCTGTCTGTGGTCACATCTCCCGTGGTGGTCGCAAACTGAACCCAAACACCGTCCGGCTGCTCCGTTTGAACGGTTTGTCCGTTTTCCTTGCCGCAAGCGGTCAGACTTGCCGTCAGCAGCAGCGCCAATCCCGCAGCGGTCCATTGCTTTTTCTTCATATCATACCCTCCTCGGCAAAATTTTTTATAGTTCTGTTTTCCACAATTCTACCATATATGACGCAATTTCTCCAAAATTGTTCCGCCTTTTTCGTCATTTTTCCCTGCCAATTCTTCCTGCCCATTTTTGGCGAAAAAAGCGAAATTTCCGGTTTCGTCAGGAATTCAACAATCCTTTCAGTATTTCTTAACGTTTTGTCATACATTTAAATTTATATTCATGTAATATTACACTGCTATGACTATCTGTCATGCAGTTGTATTTATAATGTATATTGGATTGTGACGAGGTTCAGTTATGAAAGAGGAAAAGAAAATTCCGGGGGTTGCCGATGTGAAGAAGTTGAAACACTTCAACATCTACAACCACAACGATGTACAGTTTGAGCCGACCTTCGTTTCCGTAGGCCGCCAGATTGAGAGCATTGCCCAGACCAAGCCCAACGAAATTGCTGTGATTGAAATTTCTAAGGACGATACGGAAGTCAAAACAGCCACTTGGAAAGACCTGTATCTGAAATCCAACCAGCTGGCATGGCTGCTCAAGGAAGAGGGCATCACCAATACCAGCACGGTCATGATTTGCCTGCCCAACACCATTGCCCATATTCTCTGCATTTACGCAGCTTGGAAAAACGGCGCCTGCTATCTGCCCATTGCCCCCCGCTCCACAGACGGGGAAATCGACAACTTCGTGGCCTTGGCAAAACCCGATTTGCTGATTACCGAGGGATATCAGCCGGAAGGCGTTAAGTGCATGACCGTGGAAACTCTGATGGAGCGGCTCAACGCTTATTCCGACAAAATGCCCCCCGATATTCTGGCCAATCCCTACCGTGCGCAGACCACCGGCGGCTCCACCGGCAAGCCGAAACTGATTCGTTTCACCCGCCCCGCCGGAGAATCCGACGAAAGTCTGATGGCATGGTTCTATATGACCGGTATGTTCTTCGGCTGCCGTCAGCTGATTTGCGGACCGATGTTCCACAGCGCACCCGCCTCCGCACTGATTACCGGTCTGTGCTGCGGCAACCGCATTGTGATGCCCAACAACTTCAAGCCCGCTGCCATTGAGCGGTACATCAAGGATTACGAAATTGAGTGCGTCCAGATGGTGCCCACTCTGATGCACCGTATGCTGAAATTGGATACCTTCAACCCCGAGGACTTCAAGAGCGTGAAAGCGCTGTCTCACACCGGCGGCTACTGCTCCGCAGAGCTGAAACGGGCATGGATTAACATTCTGGGCGCCAAAAACGTCTACGAAATCTACTCCATGAGCGAAATGATCGGTATCACCACCATTCGCGGCGATGAATGGTTGGAGCATCCCGGCAGCGTGGGTCGGCCCTTCGGCGGCTGCAAAATTTCCGTTCGGGCGGAAGACGGCACGGAGCTGGCGCCCGGCGAAGTGGGCGAGATTTTCATGACCCCCTCCGGCGGCTATCTCCAGACGGAATACATCGGCCGAGAACAGCTGGCAGACGTGGGCGGCGGATTCCGCAGCGTAGGCGATATGGGCTACGTAGACGATGAGGGCTATCTGTACTTCTCCGACCGGCGGAGCGATATGATTGTTACCGGCGGTGAAAACGTATTCGCCGTGGACGTGGAAAACGTCTTTATGGAGCACCCGGACATCAACGACATTGTGGTGGTTGGTATCCCCGACCCGGAATGGGGCCGTCGGGTTCACGCCGTGGTGGAGGCAAAACGGGAAATGACCTACGACGAATTCCGTCGGTACGGTTGGAAATTCCTGCTCCCCTTTAAGGTTCCCAAAACCGTTGAGTATGTGGACGCCCTGCCCCGGAAAGACAGCGGCAAAATCAACCGGGCAGAGCTGGCGGAAACCTGCGAAAGATTGCAGAAAGACCTGGTCAAGCCCTTCGGAATCATCGACACCGGGCTGCGTCAGCTGCTCCGGGAAAGAGCGGCACAGGCAGACGCTGCCGAGGCTGCGGAATCCAAAAAATAATTTTTTTCGGTTCCAATTTTTTCAAATTCGTATCGATCTGTTTTTTACACTCCCGAACGGGCCCTGCGCCCGCTCCGGGAGTGTTGCTTTTTCCCCTCATTTTTCGTAAAATTCTCCCCGGTTTTTACGGATTCTCCGCTGCATTTTTGCAAAATGCCGTTCTTTTGCAGATTGCGCATAAAATAACAAAATCTTCCATTTTGAGTGCCAAACCCAATCAGAATACTTATCTTTCTTCAAAAATTGTTCTGAAAAACTTGCTTTTTGTCCGAAAAATTGTTATTATTCCAGAAGAAAAAGGCAGGTGTTCCCCATGATTACCCAAAGAAAAGCCATGCCTCTGTGCGATAAACCGGAATGTGGGATGTTCTCCTCTCCGGATAAGCTGCTGCAGATGCAAAAACTGACGATTTCAGATCATATCGGTCCGCTGGCGGAAGACGATTCTCTATTCCTTTACGTCACCGGCGGCCGCGGCTACGCAACCATCAACGGCGTGGTGTTTGACCTGAAACCCGGCTGTTTTCTCTGGCTGCAGTCTTACCATGTCTTCAGCCTGGAATCGGTCTGGGGCGAATCTCTGGAATTAACCGCCATGGTATATGATTACCCCTTGTCCAGCTATATGACCTTCCGCTCGGACCACACCCGGGACCGGAATCTGTGGGCTTTTGCCTCCTCTCCCCCGGTGTTTCAGTTGGAAGGTCCCAAACGGGAACGGCTGGAAATGATGCTCCGGGAATTCGAGTTTTACAACAATGACCACGATTCCGGCAGCAATCTGATTAAATGCGCCATTCTGGGGCAGATGTCCTATTTCTTCTTCGCGCTGTGCGACCAATACCGCAGCCAGTTTCCCTACGTTCGCCATCAATGGCCCATGGGCTGGGTGCTCAGTCTGTATATTGCTTATTACTGCGCCGAGGATTTGGACCCGAAAGACGTGGCCGACCTGTTCGGCATTAGCGTGGGTACACTGAACCGGGAATTGCGCATCATTACTGGTATGAACTTTGCCCAGTCTCTGAACCGCGCCCGGGTCAATCTGGCCGCCGGCGCCATTCTGTTCAGCGAGCTGTCTTTCCACTTTTTGTCCACCTACTGCGGTTTCCGCTCCGAAGTGGCTTTTTACCGCACGTTCAAGGAGCAGAAAGGCATGACTCCCCAAGAATATCGGGAGTATGCCGTCCACTATACCGGCGTTCCCCGGAAAATGGTCAGCGAAACCGTGGAACGGATTCTGTACTATATCCACTCCAACTACCGGGAGCAGATCAGCCTGAAATCCATGGCCCAGGATTTGTATATCTCCGAGAATATCATCCGCACCCTGCTCCGGGAAAATCTGAACACCAGCTTTAAAGACATTCTCTCCGCCTACCGCATTCGTTATGCCGAGGCGCTGCTGGTGGTAACGGACCTGCCCATTCTGGATATTTCCTTGGCCTCCGGTTTTAACTCCGAACGGACGTTTACCCGGTTGTTCAAGGACCGAAACGGCATCACGCCCAGCACCTTCCGGAATCAACACATGAGGGAGACAACATGAAAAAGCTCAAATACTCCGCACCCTTCGACAGTCGAGATTATTTCACCCAGAATATTCTCCCCACAGCCATTTTGGCTGACCAGAAAACCATTCGGAAACAGATTCCCTACCGGCAGCATGACGATTTGGAAATTCTTCTGATTCGTCAGGGCTCCGGCACCATTACGGTCAACGCGGTGGAATACCCCGTCACCCGTGGGGATTTGTTCTGTTTCAGCCCTTATCATTTCCACCGTCTGGACGCGGTGGACGGCGACAAGCTGGAGGTTTCCGAGTGCCATGTGAACAGCGGCGTTTACTTTTACGTGACCGCCTGCCCCTACTATCACACGGAGGAAACCACCGCCCTGCCCTACCCTCATCTGCACGTCAAATTGAGCGAATCCCAGACCCGGCAGGTGGAATATCTGCTGGACGGCATCGCCATGGAAAGCGCCCAGAAAAACATTCAGGAGAATCAATCCTGTTTCTTCCTGCTGATGAAACTGTTCGGCATTGTGGAGCGCTGTGCCGTAAAGCCGGACGCAGACTGAATTCTGGGATTTTTGCTCAGATTTTTCATGAAAATTCTAAGGAAAACGTCAAAAATATAACGCCCCGGACTTTTATGCTTGACTTCCATCTGGACTGTTGATATCATTGCTGTTTGATGATATCTATTGTTTTTCTGTAAAAAACATGGGGCGGTCAAGCTGTCTGCCCCGCATTTTCCCATATTGCACGATTGATTGGAGGAGGCTTACCCATGGGACATCATTTGATGGATGGTAAAACTGTCTTTCTGACAGGTGGAGCCGGAGGAATCGGATTTGCAACTGCTCGTCTGATGTTGGAAGAGGGCGCGCAGGCTGTTTTAATCACGGATCTGAACGAGGAAGTAACCACAAAGGCTGCCGAAAAGCTGAAAAGCGAGTTCCCCGGCCGGAACATTGAGGCCGCTTGGCCCAATTTGGGCAGCGAAGAAGAAATCGGTGCCGTAATGCGCGCCTTTGCGGAAAAATACGGAAAGCTGGACGCTGTGCTGTCCATTGCCGGTATTACCCATAACACGACCATCAAGCGGATGCAGCCCGGTGAGTTTCTCCGTCAGGTGGACGTGAACCTGATTGACACCTACAATGTGGACCGGCAGGCCGGTCTGATTATGCGCGAGCAGCGGTTCGGTTCCATTGTGAACACCAGCTCCATCTGCGGTCTGTACGGCAACCCCATGGGCTGCGGTTACGGCGCATCGAAAGCCGGTGTGATCGGTCTGACCAAGTCTTTGGGCCGCGAGCTGGGCTACTTCAATGTCCGGGTCAACTGCGTTGCGCCCGGCGCAATCCGCACCCCCATGACCGCAAACCTTTCCAAAGAGGCGCAGGCTGCCGCAGTGGCTAACATTGCGCTGCGCCGCATCGGCGAGCCGGAAGAAGTTGCAAACGTTTTTCTGTTCCTGGCCTCCGATTTGTCCACCTACTGCACCGCCTCGGTTTACAACGTGGACGGTTTTTCCATCTGAAAAACGCCGGAAACCCTTGAAAAATAAGGAGTTTTTACGTATATTCTATAAGGACAATGCCGCAGATAGAACATATCTGCGGCATTGTTTTTATTCACTATGCACAATTTTTGACAATCTGATTTAAGCAAAACGATTTCTTGACTTCCTGCACACAGCGTGATAATATTAACAACAAGAGCGAATGATTCACACTACGCTACTGAATTATTGATTGGAGGAAATTCACATGGAAAACATGATGAAGGGCAAGAACGTATTTATTACCGGCGGTTCCCGCGGTATCGGTTTTGCCACCGCAAGAGAAATGCTGAAGGAAGGCGCTAACGCAGTTGCTATCTGCAGCCACTTTGAGGAAACCCGCGAGGCCGCTCTGGCTAAGCTGAACGAGGAGTTCCCCGGCCGCAACATCGTTGGCTACACCTTCGATCTGGCTACCTGCACCGAGGCTGAAATCGATGCATGCATGAAAGACTTCATTGCTAAGTTCCCCAACGAGGAAGGCAAGCAGCATCTGGACGCTGTCTGCTCCATCGCTGGTATCACCCACAACAACACCTGCAAGAACATCCCCGAGGGTCTGTTCGAAGAGGTCGTTCGCGTCAACCTGATCGGCACCTGGTACGTTGACCACTGCGCTTGCAACATCATGCGCGGCCAGAAGTACGGCGCTATCGTGAACACCGCTTCCATCGCTGGTGTGTACGGCTCCTCCATGGGTGCTGGCTACGGCGCTTCCAAGGGCGGCGTTGTTGGTCTGACTCGTTCTCTGGGCCGTGAGATGGCTTACTTCAACGTTCGCGTGAACGCTATCTGCCCGGGCGTTGTGAAGACCGACATGGTTATGAAGGACACCTCCGAGGCTGCTATCAAGTACGTGTGCCAGGGCATTGCTATGCACCGTATGGGCGAGCCCGAAGAGCTGGCTAAGATGTTCGTGTTCCTGTCCTCCGATGCTTCCAGCTACTGCGAAGCAGGCATCTACCACTGCGACGGCTGGACCACCGGCTGATATTGCACTCAATATCGAAATTTTCAGGACCCGGTTTTACCGGGTCCTTTTTTATTGCTTTCAGCCATCTTTAACAATATATTATTTTTGTCAAATGTACAAAATTCACAAAAAATATTGACACTTTTCTGATTATCTTACTCTTGACATTTAGTTGTCAAAAAGGTATCATAACATAGTCGGAATCAATTTGGAGAGTGATTCCTCTTACTTGTTAAATTACCGGAGTTCGTTTCCGGACGAGCTGTGGCTGTTTAAAAGACATATTGAAAGGAAGTTATGTTGTAATGAACGTTAAAGTGATTAACAACGCACTGCATCAGAAATTCAATGAGTACCCCGGTTTCGGTGTTCTGGAAGGCGTGAAAGTTCTCGTCACCGGCACTAACATCGCTGGCCCCTTCGCAGGCTGCCTGATGGCTGAAATGGGCGCAAAGGTTGTCCAGGCTGAGGCTCCCAACATCCTGTGCCAGACCCGTGGTACCACCGCTTGGTCTCAGAACCACAGAAACGAATACTCCATCACTCTGAACACTGCTACCGCTCGCGGCAAAGAAGTGTTCCTGAAGGCTATCGAGTGGGCAGACATCTGGATCGAGGCTGGCCGTCCCGGTGGCTACGAGAAACGCGGCTTGTCCGACGAAGTGTGCTGGGAGCACAACAAAAAGCTGGCTATTGTCCACGTTTCCGGCTACGGCCAGTTCGGCCCCGCTAAGGACAAGGCTTCCTACGACGTTTCCGGCCAGGCAATGGGCGGCTACATGTACATGAACGGTGTCAGCCCCACTTCCGGCATGCTGAAAGTGAACCCCTACCTGTCCGACTACGTAACCG
The DNA here is from genome assembly GCA_934527315.1 of uncultured Oscillospiraceae bacterium. Lineage (GTDB taxonomy): Bacteria > Bacillota > Clostridia > Oscillospirales > Oscillospiraceae > HGM13010. The sequence goes on from CAKTAK010000004.1 coordinate 26,706, forward strand.
CTTACAACGCTTGCATCGTGGCTCTGGCTGGCTACATCCATGCTAAGAACTTCGGCGAAGGCGATTCCTGCGACGTTGCTCAGTACGACACCATGTTCCGTCTGCTGGATAACTACCCCGCAGTGTGGTTCAACAAAGGCTATCCCAAACAGGGCGAGCCCGTTCCCTTCCGTACCGGTAACAAGAGCGACCAGGCTTGCTGCTTCTCCTTCTATGACACCAAAGACGGCGGCGCAATGTTCGTTGCTATCGTTGGCCAGGGCCCTGTGACCCGCGGCTACCCCATCATCGGCATGGGCACCCCCGGTGTCGATCCCGAAATCCCCGCAGCCTGCACCGGTTTCCCCCTGTTCGATCCTCGCGGCCAGAAGGCTGAGGCTCTGATCACCAAGTTCTGCGCAGAGCGTACCTGCGACGAGCTGGAAGAGATCTTCACCAAGGCCGGCATCCCCTGCCAGAGAGCTTACACCCCCGCTGACATCGAGAAGGATACTCAGTACGAGGCACGTGAGAACATCGTTGAGTGGGACGACCAGGTGTTCGGACCCATGAAGGGCATTGGCTGCACTAACATCTTCAAGAAACACCCCTCTCAGATCGTTGCTTCCGCTCCTACCTTCGGCGAGCACAACCGCGAGTTCCTGGAGTCTCTGGGTTACTCCGCAGCAGAGATCGACGAGATGTATGCTAAGAAGGAAATGGTCACCATGACCGCTGCTGACACCGCTGTCGTGAAGAACCTGGCAGCTTGGGGCTTCTTCTGGGATCCCAAACGTCAGAGCGAGCGTCTGGGTCTGGAGTTCAAGGGCTAATCCTTTCTCCAACCAACAGAATTTTACAAGGACCGCAGTTTTTGCTGCGGTCCTTTTTTTGTGTTTCCGGGAACGGACATTTTCGGGGAAATGTCTGCGTAACCAACATATTGCCATATTCTTAGTTCATACTGCACAAGAATATTTCTGTTTTTTGAGCGGTTTTTGAATTAGTTGTTGACATTGACATTGAAATAACATATAATCAATACAAGCTTTTGGAAGGAAGCTCTTGCAAAACTTAAATTGAAAGGAAGTCATTGCCATGAAAGTATTCAATAATGCTCTGCATCAGGATTTTGCAGCTTACCCCCAGTTCGGTGTCCTCCGCGGCGTAAAAGTTTTTATTACCGCTACTAATATTGCCGGTCCTTTCGCCGGTTCTCTGATGGCCGAAATGGGCGCACAGGTTCTGCGTGCAGAGCATCCGAAAATTGCCTGCTCCACCCGTGGCACAACTGCTTGCTCTCAGCTGCACAGAAACGAGTACTCCATCACTCTGAACGCAGCAACTGCCCGCGGTAAAGAAGTATTTCTGAAGGCAATTGAATGGGCTGATATTTGGATCGAGGCCGGTCGTCCCGGCGGTTATGAGAAACGCGGTCTGTCCGATGAAGTTTGCTGGGAGCACAACAAAAAGCTCTCCATCGTGCACGTTTCCGGTTATGGTCAGTTTGGTCCTTACAAAGACAAGGCTTCCTATGACGTATCTGGCCAGGCAATGGGCGGCTACATGTACATGAACGGCGTGAACCCCACTTCCGGTCCTTTGAAAGTCAACCCCTATCTGTCTGACTATGTGACTGCATACAACGTATGCATTGCTGCAATGGCAGGCCACATCCACGCACTGAAGTACGGCGAAGGCGACTCCTGCGACGTTGCTCAGTATGATAACATGTTCCGTCTGCTGGATAACTATCCCGCAGTGTGGTTCAACAAGGGCTATCCCAAAGCAGGCGAGCCCGTTCCCTTCCGCAGCGGCAACAAGCACGACAGCTCTGCAGGTTTCTCCTTCTACAACACCAAAGACGGCGGCGCAATGTTCGTTGCTATCGTTGGTCAGGGTCCTGTGGAACGCGGATTCCCCATCATCGGCATGCCCGCCCCCGGCAGCGGTGAAAAGGTTCCCGGTCTGGACATGGTCGTTGACGCACGTTGCACCGGCTACCCCATCTTCGATCCTCGCGGTCAGGTAGAAGAAAAGCTGATCGAGCAGTTCTGCGCAGAGCGCACCTGCGATGAGCTGGAGAAGATCTTCACCGAAGCCGGTATCCCCTGCCAGAGAGCTTACACGCCCGCTGATATCGAGAAGGATCCTCAGTACGAGGCACGTGAGAACATCGTGGAATGGGACGACCAGGTATTCGGACCCATGAAGGGCATTGGTTTGACCAACATCTTCAAACGGAACCCCTCCGACATCGTTGCATCTGCACCTCTGTTCGGCGAGCACAACCGCGAGGTTCTGTCTGCTTGGGGCTTCTCCGATGCTGATATCGACGATATGTACGCTAAGGGCGAGCTGGAAAGCTGGACCGCAGCCGATACCGCACGGAACAAGATGCTGAAAGAGTGGGGCTTCTTCTGGGATCCCGAGCGTCAGGCAAAGCGCATCGGTCTGGAGTAATTTCCCCTCCGCTGTATCAAACAGTCAACAATTGAATACCAAAATTCCCTGCAGTGCTGCTGCAGGGAATTTTTTTGCCTTCGATGGGGATTTCTCTCTTTTATCATTGTCGAATTTGTGATACAGTAGCACTATTCTCGAAAATTGGAGCTGTAAGCCGCATGGAACACGATTTGACCTCCGGAAAGGTATTTCCCACGCTGATTTCTTTCTCTATTCCCTACCTCATATCCTATTTTCTCCAAACCCTGTACGGTATGGCGGATTTGTTCATCATCGGCCGATTCTGCGCCGTAGAGGCAACCACCGCTGTTTCCATCGGCAGTCAAGTGATGCACATGCTCACGGTCATGATTGTGGGCCTTGCTATGGGAACCACCGTAAAAATCGGTCATGCCATCGGCAGCGGCGACCGCAGTGAAGTCAACCGCATCATCGGCAATACGGTTGTTCTCTTTGCCGGTATCGCCGTGGTTTCTCTGGTGTTGCTGTCGAGGTACGTGCGGCCCATCGTTTCTCTGATGTCCACCCCGGAAGAGGCTGCGGTGGGAACGGTAAATTACCTGCTGATTTGTTTCATCGGGATTCCCTTTGTGATGGCATATAATATCATCAGCTCTATTTTCCGCGGGTTGGGCGATTCCAAAACACCTATGTACTTCGTGACCATTGCCTGCGTGGTGAATATTCTGCTGGACTATCTGTTCATCGGCGGGTGTGGTCTGGGTCCCGCCGGCGCCGCTTTGGGAACGACCCTTGCCCAAGGCGTGAGCGTCATTCTGGCTTTGATTTACATTCGGAAAATGAACAAAATCTCCGGGTTTTCCCGGGCGGATTTCCGCCCCCAAAAGGAAACGCTCCTGCCCATTTTGCAGGTCGGAATCCCCGTAGCCGCGCAAGACGGATTGATTCAGATTTCCTTCCTCCTCATCACCGTTTTTGCCAACCTCCGCGGTCTGACCGATGCAGCCGCCGTGGGCATTGTGGAGAAGATTATCAGCTTTCTGTTTTTGATTCCCTCCTCCATGCTCTCCGCTGTATCGGCGCTGGCTGCTCAGAATATCGGTGCCGGAAAGCATGACAGGGTCCGTTTGACCCTGCAATATGCGCTGTGCATCGCCGTGGGCATGGGCTTTGTTTGGGTGATTCTGATGCAATTTGCCGCAGATTCCGCAGTTGCGCTGTTTACCAAAGACCCGACAGCCATTGCCATGGGCGGCGAGTATATGCGGGGCTACGTTTGGGATTGCGTGTTCGCCGGGATTCATTTCTGCTTTAGCGGATATTTCTGCGCTTACGGAAAATCGTGGATTTCCTTTCTCCAGAACATTCTCTCCATTGTCCTTGCCCGGGTGCCGTTGGCATGGTATACCGCAAGATTTTGCTTGGACAGCCTTTTTCCCATGGGTCTGGCTGCTCCCGCCGGCTCCCTGCTGTCGGTGGTCGTTTGCCTGATTGCCTACAAGCTGCTACGGAAGAACTCCCCGGAATTGCAGGGAAAATAAAAAAAATCCCAACACAAAAGCGCCCCGCTTTCTGATACGAAAGCGAGGCGCTTGTTCTATTCCGTTTACTTTTTCTTCGGCACCGCAACAGCCTGCAATTTCTGATTCACGGTTTCCAACTGTTCCGGGGAGAGATTCCATTGGGGGAACTGGCTCAAGGTCGCAAAAGACATCCCCAGCGTCATCTGGAAGGAAGGGGTCCGAAACAGCTTCGGCAGATACTCCTCCAATATGGCGCGGGTCTCCGCATTTTCATATAAATCCTTGATTCTGGAATGGACTGAAAAGTTCATAACAGCCTCCCGTTTTCCTTTTTTACCAGTTCTGAGAATACAAAGATTTTACCACTTTGTAACTATTATGTCAACGAATTTTTCCACATTTTTGTGGAAAAGCCGAACGAATTCGTCGCTTTTTCGGCTACTTTCAGCCCTTATCCCCCACTTTTTCAACATTTTCGCGGAAAACCGTTACAAAGTTTTCAACTTTTATCAAATCAACAAACCGTAACGATTCACCAACGGCAGCAACTCCTCTTCCGACAAGCCGCCCTCGTACAGCGCCCGACCCTGATACACCCGCAACGCAGCCTCCAACAGGTCTGCGCTGTCGCAAACCAGACACAGCGGTTTGGAAAACAGATACTGCACGTCCGCCAATGCGTCCACGTCTTCCCAGCTGTCAACCGCCACAGCCACCATAGGGAATCCGTCCTCCATGGCGTCGGTCAAATCCTCTTCCAACGTGTCGCTGCACCGGAGCACCGGACCGTGGTCTGCATCTACCGGAAGGCAGAACACCTGCTTTTCCGTGGCAGCGGTGAGCTCGTCCGTATGCATGGGTGCGGGAGGTACAAATTCCGCCCCCTCCAATGCCCGATTCAGTGCCGCAAGGTGGGTTGCGTCGGTGCCGCAGCAGCCGCCGAAGAATCCCACACCGGCAGCCAACATCTCCGGCACATACGAGGCAAACTTCTCCGGCGGGAAGTTGTAAACCGCTTTTCCCTCCGACATATCCGGCAGACCGGCATTGGGTTTTGCCATCAGTGGCACCCGGGCAAATTCCCGCAGCCGCTGCACCTGCACCACCATCGTTCCGATATCCGACAGGCAGTTCAAGCCGAAAGCGTCTACCCCCATGCCCTGGAGCACCGTCAGCGCTGCGGTCACGTCCGTACCGGACAGACTCCGTCCGTTTTCATCGCAGGTAAAGGACACCAAAATGGGTTTATCGGACACGCTGCGCACCGCCAACACCGCTGCCCGGGCATCGGGCAGGGTCATCATGGTTTCAATCACGAACAAGTCCACCCCCGCTGATGCAAGTCCCGCAGCCTGTTCCGTGTAAATATCCACCAATTCTTCAAACGAGGCGGTGCCCATGGGAGAAAGGAACAGTCCCGTGGGCGCAATGTCCCCCGCAATCCATGCGCTGTTTCCCAAAGCCGACCGGCTCAAACCCACCAGACGGGCATTGTACTCCTCGGTTTGATTAAATATGCCCCGCTCCTCCAATTTCTGCCGATTGGCGCCGAATGTGGGCGCGTAAACAATGCGGCTGCCGGCTGCCACATAACTCTGCTGAATCTCTGCCAGCGCCGCCGGGTGCTCCAACAGCCATTGCTCCGTGCTAATCTCGCCGGTATATCCCCGGACCTGCGCCGCGGTACCCATGGCGCCGTCCAATAGAACGGGAAAACGCAATTCCATGCCTGATTCCTCCAAACTTCAAAATGTCATTGATTCCGTAAAGGCGTCCGTAAAAGCCGGATTGCCCGAAAGTTCCAAATAGCTGCACTGCCGTGCAATTTCCTGCAATTTTCCGCCGTATTGACGGTCCAGTGCCACCATGGACGCACCGGCTAAAGCCGTGTTGCCCAAAGTGCGGCAGCGGTCCGCCAACGCCCGGGGCAGCATACCGATTGCCGCCGCGCTGTCGGGGTCCATATAGCTGCCAAAACCCCCGGCCAGATACAGCCCGTCCACCTGCTCCGGGGAGATGCCCCGCTGCCGGAGCAGCACCTGAATCCCGCCGGCTACCGCGGCTTTTGCCAGCTGCAAATTCCGCACGTCCTCCGCCGTAAGATACACCTCCGGCGTCAGATAAAACCGTCCGTTGCCATGGTCATCGGATTCCACATAACGGCGGGCCGCCGCCGGAACTTCGTCTTTCGGCAGCAGCCGCCCGCTCTCGTCAATGATTCCCAGCTGCCGCAGCTGCGCTGCCAAATCCAGCAGACCGGAGCCGCAAATGCCCTTTGCCGTACCACCGCCGATGACTTCATACAGAAATCCCCGGTCATACCGCACCCGGCTCACCGCACCGGAAATGCCCGGCATGCCGCAGGTGATGCCCGCGCCCTCAAACGCCGGACCGGAGGCCACAGCACAGCAGGAAAATCCCTCTTTCCCGCCCAAAGCCATTTCTCCGTTGGTGCCGATGTCCAAAAAGAGGAAGTTGCCGGATTTCTCATACAATCCCGAGACCAGCAGACCGGCTGTAATGTCGCCGCCCACGTACCCCGCCACGCAGGGCGCATAGGTCAGCGGCACTCCGCAAAGTGTTTCCCCCCGGGGCGTATCAAACAGCGTTTCCGGGTGAAAGGGCGCTGCCGCGATTCCCGTCACGGGCAATCCGGCAAACAAATGCTGCATCACCGTATTCCCCGCCACCACGATTTCCTGCAATTCATGGACGGATTCCCCTCCGCGGGTCAGAATGTCTTCCAACAGCTGCCAGACCTGCGCCCGAATTTTTTCGGACAGCTCTTCCAAGCCGCTTTCCCGCTCCATGGTGTACTGAATCCGGCTGATGACATCGCCGCCGTAAGGCGCCTGCAGGTTCCATGCACCTCTTTCGCCCAAAAGGGCGCCGGTTGCCCGGTCATACACCCGGACTGCCACTGTGGTGGTTCCCAAATCCACCGCCGCGCCCCAGCCGGTTCTCCCCGGTTCACATGAAGGCAGGGCAACGGTTTCCGTCAAAATAACACCGCCCATAGATGCGGGCAGGTCAATCACATCTCCCCCTTTGGGAATCAGCTTGCAGGCCAATCGGGGTACACCGTTCACCGGAACCCGGCATTTTCCGCACCGCCCCCGGCCGCCGCAAGCCGCCGGAATGGAGTATCCCGCGCTCCGCAGCACCGACAGCAGCGTTTCTCCCTCTTCCAACGGCACAAGCCGGATTTCACTCCCCTGCCGAACCTGAATACTTGACACGAACACCACCCGCCAATATAATGAATGTAAATTTCATTTTACGCAGAAACCAATCGGATTGTCAAGAGGCATCGAACCATGGAAGAAATTCTGAAACTGGCCCGGGAGAACGGTTTTACCCACTTCGGCCCGGTGAATTACGGCGCACTGATTCCCCTGCCGGAGGTACGGGATATGTGCGCAGCAGACCGCTGCGGGAAATACGGGAAAAGCTGGTCCTGCCCGCCGGCCTGCGGAACCTTGCAGGAGGCATCGGCGGCCATTGCCCGGTATTCCCGCGGGGTTCTGGTGCAAACCACGGGCGCGCTGTCCGATTCCTTTGATTATGACGGTATGACCGCCCTTTCCCAAGCCCATCGGCAGCGCTTTTCCAACTTTGCCCGGCAGGTGCGGTTTCTGTTTCCGGATTGCCTGCCCCTGACTGCCGGTGCCTGCAATCTCTGCAAAAAATGTACCTATCCCGGAAAGCCCTGCCGGTTCCCGGACAAGCGGTTGGCCTCTATGGAGGCTTACGGGCTGTTTGTCAGCGATATCTGCGTCCAATCCGGGCTGCAATACAATTACGGTCCCAACACTTTGACGTACACATCTTGTGTGCTGTTTTCCGAGAGGTGAATCCCAATGCCCACACCAAAAGAACTATTTCTGGAAACCATTCGTCCCGACGGCCAGCCGGAGCGGGCGCTGAAACAATATGAGGCTCTGTCCATGTGTCTGGATGACCCTATCAATACCTTTCTCCGGGGCAATCGAAAGCGGGGCACCACCAGCGTGGACCGTTGGGGCACCACCATCAGTTTCCCGGAAACCGCCCCCGGTCCCATGCCCCTCCACGGCGAGGGTTTGACCGTCTGTCCGGACATCACCCGTTGGGAAGAAACCGTCCGCGTACCGGATATTGCCGGCCGCTGTACGGAGGGTTGGGAGGAATGCCGCACCCGCGCCCGGGAGCGCTGCGGGGAGGACAAATTGCTCACCGCCTTTATGGGTACGGGTATTTTTGAGCAGTGCCATTTCCTCATGGGCTTTGAGGACACGCTGACCAATCTCTATGAGCACCCGCAGGAAATGCATGCCCTCATTGAGACCATTACGGAATACCGGATTCTCTACGCAAAGCTGCTGATTGACAATCTCCGCCCGGACGCCATTTTGTCCCACGATGACTGGGGTACCAAGGCTGCGCTGTTTATGAAACCGGAAATGTGGCGGGAATTCTTCAAAGAGCCCTACCGCCGATTCTACGGATATATCCGCTCCCGGGGCGTCATTGCCATTCACCATGCCGACTCCTATTTGGTTCCCATTGTGGACGATATGGCGGAAATCGGTATTCAGGTGTGGCAGGGTACGCTGCCGGAAAATGATATTCCCGCGCTGCAGCGCCATTTGCAGGGCAAGCTGACTTTGATGGGCGGTTTCGGTGCCGCCATTGACCGGGCAGACGCACAGCCGGAAGAAATTCTGGATTATGCCGCACGGACCCTCCGCGCCTGCTGCCCCGGCGGACATTTTATTCCCTGCATTACCTATGGTCTGCCCGGTGCGGTGTTTCCCCAGGTCGACCAATCTTTGAATGAGGCTGTGGACCGATACAACGCAGAGCTCCATGTGCCCCATTTCCCCCTGCCTGCCGTGCCCCGGCGGTGCAAATCGCTACAAACCGCCGGAAGCGCCGGAGACACCGCCGCAGCTGCCGATGACAGCGGCGCAGACCTGATGAGCCGCATTGCCAAAGCCTTGGAGCACGGACAGCAGAAAAAGCTGCTCCAGCTGTGTCAGCAAGCCTTGGACGATGGCTATGCCCCCCAAGAGATTCTCTCCCAAGGCATGATGCAGGGCATGAATGTGTTGGGCGAGGCATTTTCCGCCAACCGCGCCTTTGTGCCGGAGATGCTCATGGCTGCCCGGTGCATGACCGCCGCCACAGAAATGCTCAAGCCCTACATGATTTCCGAAAACGCGGAGCAGTTGGGGCGGGTCTGTCTGGGTACGGTGAAAGGCGACATGCATGACATCGGCAAAAATCTGGTGAAAATCATGATGGAGGGCAGCGGCATTGAAGTCATTGATCTGGGCGTTGACGTGGACCCGCAGGACTTTGTGGATACCGCCGTTGCGGAGCACTGCGGCATCATCGCCTGCTCCTCTCTGCTGACCACCACCATGCAGGAAATGCAGTCCGTGGTCCAACTGGTTGCCCGGCGCGGTCTGCGGGACAACATTAAAATTATGGTGGGCGGCGCGCCCATCAGCCAGAATTTCTGCGAGAGCATCGGTGCAGATATTTATACGGCAGACGCAGCCGCCGCTGCCCGCGCCGCCGTGCAGGTCTTTCAAGACCGGAAATCCGCCGGCTGAACGACCGCTCCGCAAAAAATCATTCAGAATCGGACAGAATGGAAGGATATCAATATGCTGGCTTATACATATCTATCAAAGGGTACATTCGCATTGACCGAGAAACCGAAACCGGAGCTGCTCCATGAGCGGGACGCCATTGTCAAGGTCACATTGGCCAGTATTTGCTCCAGTGACCTGCACATCAAGCACGGAAGTGTTCCCCGGGCTGTTCCAGGTATCACCGTGGGTCATGAGATGGTGGGCATTGTGGAATCGGTGGGCAGCGCCATAACCAACGTCAAACCGGGCGACCGGGTGACCGTGAACGTGGAAACATTCTGCGGCGAGTGCTTTTTCTGCAAGAAGGGCTACGTGAACAACTGCACCGACCAAAACGGCGGTTGGGCACTGGGCTGCCGCATTGACGGCGGGCAAGCGGAATATGTACGGGTGCCTTTTGCCGACCAGGGCTTGAACAAAATTCCCGACGGTGTGACCGACCGACAGGCGCTGTTTGTGGGCGATATCCTCGCCACCGGATTTTGGGCGGCGCGTATTTCCGAGATTACTCCGGAGGATACCGTGCTGATGATCGGCGCCGGTCCCACCGGCATTTGCACTCTGCTGTGCGTAATGCTCAAGAATCCCAAGCGCATCATTGTGTGCGAAAAGGACGAAAACCGCATTCGCTTTATCAACGAACACTATCCGGAGGTGCTGACGGTCTCTCCGGAGGCATGTCTGGACTTTGTGCAGGAAAACAGCGACCACGGCGGTGCCGATGTGGTGCTGGAAGTGGCAGGCGCGGATTCCACATTCCGTCTGGCATGGGAATGCGCCAGACCGAACGCCATTGTGACGGTGGTAGCGCTGTATGACAAAGCGCAGACCCTGCCCCTGCCGGATATGTACGGCAAAAACCTCATCTTCAAAACCGGCGGTGTTGACGGCTGCAACTGCGAGGAAACGCTGCAATTGATTGCCGAGGGCAAAATCAACACCGAGCCGCTGATTACCCACACCTATCCCCTCAGCAAAATCGAAGAGGCTTACGAATTGTTCGAAAACAAGCGGGACAACGTCATCAAAGTTGCCGTGGAGTGCTAAGCATCATAAAAACAAGAAAACCGAGTATCGCGAAAGATACTCGGTTTTTGGTGTATTTGAAATTTGGAAAAAAGAAAAGCATCTGCTAATGCAGATGCCCTCTATTGGAGGCGCCACCCAGATTTGAACTGGGGAATCGCGGATTTGCAGTCCACTGCCTTACCACTTGGCTATGGCGCCATATTCAGAAAAACAGGAAAGAGGAAATTCCGCCGTCGCGGAATCCTCTCCTGATTATAAGATGGAGCGGGCGACGAGGCTCGAACTCGCTACCTCCACCTTGGCAAGGTGGCGCTCTACCGGATGAGCTACGCCCGCATATAACCCGAAAGAAATTCTTTCGGGTGGTGCCTCCGGTCGGAATCGAACCAACGACACGCGGATTTTCAGTCCGCTGCTCTACCTACTGAGCTACAGAGGCACATCACTGCGCTGCACACTTTTGAATTTTGGTGGGAACAACAGGGCTCGAACCTGTGACCCCCTGCTTGTAAGGCAGGTGCTCTCCCAGCTGAGCTATGCTCCCTAATCCATCAGCGGCTTTGCTATTATAACCTGATGTGCCCCTATTTGTCAATAACTTTTTTTAAGTTTTTTAAATTATTTTTATTCGGCAGATTCTGCCACTTTTTTTGCCAGAATTTCGCCCACATCTGCAGGGGTGAACGTATACACTGTATCGCAGAACTGGCAGTTAACGTGAATGTCCTCGCCGGAGCGGATAATATCCTGCAGCTCGCTGTTGTCGATGGTCTGCAGCGCCTCCTCCAGTCGGGCACGGCTGCAGGTGCAGCGATACTCCACGGGAATCTCCTCCACGATTTCCGGCTCCAGATCCTTCATCACGTTCTTAATCAGTTCCTCCGCGCCGCCGTCGCTCAGCTGCATGGTCACAGAGTCCATGAGGAAAATATTATCCTCCAGCTTTTCAATCATGGATTCCGGAGCACCAGGCAGCAGCTGCACAATAAAGCCGCCTGCCTGCGCCACACTCAAATCCGTTTCCACCAGAACGCCCAGACCCACAGCGGCGGGAATCTGCTCGCTCTCGGTCATATAAGCTGCCACGTCCTCGGCAATTTCGCCGCTGACGATTTCCGTGCTGCCGATATAGGGTTCCTTCAAACCGATGTCACGGCTTACGGTGAGCATACCGTCTCTGCCCACAGCGCCGCCCACGTCCAGCTTGCCGTCCGGGCGCAAAGGCAAATCGCACTCCGGGTTGCCCACATAGCCCCGCACGTTGCCGTTGGAATCGGACACCGCCAAAACGCCGCCCAAAGGACCGCCGCCGTTGATACGCATGGTCAGGCTGGCCTTTTCTTCCTTCATCATATTTCCCAACAGGCTGGCTGCGCACAGCAGTCTGCCCAATGCCGCCGTTGCGGTGGGGGTGGTGTGATGAATTTCTTTTGCCCGAGCCACCATCTCCCGTCCGTCCACTGCGGAAATTTTAATCATGCCGTCTTTGCTCATGGCGCGAATGATTTTATCCATAATAAATGTGTTCTCTCCTTTTGATGTCCCAATTTAATGGGGCGTGTTTTCCGCCGTAAAGAATACACGGCCCTGCGCAGCCTGAGGACCATGGGCGTCTGCGGCAATGTTGATAAATCCCGCCTGCTCCAGCCAATGGGTCAGCTGCTCCACGGAATAGGCATACTCCACATGCTCTTCCTCGCTCCGCTCCCACAAATCGTCCTCTGCGTAGCTGAACAAGTCCATGCCGTAAAACAGCGCCTGCTCCGTCTCGTCAAATTCCGCCCGCCAAAGGCACAGTACGTCCTCCTGCTCGTCCACAAACACCTGACCGTCCAGAGAACGGAGCCGCTCCGGGGAATTGACGTCGAAAATCAGCAAGCCGTCCGGTCGGATAAACAGATGCAGCCGCCGGAGCAGCTCCTTCAAATCCGCCTCCGGCAGGTAGTTAAATCCGTCCAGAGAGCAAACCGCTGCGTCCACCACATCGTTCAAGTCCAAATGCGCGGCATCTTGACAGAGAATCAGCGGCGGAACCGCATCTTCCAGCTCAGCGGCTTTTTCGCTCAATTCCATCAGCATATCCGCCGAGGCATCTGCCGCAATCATCTCATAGCCCCGCTGCGCCATGATGCAGGTCAAGGTGCCCGTTCCGCAGGCAAAGTCCAATAGGGTATGCACCGACTTTTCCCGATCCCGGAATCGAGCCTCATAATAATCGGCAAAGGTTTCATAAGGCACGTCGCCGGTCAGACTGTCATACCAACGTGCCAACTCCATATAGGCGCTCATTCGTCCTCCTGCTCCTCCAATCGGCCGAACACGATTTCATAACCGCCCTTGCCGTACTGCAAGCTGCGGTTGACCCGGCTGATGGTTGCGCTGGATGCCCCGGTTTTTTCCAGAATGTCGTTGTAAATCATTCCCTGATTCAGATAGGTTGCCACCTGATAGCGCTGCTCCATAGCCTGCAGCTCCGTCACCGTGCAAAGGTCGTCGAAAAAGATTTTGCACTCCTCCAAGGTCCGCAGGGTCAGAATGGCCTCATACAGCGCATCGCTCCGGGGTTTCTTGTTCTGTTTGTTCATGATTTCCTCCAATACCATACTCCATAAATTCTATGCGAAAGCGAAAAATGTTTCGCTTAGGAATTTCACACTTTAGTGCGTGAATTCATTGTACCCTATTTTATCTGAAAAGTAAACGTTTCCTTGCAATATTTCCAAATTATTTACTTTTTCGGGTTGGGCGCTCCATCGGGAAACTCTTGCTTTTCTTCCCGGAAAACGATATAATGCAATTGTAAATACTGCTGCAAAACTGACCGGGAAACCGCCGGTATTTTGCAGCACTTTCCCACAGAAAGGGGCGATTTCTCATGGCAGTTGTATTATCCCTGACGGGCGGCCGCACCGGTCTGACCTTGATGTGGCTCGGTCTGATGCTGGCTCTGCTGCTGATTGAGGTTCTGACGGTCAATCTGACTACCATTTGGTTTGCGTTAGGCGCTTTGGCAGCGCTCATCAGCAGTCTGTTTCATGCGCCGCTGTGGCTGCAGGTCATTTGGTTTCTTCTGGTTTCCGTTGTCACCTTGATTTGCACCAAGCCGCTGGTGAAAAAATTCGTCAACGGACGGACCCAACCCACCAACGCGGATATGGTCATCGGCAAAATCTGCGTGGTCATGGAGCCGATTGACAATCTCCGGGGCACCGGAACCGTTACCGTCGGCGGAAAAACATGGACCGCCAGAAGTGAAACCGGCGATGTATTCGCTCCGGGCGAGCGGGTCGTTGCCCGGAAAATCGAAGGGGTTAAATTGATTGTGGCCGCGCCGGAGCCGGTGGACGCCGCAAAAAATACACCATAATTTTGAGAGAGCATAGGAGGTATTCATAATGTTAGGATTTTTTCAAATGTTTCCGGTTATTCTGCTCATCATTCTGATTCTGCTGATTATCATTAAAAACGTCCGTGTCGTTCAGCAGGCCAGTGCATACGTCATCGAACGTCTGGGCGCTTACAGCACCACATGGAGCGTGGGTCTGCATGTTAAAATTCCGTTCATCGAGCGCGTGGCAAAAGTGGTTTCCCTGAAAGAGCAGGTAGCCGACTTCCCGCCCCAGCCGGTGATTACGAAGGATAACGTCACCATGCAGATTGATACCGTAGTGTATTTCCAGATTACGGACCCGAAACTGTATACCTACGGTGTGGAGCAGCCCATGCTGGCCATTGAGAGCCTGTCCGCCACCACCCTGCGTAACATCATCGGTGATCTGGATTTGGACCAGTGCCTGACCAGCCGGGATATCATCAACAGCAAAATGCGCGTCATTCTGGACGAAGCCACCGACCCTTGGGGCATTAAGGTCCACCGGGTGGAGCTGAAGAACATCATTCCGCCCAGAGAGATTCAGGACGCTATGGAAAAACAGATGAAGGCCGAACGGGAACGCCGGGAATCCATTCTCCGGGCAGAAGGCGAAAAGCGGGCTGCTATTCTGGAGGCCGAGGGCGAAAAGGAATCCGCCATTCTCCGTGCCGATGCAAAGAAACAGCAGCAGATTCTGGAGGCACAGGGCGAGGCAGAGGCCATTCTCACTGTGCAAAAAGCAACGGCAGAGGGCTTGCGTTTGATTAACGAGGCCGCCCCCTCCGAGGCTGCCATTAAGCTCCGGGCGCTGGAGGCATTTGCCGCCGCTGCCGACGGAAAAGCAACGAAAATCATCATTCCCTCTGAAATTCAGGGTCTGGCCGGTTTGGCGGAAGGTCTGGTGGAAAGCGTTAAAAATCCCCCCGCAGCAGAGCCGTAATCAAACCGTCATTCACAAACTGCACTCCGGGTTGCCTGCAGGCAATCCGGAGTTTTTTCGAAGGGAGCTTTATGGAACCAACATCCTGCACAACATTTCTCCGGCAGCACAATATGGCCCCGGAGCAGGTGGACATCGCCCAACTATCCCAAGCCATTCAAAGGGATATGACCGCCGCTTTGGCCGGAAAACCGGCCGCAACACTGATGCTGCCCAGCTATCTGTATGCCGACGGAACCCCGGCGCAAAATGTGCCGGTCATCGTTCTGGATGCCGGCGGCACCAATTTCCGAACCGCACTGGTCACGCTGACGGAATCCGGCCCCCAAGTGGAGCAGCTCCGGGAATGTGCCATGCCCGGCACCGCCGCCCCTGCGGAATGGCCGGAATTTATTGCGTTCTGCGCCGACCAAATTCAGCCGCTGCTGCCGCTGAGTCATACCATCGGCATTTGCTTTTCCTACTCCGCAGCGCCCCAACCGGACGGTGACAGCCGCGTCATTCATCTGAACAAGGAAGTGGTGATTCACGGAGGGGAAAACCGCCCCATCGGCGGCGATTTGCGGGCGGAGCTGGCCCGGCGGGGCATTTCCGATGTAAAAACCGTGGTGCTCAATGACACCCTTGCCGTACAATTCGGCGCTGCGGCTGCCCACAAGCTGCCGGTGCGGGATTGTCTGGGTATGGTCTGCGGCACCGGCTCCAACATTTGCTGCGCCCTGCCTGCCGGGCAGATTCCCAAGCTGGGCGAGGAGTTTTCCGGAGATTTGCGCACCATGTTGGTGAACTGTGAAAGCGGATTTTTTACCGGAATGGCTCAAGGCACTTTTGACCGCGCTTTGGACGATTCCTCCCAAATGCCCGGGGAGTGCCTACTGGAAAAAATGGTGTCCGGAGCCTATCTGGGGCCGCTGTGCCGTCTGACCTTGCAGGCAGCCGCCCGGGAGGGGCTGTTCACATCCCGCGGACAGGAACTTCTGCTGTCTATGGACCAACTTTCTTCCGGCGAGGCAGATACGCTCTCCGGGCCGCTGACAGCCTTATCCCAAGCGGACTTATCCATTGCCGACAGCATCATTCAGGGGCTGTTCCGCCGCTCGGCAAAAATCGTTGCAGCCGCTTTGACAGCCGTTCTGGGGCTGCGGGGCAGCGCGAATCCCTGCTATGTGGGCGCGGAGGGGTCTTTGTTCCAGAAAAGCCGCCGATTCCGCCCGGCATTGGAAGAATTCTGCAAGGCGTCGGAATCACTCCGCCCCTGCCCGCTAGAATTCCGCACCTGCCAACACACCACGCTCATCGGCGCCGCCTGCGCTGCGCTGCTGATGAACGAATCCTGACCATAAAAAAATCCCTCTTGCCGACAAAAGCAAGAGGGATTTTGTATTGCAATGTTTACATTTTTTCCGGTGCGGTCACACCAATGATGCCCAAGCAGATGGCAATCACCTGCCGTGCGGTATCGGCCAGTTTCAGACGGGCATTCAGCACGTCTTCTGCCTCGCCCTTAATGCGGCAGGCAGCATAGAACCGATGGAACCGGGCAGCCAACTCGATAACGTACCGGTTGATGCGGCTGGGGTCATAATCCCGGGCAGCCAGCTTAATTTCTTCCGGCAGCGCGGAAATCTGCTTAATCAGCTCCCGCTCCTGCTCAGTGGTCAGCAAATCGAACTGCACGGCGCTTGCTGCGGGAACGGTGTGTCCGTCCTCTTTCAGCGCTTGAATCAGAGTGCAGATACGGGCATGGGCATACTGTACATAGTACACCGGGTTCTCGCTGTCTTCCCGCACAGCCAAATCCAGATCGAATTCCAGATGGGTATCGGGCTTTGCATTGAAGAAGAACCGGCAGGCGTCCACGCCGATTTCGTCCATCAGATCTGCCAAGGTCAGCGCCTTACCGGTGCGCTTGGAAACCTTTACCACTTCATCGCCCCGCACCAGACGCACCATCTGCATGATGAGGAAGTCCAGATTCCGGCCGTTCAAACCCAATGCAGGGGCTTTCATGGTGTTGCCAAAGCGAATGGCATGGCCATGGTGGTCAGCACCCCAAACGTCAATGACACGGTCAAAATGACGCTCCACGAATTTGTTCCGATGATATGCAATATCCACGGCATAGTAGGTGTAGAAACCGTTGGAGCGGCGCATGACTTCGTCCTTATCTGCGCCCAGTTCCGTGTTCTTCAGCCACAGAGCGCCGTCCTTTTCATAGGTCAGACCGGCCTGGGTGAGCAGGTCCACGGTTTCCTTCACATAGCCGGACTGATGCAGGCTGCTTTCCAGGAACCACTGGTCAAAGTGAATCCGATAGCGCTCCAAATCCCGCTGCATTCTTGCAATGTTATAGGGCAGGCCGAATTCCACAAATGCCTTGCAGCGCTCATCGCTGGGTGCGTTCACCCATTTGTCGCCGTCCCGCTCAAAAATCAGCTTGGCCAATGCTTTAATGTCATCGCCGTGATAGCCGTTGTCAGGGAACTCCACAGCGTCTTCGCCCTGAATCAGCTGCAGATACCGAGCCTCGATGGATTTGCCGAACAAGTCCACCTGATTGCCGGCGTCATTCACGTAGAACTCCCGCCACACATCGTAGCCGGCGCGCTGCAGCACGGAAGCCAGCGTATCACCCAGCACACCGCCCCGGGCATTGCCGATGGTCATGGGACCGGTGGGGTTGGCGGAAACGAACTCCACCATCACCTTTTCCCCGTGACCCACATCACAGCTGCCGAAGTCATCGCCTTCTTTTTCCACATCTGCCAACACATCGCCGTACCACTTCTGGCTCAGCCGGAAGTTGATAAAGCCGGGACCTGCAATCTCCACGCCCTCAAACCAGCTGCCTTCCAGATTCAGCTCTGCCACCAGAGCCTCTGCAATCTGGCGGGGTGCTTTCTTCATAGCCTTTGCGGAAACCATTGCATGGTTTGCTGCATAGTCGCCGTTTTTGGTATCCTTGGGAATATCCACATTGCCCCGGAATTCTGCGTCTTTCGGCAGAATGTCCTTTTCCGCTGCGCTGTGGTATGCCTGCTGCAGCAGCTCATCTGCTTTTGCTTTTGCCTGTTCAATCAAGTTTGCCATATAATCTCAAACCGCCTGTTCTTTTATTTTCACTGCAAACCGGTTCCGTGAAGACATGACCCGGTCAAATTGCAAGGTATAATCAATTTCCAGCTCTCCGCCGTGCTCGTCCAGCCGATTGCTGATTTTGTGGGTATCCACCCCGATGGTCATACTGCCGTAAGGGGTGTTGTAAAGAAACACATTGGGCCGCCCCTCCACAAACGCCATTCTGCTGTTCGTGGTTCCCTTTCGGGAAATGACAACCTCATCTGAGGTAAAGCTGAATTGGGTTGTGGTACCGGCCATACCGGTAATCTCGCTTTCCTCATACCGGAGCATGCCCCGGCCGTTGCGATAGGAATACTCGCCCTCTGTAATCAATTCAATGTCGTCCTGCTCCTGTCCTTCCAAACGCTGAAAACCGGAGACAGTGATCAATACTTTTTTGTTCATGATTCTCCTGCCAATCTCATAATCCTTATCATTTTAGCTGAAACACCGGAAGAATACAAGATATTCCTTGGATTTCCCTGATATTTTTTGTGGAATTCCGGTCTGTCCCTTGCTATAATGGGGTACAAAAGAAAATTATGCGTAAGTATCTGCAAGGGAGGGTCATTATGACAATCGAATTGACGGATTTGGAATATCGCCGGCTGCTGGATTTGGTGTACGTGGGCAACTGGATTCTGAACTCTGCCCGGGGCAGGGACCGCATCGGGGATTACGATTATATGGAGTCCAAAATTTTTTCCTATGCCCCAAAGTGCGGCATGAAATCACTGGTGCAAACACCCTTCGGGGTTCCGAAACCCAGCAAAGCCTTTCAAGAAGGCGGCATTCATGAGGCCATCTGTGATTATGAAGACGCCGTATTTTTTGAAATTCTGGCGGAAGAGCTGGCCCGCCGGGATTTGAATCTGTTCGGTGAGCCGGAAGACCCCGCCCCGCTGAACAACCGCATAGAAGAATACATGCAGGAATTTGAGGCCAACGGGTTGGAAAACCTGTCGGTGGATTTCTAAAGGAGACTCTATGGAAGAACTGAACTTTCTCGATGCCATTCCCATGGACCTGGTCCTCTCTGCCGGACCGGCTTGCCGCCCGGCGCAGCAAATCAAGGCAGCCGGTCTCCGGTTCACCTCGGCGCCCATGGATTGGATGGAGCTGTACCCCTTGTCTGCTTTTCTCCACATTTTCGCCACAAAGTATGAAGATTTCTTCACGGAAATTGAAGAAGAGCCCCAAACCCACGGAAAAAATCGTCGGGTGGTGGACACGAAAAATAACATCACGTCCATTCACCATTTCCCGGTGAAAAAATCTCTTTCCGCCGGACAGAAGGCCATGCGGAAAACCATGCTCCGCCGGGCAGAGCGCATCGACGGCATTTTGCAGCAGGCAAAACACGTGCTGATTGTGTGCAACCGTCCGGATAGTCCGGAATCTCTGGAGAACTTCCGCCGGGAATTTCAAACCATTTATCCACATTTGACCTGTTATCTGATGAATATTCGGGATACCGACAGGGATTTTCCCACAGTTACCGCCATGAATGACGGTAAGCTGTTGGAAATTGCGTTCCGAGACGTTCACCCGGAGGGGGACGCAGAATCGGGAAATCCATTGGCATGGCAGGGCAATTCTCCCTGCTGGCAGGCCGCGCTGGGTCATGTGCAGCTGTCCGATGCTGCAAAAAATTATCGGGAACCGAAAGGTCTTCTGGAAAAGCTGTTTCGTCGGTAAATTCCGCATACATACCATTCCTTCGGGGCAAACTATCCCCGGAGGAATTTTTTATGAAATGGAATCTGAACACAACCACACCGGAGCGTTATCAGCAAATGGTAAACCGTCTCGCTCCGCCCTCCCCCATTGGGAAAAATTGTCTGAATGCCTTTCTGGTGGGCGGCGCCATCTGCGCCATCGGGCAAATCTTTTTGAATCTGTTTACCCTCTGGGGGCTTTCCAAAGCCGATGCCGGTACCGCTACATCCGTTACCATGGTCTTTCTGGGGGCGCTGCTGACCGGTTTGGGCGTCTATGACCGCATTGCCCGATTCGCCGGAGCCGGCACATTGGTGCCCATCACCGGGTTTTCCAATGCCGTCACCTCGCCCACCATTGAATTCAAAATGGAAGGTGCCATGGGTTTGGCTGCCAAAACCTTTGTGATTGCCGGTCCGGTCATTGTTTACGGCACCGCCGCCAGCGCGGTATACGGGCTGCTCCTGTTTTTTCTCTCCCTGTTATCCTAATTGCGCAAAAACTGCCATCTTTCGCAAAAAAGATGGCAGTTTGTTTTTTATTCGGTTTCTTCCTCCGTATCCCGTTCCAAGACAATGGGCAGATTGTTCTGCAGCGCGAATTTTGCGCTCTGCCAGAGGTTGGAGTAAGCATTCCGCGCCAAGGAAACCGTGGAATAGCCTTCCTCATTCCGGTCCACTTTCCGTTCCGACCAGCTGAGCACAGCTGCCTCGTCGGCATTCCAGCCCAACTCGTTCAGCCGCAGCAGCTCCAACATCAAAGCGCCTGCGGTGGAGAGGGTAATCATATCCCCCGTGGGTGTTTCTCCCTGAAACAGCAATGGCTGTTCCACCGGCAGCCACCATTCCGCATTCCGGAACAGAGACCAGTTGGCCTGCTCATCGGCCTTCGCCCGCTGAATCAAAGGCTCATCGTCCGGGTTCCAATCCAAGGGCAGGCGGCCGGGGTAGGGCTCGTTATACATCTTTGCCGCGGCATACAGCAGCAATGCATCCACTGCCGGTTCCTCCAGCTTTGCCAGACGGAACGGACCGTCCAGACGCTCTTCCCAACCCTCCCGTTTTCCAACGGTGGACTGAATGGCCTGCATGACGCTGTCCCGCCAACCGGAGGTAATCTTCTGAATTTCTGCCGGCGTCAAATCCGAATCCGCAGGCTCCAAATCCTCAAACCAGTTCTGGGTATAGTACCGGCTCAGAGAGCCCACATACAAATCCTTTTCCATGCTCATTTTCTCCTCAAACGGTATTAAATCAATTCTTTCAGTTTCTCCAGAAATGCATCTTCTCCCCAAGTATTCACCTTGAGGAATACACCCTGACTGCCCCCGGCTGTCACAGCGCTCATGCAAATGGGGCCGTCATTCTGAAACAGTGTTACGGACATGCTCAATCGGTTTCCGCCCATATAGCTGAACCGCTCAAACACCCGGACACTGCACCGCGCCGTGCCCTGCCGGAAATCGCTGGACGCCTCTAAGGACGCGCTGATGCTCCCTCGCAAAATTCCCTGCTCAATGCGCTGCAGAATGCTGTCAAAATCACCGTTCAGTTGTTTTTCCCATTTTGCCATAAAGATTCACTCCCTTCCATTTGCTGTGTTCAGTATACCAAATTCCGGCACCGGAGGCAAGTGCCCCGCCCGTCTTCGGAAATAGAAAAACGCCCGCAGCAAAAACTGCGGGCGTTTGAAAACTGATTCAATTACACCAGTTCGATGACAGCCACTTCAGCTGCGTCGCCGCGACGTGCGCCAACGCGGGTGATGCGGGTGTAACCGCCGTTGCGCTCAGCGTATTTGGGAGCGATCTCGTCAAATACCTTCTTTGCAACGTCTTCGCGGGTAATGAAGGACAGGGCCTGGCGGTAAGATACCAGATCTTTCTTCTTACCCAGGGTAATCATTTTCTCTGCAAGAGGTGCGATCTCTTTCGCGCGAGTGACAGTGGTCTCCATGCGGCCGTTGTCCAGGAAGTCCGTGACCTGCTGACGGAGCATTGCCATACGCTGATCGGTGGTCTTGCCGAGTTTTCTAGTACCGGGCATATTACTAACCTCCTAAGGTTGAATGGTACGAAACCGTACCTTACTGATTATCGTCGCTCGCCAGAGACAGTCCCAGCTGAGCCAGCTTGTGCTCAACCTCTTCCAGACTCTTTCTGCCGAGGTTACGGACCTTGATCATCTCGTCTTGCGTCTTGTTGATCAGATCCTCAACAGTGTTGATGTTTGCTCTCTTCAGGCAGTTAAAGCTGCGCACAGAGAGGTCCAACTCCTCAATCGTCATGTCAAGCAGCTTGTCTTTCGGGGTTTCCACCTTTTCGACAACGGTGCTTGTGCCACCAACTGTTTCGGAGAGGTCTGTGAAAATTGTAAAGTGATCGACCAGAATCTTTGCGCCGAGAGACAGAGCGTTTCTGGCGGTAATGGTCTTGTCTGTCCAGACTTCGATGGTCAGTTTGTCAAAGTCAGTCTGGTTACCCACACGGGTATTTTCCACCGTGTAGTTGACTTTGAGAACCGGCGTATAGATGGAGTCAACGGGAATCGTTCCGATGGGCATCTGGGGCGTTTTGTTCTTTGCAGCGGGCACGTAACCACGGCCGTGGCCAATGGTCAGCTCCATGTTCAAAGATGCGCCTGCACCCAACGTTGCAATGTGCAGATCCGGATTCAGGACCTCTACCTCACCGTCGGCCTTGATGTCACCGGCAGTCACTTCGCCTTCGCCGTTTGCATCGATGTACACGGTTTTGGGGCCCTGGGTATGCAGACGAGCAATGATGCTCTTCACATTCAGGACGATTTCCGTCACATCTTCTTTCACACCGGGAATGGTGGAAAATTCATGCTGGACGCCGGCAATTTTGATGCTGGTAACAGCGGTACCGGGCAGAGAGGAGAGCAGAACTCTTCTCAACGAGTTTCCGAGAGTCGTACCATATCCACGCTCCAGAGGTTCAATGATATATTTTCCATAAGAATCGTCTGTGGGCGTCTCGAGGCATACAATACGCGGCTTCTCTATTTCGATCATATAGACTTAACCCTCCTTATTCGATTTATGTGCCGTAGCACGTGGTTTTCAGCTTACCAATTCTGAGGGTCTGGGGATTACTTGGAGTACAACTCGACGATCATGTGTTCAGCAACCTCATAATCGATGTCGTCTCTTGCGGGCATAGCCACAACAGTGCCTTCGCCCTTCTTTGCGTCGTAGGTCAGCCATTTGGGCAGGCCACGGAAAGCGTCTTCCTCCATGAAGCCCTTGATGCGCTCAATGCTTCTGCTGGATTCTTTCACGCCGATGACCATGCCGGGCTTCACCAGGAAGGAAGGAATGTTCACAACGCTGCCGTTGACAGTGAAGTGACCGTGAGACACCAGCTCACGAGCTTCCCGTCTGGTCTTAGCCAGGCCCAGGCGATAAATCACGTTATCGAGACGACGCTCGATAGTGGTCAGCAGAACTTCACCGGTGATTCCGGGAGCCTTTTCTGCCTTCTCGTAATATGCACGGAACTGCTTCTCCTGGATGCCGTAGATGAACTTCACTTTCTGCTTCTCATTCAACTGGTTAGCGTACTCGCTCTTTTTGGTCCGTTTTTTGGCACCGGGGTTCCGCTTATTGGAATTCAGTTTGGATTTTTCGGTATAGCCCATCACCGCAGGGGAAATGCCCAGCGCTCTGCAACGCTTGACAATGGGCTGCATATTTCTAGCCATAGTCTATTTCCTCCTTCCCAAGATCAGACGCGGCGGCGTTTGGGAGGACGGCAGCCATTGTGAGGAATGGGGGTGACGTCCTTAATCATCGTAACTTCCAGACCTGCGGTCTGCAGAGCACGGATTGCTGCCTCACGTCCTTGACCGGGACCTTTGACAAACACTTCAACGGTCTTCAGGCCATGATCCATAGCTGCCTTAGCTGCAGTCTCTGCAGCGGTCTGAGCAGCAAAAGGAGTGGACTTTCTGCTGCCACGGAAGCCCATCTCACCGGAAGATGCCCAGGAAATTGCATTGCCGTGGGTATCGGTGATGGTCACCATGGTGTTGTTGAAAGAGGAGCTGATATGAACCTGACCTTTTTCAATGTTCTTCCGCTCTTTACGGCGGGTTCTCACTTTTTTCTTAGCGCTTACTGCTGCCATAATTCATATCCCTCCTTACTTCTTCTTATTTGCGACGGTGCGTTTCGGACCCTTACGAGTACGAGCATTCGTCTTGCTTCTCTGGCCACGGCAGGGCAGGCCCTTTCTGTGACGCAGGCCGCGGTAGCAGCCGATCTCGGTCAGACGTTTGATGTCCAGAGCGGTCTGACGACGCAGGTCGCCTTCCACAATGTAATCGTGATCGATGCATTCACGGATCTTTGCTTCATCCTCATCGGTGAGGTCTTTCACGCGGATGTCAGGGTTGATTCCGGTCTTCTCCAGAATCTTGGTTGCGCTGGTCCTGCCGATTCCGTAGACATAAGTGAGAGCGATTTCGATTCTCTTGTCTTTAGGCAGGTCGACGCCGGCTATACGTGCCATACTAATTGATCATTCCTTTCAATGATTGTTTGTTCGCACCTTTTATTGTGCGCACGGGGCTTCATCCCGCCGGAGGGAGCCTCCGATTGCGGTGCGGCTGTGGTGAATTGTGTTCAGGACCGTATTGTGGATGGCTCAGCCCTGTCTCTGCTTATGCTTGGGGTTTTCGCAGATAACCATGACCTTACCCTTGCGCTTGATGATCTTGCATTTCTCGCACATGGGTTTTACGGACGGTCTAACTTTCATTTCTTAAACCTCCTATTTACTTCTCCAAGTAATCCGGCCACGGGTCAGATCGTACGGAGACATCTGAATCGTGACTTTGTCACCTGGGAGAATACGAATGTAGTTCATCCGGAGTTTACCGGAAATGTGTGCCAAAATGACATGGCCATTGCCAATATCCACTTTGAACATCGTGTTGGGCAGAGCCTCGACGACCGTACCCTCAAGTTCGATTTCTTCGTCTTTCGACATGCTTAACCTCCTCGAATGTTGCGTTCATCAAATGTCGTCTGCCATTGTCAGAATTTCGGGTTCACCGTCTGTGATACAAATGGTGTTCTCATAGTGTGCGCACAGTTGCCCGTCCACAGTGACTACGGTCCAATCGTTATCCAGAACGCGGATTGCAGCGCCGCCCATATTGACCATGGGTTCCACGGCGATTACCATGCCCTTGACCAAACGGGGACCATGACCTGCGCGGCCATAGTTGGGAACTTCCGGAGACTCGTGCAGGTCTGCACCCACACCGTGACCGACGTATTCCCGAACGATGCTGTATCCGTGGCGCTCCACGTACTCCTGAATTGCGGCACCGATATCGCCAATCCGATTGCCGGCTTTGGCCATCTTAATGCCTTCAAAAAAACTTTGCCGGGTGACCCGAATCAGTTCTTTTGCTTCTTCCGAGACCTCGCCACAAGGGAATGTTCCGGCGCAGTCACCATGGAATCCATGGATTTTTGCACCTACGTCCACACTGACGATATCGCCGTTGTGAATCACTCGCGGTCCCGGTATACCGTGGATCAGTTCTTCGTTCACAGAAATGCAGGCGCTTGCCGGGAATCCGCCGTAATGGAGGAAAGAGGGGGTTGCACCGGATTTCGTAATGAACTTATAAACTTCCTGGTCGATTTGTTCTGTGGTAACGCCATCCGCAACTGCCTGCCGGGCAACGGTACGTGCCTGTGCAGTCAGTTTTCCGGCCTTCCGCATGAACTCGATTTCTCGGGGGGATTTTACAATAATCGGCATGACTTAGATCCCCAGAACTTTGTAAATCTCAGCTGTGGTTGCCTCGATCGTCGGCTGATTTTCCACCGTTTTCAGTTTTCCGCGCTGTGCGTAGAAATCCTTCAACGGCTCCGTCTCCTTATGATAAGTTACCAAACGAGCCTTCACAGTCTCCGGAGCGTCGTCCTTCCGAATGGTCAGAGCAGCACCGCAGCTGTCGCAAACGCCTTCCTGTTTGGGGGGATTGGAAACGACGTGGAAAGATGCGCCGCAATTGGGGCAGGTCCGGCGACCGGACATACGATCCACAATGGTCTGATCTTCCACTTCCAGAGACAGAGCGCAGTCAATGTCAATGCCATTGGCTTCCAGAGCCTCTGCCTGAGGAATGGTTCTGGGCACGCCGTCCAGAATGAAGCCGTTTTTGCAATCGTCTTCAGCCAGACGCTCACAAATGATGCCGATGATGACTTCATCGGGCACCAGTGCGCCCTGATCCATATATTCCTTTGCCTTCAAGCCCACGGGCGTGCCGTTTTTAACGGCTGCCCGCAGGATGTTGCCAGTGGAAATAGTAGGGATCTGCAGTTTCTTGCACAGGATTTCTGCCTGTGTACCTTTACCGGCGCCCGGGGCGCCCAAAAGCACAAGTTTCATGAGCTTTTCCTCCGATTAATCCAAGAAACCTTTATAGTTCCGCATAATCATCTGAGCTTCCAGTGCACGCACGGTTTCCAGAGCCACACTGACCACGATGATGATGGATGTTCCGCCCAGATACACGCCGGAGTTGGCAGCACTGGTGGAGCAAATGCTAATGATAATCGGCGTAACAGCGATAATGCTCAAATACAGAGCGCCGAACATGGTGACCTTGTTCAGGACCTTGTTCAGATATTCGCTGGTGGGCCGGCCCGGACGAATGCCGGGGATAAAGCCGCCGTTGTTCTTCAGATTGTTTGCAACTTCCACCGTGTTGAACTGAATGGTGGAGTAGAAATAAGCAAAGAACACAATCAGCAGAAGGTAAATGATTGCATACAGCCAGCTGGAAGTGTTAAACACCTTCAGGAAGCCGCCCCAGAAACCGCCGCTCTCGGAAGTTACACCGAAGAGCATGCAGATGGTTGCGGGCAGAGATGCAATCGACTGAGCGAAAATGATAGGCATAACGCCGGACATATTCACCTTCATGGGCAGGTTGGTGGACTGGCCGCCGTACATTTTCCGTCCGACCACTCTCTTGGAGTACTGAACGGGAATGCGGCGCTCTGCATCGTTGACAGCAACGATCAGAACAATCAGAGCCAGGGAACCCAGCAGCACCAGGACCAAAGTCCAAGGAGCCAATGCGCTGTCCATTACATTTTGTGCCTGCGTTGCAGCACTGTCGCCGTAAGCAGCGTAACGCTGGGTCAGAATATCCAGAGTCAACTCGCCGCTGCGGATCTTGAACCAGTTGGACACGTTGGTGACCATGGTTGCGACAGCAGTGGGGAAACGGGACACAATGCTTGCGAACAGAATCACGGAAATGCCATTGCCAATGCCGAACTCGGTAATCTGCTCACCCAGCCACATAACCAGTGCGGAACCGGAAGTGAAGGTGAAGATGATCACGATGGCCGGCCAGATGCCGGTTGCATCGGAAGTCAGCATACCGTTGTTCTTAATCAGCATGTAGTAAGCAAAGCCCTGCAGCAGACCGATCAGAACGGTTGCATAACGGGTAATGCTTGCGATTTTCTTTCTGCCTTCCTCGCCGCCTTCTTTGGAGAGTCTCTCCAGAGCAGGAATTGCGATGGTCAGCAGCTGAATAATAATCGATGCGTTGATGTACGGCTGAATGCTCAGAGCGAAAATCGTTGCCTGAGACATTGCGCTGCCGGACATGACGTTCCACAGTCCGAGGACCGTGTTTTCCATCTGCTGGAAATACTGGGAAAGCAGCGTGGTGTCCACATAGGGGACAGGCACTGCGTTACCAATGCGGTACAGAAGGAGAATTACGATCGTAAAAAGCATCTTTTTACGGATCTCTTCCACCTTCCAGGCATTCCGCATAGTCTCAAGCACTTAGACCACCTCAGCCTTTCCGCCTGCAGCCTCGATCTTTGCTTTTGCGGATTCGGAGAAGGCGGATGCCTTAACAGTCAGTTTCTTGGTTACTTCGCCGCAGCCCAGGAACTTCACGCCGTATTCGCACTTGGACAGAATGCCAGCGACCAGCAGAGCCTCTGCGTCAACAACTGCGCCGTCCTCGAACTTGTTCAGAACGGAGATGTTCACTGCTTCCAGGGGCTTAGCAAAGATGTTGTTGAAGCCTCTCTTGGGGATACGACGTGCCAGGGGCATCTGGCCGCCTTCGAAGCCGACGCGAACGCCGCCGCCGGAACGTGCCTTCTGACCCTTGTGGCCGCGGCCTGCGGTCTTACCGTTGCCGGTAGCGTGGCCTCTGCCTTTTCTCTTTGCAATACGAGTGGAGCCTTCCACCGGAGAAAGTTCGTTGATATACATGGTGTTACGCCCTCCTTATTCTTCCGTGACCTGCAGGAGATAGCCGATCTTAGCAATCTTGCCTCTGGTCTGGGGGTTATCAGGCTGGACGGTCTCGTTGCCGATCTTGTACAGACCCAAGGACTCAGCGGTAGCAATGTGCTTATCCAGTCTTCCGTTCAGGCTCTTGACGAGCTTAATTCTCAGATTCGCCATGGTAGCCCCTCCTTAACCCAGGATTTCTTCAGGAGTCTTACCGCGAACGGCAGCAACCTGATTGACGTCACGCAGGCTCTTCAGACCTGCCATGGTAGCGGCAACAACGTTCTGAGGGTTGTTGGTGCGCAGGCACTTGGTACGGATGTCCTTAATGCCGGCAGCCTCAACCACTGCACGAACAGCGCCGCCGGCGATCACGCCGGTACCGGGAGCAGCGGGCTTCAGCAGCACGCGGCCTGCACCGAACTCGCCGATTACTTCGTGAGGAATGGTGGTACCAACCATGGTGATGGTGGTCACATTCTTCTTAGCAGCTTCGATTCCCTTGCGGATAGCTTCGGAAACTTCGCCAGCCTTACCCAGGCCGTAACCAACGCGGCCCTTACCGTCGCCCACAACGCACAGTGCGGAGAACTTAGCCACACGGCCGCCCTTAACGGTCTTGGAAACGCGGTTCAGAGCAACAACGGTTTCAACAAATTCCTGAGCTTCCTCTTCTCTGGGACGACGATCGCGACGATCACGTCTCTCGCCGCGGTCGCGACGATCGGAACGCTCGGGTCTGTCAGTTTTCACAACATTCTTTTCATTCATATCTGCCATTGATTAGGTCCTCCTTCCCTTAGAATTTCAGGCCGCCCTCGCGGGCGCCTTCTGCCAGAGCCTGCACACGGCCATGGTACACGTAACCGCCACGGTCGAACACGACTTCTTCGATGCCTTTAGCGACAGCGCGCTCTGCCAGGGTCTTGCCAACCAGGGTTGCACCTTCGCAGTTGCTGCCCTTAGCTGCAAAATCTTTTTCATGGGAAGAAGCGGCGCACAGGGTCACACCAGCGACGTCGTCGATGATCTGTGCAACAATGTGGTTTTCGCTTCTGTAAACGCTCAGGCGGGGTCTCTCGGAAGTGCCGGAGATCTTGCCGCGGATTCTCTGATGCCGCTTCAGTCTAGCGGCTTTTGCGTCAGCTCTTTTAATCATTCAGCACACCTCCTTATTTCTTGCCGGACTTACCGACCTTGCGGCGGACCACTTCGTAATCATACTTGATGCCCTTGCCCTTGTAGGGTTCGGGAGGTCTCTTAGCACGCACTTCAGCAGCAAACTGTCCGACTTTCTGCTTATCAATGCCTTTGACGATCAGGGTGTTTGCGTCGGGCATCTCCAGCTTGATGTCATCGGTCTCGTCGATGATCACATCATGGGAGAAACCCAGTTTCATAACAACCTGAGTGCCTTTTTTCTCTGCTCTGTAACCAACGCCGTTGATCTCCAGTTTCTTCTGGAAACCTTCGGTCACACCCACGACCATGTTGTGGATCAGGGTACGGGTCAGGCCGTGCAGAGATCTTTCCGTTTTGCTGTCGCCGGAACGTTTGACGTGCAGGACGCCCTCTTCCAGTTCAACAGTGATGCCGTGCGCAATGTCGCGCTCCAGCTGGCCCTTGGGGCCCTTGACGGTAATGTGGTTGCCGTCAACCTTCACTTCCACGCCTGCGGGCACGGTGATAGGAGCTCTACCAATTCTAGACATAATCTCGTACCTCCCTTACCAAACGAATGCCAGGACTTCGCCGCCAACGTGTGCCTTGCGAGCAGCCTTGTCGGTCATAACGCCCTTGGAAGTAGAAATGATGGCGATGCCCAGTCCCTTCAGAACCTGAGGCAGTTCGTCAGCGCCGGCGTAAACACGCAGGCCGGGCTTGGAGACTCTGCGGAGTCCCTGAATGGCTTTTACCTTACCGGGAAGGTATTTCAGAGTGATGCGGATGATACCCTGAGTGCCGTCGTCGATGATCTGGAAGCTCTTGATATAGCCTTCGTCGAGAAGGATCTGAGCAATCGCGGTCTTCATCTTGGACGCAGGGACATCCACGGTTTCATGCTTAGCGGTACCTGCGTTGCGGATACGAGTAAGCATGTCTGCGATGGGGTCGGTGATCTGCATAATGTTTCCTCCTATTGTAGAGTTACAGTCCGGATTTTCCGGTCCTGTTCAGGCGGCGAGGTTCCACACTAATGCCTGATTAGCTGCGGCCTTTCGCCATCCTTGCGGGGATTTTCCCCGACTATAAAAACCGCCGTTCAGCGGGTTTTACCAACGTTTTTCGTCCATTTGCGGCTTGAAAAGCGCACAAAAAAACACGCACATCCGTGATGTGACAAGTTATTATACTTCCATTTTGAGAATTTGTAAAGGAATTTCCGGGCTTGAAAGCTGAAAAAAACGCTTTTTTTGAATTTTCAGCATTTTGATTAGTTTTTATACCTTTTGTTCCTTTCCGATGCACAAAAACGTCAACTCAAACAAGTGAAACTATAAAAAAGCCGGCACCGTGACAAGTCACGATGCCGAGCTGTTCGTTTGAAATTACCAGGAAGCTTTCTTCACACCGGGAATCTCGCCCTTGTAGGCCAGTTCACGGAAGCAAATACGGCAGATGCCGTAGTTGCGCAGGTAAGAATGAGGACGGCCGCAGATCTTGCAGCGGGTGTAAGCGCGAGTGGAGTACTTAGGCTCTCTCTGCTGCTTCACTTTCATAGACTTTTTCGCCATGTTTCTCTTACCTCCCTTAAGCTTTGGTGATGAACGGAGCGCCGAGCAGAGTCAGCAGTTCTTTTGCTTCCTCATCGGTCTCTGCAGTGGTAATCACAGCAATGTTCATACCGCGCAGCTTCTCGATTTTATCATACTCGATTTCCGGGAAAATGATCTGTTCCTTCAGGCCCAGGCTGTAGTTGCCGCGGCCGTCGAAAGCGTCGCCGTTGATGCCGCGGAAGTCGCGAACACGGGGCAGAGCAATGTTGAACAGACGGTCCAGGAACTCCCACATCTTGTCGCCGCGCAGAGTGACCTTCACGCCAACCTTCATGCCCTCGCGGAGCTTGAAGTTAGCAACGGACTTCTTAGCAACGGTGGCAACAGCCTTCTGGCCGGTGATTGCAGTGATATCTTTAATCACAGCGTCCAGAGCTTTTGCGTTATCCTTGCAGTCGCCGCAGCCGACAGACACAACGATTTTCTCCAGTTTGGGAATCTGCATCACAGATTTGTACTGGAACTTCTGCATGAGAGCGGGAGCAATTTCTTCCTGATACTTAGTTTTCAATGTAGGCATGTCACTGTTCCCCTTTCTTACAGATTTGCGCCGCACTTTTTGCAGACGCGAGATTTCTTGCCATCAGCACCGAACTTATGGCCTACGCGGGTAGCCTTGCCGCACTTGGGGCAGACAACCTGCACTTTGGATGCGTAGATCGGGGTCTCGATCTTCACGATGCCGCCTTCTTCACCCTGTCTTCTGGGAGCCTGGTGTTTGGTTGCAACGTTTACGCCTTCCACAACGACCTTAGCATTCTTCACGTCAGCGCGAAGGACTTTGCCGGTCTTGCCCTTGTCCTTACCGGACAGGACGATTACATTATCGCCAGTTTTGATCTTCATTCTCTTCGTGCCTCCTTAAATGACTTCCGGAGCCAGAGACAGGATCTTCATGTAATCCTTATCACGCAGCTCACGTGCAACGGGCCCAAAGATACGAGTACCAACAGGGTTGTGGTCCTCTTTAATCAGAACGGCAGCGTTCTCGTCGAAACGCACATAGGTGCCATCAGCACGACGGACAGCCTTGGTGGTACGGACCACAACGGCCTTAACCACGTCGCCTTTTTTCACGTTGCTGGCAGGTGCGCACTTACGAACGGAGGCAACGATCACGTCACCAACAGATGCGTATTTACGCTTGGAGCCGCCCAGCACGCGGATGCACTTGATCTCTTTGGCGCCGGTATTATCAGCGACCTTCAGATAGCTTTCTTCCTGAATCATGTTGTGCCGCCTCCTTACTTAGCCTTCTCAACGATTTCAACCACGCGCCATCTCTTGTCCTTGGACAGGGGGCGGGTTTCCATCACTCTAACAATGTCACCAACACCGCACTCGTTGTTCTCGTCGTGTGCTTTGAGGCGGTAGGTTCTTCCAATGATCTTCTTATATTTCTTGTGTGCAACACGGTCTTCCACGATGACAACGACGGTTTTGTCCATCTTGTCGGAGACGACCTTGCCCACACGAACCTTACGAGAGGTTTCTCTAACTTCGCTCATTTACCTTTCCTCCTCACTGCTCGAGTTCTTTTTCACGGATGACTGTCTTGACTCGGGCAATATCACGACGCACAGCAGTGATCTTCGTGGGGTTGTCAAGATGGTTAGTGGCCAGCTGCATACGGAGCATGAACAGATCCCGCTTGAGTTCCACGAGTTTCTTATCAAGCTGATCAACGGACATAGAACGGATTTCACTTGCCTTCATCTTATTCACCACCTTCGAACTCTTCGCCCTTCTTGACGATCTTCGTCTTGCAGGGGAGCTTGTGGCTTGCCAGACGCATTGCCTCACGTGCCACTTCATCAGATACACCGGCGATTTCGAACAGAACTCTGCCGGGCTTTACCACTGCAACCCAGTACTCGGGAGAACCTTTACCGGAACCCATACGAGTTTCTGCAGGCTTTGCAGTTACGGGCTTGTCAGGGAAAATCTTGATCCAGACCTTACCGCCACGCTTGGTGTAACGGGTCATAGCAATACGAGCTGCTTCGATCTGGTTGGAGGTGATCCAGCAGGGCTCAGTAGCCATCAGGCCGTAGTCACCATAAGCAACGAAGTTGCCGCGAGTAGCCTTACCGGTCATACGACCGCGATGCACTCTGCGGTACTTCACTCTTTTCGGCATCAACATTATGCGTTACCTCCTTCTTTGGGAGCAGACTGACGGGGAGGTCTCTGACCATCGCGGTTGTAGCCACCCTGTCTACGGTCACGGTTGTAGCCGCCGCGATCGCCGCCTCTGCGGTCATTGCGGCGTCCGCCTCTACGGTCGTCACGACGTTTCTCTTCGCCGGCCTTGTTCAGGTCCATGGTCCGAGGAGTGGTGCGCAGGGTCTGGCTCAGGACTTCGCCTTTGTAGATCCAAACCTTAACGCCCAGACGGCCATAAGTGGTAGCAGCCTCTGCGAAACCGTAGTCGATATCTGCACGGAGGGTCTGCAGGGGGATAGTGCCTTCGTGATAGCACTCGCTGCGAGCGATTTCGGCGCCGCCGATACGGCCGGCAACCATAACCTTAATGCCCAGAGCGCCCATTCTCATAGCGCGGCCCATTGCGTTCTTCATTGCGCGGCGGTAGGAGATACGTTTCTCCAGCTGCTGTGCAATGCTCTCAGCAACCAGCTGTGCATTGGTGTCGGGAGTGCGAACCTCGATGATGGAAATTTTGACCTTCTTGCCGATCATCTTTTCCACTTCGCCCTCCAGGCGCTGAATCTCAGCACCGCCCTTGCCGATGACAACACCGGGTCTGGAGCAGTGGATGAAAATGCGAACGCCGTTGGAGTCACGCTCGATCTCGATTTTGGGAACGCCTGCGGAATACAGGGTCTTCTTCAGGAATTTCCGGATGTTGTAGTCTTCGACCAGCAGATCGCCGACTTTGTCTTCTCTAGCGTACCATCTGGAGTCCCAGTCTTTGATGACGCCCACGCGCATGCCGTGGGGATTAACTTTCTGTCCCATATTCAGCCTCCTCCCTTAAGCTTTCTCAGCCACGACGATGGTGATGTGGCTGGTTCTCTTGTTAACGCGATGCACACCTGCGCGAGACACGAACCGCATTCTCTTCAGAATGGGGCCGGGGGTCACGTAAGCTTCCTTAACGTACAGCTTATCGGGGTCCATCTCGAAGTTGTTTTCTGCATTGGCGCAAGCGCTCTTCAGCAGCTTGGTCATCAGTTCGCAAGCAGCTTTGGGAGTGTTCTCCATCACTGCCATTGCGTATTTGGTATCTTTACCGCGGATCAGATCGCAAACGATCTCCACTTTCCGGGGAGAGATACGCGCAAATTTCAGGATTGCTTTTGCTTCCATATTCTCTCCTCCTCTTACTTACCGGTCTTGCTTCCGGCGTGGCCGCGGAAGGTACGGGTGGGGGCGAACTCGCCCAGCTTGTGACCGACCATATCCTCGGTGACATACACGGGAACATGACGACGACCGTCATGCACAGCGATGGTGTGTCCAACGAAGGAGGGGAAAATGGTGGAAGAACGGCTCCAGGTTTTCAGAACTTTCTTCTCGCCTGCCTGATTCATTTCATCGACTCTCTTAAGCAGCTCGGGAGCAGCGTAAGGGCCTTTTTTGATACTTCTGCTCATTTAAGATTCCCTCCTCACTTCGTATTCCGACGCTTGACAATGAACTTGTCAGTCGGATTCTTGGTCTTACGGGTCTTGTAACCCAGTGCGGGTTTACCCCAGGGGGTCACAGGGCCGGGACGACCAACAGGGCTCTTGCCTTCGCCGCCGCCGTGGGGGTGGTCATTGGGGTTCATGACGGAGCCACGAACCGTGGGACGGACGCCCATGTGACGTTTACGACCGGCCTTACCGATGTGGATGTTAGCGTGATCAGCGTTGCCGACCTGACCGATGGTAGCCATGCAGTTCAGGCGGACCTTGCGGAACTCGCCGGAGGGCAGACGAACGGTAGCCATACCATTCTCTTTTGCCATCAGCTGAGCTGCCACACCAGCGGAACGAACCAGCTGGCCGCCCTTGCCGGGATACAGCTCAATGTTGTGAATCACAGTACCGACAGGAATGTTCTGCAGGGGCAGAGCGTTGCCGGGCTTGATATCAGCTTCGGTGGATGCCAGGACTTTATCGCCCACAGCCAGACCCACAGGAGCCAGGATATATCTCTTCTCGCCGTCAGCGTACTCGATCAGAGCGATGAAAGCGGAGCGGTTGGGGTCGTACTCCAGACGAGCAACGGTACCTTCCACATCCAGCTTGTTGCGCTTGAAGTCGATGATACGGTATTTCTGACGGTTGCCGCCGCCGTGATGACGAACGGTGATGCGGCCGTAGCTGTTACGACCAGCGTGCTTTTTCTGGACTTCTACCAGGCTCTTTTCGGGCTTCGCGTGCTTATCAACACCCTCGAAACCAGAAACGGACATATGTCTTCTGGACGGAGTCGTCGGTCTGAATGTTTTAATAGCCATTTACGTTTCCTCCTTAGACCATGTCCTGGAACAGCTCAATGTCCTTGGATGCGGCGCTGAGCTTGACAACTGCCTTTTTCCAGGTCTTCTGATAGCCGGCAGGCTGCATGCCCTGGCGTTTCTTCTTACCGTGGACAGTAGCGGTGGTCACGTTGATGACAGTCACGCCGAAGATCTCTTCGATGGCCTGTTTAATTTCCACTTTGTTTGCGTCCTTAGCGACCTCGAAAGCGTACTTTTTAATGTCAAGGTCTTCCATGGACTGCTCAGTGATGATAGGACGAATGATAACGTCGTAAGCAGTTCTTGCCATTATGCGTACACCTCCTCGATTTTTGCGATAGCGGCCTTATCAACGACCAGCTTGCGGGTGTTCAGGATTTCGTAAGTGCTGAGGATACCTGCGGTAGTAGCGGTCACGCCGGGGATGTTCCGTGCGGACTTCAGAACCTTCTCATCAACACCTTCGGTAATCACCATAGCCTTGGACTCAACGCCAACGCTGCTCAGGAAGGACTTGAAAGCCTTGGTCTTGATCTCGCTGACCTGCAGGCCGTCGATGACAATGATGTCGCCGGACAGAGCCTTATCGGACAGAGCGGACTTCAGAGCCAGTCTCTTTTCCTTCTTGTTCAGGCTGTAGCTGTAATCGCGGGGCTTCGGAGCGAAAACTACGCCGCCGTGGGTGAACTGAGGAGCACGGGTGCTGCCAGCTCTTGCGCGGCCGGTGCCTTTCTGCTTCCAGGGCTTTTTACCGCCGCCGCTGACTTCAGCGCGGGTGAGGGCGCTCTGGGTGCCCTGTCTCTGGTTAGCCAGATAGTTTTTGACTGCTGCATGCAGAACAGCCTTATTGGGCTCAACGCCGAAGACGGCTTCGGAGAGCTCAATGGTACCGACTTTCTCGCCGGCCATGTTAAATACGTTTGCGGTAGGCATTTACGACTCTCTCCTTTCCTTACTTCGTACGAGCAGATGCCTTCTGGGGGTTTCTGCCGGAAGCCTTCTGCGGGTTCAGGCTGATAGAAGCTGCTGCGCCCTTAGCCTTCACGTTCTTCACAGTGTTCTTGATATACACGATGCCGCCCTTGGGGCCGGGAATGGCGCCGCGGATGACGATCATGTTCAGTTCGGGATCCACTTTCACAACGTCCAGATTCTGAACGGTGACCTGATCCACGCCCATGTGACCGGCGCCGATGTGGCCCTTGAACACGCGGGAGGGGTCAGTGCTGGAGCCCATAGAGCCCAGATGACGATGCACAGGACCGCCGCCGTGGGTCATCGGGGTACGCTGTGCGTTGTAGCGTTTCACAACGCCTGCATAACCGTGGCCCTTGCTGATACCGGTAACGTCAACCTTATCGCCTTCAGCGAAGGTATCTGCTTTCAGCACATCGCCGACTTCCAGCTGGCTCATATCTTCCAGACGGAACTCGTGCAGGTGCTTCTGGTACTTCAGCTCGTTCTTGTCGAAGTGACCCTTTGCAGGTTTGGTGATTTTCTTTTCAGCGACTTCTTCAAAGCCCAGCTGAACAGAGTTGTAGCCGTCCGTCTCCACAGTCTTCTTCTGAACGACCGTGCAGGGGCCAGCCTCGATGACGGTAACAGGGATAACCTTGCCCGCCTCGTCGAAGATCTGCGTCATGCCGACCTTCTTGCCAATAATGGCCTTTTTCATGGTATTTCCTCCTTCAGGTTATTGGTCAGCTCGCTTAGGCGTTCCGCCAAGAGGCTGCTGACTTGACCCCGTCTGCCGTTTTGGCAGACCGATGGGTGATAACAATTGTGGGCCGTACTTTCGTACGGGGATCACCGAAATCTTACAGCTTGATTTCGATCTCGACGCCTGCAGGCAGCTCCAGGCTCATCAGGGAGTTAACGGTCTCCTGATTGGGAGCAATGATGTCGATCAGACGCTTGTGAGTGCGACGCTCAAACTGCTCGCGGCTGTCTTTGTACTTGTGAACAGCACGCAGGATGGTCACGACTTCCTTCTCGGTGGGGAGAGGAATGGGACCGGAAACCTTAGCGCCGGTGCGCTTTGCGGTCTCCACGATGGTTTCTGCAGCCTTGTCGATCAGCTGATGATCGTAGGCTTTCAGACGGATGCGAATAGAATTCTTCTGTGCCATGATTTTTTCCTCCGATTCGTACGATTTGTTCCGGCGTCATTGGCTTCGCCGAATTTGTGTCGTACGGATGAGCTTTACTCATACACTCAACCGTGCGTATCAACTTCTGTCTGAAAAACAAACCGGCTGGGCACCGACTTCACAAATGAAATCATTGCCAAAACTGGCCGGTTTATTCCACGACAGACGATATACGCCGTGCATGGAAAAGTCTCAGCCGCCCGATTCCCCAGCGGTCTCCCGCCAGCGGACATACTCCACTGAAGTTACCTCACTCTCGTGAGCAATCTCCAGCTTCATCGCATACTGCGCCCTTTCAAGCGCCATATTAAGATACCAAAAAACGCCCCTGTTGTCAAGGGCGTTTTCCGTTTTTTTCTGATTTTTTCACCTTTTTACGATTCGCACAAAGAGCCGGCTGTTTTCCGCCCGGAATCAGCCTTTTTGACCGATCCATGCGCGAACGCTGGACTTCAAGTCCAGAACATTCTGATAAGCCGTCAGATTTCCGTCCGCGTCACGATAGTAGGCGTTCATCGGTTTGCCGTCCGGGGCATAATCTCCCACCGCTTTGGTGACGCCCGTTCCGTCCAGACGATTGAAGGACAGAATCACGCTGCGGGTGTCCGTTCCGTAAGAAGCCCATACCGTATTGCCTGCACTGGTCACTTCCAGATTTTCCAGCTGAAAGCTTTCCCCAATCATCCAAAGCTGACTTTCCGGCCAACCGTCGGCCTCCGTTCCATCATAAGACTCATCTAACGTCATCAACGCTTGAATCAGCGCCCGATCCTTGCTGTCAATCTCAAGTTCCGGACAACGCCGGGCAATTTCCGCCGCAGTGAGATTCAATTCCTTTTCCTGATAAATCTGGTGCCGCTGCATCATCAAAGCCGCAGTCAGAACCACCACTGCCAGAACCAGAATTCCGGCCACCATATATTCCTTTTTACGAGTTACGCGTGTCACAGTTTAGCCTCCGGATGCCATAATGGAAAAATGCATATAGTCAAATTTCTGAGTGTTGTCCTTACGGACGCTGTAGCCCTGTCCGCCCCAGCCCCAGCCGTAATCGGAAAATGCCTTGACTACGCTGCCGCCTGCAGCAATAGAGTAGGGACTTGGTCCATTCAAAGAGCCGGAGAATACGGTCTGTTCCTTGCCCAACGGCCACCAGCCCCTGCCCACAGTAAAATTCACTGTGTTGGTGTTGTAATTTGCCCGACATTCCGGGTTATAGTCTGCATTGATGTCAATGGCGCAGCCCCAGGAATGGCGCATGGTATCGGTGTTCCGGAAACTACTGGTGCCGATAATGGGGAACCGCTCCGGGTCATCGTAAATCTGCTGGAAAATGGCCTTTACATCGTCCGCCACCGCAGCATTCACATAAACAACGTCTTTGGAGCTGTATTTCTTTCCGCTCTTATCAATCTTCCAAACCGGAATGTTTACGGCAACAATGTGGTCTCCCGCCTCTTTCTGAGAAGTGAAGTACGACTTGTTGCTGTCGCCGAACAAAATCTGCCGCAGTTCTGCGCTGGCTTTGCCGTAAGCATTGATCCAGCCGTTTTTCTGCCACTGAATCGCCGCCGGGGTGGTTGTGGGTTTCACCGTGGTTGCCTCCGCAACCTTCACACGGCTCTGTGCAAACAGCAACCGACAAACCACCGATGCCGCCTCCGCCCGGGTCAGCGTATTTCCGCCGTGGAAGCAATGGTCGGAATATCCGGAAAGAATTCCCTTGCCGTACGCCTGCTCCACATAGTACCGGGTTCCGCTGGGAATGGAACTGTAATCTTGAATCAGCTTGGTGGGCTCTTTCAAAGACACCTTGTCCTCGTAGTAATCCTTGTACAGCATATTGGTCACCAATGTTGCCATTTCATTCCGGGTGATTTTGCCCTCCAAGGAATTCCAGGTACATTTGATGCCGCTGTCATTCAGAATACCCATATCGTTCAGCACGTTCCAGTAGGGCTGTGCCCAGTGAATGGATTTGAATTCCTCATAGCTGCCGGCTTTGCCGTTTTCATCTACATACTGCATGGTAGCCGTATTGGCTGCATTGTACAGCATGGACAGAAACTCGCCCCGGCTCAGATTTTCCTCCGGTCGGTAGGTTCCGCCGGGGTCTCCGGCAATGATTCCAAAGCTGCTGAGCTTATCCAAGGATTCTTTGTACCAGGCATTGTCCGGCACATCGGAAAATTTCTTCGGTTGTCCATAAGCTGCCGCAGGAATCGCCGCTGCAATCAGCAAAATCACGCTCAGCAGCAGTGCGAGAATTCGTTTTCCCTTCATAAGCTCCGTCCTTTCTCTCTTTCTGTTCGGAAGTTACTTCCTGAAATCAAGCCTGCTGGTCCAGCACATTCTGCGCATTGAAGGAATGGGGCAGCAGCTCCCTTACCTTATATATAATGTATTGACCGTCCTGCCGACCGACAATGACA
Source organism: uncultured Oscillospiraceae bacterium (assembly GCA_934527315.1). Lineage (GTDB taxonomy): Bacteria > Bacillota > Clostridia > Oscillospirales > Oscillospiraceae > HGM13010. The sequence goes on from CAKTAK010000004.1 coordinate 66,605, forward strand.
TCCATATCCAGATTGAATTCCGCCATAAACTGCCGGCACTCGCCGCAGGGCATTGCCCAATCCCGGCTATCCGGACTGGTCACCGCCAAGCGGACAAAATCCCGATGTCCTTCGCTGACCGCTTTCACCATTGCCGTGCGCTCACCGCAGATACTGCAGCCATACGCCGCATTTTCCACATTGCAGCCGGTAAAAATCGTTCCGTCAGCACATTCCAATGCCGCACCTACCCGGAAGTGGGAATAGGGGGAATAGGAATTCAGTGCAGCCCGCTCTGCCAACCGCAGCAATTCTTCATTGGTCATAACCACATATCTCCTTATGCATTGTCCAAGTCAATGGACCAATTTTTCAGTTGATAAAACACATTGTACTGTGTGGGGTCCATACCGGATACCACGTCTCGATGGGTCAGCACCTGCTGTTTTTCAAAACAGACCGGAATAATCGGTCCGTTATCCGCCAAAAACTGGCACATTTCCAGGCAAGTCTGCCCCCGGGTTGTATCGTCCGCCTCCAGATAGGAGTGGATAAAGGAGTAATACTCCGGATCGTCGATGCCGTAAAAATTATTCAAGCCGTTGGTGGTCAGCATATCCGTCAGATTAAAATCCGCCGTAAGCTTGATTTCTCCGTAAAACAGATCGTAATTGCCCGCCTGAATGGCAGCAACGTAATCCGCCCAGCTCAATTCCTTTACGGTCACACCAATGCCGATGGATTCCAAATCCGCCGCAATTTTCTGCGCCGCCCGTATCTTATCGGTATTGTCGGAGCAAACCACAAATTTCAGATTGATGTCCGCCAATCCGTTGGACAGCTGATATTCCAGCTTACCGTCGTTGTCGTAATCCTCCACACCAGCAGCATGGAGTTTCGTCCGGCAGGTATTCAAATCATACCGATAGGCTTTTGCCAAATCCGCGGGATACAAATCGCTTTCCGGACTAATGGGAAACATGGTTTCCACCGCAGAGCCGGATAGTACCGTATCCACAATATAGCTCCGGTCCACCGCATAGGTCAGCGCAGCGCGCATATCCCGATAGCAAACGAACTCCCGTTTCAGATTCATACCCACAAACTGCAGATTCGTGGTATTGAACGCCCGGATTTCATTATTGGAGCCGTATCCCAACCGGGAAAGTCCCGTGGGGTCATTGACCACCAAATCAATCAGCGCGGAGCTGTAATCGGAAATCGTCTGTTCCGCGTCACCGTTTTCATGGAGATAAATGGTCTTCAGCGGCGCCGCCTCACTGTCCCGATAATCGTTGAACTTTGTAAGCTTTGACATATCCGAGGCGAACACGTAAGGGCCCGTTCCCACGGGAATGCCGTCGCCCCCCTCTTTCACCACCGGAATGTTCAGCAGTCGGGGAAACAGATAGTTCGTATCCGTCAGCGTGACCATAATGTTTTCCGCATCCATGGCAGTGACGCCCCAGATTTTATTCAATCGGTTTCCGTAGGTTTTGGACCGTCTGGCCTGGTTGATGGAGTAAGCCACATCCGATGCCGTCAGCGTGCTGCCGTCATGGCATTTGATGGACGTATCCACCGTCAAAACCCAGCTGTACCCATTGGTGGAAGACCAAGAGGTAATCAAATTGGGCTGCACATTGAAATCGTGGTCCACTTCCACGGCGAATTCATATACCAGACAATCCACCAATGCGTTGGCTGCGCTGGTGGTGGTAATGGGGTCCATGGTGTAATCCGCATCATATCCCAACGTAAACCGACCGTCCTTCGCCCGAATGACGGTGCTGTCTGTCTCCTGCGTGACATCGTCGTCCTCGTCGGATTCGCTGTTCTTTTTTCCGCACCCGGCCGCCGTCAGCAGCATTGCCGCAGCCAACATCAACGTCAGCGGGCGTTTCAGTTTATTCCAGTTCATGGTCGTTTCCTTATCTGTTCGCGTCCAGAACAATCATGGCCGCTTGATGTCCCCGTTTTCCCTGGGTTGCCCGATGAGACCAGTATTTATCCGGGCTGCACATGGTGCATTCCTCAGAAACCCCAATCTGCTCCGCCGGGATTCCCAGCTGCATCAGCCGCCGGCGAATGGCCTCCCGCAAATCCACATAGTATTTGTCCGGTGCCTTTCCCGGCCGCACCAATCCCTCGTGGTCATGGGGCAGCAGCTTGTAAATTGCCTCCGGCACCTCCGGACCCGTTTCAAAGCAGCAGAATCCGATGGATTCTCCGATGGCGGCATGGATTTCCTTGGGTTCTGCGCCCAACTCCGTCATTTTCCGGACTGCCTCCGCCATAATATCCTGCACGGTGCTCCGCCAGCCGCAATGCACAGCCGCTACCACACCGTTTTTGGTATCTTCCATCAGCAGCGGCACGCAATCGGCAATGAACGCAGTGATGGGCAATCCGGGAATGTTGGTCACCAGACCGTCCGCCTCATAGGGCACTTCCGTCATCAGCGTGTGAATGTCCGCCTCCGTTGCAATGCGCACCACGTTTCCGTGGACCTGTTTGGTGAACGCCAGACGGTCCGTGTCGATTCCGGTGGCTTGTTTCACTCTCCGATAATTTTCAATCACATTTTCCGGGCGATCTCCCCGGTGTTCTCCCAGGTTCAAAGATGCCCAGATGCCCTCACTCACGCCGCCGAGGCGGGTGGTGAAGGCATGGCGGGTTTCGAGGTTCGGAGCAGTCATATAGACCACTCCGTCCACGTTGTGTTCAATAAATTTCATACGATTACTTGTCTTTGCCGCAGCAATCCTTATACTTCATGGGCAAACCGTTGGGGCGGAGCTTACCGCAGGGGCAAGGGTCGTTCCGGCCGGGTTTTTTCAGCTTTTTCACCGGAGATTTTTTCACCGTGCCGTCGCCGGCAGGGGTATTTGCCTGCGCCACGCTCTTTCTCTCCAATGTGGTGTTCTGACGAATCTGCACCGTGAACATCCGGCGCACGGTTTCCTCACGGATACCGGCATTCATGGCGTCGAACATCTCAAAGCCCTCTTTTTTGTATGCGTCAATGGGTTTCTGGTTGGCGTAAGCCCGGAGATAGATGCCGTCCTTCAGGTCGCTCATTGCGTCAATGTGTTCCATCCAGTATTCGTCCACCACACGGAGCATAACCACCCGTTCCAGCTCCCGCATCAGCGGTGTGCCGTCGGGGAGATTGCCGAACATTGCCTCTCTGGCTTTGTACACGGCATCAGCCTTTGCCAGCACCAAGTCCTCCAGTTCGTCCTCGGTGGTAGATGCCAGACGGTCATCGGGAATCTGAATCTCGCCCCGGCGGAGGAACAGCGGCTCAAAGGGCATCAGCACTTCCGTCAGCTGACTCTGGGATTCAATGGGCATACCGGCCATGCCGTCTTTCAGCGTGGTGGATACGTAGTCCACAATCATACCGTCAATGGCATTGCTCAGATCCTCACCGTCCAGAACCTTCCGGCGCTGATCGTAAATGATATTTCTCTGCTGATTCATCACATCGTCAAATTCCAGAACGCTCTTACGAGCCTGGAAGTGACGGCTTTCCACGGTTTTCTGTGCCTGTTCCAGCGCGTTGGTCAGCATTTTGCTTTCCAGCGGCATATCTTCATCCACTTTCATGGTTTCCATCATGTTTTTCACACGGTCGGTACCAAACAGACGCATCACATCGTCTTCCAGAGACACGAAGAAACGGCTTTCGCCGGGGTCACCCTGACGACCTGCACGGCCGCGGAGCTGGTTATCAATTCGGCGGGATTCGTGGCGCTCGGTGCCCACAATGAACAAGCCGCCGGCAGCCCGGACTTTTTCCGCCTCTACGGAAATCTCCGCCTTGTGCTTTTCCATGCTCTCGGCATATTTCCGGCGGGCCTCCAGAATCCGCTGGTCATCGGTATCCGCATAGCCGGTTGCCTCGGCAATGATTTCTTCCTCATAGCCGGCTTTCCGTAGTTCCTGCTTTGCCAGATACTCTGCGTTGCCGCCCAGCATAATATCCGTACCACGGCCTGCCATGTTGGTTGCAATGGTCACTGCGCCCATTTTGCCGGCCTGCGCCACGATTTCCGCCTCTTTTTCGTGGTGCTTTGCGTTCAGCACATTGTGGGGAACGCCCTGCTTTTTCAGCATAGCGGACACCAGTTCGCTCTTCTCAATAGAAATGGTACCCACCAGAACCGGCTGGCCCTTTTCATGGCACTGAATAATCTGATTGACCACCGCCCGGAATTTTGCGGCCTCCGTTTTGTAAATCACATCGGAATGGTCGATTCGCGCCACCGGCTTATTGGTGGGAATCTCGATAATATCCAGTTTGTAAATGGTCTCGAACTCTTCCTGCTCGGTCATTGCCGTACCGGTCATACCGGACAGCTTGCTGTACAGACGGAAGTAATTCTGGAAGGTAATGGTTGCCAGCGTTTTGTTTTCCCGCTGCACATCCACATGCTCTTTGGCCTCAATGGCCTGATGCAAACCTTCGCTGTAACGACGTCCCAGCATAATACGGCCGGTGAACTCGTCCACAATCAGCACTTCGCCGTCTTTGACCACATAGTCAATATCCCGTTTCATAATACCGTGAGCGCGCAGCGCCTGATTGATATGATGATATAGGGTGGAGTTTTCAATATCGGAGAGGTTTTCAATCTGGAATGCGGCCTCGGCCTTTTTCACGCCCCGTTCCGTCAGCGTTGCGGTCTTGGCTTTTTCGTCCACCACGTAGTCCGCGTCAATGTTCACGTCCTCTTCCTCTTTGCTGTCCAGACTGGTGAACACTTTGCACTTCAGACCGGCAACAAATTCCTCTGCCAGACGATACATATCCGTGGATTCATCGCCCTGACCGGAAATAATCAGCGGGGTACGGGCCTCATCAATCAGAATGGAGTCCACCTCGTCCACGATGGCAAAGGCATGACCCCGCTGCACCACCTGGCTTTTGTAAATCGCCATATTGTCCCGCAGATAGTCAAAGCCCATCTCGTTATTGGTACCGTAGGTAATATCCGCAGCATAAGCGGCTTTCCGGTCGCCGGGCTCCACATCGTGGATAATCAGACCCACACTCAGGCCCAAGAACCGATAGACCTTGCCCATCCATTCCGAGTCACGTTTGGCCAGATAATCGTTCACGGTAACGATATGCACACCCTCGCCGGTCAGTGCGTTCAGATATGCAGGAAGAACTGCCACCAGAGTTTTACCTTCACCGGTGCGCATCTCCGCAATTCTGCCCTGATGCAGCACAATGCCGCCGATAATCTGCACCCGATAGGGCTTCATGCCCAGAACACGCCATGCAGCCTCACGGGCCGTTGCAAATGCCTCCGGCAGAATATCGTCCAGAGTTTCTCCGTTTGCCAACCGTTCTTTGAACTCGCCGGTTTTTGCCTTCAGCTGTTCATCAGTCAGCTTTCCGTATGCTTCATCCAACGCCATAACTTTATCGGCGATGGGGTAAATTCGTTTCAGTTCACGGTCGCTGTGCGTACCGAATAATTTTTGAATCAGTCCCATAAATCAAGAGACCTGCCTTTCCTGCAGTCTTCTGTTTCCCATAAAAAGAGGGTTTCTGCATATTCACAGTCATACGAGGATAGTATAGCATGGAATTGTGAACAAAAAAAGTAAAAAATACAGAAAAGCCAGATTTTTTTCCGGTCTCCGGCCATTTTCTCAAGACTTTTTCTCTTGACAAATCCAATTGGCTATGCTATCATGTCTAAGCTGTCATTTATATCGGCATTATTTTCGACCTGCAGAAGTACCCAAGAGGCCGAAGGGGCTCCCCTGCTAAGGGAGTAGGCCGGGTAACCGGCGCGAGGGTTCAAATCCCTCCTTCTGCGCCAAAACGGAGCAAGCGTAAGCTTGCTCCGTTTTTTGTTTTTCTTAGATTCTCATCGTCATTTTAATTTCCAATGGTGGACCAAAGTTTTCCACAATTATGCCGCAATTCGTTGAAATCATTTGCAAATCGGAAAATAAAAAACCCGAACGAAAATCGTTCGGGTTTTTTGGTGCTCCAGCGGGGATTCGAACCCCGGACACCCTGCTTAAAAGGCAGGTGCTCTGCCGACTGAGCTACTGGGGCAAGAGCATAATAAAATTGAAAGGTTGGCAGGGATGGCTGGACTCGAACCAGCGAATGAGGGAGTCAAAGTCCCTTGCCTTACCGCTTGGCTACACCCCTATAAAAGGTGGTGAAATTGCTGAGAAAATAAAATGGGGTGGGAGATGGGATTCGAACCCACGACACCCGGAACCACAATCCGGTGCTCTAACCAGCTGAGCTACACCCACCATATAAAATTGGTACGCCAAGAGGGATTCGAACCCCCGACCTACTGCTTAGAAGGCAGTTGCTCTATCCAACTGAGCTATTGGCGCTCATGACGCCTCCCTATCGGTATTGCTCAATGGAGCGGGTGATGGGAATCGAACCCACGTATCCAGCTTGGAAGGCTGGTGTTCTACCATTGAACTACACCCGCATCGGGCATTTCTGACTTTCAGCTAAAAGATAGTATCATGAATCCAAACTTTTGTCAACTATATTTTTGAAAAAATTTGAAATTTTCCACATTTTCTTTTCAAAAGTCCGAAAATTCCCGATTCCATAAGGCGCTTATTCTTTCGGCAATGCGTACTTCACCTGATATTCCGCATACAGCTCCCGGAACTGCTTATCATCGGATTCCTGCAGCTTGTCCAAATACACATGGGCGTCGTAGACATTCTTGCTGGACTGAATGATGCAAATGGCAATATTGGAGCAGTGGTCTGCAATCCGTTCAAAGGACGTAATCAAATCGGAGAACACAAAGCCCAGCAGCGTGGTGCATTCCCCTCTTTGCAGACGCGCCACATGACGGGCTTTCAGCTGCACCGTCAGATTATCAATCATTTCCTCCAACGGCTCCACCTTTTTGGCCATGGCAGGGCTGTTTTTGATAAATGCCTCACTGGTCAGGTCCACAATTTCCATCACGGCGCGGCCCATAACGCCCAATTCTTTCACAGCATCCGGAGAGAACACCAGATTCTTCTCGTGCATTTCCGTTGCCGTTTCGCTGATGTTCACGGCGTGGTCGGAAATCCGCTCATAGTCGCCAATGCAGTGGAGCAAACGGGACAGTTCTTTCCGATCCTCGTCCATCATATCATGGCCGGAAAGTTCCGCCATGTACGTACCCAGACGGTCTTCATAGTGGTCCACCCGCTCCTCGCCCTTTTCAATGGCTTGAATGGTTTCGTCCTTATACTCACCCAAAACCAGCAGAGATTCCATCACGTTCTGCCGGGTGATTTCCACCATTTCAATGGTCAGGTCCGTGCTGGTGCGCACAGCGATACCGGGAGTGCTCAGCAGACGATTATCCAGCATAGCAAACTTCTCTTCTTCCGGGCTGTCCGGATAAATCCGCTTTGCAAGGGTAATCAGCTGATCGATAAAGGGCAGCTGCATCAGTGCAATCACTGTCTTATAGCCGGTGTGCGTTGCCGCAATGGACACATATCCCATGATCTTGTTGCCCAAGGTCAAGCCGAACGCCTTTGTAGCCACCGTATACACAGCCAATACCACAGCCGCACCGATTAAGTTATACAGCAGGGCAATGATTGCCGCCCGTTTACCGGAAGCCGGACCGCCCACAGCGGAGAACACCACGATAATGGTTGCACCGATGTTGATACCGATAATAATAGGCAGCGCCGTGGCAAAATCCACAATACCGCTCACAGACAATGCCTGCAAAATACCCACAGAGGCCGAAGAGGACTGAATCGTCACAGACAGCAGGAAACCGATGACCACGCCAATCAGCGGATTGGAGAACAGCGTCAGTACATGAATCACAATGGGAGAATCCTTAATGGGAGCCAATGCGCCGGACATGAAATCCATGCCGTACATGAGCACGGAGAAACCAATCATAATGGTTGCCAGATTTTTCCGGCTGTCCTTTTTGGAGAACATGAGCATAAAAGAGCCAATGCCCGCCAGAATGGGAACAAAGGAATCCGGATTCAACAGTTTCAGGAAAAAGGATTCGCCGTTGATGGTATTCAAGCAGAGAATCCAGGCCGTTGCCGTGGTACCGATGTTGGCGCCCATAATCACGGCGATGGAATTCCGCAGGGACATAATGCCCGTATTGACAAAACCCAACACCATCACACTGGTGGCAGCCGAGGACTGCACAATTGCGGTGACGCCCGCGCCCAGCAGCAATCCCTTAATCGGACTGGAGGTCAGACTTTCCAGAATTATTTTCAGCTTGCCGCCGGCCAAACGTGCGATTGCATCGCCCATAATATGCATGCCGAACAGGAACAAGCCGATTCCGCCAAACAGTTGAAAGAGTGAAAAGATATCCATTTGTTCGCTCCTCGCGTTTACGCTTTGTAAACTCTCAGTAAGATTCGTGTAAAAAATAGTCACATCCGGTAGTTATTATAACAGTGTTTCTACCGTTCATTCAAGTGGAAAGTCCAACAATTTCTAACAACTTCTCAGATTGATACTTGCCATTCCTGACGATTTGCATTATACTATAATCTGTTCTGCCCTATTTTCTGGAGAGATACCCAAGTGGTTGAAGGGTCCGGTCTTGAAAACCGGTAGGCGGGTCACTCCCGTGCGTGGGTTCGAATCCCACTCTCTCCGCCAACACGTCGGAGCAAGCTGCATATCGCTTGCTCCGACTTTTTTTAAAAGTCAGAGTGCGCTCATTCCGCTGCTCCTCCTTTCCAAATCGAACCCGCTTCGCTGGGCTTCAATTTGGTTTATGATGACGTGCAGACTTTTTCTCTCTCCCAACCGTGCAAAGCAAGCTGCATATCGCTTGCTCCGATGTTTTTACTGCCCCGTCACGTGTTTCTGCAATGCGGATTTACCCAATGCGGAACAGTCGAGTACCCGTCCTACAGTCCGAAAACGGCCTTCGACAAATCCTTTTGAATTCAAAAACTCTGCAATTTCCGGGATTTTGCAGAGTTTTTTCTATTTTTTCCAAGTCCGTGAAAGATTTCCGCCCGCTGCCGCATAAATAGGGTGAAGGCCTTCAAGGAGAAACCGCTTATGTATACTGACCAAGAATTTACCCAACTGGTGCAGCGTTACGCAGACACCATATTCCGGGTGGCATTCAGTTGGCTGAAAAATGCCGACGATGCCAACGACGTAACCCAAGACGTACTGATTACCTTGTATCGAACCGATCCCCCGTTCGACTCTGAGGCGCATTTGAAAAACTGGTTGATTCGCGTGACCATCAATCGGTGCAAAATGCTCTTCCGGGCGCCGTGGCGAAAGCACGAGGACATTACCGACTATGCGGAAACCCTGGGGTTTGAGGAATCCGGTCCAAGCGAGCTGTTTCAGGCTGTAATGGCCTTGGACCGCGCCTACCGGGTGCCGATCCTGCTGTTCTATTATGAGGGATATTCCACCAAGGAAATCGCTGCGCTGCTCCGGTTGCCGGAAAACACCGTCAGTACCCGGCTTGCCCGGGCAAGAAAGCGCTTGAAACACGTTCTGGAGGAGGAACCGTACCATGACTGAACAAGAAAAAATCCGCGCGGCATTTGCCCCGCTCCATGCCTCCTCTGACACCATTGAGGAGGTTCTGAAAATGACAGACTATACACCCAAATCCACACATTCTTTCCGAAAACCGCTGCTGGCTGCCGCCATTATTTGTCTTTTGGTGGCGCTGTCTGTGGGCGCCTATGCAGCCGCCGGTCATTCCATTTTCGGTTGGGGCGGAAATCTGGAAGTCAAGCAAGACGAAAACGGCGATACCCAATCCATTCTCTACACCGAATCCCTCACCGAGCCGGTGGAAATTCAAGACGGCAGAATGTACTTCATCGTCAACGGCGAACGCATTGACATTACCGATTCCGTATCCGAAACCCAACCCTATGAATATTCCTACATCGATGAGGAAAACGTCACCCATTACTGGATGATTGGTCTCAACGGTCCGGAGTTGGAACATTACGGCTACGGCGAATTCCTGCAAAATGCCGATGGAGAATGGCTCGGCGGATACGTTGCCCGCACCAATATGGAATCCGACGGCAGCTATCCCTCTTGGGTCAGCATCGGAAAAGAAGAGATCCATGCCCCGCAGAATTAAACAGCAAAAGCTCCCCTCTGCACCGCGAATACGGTGCAGAGGGGAGCTTCCTATTGCATTGGAATCCCTGCGGCTTAGTTTTCTTCCAGCCAACGGGTTGCCACGTGTGCCAGATAAGCGGCTGCGGTGGGCAGCACGTCCTCGTTGAACACAACCTTGGGGTTGTGGCTGGGCGCCACATCACGGTCCGGGTAGCCTGCGGACAGATACATCAGTGCGCTGGGTACCCGCTCCATCACCAGAGCGAAGTCCTCAGATGCGCTTGCCTGCATATCAGGCACGGGGTATGCGCCGGGCACAGGCAGCTCTGCCATGTATTTCAGCACTTCTCTGGTGAATTCCGGATTGCAGATGGCAGGGGGAATCTCGGAAACCCATTCCACCGTTGCGGTGCCGCGATAAGCCTCGGCGGTTTTCTCTGCCACTTCCTGCAGACGTTTCACCATGAATGCGCGGGTTTCCGGGTCCGTGGTACGAATGGTGCCTTCCAAGACCGCGGAATCGGGAATTGCATTGCTCACCAAGCCGGCAGTGAACTTACCCACCGTCATAATGGTAGGAATCGTGCTGGGCACTTCCCGGGCAATGATTTCCTGCAATGCCAGATAGACATGCACAGCGATGTTAATGGGGCTGACACCCAGGTTGGGGTATGCACCGTGAGAGCCCACGCCATTGACGGTGATTTTGAAACCGTCGTTGGAGTACATCATGGTGTTCTTATCGTTGTACATATACAGACCCAGAGGAATCCGACCGGGAGCCACGTGGAATGCCATCGCCACATCGGGCTTGGGATTTTCCAGAGAACCGGCGGCAATCATAGCCTTGCTGCCCTGGAAGGTCTCTTCTGCCGGCTGGAATACCAGCTTGACCATACCCTTCAGGTTTTCCTCGTTCTCTTTCAGCATCTTTGCAGCGCCGAGCAGCCATGCGGCATGCAGGTCATGTCCGCAGGAATGGGTTGCGCCGGTGGTGCAGGCGAAGGGCTCGCCGGATTCTTCCGTCATCGGCAGTGCGTCCATATCCGCCCGGAGCAGAATCACCTTTCCGCCGGGCTTGCCCACCGTTGCCACCAAACCGTTCTCAATGATGCGCTCCGGCTTGTAGCCCATTTCGGTAAGCTTTTCTTCCAGATAATCCGCAGCCTTTTTGGTCTCCAGACCCACTTCTGCATTCTGGTGAATATACCGGCGGGCATCAACCATCATATCTTTGATTTCTTCCGCTCTTTTCAAATAATCCATGGAATAAACCTCCCATTTAAAATTCAAGTGTCAATATTTTATCATGTTATATATGAAATTGCAATCCATTTTTCACTCGTTTCAGACAACTGATACAGGATTGAATTCTGTCTGAAAAACCGGTTCCGTTTGCCTTTCTTACGGGAATATGATACCATGTTTTCGAACATTTTATTCCGCAGGAGGACACGCCATGACCGCAGAGGAAACGCTGCTGCAAAAACGCTTTCAGGAGCTGGCCGAAAAGGCATACGCCCGGGGCATTTATACCTTTACCAACTTTCTGGGATTGGCGGAGCAGGATATTTTTTCCCGCACGGAATCGTCTATTTCCCATGTGCCGCACAGCATCTTCGGCGGCGCTGACGGCTGCGAGCGGGTCATGGTCCGATTCGGAGACGAAGACCTGTGCGGTTATGAGCAGCCGTTCCCCATTGTGTGCGTGAAAGCTGAGCCCTTGAACCATAAATTTGCCGATGCGCTGACCCACCGGGATTTTCTGGGCGCATTGATGAATCTGGGCATTGACCGGGCGCAGCTGGGGGATATTATTCTGCGGGACGACACCGCTTATCTGTTCGCCACGGAGAAAATCGCGCCGTATATCTGCGAGAATCTGTTCCGCGCCAAACACACGGAGCTGCGCTGCGCCGTCACCGAAACATTGCCCCACGGGGAGCTGTTTCGTCTGAAACGGGAGGAATGTCTCGTTGCCTCGGAGCGGGCAGACGGGCTGCTGGCCCATGTCTACCGCATGTCCCGGAGCGAAATTCTGGAGCAATTCCGCATGGGGCGGGTTTTCGTCAACGGTCGGCAATGCACCTCCAACAGTCTGACGCTGAAAGCCGGCGACGTTGTCTCTCTCCGGGGCATGGGGCGGCTGATTTATCGAGGCGTCACCCGGACCACCAAAAGCGGAAAGCTCAGCGTGGACGTGGACCGATACGTGTAAGAATCTGCGCAATTTTTCGGAAATTATACAAACTTTTCCGCTTTTCAGTGCAAAATTATCAGCAAATCATCTGATTGACTTTTCCCGATTTCAGGAGTACCATGAGTGCAACGAAACGCAGAGATGCGAAAGAGTAGGCTTGCAAAAAGACACTTCAGAGAGCTGCCGGGCGGTGCGAGGCAGTGTGGCAATCCAAGCTGAACTGGTCGCTGAGCGGAAAGGCTGAACCGAAGTAAGCCGATACGGGTGCTCCCGTTACAGAGTGTGGGTATCGCGAAAAAGCCGTACCCGAGAGTGCACGCATGGCGTGAAAAAGAGTGGTACCGCGGAAGGTTTTCATCCTTTCGTCTCTTTGTTCCAAACACAGAGAGACGAAAGGATTTTTTGTTTCTCGCAGCAAAATTAAGGAGGAAAACCATCATGCAAACATCACCCACAAAAAACGCATCCGCATCTGTCTGCTTTGCAGTGGGCGCCGTTCTGTTCAGCTCCCACGCCGGCGGCGGATTCGCAACCGGCAACCAAGCCAACACCTACTTCATTTCTCTGGGTTGGCTGGCGCCTATCACCGCCATCGTGACCATGCTGCTGCTCACACTGACCATCAAAGAAGCGATGAACATGTACAATTCCCGGGGTCTGACCAGCTATCAGCAGCTGTTCTTCAATCTCTACAGCCCGGTGAAATTCGTGGAAATCTTTTTTGAGATTTTCTTCTACATCATGGTGCTCATGGCGGTTTCCGCCGCAATTTCCGGCGCCGCCTCGGCGCTGAACCAGTACGTCGGTCTGAACTACTATCTGGGCATTGTAATCGTGGGCATTGTGGTTTTGGCGCTGACGATTTTCGGCGCCGACTTGGTGCGGAAGGTCACCTCGTACATGGGCATCGCCATTCTGGTCACCGCCGTCTGCATTTTCGCCATGGGTATTGTCAAAGCCGGTCACACCGGCGCCAGCGTGTCCATTGCTCAAGCCATGTCCGATGACTTTGCAGCCAACGGATTTTCCAATGTGCCCAAAGCCATTCTGAACGCATTCACCTACTCCGGTTTTCAGTGCGTGGTCATTCCCACCATGATTGCCGTTGGCACCCCCTTGATGACCCGCAGGGATTGCGGGCGCTCCATGTGGTTCTCTTTCGCCATGAATGCCGTGGCGCTGACGCTGTCCGTATTCATGCTGTTGGGTTGGAAACCGGTATATGACGGTTCTTCCCTGCCCACCCTCACTTCCTGCAGCGAAATGGGAATGCCTTGGCTCACCGTGGTGTACAGCGTCTGCCTGCTGCTCTGCCTGATTTCCACTGGTGTGACCACCGTGTATGGATTCACCGCCCGATTCTCCAACCTGAAAATTCTGGACAGAGTTTCCCGGAAACCCATTGTCCGCTCCTGCATTGTCACCGCCTTTATCATCATTCTCTCCATGACCGTTTCTCTGGTGGGATTGACCAACATCATCAAGTACGGCTACGGCTACTGCGGCTATCTGGCCATTGCCATCATCATTGTACCTTTCCTCACCGTCGGCGTGTACAAAAACAGAAAGTATGCCCGTGATGCGGAATACCGCGCAAAAGTGGACGCAGAAAATCAGCAGGAAGACGAAGAGTTCTCCATGGAGCCTGCCGAGGCTTAAACCAACCGATTTTCCGCAAAAAACGACCGAAACACAAGCGGGTGTTTCGGTCGTTTTGTTATTGTTGCGTTTTATCTCCCGGACGAATCTGTGACATCACCGCCGCCAGAAACATCAGGCAATATCCGGCAATTTCCCGGGGGAACATTTCTTCTCCCAACAGGGCCGCAATCACAGCCGCAAACACCGATTCAAAGGGCAGCAGCAATGCCGCCTCCGTGGCGGTGGTGTATTTCTGCCCCACAGTCTGGAGTAAAAAGCACACGCCGGAGCAAATGATGCTCAAATAAGCCAAATTCGCCCAAGTGCTGCCACTGAGCTGTCCCGGCCACGTGGAAAACAGCAGCGCCCCCGCCAGACTGATGACTGCGATGGTTGCCATCTGCACCATGGTCAATGCCAGCGGGTCCCGGTCCTGTGCCTCCCGGGCGGAGCAGACAATATGCAGGGCGTAAAACAATCCGCTGAAAATCGTAATCGCCTCGCCAAAACCCAAGGTCAATTCCCCGGACAAAGAGGCCATGCCCATACCGGTAAAGCACACCGCCGCCATGAGAAAATCCCACAGCGCCGGCCGTTTCTTTTCCCACACCCACACAACAAAGGGGGTCAGCACCGTATATCCGGTCAGCAGAAATGCATTTTTTCCCGGGGCAATACGCTCCAGACCCAGATTTTGCAGCAAATAGGCCGTGAACAGAAAAATGCCCATTTTCATACCGCCGCAAATGGTTCCCCGGTCCGGTTTCACGCCCCGCAGGGCGCAGAGGATTCCCAGAAAAATCGCTGCACCGGTGAACCGCAGGGCAATTACCCAAATCACGGAAAGTTCCCGAAATGCCGCCTTCATCATCACAAACGTGGTGCCCCACAGCAGCGTAGTAACCAGCAAAGCCAGTGTGCCCAAAGGGCGGGAGCGTGTTTCCATGGTCTTTCATCGTCCTTTCCCATTGCAGTTTTCGCAATACTGCCGATTCTATCCGTTTCACCGGAAAAAGCAGCCACATGGCTGCTTTTTCCCATTCCATTTTATTCCGCTTTGGTCATATTTGCCGCCGCCACTTTCAGCATCAGCTTCTTCGTGCCTTGGCTGAATTCGATTTCCACCAGCGCGTCTCCGCCCATGGGGGTCAATTTCTGAATCGTTCCCAAGCCGAATACCTTGTGATTCACCCGGTCGCCCACCACGAATTTTTCCGCAGCTTTCGGCGGAGCAATGGGTGCTTTCCGCTCCGGCTCTGCTGCTTGACGGCGGGCGCCGTAGCCGTATCGGCTGCTGCCGTAGCCCGGCTGCGCCACAACACCTTGCTCGTCATTGAACAAATCTCTCCGTTTCGGCAAAACACCGCCCTTATCCAAATCCTCCTCAGGAATTTCTTCCACAAATCGGGAGGGCAGGTTGCTGGTGGTCCGGCCGAAAATCATTCTCTGCCGTGCGCAGGTGAGGTACAGCATCTGCTGCGCACGGGTCATTGCCACATAGCACAGCCGCCGCTCCTCTTCCATTTCTTCCGGGTCGCCGATGGTCCGCAGACCGGGGAAAATTCCCTCTTCCGCGCCCACGATAAACACCACTGGGAATTCCAGACCCTTTGCCGAATGCATGGTCATCATGGTCACGCAGTCATTTTCCTCGGTCATGGTATCCAAATCGGTATACAGCGCCACATCGTCCAAAAATCCGGAAAGGCTTTCGTCTCCCGTTTCTTTCATATACGTTACGATGTTGGTTTTCAATTCCTGAATGTTTTCAATCCGGGCAATGTCTTCCATATTGCCTTTCTTTTCCAAAGCCTGAATATACTGGGTCTTTTCCAGCAGCAAATCATACAGACGGTCCGGTGTTTCGGTTTCGTTGGCGGTCCGCAGCTCTTCCATCATATCCACGAAGGCAATCAGTTTCGGCGCTGCACGGCGCAGCTCCGGATATTCATTGGACCGGCGCACCACATCATACAAACTGACGCCTTCCTGCGCCGCAATGGTCGCCGCCGTGTCCACCGTTTTTTCGCCGATTCCTCGGGCAGGGGTATTGATAATCCGGCGCAGACGCAAATCGTCTCCCGGGAATGCAATGACGCACAGATAGGCCAGCATATCCTTCACTTCCGCCCGGTCGAAGAATCGCATACCACCGTACACCTTGTACGGAATTCCGTTTCGCTTGAACGCATATTCCAGCTGGTTGGATTGGGCGTTCATGCGGTACAAAATGGCATGGTCCCGGAAGTTCATTCCCTGGGCTTTGTCCGCCAGAATCTTTGCCGCCACATACTGTGCCTCATCGTCTTGATTCTGGGTCACATACAGCAGCAGCTTATTGCCGTCACCCTTGTCGGTCCAGAGATTCTTTCCCGTGCGCTCCGTATTGTTGGCAATCACCGCATTGGCTGCGGACAAGATATGCCCCGTGCTGCGGTAATTCTGCTCCAGACGAATCACCCGGGTGTTGCGGTACTGCTTTTCAAAAGAGAGAATATTCTCAATGGTCGCGCCCCGGAATTTGTAAATACTCTGGTCATCGTCGCCCACCACGCAGATATTGCCCCACTTGCCGCTGAGCAGCGTTGCCAGCATATACTGAATTTTGTTGGTGTCCTGATACTCGTCAATGAGCACATACCGGAATTTTCTCTGCCAGTACTCCCGCACGTCCTCATGTTCTTTCAGTAGCTTGACCGTGAAATAAATCAGGTCGTCAAAGTCCATGGCTCCGGCATTGTACAGCCGGCGGGTGTATTCCACCATGGCCTCGCCCATTTTGCGTTTGCGGATATCCCCGCTCTGCTTGGCATTTTCCGCATATTCCAACGGAGAAACATACTGGTCCTTCGCCCGGCTCATTTCCCCAAGCACCGTGCGGTAGGGGAAGGTTTTATCGTCCATATTCAGGTCTTTCAGCACGTGTTTCATCACGGACTGACTGTCGGACGTATCGTAAATCGTAAAGTTTGCCGGGAATCCCAGACGCTCCGCGTCACGGCGGAGAATCCGCACACACGCGGAGTGGAACGTTGCCGCCCAAATGTCATTGGCCGATGCCCCCAGCTTGGCAGCCAGACGGTCCTTCAGCTCGCCGGCAGCCTTATTGGTAAAGGTAATGGCAATGATGCGCCAAGGCTCCACCGGGTCCAAGGCAGCAAGCTGCCGCGCCCCGTCTCCCCCGGCCAGCATCACGGCAATGTCCTCTTCCGTGGCATTTGCCGGAATTTCATTCACCGTAGGGTCCGATGCCCGTCCGTACCGCAGCAGATTCTCGATGCGGTTGATGAGCACCGTTGTCTTACCGCTTCCGGCGCCGGCTAAAATCAGCAGCGGGCCTTCCGTAGCCATCACGGCTTTCCGCTGCATACTGTTCAGATTTTGAAAATCCTGCTCGATGACTTGTCTGCGGGCATCGAGATACCGCTGTTGAAAATTCTTATCCATAGCCCGTTGATTGTATCACATTTTTTTCAAAGGAACAACCCGGGAAAGGACGTTTTTCCGCTCTTCCCGGGTTGGTTTTCACTGGATTTCTTCCAACAGCACTCTTAACTTTTCGATGGCCCGTTTTTCCAATCGGGAGACCTGCACCTGAGACACGCCAATCACCCGCGCCGCCCGGTCTTGGGTCATGCCGTGGTAATACCGCAGGGCAATCACCTGCCGCTCCCGCTCCGGCAGCTTGGCAATGGCCTCTTTCAGACTCACCTGTTCCAAAAGCCGCTCTTCCTGCCCGTCATCACCTAAAATATGCTCCAAGGTCATGCCCCGCTCCCCGGATTCCTTTTGCAGGGATTCCGTAGGCCCGGTAGCTGTTTCCGCCACGGCAATTTCCTCCGGGGTCAGTCCGGTTTCCTCCGCCAATTCCGTCACCGTGGGCGACCGCCCCAAGGACTGCTCCAACCGATTCCGGGCCGTCCAAATCAGCTGCGCCTGCTCTTTGATGCCCCGGCTGACTTTCACCGCGCCGTCGTCTCGGAGAAATCGACGAATCTCCCCGGAAATTTTGGGCACGGCATAGGTGGAAAACTGAGTGCCGTAGCTTTCGTCAAACCCCACAATGGCTTTCAGAAAGCCCACGCAGCCAAGCTGATACAAATCCTCCGGGTCCACGCCCCGGCCGAAAAACCGCCGTGCCACGGACCAAATCAAGCCCGTATTCCGCTCCACCAAGCGCTCCGAGGCCGCTTGGTCTCCCCGCCGGGCCGCCCGCAGGTCTGCAATGTTTTCCTCCGTCATCGGCCCGGTTTCCGTTGGCGAATCCGGCGCACCATGGTCACCGTGGTGCCTTTTCCCGGACCGGACCGCACTTTCAGACAATCCGTAAAGCTTTCCATAATGGTAAAGCCCATACCGCTGCGCTCCTCGCCGCCGGTGGTATACAGCGGCTGCATGGCCTGATTGATGTCCGCAATGCCCCGGCCCTTGTCCTTCACCGTGATTTCCAGCCGGTCGCCGTCCACAATGCGGCAGCGGAGCCAGATGGTGCCGATGGAATCCGGGTAGGCGTGGACAATGGCGTTGGTCACCGCCTCGGATACCGCCGTGCGAATGTCTCCCAATTCCTCCAACGTGGGGTCCAGCTGGGCCGCAAACGCCGCCACCACTGCCCGGGCATATCCCTCGTTCACGCTTTTACTGGGAAATTCTGTTTTTATGTAATTGGAAACCTCCATGTTTTCTCACTCCTTTCCTGCCGGCTCCAATGTGGGTACAATGCGCTGAATCCCCGATGTTTCCATCACCCGCTGTACCTGACGGGTGGGATTGGTCAGCGCCAGCGTTCCCCCTTGCGCCCGGGTTATTTTATATGCCTTCAAAATCACGGCAATGCCGGAGCTGTCCATAAACGTCAGTCCGGAAAGGTCCAGAATCGTCTCCCGGGGCAGAGCCTCCTCCATCTCCCGGGCAATGGAATCCATGGCGCGTCCGGCAGAATGGTGGTCCAATTCTCCTATCAGCCCCAAGGTCAGGCGGCCGTTTTCATAGCGTTTTGCAAGTTTCATTCCCTTCCTCCGGATAAAAAAAGATCCCGGATTCGAAGAAATTCTCCGAATCCGGGATCATTGTATCAAATATATGCCGGGAAAAAGGTCGAAAGAACCCCGCCGGGAAAAATTATCCCAGTTTCTTCAGGCTGTCTTCCAGGTTGGCAATCAATGCCTCTGCCCGCGCCAGACGCTCCCGCTCCGTTGCCACAACGTGCTCCGGTGCCTTGGAGATGAACTTTTCGTTGGCCAGTTTCTTTTCCTGACCTTCCTTTTCCTTGTGCGCCTTCTCCAATTCCTTGGTGATGCGCTCTTTTTCCTTCTCAATGTCCACCAGCTCTGCCATGGGCATATACATCTGGCACTCGTTGGTGACCACGTTCACCATGCCGTCCACATTTGCGGGCACCTCAGCGGTCACTTCCACGGAAGACGCATAAGCCAACTTCAGCATAAAGGGAATGCCTGCGGTGAACACATCGGTTTTCTCCGTTGCCACAATGATGTGCGCCTTTTTGGAGGGCGGCACGTTCATTTCGGCACGGCGGCTGCGGACAGCCTTGATGGCGTTCATGACGGTTTCCATAGCAGCCTCTTCCTCCGGGAAATTCAGCATTTCCGTGAAAGCGGGGTACGTCTGGGTCATAATCACGTCGCCCTCGTGAGGCAGCGCCTGATAAATTTCCTCCGTGATGAAGGGCATGAAGGGGTGCAGCAGTTTCAGAGTTTCCGTCAACGTATACAGCAGCACCTTCTGTGCATTCAGCTTTTCCTCTGCGCTTTCGCCGTACAGACGGGTCTTGGTCAGCTCAATGTACCAATCGCAGAAATCGTCCCAAATGAAGTCGTAAATCTTGCTTGCAGCCACGCCCAGCTCGTAAGCGTCCAGATTTGCGCAGACTTCCTTTGCCAGCGTGTTCAGCTTGCTCAGAATCCACTTGTCTTCCAGCGTCAGCGTCTCGGGCAGCTCGTTCTTGTCGATGGTCAGATTCATCATCACAAAACGAGAGGCATTCCACAGCTTGTTGGCAAAGTTCCGCATGGCCTCGCAGCGCTCCGGGAAGTAACGCATATCGTTTCCGGGAGAGTTGCCGGTGATGATATTGAACCGCAGTGCGTCGGCGCCGTACTGGTTGATGACCTCGATGGGATCCACGCCGTTGCCCAGAGATTTGCTCATTTTCCGTCCCTGACTATCCCGGATAATGCCGTGGATAAACACCGTGTGGAACGGCGGCGTCTTCATCTGCTCGCAGCCGGAGAAAATCATACGGGCTACCCAGAAGAAGATAATGTCATAGCCGGTGACCAGAACATCGGTGGGATAGAAGTACTTCAGTTCTTCCGTCTCTTCCGGCCAACCCAGCGTGGAGAACGGCCACAGCGCGGAGCTGAACCAAGTATCCAGAACGTCCGGGTCGCGCTCAATATTCTTGGAATGGCAGCACTCGCACTCCGTTGCATCGGTACGGGAAACGGTCATGTGGCCGCAGTCCTTGCAGTACCAAGCGGGAATCTGATGACCCCACCACAGCTGACGGGAAATGCACCAATCCTTCACGTTGTACATCCAGTTCAGATAGGTTTTGGAGAACCGGTCGGGCACAAACTTCACTTCGCTGTCTTCCACCACGCGAATGGCCTCTTTTGCCAGAGGCTCCATCTTCACGAACCACTGGTCAGATGCCAAAGGCTCCACGTCATTGTGGCAGCGGTAGCAAGTACCCACGTTGTGTGCGTAATCCTCCACCTTCACCAGATAGCCCTGCTCCTCCAAATCGGCCACAATGGCTTTCCGTGCCTCGTAACGGTCCATGCCGTTGTACTTGCCGCCGTTGATGATGTGTGCGTCGCCGTCGAAAATCAGAATCTGCTCCAGATTGTGGCGCAGACCCACCTCGAAGTCGTTGGGGTCGTGGCAGGGCGTCATCTTTACGGCGCCGGTGCCGAATCCCAGTTCCACATACTCGTCGGCCACAATGGGAATTTCCCGGCCGACCAAAGGCAGAATTGCGGTTTTGCCCACAAATTTCGCAAAGCGCTCATCTTCGGGGTTCACGGCAATGCCGCTGTCGCCCAGCATGGTTTCGGGACGGGTGGTTGCCACGATGATGTACTCATCCGTACCCTTGATGGGGTAACGGATATGCCACAGGTGGCCGGGTTTCTCCACGTACTCCACCTCGGCATCGCTCAATGCGGTGGTGCAGTGGGGGCACCAGTTGATGATGCGCTTGCCCTTATAAATCAGACCTTTTTCATACAGGTTGCAGAACACTTCCCGCACGGACTTTGCGCAGGTATCGTCCATGGTAAACCGCAGACGGTCCCAGTCGCAGGAGCAGCCCAGTGTTTTCAGCTGTTCAATGATGCGGTTGCCGAATTTGTTCTTCCAAGCCCAGACTTCGTCCAGAAACTTTTCGCGGCCCAAATCGAACCGGGTCAGACCCTCGTTCCGCAGCTTTTCTTCCACCTTAATCTGGGTTGCAATGCCCGCATGGTCATAGCCGGGCATCCACAGCGCCTCATAGCCCTGCATTCTCTTGTAACGAATCAGAATATCCTGAATCGTTTCATCGAACGCATGACCCAAATGGAGCTGACCCGTCACGTTGGGGGGCGGAATCACAATGGTAAAGGGTTTTTTATCCGGATTGGGCTCGGCATGGAAATAGCCGCCCTTGACCCACATATCATAGATCGGTTTCTCGACCTGCTGGGGTTCATAGACTTTTGGCAGTTCTTTCATGAATTCTCCTCTTTCGTTCAAATTGCAAAAGCGCCCTGAAACCACTTGGTTTCAGGGCGCAAATCTTACGCGGTACCACCTGAATTCCCCGCGAAATTTCCGCAGGGCACTTCATTGCCCGATAACGGGAGCACCCGGTTCCGGCTGGGCTTACTTTCCCTCACCGAAACGGCTCCGGAGCGACTTCCGATGGCCTGACAACGGACTTGCACCTTCCGTCCGCTCTCTGCATTGCCGGTTTCACCGTACTGCTCTCCTTCTTTGCCTATAACAGCGACATTATAAAAAATTTGCCGGGATTTGTCAAGCCTGACCCAACATTGCCTCCAGCTGATTCAGACTCTGTACGCCCACCCGGCGAGCCGTTTCCTCGCCATTGTTGAATACAATCAGCGTGGGAATGCTCATGACACCGTAACGGGCTGCAATATTGGGGTTTGCGTCCACGTCCACTTTTGCCACCTTGAACTTGCCCTCATACTTTTCGGCCAGCTCTTCAATCACCGGTGCCTGCATCCGGCAGGGTCCGCACCAGGTTGCCCAAAAATCCACCAGCGTAATTCCGCCGCTGATCACGTTATCAAATGTTTTTTCCGTCAAATCCATGTGTGCCATGTTTCATTACTCCTTTGTATCCAGATATTTTACGGCTGACAGCGCAGCCACGTTGCCCTCGCCCACGCTTTTGGCAATTTGATAGGGCGCGCCGGTGCAATCTCCGGCAGCAAACACCCCGGGCAGATTGGTCTGCATCTTTCGGTCCACGGAAATCTGTCCATTTTCCGTTTTCAATCCCTGCAGCAGCAAGTCCGGAGAAATTCCCTCCCGAAGAATGAACACCCCCTGCACCGGATATTCCGTTCCGTCGGCCTTGAGTCCGGTGACGGTCTGCTCGCCCATCACTTCGTATTGTTTTGCCCGTTTTGCGTCAAAATACTCCACCCGGCAGCCGATCTTCCGAAGAAATTCCGCCTCTTCTTCTGCATCGTGACTCAATCCGATCACCGCCACATCTTTATTCCGGTACATCATACCGTCGCAGGTGGCGCAATAGCTGACGCCCCGGCCCAGAAATTCCGTTTCTCCGGGGTAGGGCTTGCCCAGATTCACGCCGGTGCAAAGCACAATGCACCGCGCCTCCACGAATTCCTGCCCCATTGCCAGACCAAATCCCTCGCCCATGGGAAGAATTCCGGTCACATGCCCCTGCTGAAATGCAACGCCGGCTGTTTCCGCCTGACGGGTCATAATTTTCATCATTTCGCCGCCGGACATGGCAGGCATTCCCGGGTAATTGTCCACCCGTTCCGCCTTTGCCAAATGAGAGCTGTCTCCCCCGGCAGTCAGAATCACCGCCTGCTTGCCCCGCTGACGAAAGGTCAGCGCTGCGGAAATCCCCGCCGGACCGCCGCCGATGATTGCTGCATCAAACATATTCTTCACCTCCGGTTTTCCGATTTTTCGTTCCAAATTCTTCGTTCATTCTATCACAGTATTTTTCCCTTGTAAACGAGAAATACTCTTGTAAACCGACCGCTTTTCCGATATAATAAGTTATTCTAAATACTTGAATATGTTATGGTGCGCCGTCTCCGGCGGCCTGAAAATAGGGAGGACTCCGGTATGGAAGAAACAACCACCAGTAATTTTATTGAAAATTTTATTACGGAAGACCTGGCCCCCGGCGGTCAGTATGAGGGCAAAACCGTACACACCCGGTTCCCGCCGGAACCCAACGGTTACCTGCACATCGGACACTGCAAGGCGCTGTGCATCGACTTCGGCACTGCCGAGAAATTCGGCGGTCAGTGCAATCTGCGTATGGACGATACCAACCCCGCCAAAGAAGACGAGGAATACGTAGAGGCCATCAAGGAAGACATTCACTGGCTGGGCTTTGACTGGGCCGACCGGTTCTACTTTGCCTCCGATTACTTTGAGAGAATGTACGATTGCGCTGTGGAGCTGATTAAAAAAGGTCTGGCTTACGTCTGCGAGCTGACCCCGGAGCAGTTCCGGGAATACCGCGGCGATGTGAACACCCCCGCCCGTTCCCCTTACCGGGACCGTCCCATTGAGGAATCTTTGGACTTGTTTGCCCGGATGCGGGCCGGCGAATTTCCCAACGGCGCCATGACGCTGCGGGCAAAAATTGATTTGGCCAGCGGCAACTTCAATATGCGCGACCCGGTTATTTACCGCATCAATCACACCAGCCACCACCGTCAGGGTAATAAGTGGTGCATTTATCCCATGTATGACTTTGCCCACCCGTTGGAAGACGCTTTCGAAGGCAT
Source organism: uncultured Oscillospiraceae bacterium (assembly GCA_934527315.1). Taxonomy (GTDB): domain Bacteria; phylum Bacillota; class Clostridia; order Oscillospirales; family Oscillospiraceae; genus HGM13010. Next base: position 90,582 of record CAKTAK010000004.1, read on the forward strand.
TACCCATTCTCTGTGCTCTCTGGAGTTTGAGGACCACCGTCCGCTGTATGACTGGGTGGTGAGCAACTGCGATATTCCCTATCACAAGCCCCGTCAGATTGAGTTCGCCCGTCTGGGCATCAACTACACCGTGATGAGCAAGCGAAAGCTGCGCCGTCTGGTGGAGGAAGAAAAGGTTTCCGGTTGGGACGACCCCCGAATGCCCACCCTGTCCGGTCTGCGCCGCCGGGGCTACACCCCCGCCGCCATTCGGAACTTCTCCGCCCGCAACGGCGTGAGCAAGGTGACTTCCACCGTGGAATTCGGTTTCCTGGAGCACTGCCTGCGGGAAGATTTGAACGAGCATGCACAGCGGGTGATGGCTGTGCTGCACCCGGTAA
>CAKTAK010000005.1:0-67809 GCA_934527315.1 uncultured Oscillospiraceae bacterium
TCAATCACTTCTTCCGCCGTGTAGGTCTGATTGCCCACCACGTCGATTTCGTTCACGCGGAAAAAGATGCTCATTGCCAAAATCACGGAAAGGCAAATCAGTACAAACGCAATGGGTGCATACAGCACGTTGCGGCTCTTTCGTTTTTGCCGAATCGGCTGACCTGTTGCCTGCGTTCGTTTGCCTTGTGTTGTCTTTCGTGCCATCTAAACTCTTCCTTTCGGATTCAATCGGTTACCGTAATTTCTGCGCCTAATCCGCGCAGACACCCGTCAAAATTTTCATATCCCCGGGAGATATGCTGTCGGTCTATGACCACGGTTTCTCCCTCGGCCATCAATCCCGCCACCAGCAGCGCCGCGCCGCCCCGCAGGTCCATTGCCTGCACCGCAGTGCCCCGGAGGGTTTTCACCCCGGTGACCCGGGCAACGCCGTCCTGCACCGAAATATCCCCGCCCAGTTTCATCAGCTCCCGGGTGTGGCGCAGACGACCGGAGAAGATCGTCTCCCGGAATTCCGTGGTTCCCGCCGCTTTCAGACACGCTGCCAACAGCAGCGGCTGCGCATCTGTGGGAAATCCCGGATAGGGTTGGGTTTCTATGATACCCGGACTGTGCAAGCAGCCCGTTGACCACAGACGCAGCCAATTCCCGCCGCTTTCCACGGTGCAGCCCATCTTTTCCAGCGCATCGGTTATGGTCTGCAAATGCTCCGGGATCACCGGAGTGACCGTAACGTCTCCTCCGCACCCCGCCCCGGCGCACAGCACCGTTGCCGCCGCAATGCGGTCGGGCATAATCCGATACCGAACACATTCCGGTACGGGCTCCATACCGTCTATGTAAATCATATCCGTTCCTGCCCCGGAAATGCGTACGCCCATGGCGCGCAGGAAATTTTGCAGGTCCACAATCTCCGGTTCCCGGGCCGCACCGATAAGTTTCACCGGCTCTTCCGCTCCGCAAGCTGCCAGCATGGCATTTTCCGTAGCGCCCACACTGGGTATGGGAAAGTGAATTTCCCCGCCCCGGAGCCGCTCTGCCCGGCAATGAATGGCATCGTCCGTCACGGTCATTCGGCCGCCCAAGGTTTCTAATGCCGATAAATGCAAATTCACCGGCCGGGGACCCAGCATACAGCCGCCGGGCATGGAGACCTCACTCTCCCCGAATCGAGCCAGCAAGCTGCCCAGAAACAGCACCGAGGACCGCATTTGCGTCATCAATCCGTCGGGTGCCCGGGTCAATGCGGCGGTACGGGAATCCACCGTAACCCGGTGGTCGTTCCACGTTACCCGGCAACCCAGATGCTCCAGAATTTTCAACGTGTTTTCCACGTCCCGCAGGCGGGGAACCCCCTCCAATTCGGCAACACAGCCCCGCACCATTGTTGCGGTAAGAATGGGCAGCACCGCATTTTTTGCGCCTTGTATGTATGCAGTTCCCTGCAGCGGTTTTCCTCCGTGTATGGTCCAAATCCCCATTTTCACGCCCCCACATAGCAAACTCATGTCATACTATGCATCTGCGGGAAAAATGTCTCTGCGGGAACCGCCGGGGATTCAGCTCTGCTGATTTTTCGCTGCCAGACCCAACACCACGTCGGTAATCCGCTCCGTTGCGTCGGGAACGGCATAGCCGCGCATGGCCTGCTCCATTTTCTCCAAACGAGCCCTATCGTGAATCAGTTCCATAACGGTTTTCACCAGGGTTTCGGAAGTCAATCCAGGCTCCGGCAAAACAATGGCGCCGCCTGCTTTTTCCAGTACCCGGGCATTTTTTTCCTGATGGTTGTTCGTCACGTTGGGACTGGGAACCAGTACCGCCGGTTTTCCCATCATTGCCAGCTCCGACAAGGTGGACGCGCCGGCGCGGCACAATACCAAATCCGCCGCCGCCATCACCCGGGACATATCGTAAATATACGGCCGAACGTCATAGCCCTCTTGGGTAAACCCGCCGGGGCATTCCGCTTTCAGCCGGGTAATCATCTCCTCATATCCTGCCGTGCCGGCGGAATGAATCAGACAGAAATCGCTGTCTTTCCGGGTATCCGTAATAAAATCCGCCATCAATTCGTTCATACGCATGGCGCCCAAAGAGCCCCACACGGAAACAATCAGAGGTTTCTCCTGAGGAATTCCCAGCTCCGCCTTTGCGGCGGCTTTGGTATAGGTTCGGAAATCCCCCCGCACCGGTGTTCCGGTTACGGTGACCTTTTCCGGGTGCTTATAGCCGTTTTTGCTTTCCTCAAAGCCCACCATCATGCCGTCCACGTGGTCTGCCAGCATTTTTGTGGTCAAGCCAGGTACGGCATTGGACTCGTGGAGCACCGTGGGAATTCCCAACTTCTGCGCAGCCCGGAGCACCGGGAAACACACATATCCGCCGGTTCCTACCACCACGTCCGGTTGGAATTCCTTGATAATTTTCTTGGATTCTCCCAAGGACACCACCACGTTTTTCGCCGTGATGAGGTTGTGCTTAATGCCTTCCAAATTCAGCTTCCGCTGAAGATTGGTAATGTCAATCAGCCGAATTTCATATCCCGCCCGGGGGACCAAATCCTCTTCCATGCGGCCTTTTGCGCCCACAAACAGAATTTCCGTTCCCGGCATCAGTTCTTTCAGCCGTCCGGCAACCGCAATCGCCGGGTTAATATGTCCGGCGGTACCGCCGCAAGCAAATAAAAATTTCATGTAGTTCCCTACTCTCTTGATTTGGAATCTGTGGAAAACGCCCTTTCCTCATTCTCGGACGAAATTACTGTCCGGAATGTTTCCCTCGCTTTCGCCCCGATGGCACCGTTGGCACATCCCTGGAAATACTCAGCAGAATTCCCATTTCTGTCAACTCAATCCACAGTGCCGTACCGCCGTAACTAAAGAACGGCAGAGAAATACCGGTACAGGGAATTGTATTCGTCACCACCGCCACGTTCAATGCCACTTGAATGGCCAGCAGCGTGGAAATGCCCGTTGCCACCAGAAAACTGTATCGGTCCCGGCAATGGAGGGCAATCCAATATCCCCGGGTAATCAGCAGCGCAAACAAAATCAGAATCACCAATGCGCCCACAAAGCCCAATTCCTCGCAAACAACGGAGAAAATAAAGTCATTGTGTTCCTCCGGCAAATACAGGTTCTTCTGCCGGCTTTGACCCAAGCCCAAGCCGAACATTCCGCCGGAGCCGATGGCATACAGAGACTGCACAATCTGATAACCGGTGCCCTGCATGTGAGAAAACGGGTCCCGCCACGTTTGAATACGGGTGGACATATAGGGAAACAGAACGGTGATGATGAAAAAGGCAATGGCAACAAATCCGCCGCCGCTTACGAACCAAAACAGCCGGGTGCCGCCCACAAACATAACCGTTGCACCCACCAGGAAAATGATGATGGTTGCGGACATATGGGGTTCCAGCAGCAGCAAAACCGCCAAACCGCCCAGAATGACCGCAAAGGGCAGAATGCCGTACTTAAACGTACCCATATTGTTTTTGTACTTGCAGACCATATCGGAAAACACCAGAATGACTGCAATTTTTGCAAATTCCGAGGGCTGCAAGGTCACGCCGATGCCGGGAATCTGAATCCATCGGCGGGAGCCCACTTCTTCGCCCACACCAATCAGCAGCACGATGACCAGCATCACACCGGTAACGCCCAGCAGCAGCCATGAAAATCTTCGGTACAGTCCGATGGGAAAGCGAGAGGCAACGTACATAATGCCCACGCCGGTAACCGCAAAAATCAGCTGCCGATTGAAATAATACGCCGCATTATTTTCCGTATAATACGCCCGGACATAACTGGCCGACAACACCATAATAACGCCGATGGACAGCAGCAGAATCGTCAGCGCCGCAAAGGGCACATCCATCTGTCCCCGTCCGATAGACGCTTTGGTGGAGTAATCCTCCAGTCGATTTTCCGAATATTTCATAGGCTCCGCCTCCCTTCCCGCGAATTACAATAAAAGTTCCGGTTCCTTAAAACCGATGCTGAATGCCGATAAAGGAAATGATTGCAAACAGCGTAGATACGCCGCCGAAAAGCACAAACAGCTGCTTTTCCGTCCATTTGTGACCCAGCCAGCCGCCCATTTCCAGATGATGATGGAACGGGGCCATTTTGAACACCCGCTTGCCGCCGGAGATCTTGAAATAGCCCACCTGAATGATATCGGACAGGGTTTCGATGATATACACAATACCCAGAGTCACCAGAATCAAGGGCATGTCATAGGCAAACGCCAAGGCAGCCACCGCGCCGCCCAAAAACAGAGAGCCGGTATCACCCATGAACACCTTTGCCGGGTTGAAGTTGTAAATCAAAAAGCCCAGCAGACCGCCGGCCAAACCGGAGGCAAATACACCCAATGCAAGGTAGCCTGCACCCCAGTAATAGGTGATCACCACGAAGAAAATCATCACCGGGAAGGTTGTTCCCGTTGCCAGACCGTCCACACCGTCGGTAAGGTTCACAGCATTGACCGTGCCGACGATGATAAATGCCGCCAGAATGTAATACAGCACCGGGGGCACAGGAACCGTCACGTTGAAGAAGGGAATGTACAAATCCGTGGTGATATATCCCAGCTCACGCATCACCAGAATGAACACCACAGAGGCAATCAGCTGCAGCAGCAGTTTGCTTTTTGCCGTCAGACCCAGATTGGCCTTGTGTTTCAGTTTCTCATAATCGTCCAGAAAGCCAATGGCACCAAACACCAGAGCCAACAGCAGACACACAATATGACCGTACTCGCCCTGGGCAAAGCATTGCCAACCGGCAGCAAAGCAAGCCACCGTAACACCTACTACAAACATCAGACCGCCCATGGTGGGTGTGCCGCTTTTGGACATGTGCCAGCTGGGTCCGATTTCCTTAATCATTTGTCCCGCTTTGACTTTCCGCAGCCAAGGAACCAAAAATGCTCCCACCAGTGAGGACACTACAAAGCCCACCACAAATGCCAAAATCAATTTCATGCTCATCTATTTTCACGCCTTCTTTTCAGTATCTCTGCCACAATTTCACGTTCGTCCATGTGGAATTTTTCTTTGCCGATAATCTGGTAATCCTCGTGGCCTTTTCCCGCCAGAATAATCACATCGCCGGGCTGATGATGGGTAATGGCCCATTCAATGGCTTCCGGTCGATTGCAAATCACCTGCTTGGGGGTCCGGGTATGCTCCATGCCCGCCAGAATCTCCGAAATAATTGCCTCCGGGTCCTCTGTCCGGGGATTATCACTGGTTACGATGACAAAATCCGCTTTTTCCGCCGCAATTTTGCCCATTTTCGGCCGTTTCGTCCGGTCGCGGTCTCCACCGCAGCCAAACAGCACCACCAGACGGCCCTGCGTCACTTCCCGCATGGCGGTCAGTACGTTGTCCAATGCGTCCGGGGTGTGGGCATAGTCAATCAGAATGGTGTAGTCTCCATCGGTAGGCACCACCTCTACCCGGCCTTTCACGCCGGTAGCCGTTGCCATTGCCTTTGCGCTGTCTTCCAGAGAAATGCCCAGCTGCAGCATATTTCCCAGAACGCCCAGTGCATTGTACACCGAGAAAGTGCCGGGGATGGCCAGCTGTACGGGAACGGATTCCCCTTTGTAAACCGCCCGGAATGTGACGCCGGAGGCTTTGTGGACAATCTCCTCCGCCCGCAAATCGGCTTTGGGATTGGTCACGCCGTAGGTCAGCGTCTCCCCATTTGCATGGTCCACCATGAACTGACCCCACGGGTCATCCAGATTGATAACTGCCTTGGTGCACACGGCAAACAGCTTTGCCTTGGCAGCGGCATAGTTTTCCATGGTTTTGTGATAGTCCAGATGATCCTGGGTCAGGTTGGTAAAGCTGCCCACCGCAAAGTGAACGCCCTCCACGCGGCCCAAATCCAACGCATGAGAGGAAACCTCCATCACCACATGGGTGCAGCCCGCCGCCAGCATCTGTGCAAACAACCGCTGCAGCTCGATGGATTCCGGCGTGGTCCGCTCGCTGTGGAGCGTTTCCTGCCCAATCATATTGCCGTTGGTGCCGATTAATCCCACCTTGGCATGCAGAATTTCTTCCAACAGATGTTTCACCAGATAAGTGGTTGTGGTTTTTCCGTTGGTTCCGGTAACCCCGATGACCGTCATTTTGGAAGACGGGTCGCCGTAGAATCGGCAAGCCGTCCGTGCCAAGGCTTTCCGGCTGTCCGGAACCAGTACATAGGGCACTTCCACCGCGGGTGCCTCTTCGCAAATCACCACTGCGGCGCCGCGCTCCACAGCCTGGGGGATATATTTATGTCCATCGGTTTCAAATCCCCGGACTGCCACAAAGGCAAATCCCGGCTCCACGGCTCGAGAATCATTCTCCAGTCCGATAATCTCCATGGACGCGTCTGCATGGAACCGGACGCCGTCCAAGTCCTGCAGGATTTCCGAAAGTTTCATAGTTGAATCGCTCCAATCAAATTCCAAATCTCTTGTATCAATACCGACCCATCATAGACGTATCGCCGCTGACCAATGTGACGTCCACCACGGTGCCGTGGTCTACCACTTCCCCGGCAGGAATGCTCTGGGTGGAAACCATCTGGGTCTTGGGGTTCACAATGGAGCTGTCCGTCCGCACAAACAAGCCGTAATAGGACAGCATCAAAGACGCGTCTGCGTAGGAATATCCCACCACGCTGGGTACGCTTTCCTGCTCGGCAGAGGGCTCCGCGTCGGCATACAGAATAATCTGCGAGCCGTCTGCAATCACGGAAAATGCTTTCGGCAGCTGGTCGGTTACGGTCTCGCCGTCACCGATGACGCGATAGGTCAGGCCCGCCGCGGACAATGCCTGCTCCGCCTCCGCCAAGGACATGCCCCGCACAGAGGGCACAGACTTATCCATAACCTTTGCCTCGCTCTGGGTATAGCTGGGCTCCACACCGATATAGGGCAGAATATCCGCCATCATGTGACCCACCACCGGAGCCGCCATGTTGCCGCCGCTGATATAAACGCCGCTTTCGCTGCTGGGGGTATCCAGCAGGATCAGAATGGCGATTTTTGGGTCATCAGCCGGGGCAAAGCCCAAGAAGGAAACAATGTATTCTTTCCGTGCGCCGGTTGCGTCCTGGGCAACTTTTTCGGAAGTACCGGTTTTGCCGCCAATCTGATAGCCTGCCACGTAAGCATTCTTACCGGTGCCGTCCACGTTATCGCCCACAACGCGCTCCAGAATAGAACGCACTTCTTTGCTGGTGTTCTCGCTGATGACCTGACGGACAACCGTCGGCTGATTGGCCTGCAGCACCTCGCCGTTGGAATCCCGAATTTCCTTCACCAGATAGGGTTTCATCAGATTGCCGCCGTTGATGGCTGCGCTGACCGCCGTAATCAGCTGAATCGGCGTAATGGTAAAGGTCTGACCGAAGGAGGCTGCCGCCAACTGGGAGAGGTTGTTTTTCTGATAGAACACATTCTGGCTCCACCAGATACTGCCGCTCTCGCCGGCCATATCAATACCGGTTTTTCCGCTTTGCAGGGTATCCGGATTGTCGGACAGATTCAGCAAACCGAACGCTTCGGCATATTTATAGAAGTTCTGTGCCCCCACGCGGACGCCCAGATTCACAAATGCCACGTTGCAGGAATGCTGCACCGCCTGCGTCAACGTCTGCATGCCGTGGCCGCCGGTTTTCCAGCATTTACGGGGTTCATCGTCACCGGTCACCTGCACACTGCCGCTGCAGAAAAAGCTGTCATTCATGTTGGTTACGCCCTCTTCCAAAGCCATGGAAAGGGTCAGAATTTTAAAGACGGAGCCGGGCTCATAGGTATCGGAAATGGCCTTATTCCGCCACTGCCGCTGCTGCGCAGCCGTCCGCAGCGCGCTTTTTTCCTCATCACTGGTGGCTGCATCAATCAGCGCCTGGTCCGCCTCGCTGACCGCCTGATAATCGTTCAAGTCAAAGTTATCCAAGGACACCATGCCCAGAATCTCACCGGTGCTTGGGTCCATGGCAATGGCCGCCGCGCCTTTCTGCACGTCGTAATCTTCCACAGCCTGTTTCAGATGCTTTTCCAGATAGTACTGAATCGTGGCGTCGATGGTCAGTTCAATATCCTCGCCGTTTTTGGCGTCATAGTAATCCTCAAAGTTGCTGTACAGCAGCTGTGTTCCCGCGCTTGTGGTGGCGCGAATCACGCGGCCGTCCGCACCGGAGAGCACATCGTCATAGTACGCCTCAACACCGCTCAAGCCGTAGTTATCGGTACCCACAAAGCCAATCACATGGCTGGCCAAAGAGCCGTAGGGATAGTACCGCTTGGTATCGGTCTCGATTTTCACGCCAATCAGATTATTTTCCTTTTTGAATTTCCGAACCTGCTCGGTCTGTTCGTCCTCCACTTTTCGGGCAACGGTTTTATACCATGAATCGGTATCCTGGGTCATTTCCAGAATTTTGCTGTAATCCACGCCCAAAATTTCCGAAAGTCCCTTGGCAATCATCACCGGATCCTCGTCATTTTTGACAATTTCCGCCGGGCTGATGAAAATCGTGCTGACATCAGCGCTTGCCGCCAGAATTTTCCCGTTGCGGTCATAAATACTGCCCCGGGAGGCGCTGAGCGTCGTTTCCCGCACCTGCTGGCTGATGGCCAAAGATTCGTACTTATCATGGTCCAAAACCTGCAATTTGAACAGGCGTATACCCAAACCTACAAATACGGCAATGCCGCACACAATCATCAAGATCAGTGTGCGGCGAAGCATCATTTGATTGGGGCCTCGGACGTCATGTTTCCGTCCATTCCGATTCGACATAGTCTACTCCCTAAAAATCCCTGATAATTCATGCATTCGCTCCGGTTCTGCACACGGGCCGGTCCTTCCGTCCGTAAAAATATACCGGCGAATCAGTCCAGATATGACTTCACTGCGGAAATGATTTTCTCAAAGCCGCTTGCGCCGGTTTCCGGTGTCAGAACTTCAGCCTTATCCACGGTACCGGAGTTGATATAATACACCTGATCGCTTGTCGGCTGCTGCATTCCCAGCTGCGTCATGGCATAATCCTCGATTTCTGCCAGATTGAACGCATATTCGTAGTTTATCAAAAGTTTCTGATGGGTAGTTTCCAATTCGGTCAGCTGATTTTGCAGCCGGACAACCTGAATGGAAGTCTGGCTCAGCTGGGCCCGGGCAAACAGTGAAAACACCAGCAGTACCGCAGCAACCAGCAAGCCAATTACAGCCGCCGGTGAAACCGCCTGCTCGTTTCCCACATGGACGTCCTGCACCACCTCGTCCCGCACCTTGCGGGCGGTGGGAATTTCAACCTGACGTCCAACGTGTCGTTCCGGATACGCGGCGGTATTGCTGTAATCATACGCTACGCTGCCGGACACATATTGTGTTTTGTAAGAGCTGTATTCTGCCATACGCTTTGCCTCTTAAAGTCTCTCCGCGATACGTAATTTTGCACTCCGTGCTCTGGGGTTTTCTTCCAATTCCGTCTCGCTAGCAGTGACCGGTTTCCGGGTCACATTTTTTAGGGTCTGCACAAATCCGCAGGTGCAAATCGGTGCCTCTCGCGGGCAGGTGCAGCCGTTTTCCCGGGCTGCAAAACCGTTTTTCACCAAGCGGTCCTCCAGAGAATGGAAACTGATGACGCAGAGCCGTCCGCCGGGGTTCAGACAATCCGGAGCCGTGCGGATCATATCCTCCACAGCGCCCAGCTCGTCATTCACCGCGATCCGAATGGCCTGAAAGCTTCGCTTTGCCGGGTGCTGCTTTTCCCGCAGCGCCGCGGCGGGCATTGCCCGACGAATCACTTCCACCAATTCTCCGGTGGTTTCAATGGGTTTGTCTTCTCGGGTCCGAACAATCTGACCGGCAATCCGTCCGGCACAGCGTTCTTCACCGTAATCTCTCAAAATTCGTTTCAATTCCGATTCCGACCAACCGTTCACCACATCGTAAGCGGTCAGCGGTGCGGACTTGTCCATACGCATGTCCAAGGGTGCGTCATTCTGATAAGAAAAGCCCCGGGACGCGTCATCTAACTGGGGAGAAGAAACACCCAAGTCGAAAAGCATTCCGTCCACGCCCGGAATCTCCAGCTGCTGCAGGATTCGGGCCACGTTCCGGAAATTATCTTTCACCAATGTCAATCGGTCCCCGAAGGGTGCCAAGCGCGCCCCCGCCTCGTCAATTGCCTGCTGGTCCTGGTCAATGGCAATCAGCCGTCCGGTGGTCAGCCGTTTCAGAATTTCTTCCGAATGACCGCCCCGTCCCAACGTGCCGTCTACATAAATACCGTCCGGTCGGATATTCAATCCGTCAATGCACTCCTGAAGGAGCACCGGTTTATGGGAAAACTCCATCAGAAATCAAACTCCTCCATCACCGACAGAATGTTCTCCGGCGTGGTTTCCACGGCGAAGATTTCATTCCATGCGTCTGTATCCCAGAACTCCGCATGGTTATTATTGCCCACCACAGTGACCGATTTGGTCAAGCCGGCAAAATCCCGCAGATTCTGGGGAATCAATACACGGCCCTGGGCGTCCAACTCGCAGCGGGTGGCATGGGCAAACAAGGGGCGCATTTTCCGCTGCTTGACAAAGGGCATGGCATTGACCTTATCGCAAAGCTCCTGCCAATGCTCTCCGCTGTAAGCGCTCAAGCATTTATCCGGAGAAATGGTGACGTAAAACACATCGCCCAATTCCTCACGCATCCGCGCGGGGATAAACAGACGGCCTTTGGCATCTAATGAATGCTGATATTCACCTGTCATAGCCGTCCACCTCCCTGCTGCCGTGGTCTGTTCATGTTCCGATATGGGGAAATCGTGACACTTTACACCACTTTGCCCCACTCTGTGTTCTAATTATATAAGCGGGCCCTAAAAAATGCAAGTGCTTTTTCCGTGGAAATCCTTTCCTTTTTCAATTTGTCTGCAATTCAAGGCCCAAAAAGCGCCTGCCGAACAATCAGCAAGCGCTTTCCGCAAAATATTCTCTTTTCCCCAATTCCCGTCAGAAATAGTTTCAAACGGGAACCGTTCCATTATTCGTCGTCAAACTCGTCTGCGGACAGCACGTCATAATTCTGGGGCGTCCGAGGAACTGCGGGTACCTCTTCATCGTCCGTTCTTGCAGCGGGCTGTGCCGGTGCGGCGGTAGCGGCACTGGCGGCGGAGCGGAAGCTGGTGCGGGATTTCCGAACCTCTTCCAAAGCAGCCATAATCGCCTCTTCCGTGCGGCGCATGGTATCGTCCACATACTCATTGGCAACCTTCCGCAGCTCGGCGCATTTCTGCTCGGTGTTGGAAGTGATTTCTGCGCTGCGCAGCTTGGCAATCTTAACGATTTCCTCTTCCTCTACCAGCGCACGAGCCTTATCCTCTGCGGTTTTCCGAATCTGCTCCGCCTCCCGCTTGGCATTGGAGATAAACTCGTCCTTTGCGCTCAGCAGACGTTTTGCCTCGGAAATCTCCACAGGCAGACTATCCCGGAGTTCCTCCAGCATGCCCAGAATGGCATCGCGCTCCACAATGACCTTATCCGCAGCCAACGGCATCCGCCGTGCCTCGGAGATCATAGAATACAGCATCTCAATGGTTTCCATCGCTTCGTTTTCCATTAATATTTCCCCTTTCCTGCAATTTTCCGAACATCGTCCAGAATTTCAATCGGGACAAATTCTTCCAGGTTTCCGCCATGGCGAGCCACATCCTTCACAGCAGAAGAGCTGAGGAACGTATATTTCTCGCTTGCCGTCAGGAACATGGTTTCCAGTTCCGGATTGATTTTTTTATTAATCAGCGCCATCGTGAACTCGTTTTCAAAATCGGTTACAGCCCGCAACCCCTTCACGATGACCGGGTGCTCATACTGCTTACTGTACTCCGCCAGAAGTCCGTCGGAATAATCCACTTCCACATTCGGGAACCGGGAAGTGACCCGCCGCGCCATTTCCACCCGCTGTTCCGGGCTGAACATCGCCGTATCCTTATCGCCGTTAATCATGATGCACACAATCACGCGGTCGAAGATTTTTGCCGTTCTCCGAATAATATTCAGGTGCCCCAAAGTAATCGGGTCAAAACTTCCGGGGTAAATCGCAGTTTTCATTCGTTCTCTGTCCTTTTTCCACAAACCGTAATTTTAATTTTGCCGTAAGTACGCTCTTTTTCGATGAAATATGGCGCAGTCAGCGCAGGAATGACCTTATCCTGCCAGGATTCACAGATGATTATACCACCATCATTCAGAATGTCAAACTGAACGATTTTTTCCAATGCCCGCTCCAGCAGACCGGTTTCATAAGGCGGGTCCAGGAAAATCAGGTCGTATTTTCCGTCCCGACCGATGAATCCGATGGATTCGGTCTGCACCACGTCTGCGGTCATCTGACATTTCTGGAGGTTTTCCCGCACCAGTGCAACTGCCGTCCGGCTCTCGTCCACAAACGTAACGCTCTCCGCGCCGCGGCTGAGGCACTCAATGCCCAACTGTCCGGTGCCGGCAAACAAATCCAGCACTCTGCGGCCTTCAATATCAAACTGGAGCATACTGAAAACGGCCTCTTTCACGCTGTCCGTGGTGGGGCGGATATCCATGCCCACAGGCTCTTTCAATTTTCGGCCTCTGGCCGTTCCGGTAATGACTCGCATATTGTTTCCTCCTGAGGATGGTAATAGGAATACACAGCCTGTGCCGTATTCCGCGGCACCACCTGACGCAATTCGTCAATGGTCGCTGTTTTGATTGTATCTAAATTTTTAAAAGTGTCAAGGAGTTTGTTTCTACTTTTTTCTCCGACTCCCCGAATTTCGTCCAATTCAGACTTCAGTGATTCGCTCCGCAACGAGCGCTGATAGGTAATGGCAAACCGGTGGGTTTCCTCTTGAATGGTACCGATTAAGGCAAACACCGCGGGATTTCCGGAGATGCCCCGCTCCTTGCCGTCAGCGGAAACCAATTCCCGCGTCCGATGCCGGTCATCTTTGACCATGCCGAACACCGGAACGGACATTCCCAACCGGTCCAATGCCTGCTGCGCCGCCCGCACATGGGTCACACCGCCGTCAATCAGCAGCAAATCCGGCAAGTCCTTAAAGCGCTCGTCGCCCTCTTTGGCGTGGGCGAATCGGCGGTACACCGCCTCTTCCATACTGGCGTAGTCGTCTTGGGTGGCGGTACTGCGAATCCGGAATTTCCGGTAGCCTTTTTTATAAGGCTTTCCGTCCCGAAAGCAGGTCATTGCCGCCACAATCCCCGTATCCCCCAGGTTGGAAACGTCAAATGCCTCCATCTGATGGGGCAGTTCTTCCAGCTGCAATGCCTTTTGCAGCCACTCCAAGGTTTTCGAGGTTCGCTGCTGAGCGCTGGTGGCGCGGAGAATTTCTTCTTTTGCATTCAGCTGCGCCCGCTCCGTCTGCCGGACCCGCTCACCCCGTTGGGGATATTCCACAGAAACCCGCCGCCCTGCCAATTCCGACAAGGCGCGGCTCAATTCCTCTGTTTCTTCCAGTTCCACCGGCACTAACACCGTTTTGGGAAAGGTTCCCCGCCGGGTGTAATACTGCATCAGCAGTCCCGGCAGCACTTCTCCGTCCGTTCCCACCGGCTCTTCCATCAGTTCATAGTCCTTGCCGCTTAAATCGCCCTGGGAAAAATGCAGCACCGTAAAGCAGCTTTTTGCCCCGCGGACAAATCCCACGGCGTCCGTATCCGCGAAGGCGGTTGCAATCACCCGCTGACGGTTGGAAAGGCTCTCAATGGCACGGAGACGATCCCGGAATGCGGCTGCCTGCTCAAACTGAAGATTCTCCGCCGCCTGCTCCATTTGTTTCCGAATGGTCTCCGTCAGCTCCCGGGTTTTTCCCGAAAGAATCAGTTTTGCCTGCTCCATTCGCGCCTGATACTCCGTGTGGGGAATCTCCCCGGTGCACCACCCGGCGCAGGTGTTCAAATGGTAATTCAAGCACGGCCGCTTTTTCCCCATTTCCTGGGGCAGCTTGATGGAGCAGGTCGGCAAACCCAAAGTCTTGCTGATGGTTTCGATAATCTCCCGGCTGACATTTCGTCCGCCGAAGGGACCGAAATATTCCCCATCATCTCCGGGAACCGTGTGATTGACAATGGAAAAGCGGGGATAGACCTCGTTGCTCAATCGGATAAAGGGGTAGCCTTTATCGTCCTTCAATAAGATATTATACTTCGGTTTATGCCGCTTAATCAGAGAGTTTTCCAGCATCAATGCCTCAAACTCCGAGTTGACCACAATGACGTCAAAGGTTTCCACGTTGGAAACCATGGCAGCCACCTTCGGCAAATGCTCGCCGTGGAAATAGCTGGAAACCCGGTTTTTCAGTTTCTTGGCTTTTCCCACATAAATGACCTCGCCTGCCCGGTTCTGCATGATGTAAACCCCCGGCAGCAGGGGCAATTTATTGGCTTTTTCCCGCAGAATTTCCAGTTGCGTCTGTGTTCCCAAGGTCTTTCCTCCGAATAGCAAACATGGGCGTGTATCCAACACGCCCATGTATATGTCTCATTTACTTCTCTGAATTACTCAGAAAATTCGCTTTCCACCAGCTGTGCCAGCGTTGCGATGGCAGCGGATTCGTCCACACCGTCAGCGATGATTGTCATCGGGGTACCTTTTACGATGCCCAGAGACAGAACGCCCAGCAGACTTTTTGCATTCACTCTTCTGTCCTCTTTTTCGATCCAGATGCTGCTCTTGAATTCATTTGCTTTCTGAATAAAGAAGGTTGCAGGACGTGCGTGCAGACCCACCTGATTATTGATAACGACTTCTTTTGAGACCATACTCGCCCACTCCTTAAAACACATAAAAATCGGGAATCCGAATCTTTGCGATATCTGTCAAATCGACATTATTAAAATACCAAATTTCTTACGGACCGTCAACTAAAATCCACTCTTTTTGGCGGATTGACCAGATTCTTTTGCAGAAACTTTACCGTTTTATTTCAGTTCTACCACTGTCACGCCGGTTTCACCCTCGCCGAAACGGCCCAATCGGAAAGATTTGACACGTTTGTGTTTCCGCAGGGTATCGTGAACGGTCTGCCGCAAAGCGCCGGTGCCCTTGCCGTGAATGATGCGCACCGTTTCCACGTGCCCCATGGCGGCATCGTCAATATACCGCTCCACCACGGGAATGGCATCAATGGTTTCCATGCCGCGAATGTCAATCTCCGACGGCACTGCCGCAGACCGCAGCTGCACGGTACCCCGGCTGCGGGGTTTGGGCGCCTCTTTTTTCGGCTGATTGGGCAGCAGATAGACCTCGTTTTCCCGGGCGGTAATCCGCATAATGCCCGCTTTCAGATACAGCGTCCGATCCGCGGAAATTTCCGTTACCTCTGCATTCATGCCCATGGAGAGAATTTCCACTATATCCCCCACCCGAATTTCCCGGGCGGATTTTTTTTCCTCCTGCGCTTTCTGTTTCTGCTTTTGCTGCTTTTCCTGGGCCTCATTCAAGCGCCGGCGCAGCTCTGCCCGCTCGGAGTTTGCTTTCTGATGGTCATTTTCCGCCTGCAATTCCGCTTTCATGCGGTCCAGTTCCTGAAATGTCCGTTCCGCCTCCGCTCGGGCGTCGGCAATGATTTTCTCCGCCTCCCGCCGAGCTTTTTCGTTGGACATTTCCAACCGTACGCTCAATTCCGCTTTCAGCTTGGCAGCCTGCTTGCTGTCTTCCTCCGCTTTCCGGAGCTTGCGGTCCGCCTCTTCTTTTTCCCGCTCCATTGCCTGACGCAGGGTATCCAGCTTGGTAATGGTGTCCTCAAAGCTGGCGCTTTCCGTACCGATTCTGCCCCGGGCATCGTCGATGATTTCCTTTGGCAGTCCCAACCGCTGAGAAATGGCAAATGCGTTGGATTTTCCGGGAATGCCCACCAACAGATGATACGTGGGGCGCAGGGTCTCCACATCAAACTCACAGGAGGCGTTCACCACGCCGGGAGACGTAGTGGCATAGACCTTCAGCTCCGCATAGTGGGTGGTCGCCACAACGTAAGCGCCTTTCCGCCGCACCGCCTCAATCACCGAAATTGCCAATGCCGCGCCCTCTGTGGGGTCGGTACCTGCCGCCAGCTCATCGAACAGCACCAGAGATCCCTCATCGCTTTCATTCAGAATCCGCACAATGTTCACCATGTGGGAAGAGAATGTGGACAGCGACTGCTCGATGCTCTGCTCGTCGCCGATGTCTGCCAGAATATTTTTGAACACCGGTACGCAGCTGCCGTCCCCTGCCGGGATATGCAGACCGCACTGGGCCATGGCATTCAGCAAGCCGATGGTTTTCATGGTCACCGTTTTGCCGCCGGTATTGGGACCGGTAATGACCATGGTATCAAACTCTTCTCCCAGCTCCACAGAAATGGGCACTGCCGTTTCTTTCGGCAGCAGGGGGTGCCGGGCATTCACCAAACGCATGGACTTGGTAGACAGCTCCGGTTCCATACCGCCCATCTGATAGCTCAGCTTTGCTTTGGCGAAAATCAGGTCCAATTGAGTCAGAATCACGTAATCCGTATCGATTTCCGACCGATGGGCCGCGCAATTGGCAGACAGTTCCATGAGAATCCGGTCAATTTCCGTTTTCTCCTTGGCCCGCAGCTCCCGCAGCTCATTGTTGGCTTTCACAGAGGCCATGGGCTCCACAAACAGCGTTGCCCCGGAGGCAGACACGTCATGGACCAAGCCGGGCACCTCGCCCCGATGCTCCGCTTTCACCGGCACCACATACCGTTCGGAACGGGTGGTGATAATCGGCTCCTGCAATGCCTTGGCATAGGCCGGGGAAGAGATAATCTTTTGCAGGCTTTCCCGCGCCCGGGCGGTAGCCGCGCGAATCTGCCGGCGAATGGTGGCCAGTTCCGGACTGGCCGCGTCGGCAATTTCGTCCTCCGCCAGAATGGAGGTGGTAATCTTTTCTTCCAGAAATTTGTTGGCCTGCAGGCTGGCAAACAGCGGGTCAATCACCGTGTGCTCCTGCACGGTCCGGTCATTTTCTCCGTAAGCCCGCAAGCCTCTGGCGCAGGAGAGCACCTTTGCAATGGCCAGCAGTTCCAGGGTATTCAGCATACCGCCCAAATCCGCCCGGCTCAAAGAGGCCCGCACGTCCTGAATGCCGTAAAAAGACGGGCTGCCCTTCAGCACCATCATATGAGCCGCGGCGCTGGTTTCTTCCAACCAACGGCGCACCTGCCCCCGCTCGCTGCTGGGGCGCAGATTCCGCGCCGCCTGCTTTGCCGTATCGCTGACAGCCTGCGCCGCCAGCATTTCCAATACCCGGGGCAGCTCCACTGTCCCCAGTGATTTGATTTGTTGTGTTTCCATAGTTTATCCTTTGATTCGTTTATAATAATCCAATGACGGAAAATTCCGTTCCAATTGACTGAGCAGATACAACTCGCAGGTCACGGAAAACTCCCGGGCCGCATCTCCGGTCAGCTGGAATGAAAAAATCTTTTTCGCCGGCGCAGTGGCCACAAACCGCATGGCCTGCAAGCAGTCGGGAGAAATTACATCGTTCCCATACCGGGCGCAATGTCCGCACACCAAGCCGCCCTTGGACGGTGAGAAGTGCATGGAATCCGTCACCCCGCCGCACAACACGCAGTCCTGCAAATTGGGTGCATAGCCAATCAGACAAGCCAGCCGCAGCTCAAACACGGCCTTCACCCGCTCCGGTGTGCAAAGTCCCCGGCTCATGGCATACAGACAGTTCAGCCCCAGCTGCAGCATAGCCGGGTTGGGCACATCTTCATCTGATGCCGTTTCCAGTACCTCGCAGAGATAGGCCGCCACAGCCATGGCCTCCAAGTCCGTCCGCAGGCCCTGAAATTCCTCCAGTACCGTTCCCTCCCGTACGGACCATCGGCCTTGATTGCCAAATAAGGTCAGCTCCGAAAATGTCAGCACCTGCGTTGCCGCGCCGTACTTGCTGCTTTTCCGCAAAGCGCCCTGCGCTTTCAGGGTCTGCTTGCCGTCGGATTCCGTCAGCACCGTAAGGATTCGGTCCGCCTCTTTGTATTTCACTTCCCGGAGCACCAAAGCCCGCACCGTTTTGAACATCTATGTACCTTCCCCGCCGCCGGACGGAAGTTCTGTCACTCCGTCCCCTTTGGCTCCCGCTCCAACCGCTGCCGATATGCCAGCCAGCAAACCGGATTGCCCGTCAGACAGAACCATTTCCAAAAAATCTGCGTTTCCATTGCAGCAGCCTCCTTTCGAAGGGTACTGCTATATTTCCCGAACCGGTCTGTGCTTATGTTGCCAAATGTTTCTGCCCGTTCGGGAATACCGATGCAAGTATATCACGATTCCGCGCTTTGAGCAATACCGCCCAACGGGCAAAAATCCGTCTGCAGCGCCTATGCCGCAGACGGATTTTTTCTTATTCGCTATAGCCGAAGTTCCGCAGCTGTACGTCGGAATCCCGCCAGTTTTCCTTGACCTTTACCCAAGTCTGCAGGTACACCTTGCCGCCCAGAAATGTTTCCATGTCTTTCCGGGCCATTTCACCGATTTTCTTCAGCATAGCGCCCTTTTTGCCGATGATAATGCCCTTGTGGCTGTCCCGCTCGCAGATAATGGTGGCCTCGATTTCGGTCACGCCGTCTTCCCGGGTATGGAACCGGGTAATCTCCACCGCCGTGCCGTGGGGAATCTCATGCTGCAAGCACAGCAGCAGCTTTTCCCGCACAAATTCCGCGCAAATCTGCCGTTCCGGCTGGTCGGTAATCATATCGTCCGGGAAGAGCTGGGGACCCTCCACAGCGAATTTGCAGAACTCCTCGGTCAGTTCCTCCAAACCGGTGCGTTTCCGGGCGGATACCGGCACAATGGCGTCAAAATCATGAGCCCCGGAGTAGGTTGCAATCACTTCCAGCAGCTGTGCCTTCTCCACGGTATCGATTTTATTGATGACCAGAATACTGGGGGCATGGGTGGCCTTGATTTTTGCAATCAGCTGCTCCTCCTGGTCGCCGATGTTCGCCACCGGCTCCACCACCAAAGCAACTACGTCCACGTCAGCCACGGATTCCTCTACAACCTTCACCATGAAGTCGCCCAGACGGTTCTTCGCCCGATGGAATCCCGGAGTGTCCGTCAGGACAATCTGGGTCTCTCCCCGCTCCAAAACCGCGAAAATCCGGTTCCGGGTGGTCTGGGGTTTATTGGAAACAATGGAAATTTTCTCGCCCACCAATGCATTGGTCAAAGTGGATTTTCCCACGTTCGGCCGTCCGGTCAAGGTTACCATTACGTTTTTTGTAATCATGCCTCTGTCTCTTCTCCTTCTAATCCCAATTCTGCCAGAATCATTTTCTCATGGGCCCGCATCAAGCGCTTGTCCGGTCCCTCATCTACGTGGTCATAGCCCAGCAGATGCAGCACGGAGTGCACTGCCAGATAGCAGATTTCCCGTTCCTCGCTGTGGCCGAATTCCTCCGCCTGACGGCAGCACTGGGCCACATCGATGACCATATCCCCCAAAAAGATGCGGTCCGAGCCCGGCTCCCGCTCGCACATTGCCGGGTCAAAATGCTCCGGTTCCAGATTGTTAAACGGGAAGGACAGCACATCTGTGTGCCGGTCCACCCCCCGCTGCTCAAGATTGATGGCGTGGATACGCGCGTCATCGGTCAGCAGAATGTCAATATGACAAGGCACGTTCACGTTCTCATAGCGCAGGGCGCACCGCACCGCTTTCCGAATCATTCGGCACAATCCCTTCACCTCTTCCGGCGGCAAATCCCCGGAAATGCTGATTTCATATTTGGGTTTCCAATGAAAAATACTCATAACTTCTCGTCACCCTCTGTTTCTTTGGTTTCCGTTATCGTTCTCTCGGGGGATACTTTCGATAGGGTTTCCGGGGCAGCGTCTTTTCTGCCTCCTGCACCTTGGCATGGGCCTTATCGTCTTTTTCGTAGGCCTCAATGATTTTCTGCACCAGCTCATGGCGCACCACGTCCGCACCGGTAAGCCGGCAGATGGCAATATCTTCCACGCCGTCCAGCACCCGCATAGCCTCTTTCAGACCGGACACCTTATCCGCAGGCAGGTCAATCTGGGTCACGTCGCCGGTAATTACGATTTTAGAACCGAATCCCAAACGGGTCAGGAACATTTTCATCTGCTCCCGGCTGGTGTTCTGCGCCTCGTCCAGAATGATAAAGCTGTCGTCCAGCGTCCGGCCGCGCATATAAGCCAAGGGCGCTACCTCGATGTTGCCCCGCTCCAGATATTTCTGGTAGGTTTCCATCCCCAGCATTTCATACAGCGCGTCATACAGCGGGCGCAGATACGGGTCCACCTTGCTCTGCAAATCGCCGGGCAAAAATCCCAGCCGCTCCCCTGCCTCCACAGCCGGGCGGGTGAGAATGATGCGGTTGACCTTTTCCGCGCGGAACGCCGCCACCGCAGCCGCCACCGCCAGATAGGTTTTACCGGTACCCGCCGGGCCGATGCCCAACGTAATGGTATTATCCGCAATGGCCCGGACATAGTTTTTCTGTCCGATGGTTTTTGCCTTAATGGGCTTGCCCTTGGCAGTCACGCAGACCACATCTTTGGCCAGTTCGGGAATGCTGTTTTCCCGGCCCTCGCCCACCAGCTTGATAATATAGCGCACGTTCTGGGAGTCGATTTCCTCGCCCTTAGCCGCCAGATTCAGCAGACCGTTGATGGCTTTTTCTGCCAGCATCACACTTTCCGGTTCTCCGGTGATGCGGAGCTGCTCCTCCCGATTCACCACCTGCACCCCGTATTCCGATTCAATAATGCGCAAATTCTGATCAAACGAGCCAAACACATTGATGACGTGCTCCACCCGCTCCACCGGAATGAGTTTTTCAATCATGTACTGTTTCCTCTCCTGCGATTTCTTCCAACCGCACTTTTTGGATTTCTTCTTGTGTCATAGGAATTTCCTTTGCGATATTCTCCCCGCATTCTCCGTTCAAAATCGCCGTAAGAACGCCCTCGGATTCCGCAAACCGAACCGACACCGCCCGGATTGCCCCGCCTTCCGTCAGACGGTCCGCAAGATTCTCCCGCAAGCGTTGCTCCAGTATGGCTTTTCCGGCGTCAATCGGCATCTGCGCCGGCTGCAAACTGTATGGCCGCACCGTTACCTGAATCCAAGAAACGGGCAGCGAAAACACGTTTTCCCGGGAGAGAGCATATTCCTTTTCAATTTTATCACATTTCCCCACAGAAATGCTACTATTCCTGTAAAAATTTATCCGTTTCCCGCCGATACACAGGGCATATCCATGCTTTTCCTTGTCCTGATACACCTTTTTCCCGTATTCCAAGGGCAATCGGCTCTGAATTTCGTACCAAGTGCGCGCCTGTGCCGTACCCAATGCGTGTTCCAACCGGGTATGCCCCATGGCGCTGGGCACCGCACCGGAAATGAGAAGTTCCCCGGTGTTCACCGTCTGCCCCTTGCCGGATACCGCCGCGCCCTGCAAAACGGAAAGTTCCGTAATTAAGCCCGGTTTGGCTGCAACCACATGGGTGGGGATTTTATCGTCCGCCATGTGCGGGATTTCCCGCTTTTCCCGAACAATCACCGTAATGCGGCTGCAATCATAGTTCACCGCCGCCCAGCGGAGCTCCGGCAATTCCAGCAGCAGACCATTCCGCAAACTGTCCCCGGAAAATGCCGACCAAAAGCTGCCGATGCCGACGCCCTGCCGTTGGAGTGCCCGGAGAATCTCCCCGGTGGAAAGGGTTTCATTGCCGACCACCTGAATTTCCCACACAAATCGGGAGGCTGTCAGCAGCACCGCCGTGCAGAAAACAGCCCCCAACAGCAGCACAGTCCGGGTTTTCAGCCGGCTCCAAAGCAGCGGTCCGCCCCGGGTGCGGCGCACCGTCAGACGGCACTGACAGCGCGCAATCACCGCCGCAGCTGCCCGGCGGCGGTTTGCCCGGACTTTCATGCGCATGGTGTACGGGTCCGGCTTGGAAACGTCCCAGAATTCAATGCCCTGCATGGCGCAGGCATTGAGCACCGATTCCGGGAACACCCCTTGGAATTCCAGTTGGGTCCACCCCCGGAGTCTATCGAAAATTCCCATGGCTCCCCCTTACAGCAATTCCAGTTCCCGGACCTCGCCGGTAACCACCAACGCCCCGGCGTCCATGGCCCGCAATTCCAGATTTTCCCCCGTAATCCGGACGCTCCCATGGCGTACGGAAATACAGACCGTTTCCGGGCTGTACTCCAAAAGCCCCCGATGATTTTCCACCGCAACCCGGCATTTCCCGGTCACCGTAATTTTTGCGCTGCCTGCAATCACATCAGCCGGCAGCTGAAACCGCTCGGCGGTTTCCTCCGGAAGGCTGCTCCATTTCAACAGCATCACCCCCATACCCGCAGTGTATGATGGGCGCGGGAAATTTTTCCCGCAAGTTTTCAACAACGGATTCATAAACTGCAAGGAAAGCTCGTACCAAGGAGGCCTTTTTATGAAATCATCGGTTCGTTTTTCCGCCGCTGCTCCGCTTTTGGGCGGATTGCTGTTATTCGCCGGAATTCTGTTCCATGCCGATACTGCCGTTGCCTATGCCAAGCAGGGACTTTCTCTGTGCGGAAATCTGATTTTTCCCTCTCTGTTTCCCTTTTTCGTGCTGACCTTTCTCCTCAACGATTTGGGATTGCCCGGCTATCTGGGTCGATTTGCCGAACCGCTGATGCAAAAGCTCTTCGGCATCAGCGGCACCGGCGCCACCGCTTTTCTGACGGGCATCACCGGCGGATATCCCTTGGGTGCCGGGTGTATTGCGGATCTGGTGCAAAAGGGGGAGCTTTCCCCGGACGAGGGCGACCGTCTGCTGCTGTTCTGCAACAATTCCGGTCCGGCATTTCTCATCGGCGCTGTGGGTGTGGGTATCTTCCACTCCGGCGGCATTGGGCTGCTGCTGTATGCCGTCCACGTTTTCTCCGCACTGGTCACCGGCTTGTTTCTCTCCGGACGAAACAAAATCTTCGGCTGCCGCAGCCGTTCGGTTTTGATTGCCCCGCTGTCTTTAAGTCAATCCCTCCCCGACGCCGTGCAGCGGTCCGCGCTGCAAATGCTCACCATCTGCGGCTTTGTGGTCACGTTCAACGTGCTGATTGGTTTGTTGGACAGCAGCGGCGTTTTTTCCTTTCTGTACGGTCTGTTGGCGCAATACACCGGGTACGAGCTGCGGCTGACCCGGGCGCTGTGCACCGGGATTCTGGAATTGGGCTGCGGCATTGGCACTTTAGCCGGCGCCGCCCGAACCCCGGCGAATCTGGCGGTCTGCGGCTTTCTCACCGGGTTTGGTGGCATTTCCGTAGCCATGCAGACCGCCGCCGTTCTTGCCGGAACAAAAATAAAAATCTCCCGGCATTTCGTCGGGAGATTCTCCAGCGGCTGTATCGCCGCATTTACGCTTTATGTACTTGCTTTGCTCATGGGTTGGCGGTAATCCCGTTACACCCCGGCAAAATGGAACACAGCCCCAATCACAGCCGAAGACAGAATGAACAGAATCGGGTGCAAATCTTTCACTTTCGGTACATACCGGGTGGCAACCAGCAGAACAACCGCCAGCAAAATGCATTTCCACCGGAATAAATCCGCAACCATTCCGGTCTGGTGAAACAGCGTGGTATTCAGCAGAGACAGCACCACAACGCTCATGCCCGCCGCCGCAATCAGACCCACGGAGCAGGGGCGCAAGCCGTAAAAGGCTGCGTCTACATAGCGGTTGTTCCGGAATTGCTGCAGCACCCGGGCAATCAGCAGAATGATGATGACGCAGGGGGTAATAATCCCCAACGTAGCCACCACGGAGCCGAGAATTCCGCCGGCGGTGTAGCCGACGTAGGTTGCCATATTCACGCCGATGGGTCCGGGCGTGGATTCTCCCACGGCAATCATATTTGCCAACTCTTCCGTAGTAAACCAGCCGGTGCTGGCGGACATATCGTACAAAAAGGGTACGGTTGCCATACCGCCGCCCACGGCGAACAAGCCGGTTTTGAAAAATTCGTAGTACAAACGGAGATACAGCATCATTCTTTCCGCACCCCCATCACCGTCAGGAGAATTCCGCTCAATGCGGAAATCACCACAAACAGCACCGGCGAAAGTTTCAGAAACGTGCTCAGCAGGAACACCGCCAGAAAAATGAGCAGCGCCCATTGATCCTTCACAGCACCTTTCCACAGCTTTACCACCGCGTTGAACACCAACACGCACACGCACACGCGAATGCCCGCAAAGGCATTCTGCACCACGGGCAGGTCCGCAAAGTTTTCCAGAATTCCGGCGATGGTCATAATAATCAGCAGCGAGGGGAACACCACACCCAAGGTGGCAAAAATGCCGCCCAAGTTGCCTTTCAGCTTGTATCCCACAAAGGTTGCGGTATTCACGGCAATCACACCGGGGGTACACTGCCCCACCGCGAAATAATCCATTACTTCTTCGCTGGTGACCCAGTGCTTATTCTGCACCACTTCCCGCTCCAGAATCGGCAGCATGGCGTACCCGCCGCCGAACGTCATCACGCCCACTTTCGCGAACGTGATGAACAGCTCTCCAAAAATACCCATGTTTAACGTTTCAGACTTTCTGCGTATGCCTCAAATTTGCTCACCTTGGCGTTGCACTCTTCCATGCTCTCGCCGCGGGTGAGAATATAGACCTTGATTTTCGGTTCCGTGCCGGAGGGACGGACAATAAACGCGGTGCCGTCTGCCAACTCAAAGTACAGCACGTTGGAGCCCTTCAGCTCCATGGTCTCCACCTTACCCAGACCGGTCACAAACACGCTGCCGTCCTGATAATCCCGCATCCGCAGCACTTTCTCGCCGCCGATGACTTTCGGGGGTTCTTTCCGCAGGTCCGCCATAATGGCCCGCATATTTTTCAGACCGTCCAGACCGGGCATCACCAGATTGATGGTCTTTTCGCCGAAGTAACCGTACTTCTCATACAGGCTATCCATTGCCTGTTTCAGCGTCATACCCCGGTCGTAGTAGTATGCAGCCATTTCCGCCACCAGCACAGCGGCGGTCACGGCGTCCTTATCCCGGACGTAATCGCCTACCATGTAGCCGTAGCTTTCCTCGTAAGCCATGATGTACTGATAGGTGCCCTCTCTCTGGAACTTTGCCACACGCTCTGCCAGGAATTTGAATCCGGTAAAGGTGTCTTCAATATGCACGCCGTTTTTCTCTGCCACTGCCCGTGCCATTTCCGTGGTCACGATGCTCTTCAGAGTTGCGGCATTTTCCGGCAGCGTACCGGCTGCCCGGCGGGCGGTGATGATGTAATCCAGCAGCAGCACACCCATCTGGTTACCGGAAATGGGGATAAACTCGCCCTTTTCGTCACGGACCATCACGCCGATACGGTCGGAGTCCGGGTCGGTACCGATAATCAAATCGCTGCCCTTTTCGTTGGCCAAATCAATGGCCAGATAGAATCCCTCGGGGTTTTCCGGGTTGGGGCTTGCCACGGTGGGGAAGGTTCCGTCGGGAATCATCTGCTGCTCCACGGGGAACAGATGCTGAATGCCCAGACGATGCAGTGCCTCCGGCACCAGAATACGGCCGGCACCATGGAACGGGGTGTAGACAATCTTCAATTTGTCTGCCACCTTGCGGACCACGTCCCGATTGATGGCCTGACCCAGAACGCAGTTCAAAAAGGCCTCGTCGGTCTCTTTGTCCATAAAGGTCACCATTCCGCTTTCCACAGCCTTATCAAACGGCATCACGGAAACACCGGTAAACAAATCGGTTTTCTCCATTTCCGCGGCAATGGCATCGGCATGCTGGGGCGGCAGCTGTGCGCCGTCGGACCAGTAAACCTTATAGCCGTTGTATTCCTTGGGGTTGTGGCTTGCGGTAATGTTCAGACCGGCAGTGGTGCCGTAATGAATGACCGCAAAGCTCAGCTCCGGCGTGGGGCGCATTCCGTTGGTAATGCGGACCCGAATGCCGTTGGCAGCCATAACCCCGGCAGCCTCCCGGGCAAACAATTCGCTGTTCACGCGGCAGTCATAGGCAATGGCAATGCCCTTTTCGCAAGCCTCCGGACCCTCTGCCTTAATCACGTTGGCAAATGCCTGGGTTGCATGGCGGATCACATGCACGTTCATGCGGTGCAGCCCCACACCCATGATGCCCCGCAGACCGGCGGTACCAAATGTCAAGGGCTCGAAAAAGCGGCCCTCGATTTCCTTTTCATCGTTTTCAATGGACTTCAGTTCCTGCCACTCCGCTTCGCTGAGGGCCGGGCTGTCCAGCCAGCGCTGATACTCTTGCTTATAGCTCTTCATTTTCGTGGTCCCCCTTGAGTAATAATTCTGCGTCCTCATGCATGGATTCCGGCACAAACAAATCCGCGCCGGTGACGCTCATGCCCAAAATGACTTCACCGAAATCTCCGTCATTGGAGTTCATCGATACACACGGAATGCCGAAAGCCTCCAGCATGTTCACGGTAATCACGTCCCCATACTGGTCTCCGGCGCTGTGGCACAAAAAGACCGGCGGTTCCAGGGAACCGTCTTCCAATCTGGGCCAATTTTTCAGAAGACTTCCGACAGGTTCTTTCCTGCCCCACTTTTTCTTTCCGAACATCGCGCAGCCTCACTTGTGATATTTTCTACCGGCGTTGATGGTAAACGCCCGATAAATCTGTTCTGCCAACATAACCCGAGCCAAATGGTGGGGAAAGGTCATGTCAGACATGGAAAGGCGGAAATCCGCCCGCTGCTTTACCCGGTCATGCAGCCCGTTGGAGCTGCCGATGACAAAGCAAATCCGGCTGACGCCGCCGTTGGCTTTTTCCGCCATCAGCGCAGCCAGCGCTTCACTGGAAAGCTTTTTGCCCTCCACGCACATGGCAACCACATAGCTGCCTTGAGGGATTTTTTCCAGAATTTCGTCCGCCTCTTTATTCAGTGCCCCGGTAATTTCTTTTTCCGAGGCATTCTCCGGGCATTTCACTTCCTGAATCTCGGCGGTCTCCCATTTGCAGAATCCCTGCAGCCGTTTTTCATATTCCCGGTAAGCCTCAATATAGAATTTTTCCCGCATTTTTCCTGCGGTAATCAGTTTCACGGTCAGCATACAACTTTTTCCTTTACCGGTACCCGCAGCAGCCCCTCCACCGGGGCAACCTGCAGAGACATCCGTTCGTAGCCCGCCCGGTTCAATGCTTGAGAAACGGTTTCAAGGGCCCGCCGCGGGGTATTGTTTTCCTTGCTCAAATGGCCCAGTACCAGCTGCCGGGTGCCGTGCTCCGCCAGCGTTACCGCCAGTCTTGCGCAAGTATCGTTGGACAAATGGCCGTAATCCGAGAGAATCCGCTGTTTCAGCGGCCAGGGATAGGGGCCGTTTTTCACCATTTCCACATCGTGGTTGGATTCAATCAGCGCCAAATCCGCTCCCAATAAATCGTCCAGTACCTCATCGGTCACATGGCCCAAATCCGTGCAAAGGCAGAAACAAGCCTCCGCCGTTTCCACCCGATAGCCCGCGCTCTGGGGCACGTCATGGGGCGTGGGAAATGCCGTTACGGACACATCGCCCAAAGCAAAGGGCTCCTGCAAATCAATGGTTTCGATTTGTTCCCCGTACTCCGGCAGCTGCTCCCGCAAATGTTCGGCCACCAACGGCGGGGCATACACGGTCACCCCCGCCCGTTTCAGCAGCATCTTCACACCCTTGGTGTGGTCGCTGTGCTCATGGGTAATCAGCACACCGTCCAAGTCCTCCGGACTCCGGTGAACCTGCTCCATAGCCGCCTTGATTTTGGAAAAGGAAATTCCTGCGTCAATCAGCAGATTGGTTTCCTCCGCGGTCAGCAGCGCACAGTTTCCCGAGGAGCTGCTGGCAAATATCGACAGCTCCATCAATCGCAGAACACCGCAGCTTGGCCGTAAATCGTTGCGTCTGCCGGGACCCGGCGGATATTTGCACCCAGACTGCTGAGTTTTCCCACAAAGTCCTGATAGCCCCGTTCGATATAGTGGATATCCTCCACCAAGGTCTTTCCTTCTGCGCACAGACCGGCCACCACTACGGCGGCGCCTGCCCGCAGGTCGCAGGCGCGGACGTTGGTACCGCTAAAGCGCTCCACGCCCTCGATGACAGCCGTACAGCCGTCTACCTGCACGTCTGCGCCCATACGGCGCAGCTCGTCCATATACTTGAATCGGTTGTTGTAAATTCCTTCGGTAATCACGCTGGTTCCGTCAGCCAGACACAGCAAAACGCCCATCATAGGCTGCATATCCGTGGGGAATCCGGGGTAGGGCTGGGTTTTCACATTGGTGCAGTGCATCTTGCCCTCCCGACGGACCAAAACGGCATCGCCGTATTCCTCCACCGTAACGCCCACTTCCCGCAGCTTGCTGGAAATGCACTCCAAATGCCGGGGAATCACGTTTTTCACCAACACTTCTCCGCCGGTTGCCGCAGCCGCGCACATAAACGTGCCCGCCTCAATCTGGTCGGGAATGATGGAATAGCTGCCGCCGTGGAGATGCTCCACGCCGTTGATTTTAATGCTGTCCGTACCGGCGCCGCGAACATCGGCACCCATGGAGTTCAGGAAGTTTGCCAAGTCCACGATATGGGGCTCACGGGCCGCATTTTCAATAATGGTCTTGCCATGTGCCATGCAGGCAGCCAACATCACGTTCATGGTTGCGCCCACGGACACCTTATCCAAATAAATGCGCGCGCCCACCAAGCCGTTTTCTCCAGCATTGGCATAAATAAATCCGTTTTCCACCAGTACGCTGGCGCCCAATGCCGTCATGCCCTTGATATGCTGGTCAATGGGCCGCACACCGAAGTTGCAGCCGCCGGGCATGGTGGTTTTTGCCGTTCCGAACCGGCCCAGCATGGCCCCAATCAGATAATAGGACGCGCGGATTTTCCGCATCAGTTCAAAGGGTGCGTCCTGAAAATGCACATCTGTGCAGTCAATGTCCACAGTATTCTGGTCAACGTGGGAAACCTTCGCGCCCAAATGCTCCAAAATGGTCAGCAGCATTTCCACATCGCTGATTTGGGGCAGATTTTCCAATCTGCAAACACCCTCCACCATCAGTGCAGCAGGGATAATGGCCACCGCCGCATTTTTCGCGCCGCTGATCTCAACTTCTCCCCGCAGGGGATTTCCGCCCTGAATCAAATATTTTTCCAAACTCTCACCTGGCCTATCTTGTAGGTTTTCTCATTCATTCTATATAAATCTGCCACACACGGACAGCAAATTCCGGATTTGTTCTTAGTATCTCCAAATCCATGGCCGCTTACAGCCATACCAAGGACCTAATATAACACGAACCACCGGAAAAATCAATCATTTCACGTCAATCAGGTCACCGGTTGTTCTTCTCCGGTCGACACGTTCAGATAAAAGGTCTTTCCGTTCGTCTGAATCTCGCACACCGGCTGCAAACGGCCGCCCGTTGCATCGGGAAGATACAGCCATACATTCCGCACACTGCGAATCTCGCTGCAAACGGAATCGCTCCGGTCCAACACCCCCAGAAATCGGGTCATCAGTGTTGCCGCGTCCAACGCCTTGGTATCCGTTTCCGTCTGCACCGTGTCCAAAATCCGCTGACCCTCGATTTTCAGCAATTCGTTTCCCGCAAAGTGAAATCGAATCTGACTGTTCATCACCGGGCTGTCCCCATAGATTGCGGTTGCAGTCACCGTATCGGAATCCTTTTCTTGACCGGAGGTTGCGATTTTCGCCTGAATTCCCATTTTCCGCAGCATTTTCTTCGCCGCGGCAGCGGGTTCTTCCTCCCCGGTCACGGCGCCGTCGGAAAACAGAATCTCAAAGTCGCCGGTTCCTCGGAAGCTGGCTTGTCCTTTTTCGCCGTAGTAATACATAATGTTGCCGCCCTGGTCTTCCACGGTGACGGTTCCCAACACCTGCTCCACCAGTTTCTGTTCCCGGTCCAAATCCCGGCTCATGCCATAGGTCATCAGCGCGGAATTTTCCGGCAGGTCCACCTGCTCCATGGAAATCCCCCGGTTTGCAAACACCGTCTCCAAGCTTTCCATTGCCTGACGGGTGTTTTCCCGGCTCTGCTGATGGTCATTCCAAATCAACCCCAGCAAGCCCAGATTTACAAACAGCAAAATCGCAATCAGAATATTTTTGATTTTC
This sequence comes from uncultured Oscillospiraceae bacterium, assembly GCA_934527315.1. Classification (GTDB taxonomy): domain Bacteria; phylum Bacillota; class Clostridia; order Oscillospirales; family Oscillospiraceae; genus HGM13010. The sequence continues at coordinate 30,257 of CAKTAK010000005.1, forward strand.
GATGATTCCATCTTACCCTAACTTTCTCACTGTTTACTCCACAGCGGAGTGATTCGCCACGCAACGGACAGCGTCTCTCCGTTGTCCTGATACACCCGCACCAATTTCCGTCCGCCATCGGCGCATACCAATGCCGCCGCCTGCGGGCCGGACAGAGAAACCTCCGTTTCTCCCGTCAGCTGATATTGCCGCAGCCGCAGCTGCGCCCGGGTGATTTTTCCGGAGGTCACGGTGTATTCCGCAGCATATCCCCGCTCCAGACAAATGGGCATACCGTCCAAATAATACCCAAAGCACACCGTATAGCTTTCCGCAGCGGAATCATAGCTTGCCGCTGTCAGACGAATAACTGCGTCACCCGTATTGGTCATCAGCCGCTGGGTGGTTTGGTACAAAGCGTCCACCACGTCCGGCAGACTCGCCACGCCGTTCCACGGTCCCGGGTCGCTTTTACTTCCGCTTTCGCTCCGCTCAAAGTTCACGCTGCCCTTTGCGTCCAGACGCAGGGTGGCGTCGCCGTCCAGATACACCTTGCCGCCGTCATTTTCCGTATAACTGGTGGCTGTTACGGAGTTCATACCAAACACCCGGAGCAGTTCCGTCCGATTCTCCGGCACGGCAGACGCCGCGGCGGAAATACTGCGAATCTCCTGATTGCCCGGAATGACCAGACACACCGGTTCCAAAGCGCTGTATTGGCTGCTTTCAAAGGCAAAAATTGCCTGATTGGAGGTATAAGACTGCATTCTGGTTTCCAGTGCGCTTTTGGCCAAAGCCGTGCTGCAGCAATAAACGGTCTGCCCGTTTCCGGAAGTAAAATACAGCAAAACCCGATTTTCTTCCACCGACAAAAACAGCTGTTGTGCCGTCAGCCCGGCAAGGTTTTCCGGTGCGGAGGTGCCCAGCCATGCCGCAACGCACAGCAAATCCTGTGACTGCACAAAATCGAAAAAAACGCCCTCCCCCGACAATGCCGTCTGCCATGATTTTTGGCTCACAACCTCCGGTTTCCCCGCAGAGCCCACCGCCTCGCCCAGATAGGTAGAAAAGCGGTCGTATACCGTTTCGGTTTCGCTGCTGAACATCACGCCGTAACGGGTGCCTCGCTCCGGAGAGACGGAAATCACCAACGGCTGCGCCGCCTCGGCATAATCCCGGCGGGTCAGTGTACCGATGGTTCCGGAATCCGTTCCCCGGAACATTTGGGTCAACTCCGGCAGCAAATCCCGGCCGCCGATGACTCCGGCTTTTGCCGACAGCAGGATTGCCGACAGCAGCAGCCCCGCAATCAAAACGTTTTTCCCGGTTTCCACCGCCGTTTTCCCATGGCGCTCCAGCCAGAGTTTCCACTTAGCCATGCTCGGGTCCCTCCACCGGCAGGGTCATGGTAATGGCAGTGCCCTTTCCCAGATCACTTTCCAGAGAAAGCTTTCCGCCGTGCCGCATTACAATTTCATTGGCAATGGACAGACCCAAGCCCGTTCCGCCGGATTCCCGGCTGCGGGCCTTATCCACCCGGTAAAACCGTTCAAATACCCGGTCCACATCTTGGGCGGGAATGCCCACGCCGTTGTCCCGCACGGTGCACCAGACCTGATTTCCGGTTCGTCCGGCGGTCATAGTAATCACACCGCCGTCTTTGGTATATTTGATTGCATTGGAAACCATATTGATGAGCACCTGCTCAATCCGTCCACGGTCGCCCACAATTTCCGGCAAATCCGTCTGAATGTCCAACGTAAAGGTGTGGCCGTGTTTCTGCGCCTCCATCACCATGGCGCTGTACACGTCCTGCAAGGATTTTTCAAACCGGAACCGGGTGAAGGAAAATTCAATGCTGCCCGCGTCGAATCGGGACAGGGTCAGCAGATCCTGCACCAGATTGGTCATACGGTCGGACTCATTCACAATCACGTTCAAGAACTTCTGCTGCATCGCCGGGGGCATATCCGGGTCCTCCAACAGAGTCTCGGAATAGCTTTTCACACTGGTAATGGGCGTACGCAATTCGTGAGACACGTTGGCTACGAATTCCTTTCGCATCTGCTCGGACTTTTTCAGGTTGTCCAGCGTTTCCTCCAAGGTTCCCGCCATGTCATTAAACGTCTGGGTCAAAACACCGATTTCGTCCTTTGCATGGTTTTCCGGCTTATGGTCAAAGTCGCCGTTGGCCACTCGTTTCGCCGCAAGGGTCAGCTCCTGAATGGGCGTTACCAGTGTTTTTGCCAGCAACAAGCTCATCAGCGCCGCAATCAGCAGGCCGATGCCCATCGCCTGCAAAATGATGCGGGTCAAATCTCCGTTCAGATTCTGAATGGTGGACTTATTGTCCACGATGTAGAGAATATAATGCCCGCCCCGACCGTTCAGCGGAATGGCCACGTCCATATAATCGGCAGACGCGTCGCTTGCATACCCCGGTTTCCCAGCCATTGCCGTGAGAATATTGGGGGTGTTGGTAATCTCCTGGGCAGGGGTATTGCTGCCGGTAATATAAATTCCGGTATATCCGTCCAGAATGTAATAATTCCGCGTTCCGGAATCAATGCCCAACGGGCCGGTATATGCGTTCAGAATATCCGCCACGGCAGCCGACGCGCGGTCGGAATCCGCTGCGCTGCGCAGGTCCTGCGCCAGCTCCTCGGAGGAAAACACGGATTGCATTTCCTCATAGAACTGTTCCAGATAAAAATTCCGCACACCGTGGAGCAAAAATGCGCCTGCCACGGCCATAAACGCCACAATGAGCGCCATGATAATCAGAACCAGTTTTGTATATAGACTGCGGCCCATACTGCTTTAACTTCCTTAATCGGCAAAATAATATCCCGCGCCCCGACGGGTCATAATGTATTCCGGTTCCGCCGGTTTTTTCTCCAGCTTTTCCCGGAAACGGCGCATTGCCACGTCCACCGTGCGCAAATCGCCGAAATAGTCATACTGCCACACCTGACGCATCAGTTCCTCCCGGGAGAAGATTTTTCCCGGCTCCGCTGCCATCAGCTGCAAAATGTTGTATTCCCGCTCCGTCAGGTCGATTTCCTTTCCGTCCCGATACACCGCATGGCGGTCCATATCAATGGTCAGGTCCTTGACCTGCAGCACGTTTTCGTTTTTCTCCGGCTGCACCGCAGGGGCAGCGGCGGCGCTGCGGCGGATGTTGGCCTTTACCCGCGCCATCAGTTCCCGAATGGAGAAGGGTTTCGTAATATAATCGTCCGCGCCGATTTCCAGACCGAACACCTTGTCCGTTTCATCTTCCCGGGCGGTCAGCATAATAATCGGCACATTGCTGCCCCCGTCCCGCAGCGCCTTGCAAACCTCAAAGCCGTCCATTTCCGGCAGCATGATGTCCAGCAAAATCAAATCCGGGTCCTGCGTCTGCGCCAATTCCAATGCCTGCTTGCCGTCAAATGCCACCAGCGTTTCGAATTCGTTCTTTTCCAGATTATATTGCAAAATCTCTACGATTGCTTTTTCGTCATCAACAATCAACACTTTTTTAGCCATTGTGCGCCTCCAGAAGTCTGGCCGTTTTCAACACGGCAACCAGAGTTTTTCCGTCCCGGATTTCGCCGTTCATGCACAGCTCCGTCAGCCGGGACAGGGAATATTTTTCCACATTCAGATATTCTCCGGCATCCGGGTGCGCCGGGTGGGGCTTTAATCCCCGGGCCAGATACAGATGCAGCACCTCCGTGCAGTAGCCGGGAGAGGCATAGCTTTCTCCCAAACCGGTCCATTCCTCCGCAGTAAAGCCCGTTTCCTCGGACAGCTCCCGCTTTGCGCCCTCCAACGGGTCCTCCCCGGATTCCAGTTTTCCCGCCGGAATTTCCAGCAGCATGGTGCCAAAGGGATACCGGAATTGACGCACACAATACACGTTGCCTTCCTCGTCCAAGGGCAGCACAGCCACGCCGCCGCTGTGATGGACCACTTCCCGCTTGGTCATTTCTCCGGTATGCAGCTCCACATCGTCCAACGTCACTTCCACAATCACGCCGTTGTACTTCTCTTCGCCGCTTTTCTTCGTCTCAAAATATTCCATAACTGCCTCCAGTTTATCATCATAATCCATATAAAAGGAAGTATATCATAATTCTGCCGACTTTTCCATAGATTTTATATGGAAAGCAGCCGGACCCTCGGGGTATCATAGTTCCAAACATTTTTACAGCGGAGGAACGCTTATGGAAACACAAACCTGCACATCTCACGCCGTCACACTGTATTTTTCCCAAGAAGACCTGAATCATCGGGGGCTGCAGCTCCCACTTGCCCCGGCCGAGGCCCGTCAACTGGTGCAATCCTCCCTGCTGACCGGCGGATTGGCCCCTTGGACCGCAATGGAAATCGATTTATTTACATACGGCACATCCCTGCTGTTGGTGGCTCGTCCCGCTGCGGAAACTGCCGCAGCCTTTCGATTTGAAACCTTGGAGGATTTGATTCAAGCCGCCCGGCTCCTCCCCCGCGCAACGCCTGCCGTGCTGCTCTGGTCCGATGATTCTTTCCTGCTCCTGCCCGGAATTTTGCCGGAGCCGCTCCCCCGGGCTCTCTATGAATTCGGCACACCGGCGGTTTACAGCGCATACGAATGGGCCCATCTGCAGGAGCACGGAAAAATGCTCATGCCCGGCGGGGCTGTTTCCCGGCTGCAGCAATATTTCACAGATTAGACACAGTTCCGCAAGAAGTTGGGGCTTTTCATTTCAGGAAGAATGTGGTATATTAGGAATCCGAGGAGAGGTTCTCCTCCATTGACCGGGAAGGAGGTGCACCATTTGTCACCGAAAGCAAAAGGCAAAAAGGAAGTTGCGTCCAACCGCAAAGCGTTCCATGATTACTTCATTCTGGACCGCTATGAGGCAGGCATTGAGCTGAAGGGAACGGAAGTGAAAAGTATCCGCGCCGGAAAGCTGAATCTGAAGGACTCTTTCTGTACCGTGAAAAATGGTGAACTGATGCTCCTGGGCATGCACATCAGTCCGTATGACCACGGCAACCGGTTTAATCCGGACCCGGTGCGTCCCCGCCGTCTGCTGATGCATAAGCGGGAAATTCTGAAATTGGGCCAATCGGTTCAGTTGGACGGAAACGCACTGATTCCCCTGTCGCTGTACTTTAAAGACGGCCGGGTGAAGGTGGAAGTCGGCTTGTGCAAAGGCAAAAAGCTCTACGATAAGCGAGAGTCTGAGGCAGCGCGTCAGGCAAAGCGGGATATCGACCGAGCTTTGAAACAGCACTAAGCATTCACAACGATACAAAAGAAAAGGAGGCCATTCCCATGGCAAATCCCATCGTAACGATCGAAATGGAAAACGGCGGCGTCATTAAGGCAGAGCTGTACCCCGAAATTGCACCCAACACGGTGAACAACTTCATCTCCCTGATTAACAAGGGTTTTTATGACGGTGTGATCTTCCACCGCGTCATTCCCGGTTTCATGATTCAGGGCGGCGACCCTCTGGGCAGAGGTACCGGCGGCCCCGGCTACTGCATCAAGGGCGAATTCACCGGCAACGGTTTCAAAAACGACCTGCACCACAGCGCAGGTGTGCTGTCCATGGCTCGCACCATGGCTCCCAACTCCGCCGGCAGCCAGTTCTTCATCATGCATGAAGACGCTCCCCATCTGGACGGCCAGTATGCATCTTTCGGCAAAGTCATCGAGGGTATGGACGTGGTCGATGCCATTGCAAACACCAAGCGCGACTTCAACGATAAGCCCCGTCAGGAGCAGAAAATGAAGCACGTGACCGTGGAAACCTTCGGCGTGGAATATCCGGAGCCCGAAAAGGCCTGATTTTCCCGATTCAGCGTTTCGTTTCTTCTCTCCCCTCTCCGGTAATCCAAACGATTGCCGGAGAGCCCGGAGTTTCCCCATTGTTTTCACATGGGGGTGTTCCGGTTTCGACGGGGGCGTAGAGGCAGAGATAGCGGGCAGATGCGCCTACCATCTTTAAAATGGGCAACTTTATAAATTAAAGAACAACAACGAAACTGTTCTTCTCGCTGCTTAATTAGCGAGCGTCGCGCCCGGGAGGCCCACGGCCCGGGAGGCGGCGTCGATGAGTGGGGAACGTGCGTACGGTAAGCTTTGCCCGTGCCACGCATGATGAAGCTACCAAGTCCTGCAGCATGATGGCCTGCGGCAGGGTAAGGGAATGTAAATGACCCTCTGCGCCCGGAGAGGTCTCTGTTAAAGCGCTTTCGGACACGGGTTCAACTCCCGTCACCTCCACCAAACAAGTACGGCAATCCATGATACAATGGGTTGCCGTACTTTTTTCTTATTTTCGAGTATGGGGTGCTAAAGTCCTCAGTAGGAAATGCAGACAAAATCTCACTCCCATCCAAAATTGGTGGTTTATATCTAATGCTTGCGATTCGCTTGCATATTGCAAGCAATAGTAGTATACTATATTCGCAAGGAGGCGATGAGCTATGGCAAGAACTTCTAATGTGTTCGCGCGTGTAGAGCCTGAAATCAAAGAGCAGGCTGAGCAGATACTTGATCAACTCGGTATCCCCATGTCCAATGCCGTCAGTATGTTTCTGCGGCAGGTCGTTCTGCAGCGCGGCATTCCGTTTGAAATGAAACTGCCGGAGAGCAAGCCGCTGGCTTTCGGTTCTTTAACGAAGGAGCAGCGGGACGCAGAACTTGAAAAAGGCATGGCAGACATCCGTGAGGGCCGCACCTATTCCGCGCAGAGCGTCATGGATGAACTAAAAAGGGATTACGGCGTATGAATTGGGACGGTATCGGCTTTATGATGAAGAGCCTTGGCAAAGTCAAGGATTACGTTGTTTCCCTGTCAAAAATTATCTTATCTTCTATTACCCGGACGAAACCAAAAACACGGTTTATGCCGTCCGTATCATTTATGGCGGACGGGATATCAGCCATCAGCTGAGTGAAACCGAAACAATCTGAATTCAATACAGCGAGAGCATCTGTTCGCATGAGTAGGTGCTTTTTCTATGTCCATTTTTCGACAGACATGCTATCTCAAGTCATAATTTTTTACAGAAAGAATGTGATTCCGCAAAATATCTGTCATAGACACCAGCGCTTTTATAGACGAAAAGACCTGCCATTTGGCAGGTCTTTTCCTATTTCATTCCATATTTCTGCGTTGATTTCCGCTGAGTTTTTTCAGAATTGCGTCGGAGGAATCCGCAGCAATGGTCTGATAATCCGTGTAAATCACCATGCCGGGCATACCGCCTTTCGGTTTTTTCACGAACTTTGCCAAGGCATAGTCCACCGGCACCTTGCCGCCGTCCCGTGCCTGAGAATAATACGCAGCCAGACACGCAGCCTCGTACAAGGTTTCATCGTCCGGCGTGGTATCCTCCGCCCGGATAATCACATGGCTGCCATGGATTTTCTGCGTATGCAGCCAAATATCCGTACGGCGCGCCGTTTTCAGCGTCAACTGGTCATTTTGCGCATTGGACCGCCCCACCAGAATTTCATATCCGGTGCCGGAAACAAATTCCATCGGTCCTTGGGGTTTCTGCCGGTCCGGTTTGCCGCCCTTGGGTTTCCTCAGATATCCGGTTTCCGTCAGTTCCCGGCGGATATCCGCCAAATCCCGCTCGCTTTCAGCGCGGCTGATTTCGTCCAAAACGCTGTTCAGATAGGTCAGTTCCGTTTCATTCTTGGCAATCAGCGCCGTCAAATGCTCCTCGGCAGTTTTCGCCTTGGTGTATTCCCGATAGTACCGCGCTGCATTTTGCTGCGGTGTTTTCAGCGGGTCCAAGGGAATCTGAACCACGGGCAGGTTCTCTTGATAGAAGTTCTCCGCCTCCAGTACCGTTTCCCCTTTTTTCATGCGGTAGAGGTTGGACATAATGATGTCGCCCCATTCCCGATAGGTTTCCCGGTTCTCGGATTTTTTCCATTCCGTCTGCCGCGCAATCAGCGTGCGCTCCGTCCGATCCCGCACGGTTTTCACTTTTTTCAGCAAATCCCGGCTCTTTCGGCGCATACTCTCCGCCTTATCCCGGGCGCTGTAAAATGTATCCAGCAATTCGGAAAATCCGCCACACACCGTCTGCTCCATTTCATTGCCGTACTGCCGGATATGCATGAACGCGAAATCCTTCATTTCCCCGTTTTGGGTCAACAGCACCGGCAGGAATTCCCGGTGGCTCACGCTGTCGCACAGCGCTTCCATTCCGTCCGGAAACCGCGCTCGATCCTCCTCCGTCAGTTCGGAAAACAAGGGGCTCGTCTGTCCAAAGCAGCGGTAGCACAGCTCACGGACAATCAGCGGAGAGATTCCGGAAAAGGTTTCTCCCATCCATTTGTCCACACTCCGCCCATCGGCATTCCGCCACAACTCCAACCGGTTTTCCTCACCCGCAGCAAAGAAATCCGGTTTCGTCTGTCCGGGAGGCAGGGCATAAAACATTCCCGGCAGCAGGTTTCGGTGCACTCCGTCGCCGGCGGTCACCCGGCGCAGACAATCAATAATCCGTCCGTCAGCGCCGACCAAAAGGATATTGGCCGCACGGCCCATAAGCTCCACAATCAGTTTCTTGTGAATCTCGTCGCCCAGCTCATCATAGCCGCCCAGCTCCAGAATCAGCAGCCGGTCATTCCCCGGCTGCTCAATTTTTTCAATCCACGCGCCCACCAGATGTTTCCGCATGAGCATACAGAACATGGGCGGCTCTTGGGGCTGCTCATAGCGCTGCTCTGTAATCTGCACCCGAGCCGTTCCCGTACCCGCAGACAGCAGAAGACGGAAATTTCCGTTCCGGCTCCGGAGAGACAGCAGCAACTGGTCTCGCTCCGGCTGCTGCACCTTGTCGATTTTCGCTCCGGTCAGCTTTTCGGACAGTTCGTCGGTCAGTGCCGACAGAAAAATCGAATCTAACGGCATTCCGTTCCCTCCGCAACCAAAGTAAACAGCGTCCGAATCCGGGCGTACTCCCCTTTCAGATACAAATATCCGAACAGGGTTTCTAAACCGGTAGCCGCATGATATTCCGAAACGGTGGCCTGATTGGGTGCCGCGTGGGTTTTGGTGTTCCGTCCCCGCTTATAAACCGCCAGTTCCCGCTCATTCAGCTGCGGCAGGAGAATTTCCATGGCTTTCGCCTGGGCCGGCGCTTTCACCCATCGGACCGTTGCCCGATGCAGGTCATTCACCTTGCCGATGCCCTGACGGCACAGCATGGTCCGCACCAACAGCTCATATACTCCGTCCCCAACGTGGGCCAGAGCCAAAGTACTCAGCCGGGACAGCTCGCTGTCCGTCAACGGACCGTCCGGCAATGCAAAAGGTTTCTGTTCTTCCATAAATCTTATTCTTTCTCGTCGTAATTTGCGTAATCATCCGCCTCGTCAAGCTGGGCAGACATGGGAATCTGTTCCATGGGCGCCGTGCCGTGAATGTTCTGCATTTCCAGCCACTGCTCTCTGGTAATCAAAATCTGACGGGGTTTGGAGCCCTCAAAGGGGCCCACCACGCCGATTTCTTCCATCTGGTCCACAATGCGGGCCGCCCTGGAATATCCCAGTTTCAGCCGCCGCTGCAGCATGGACACGCTGGCCTGCTTGGCCTCCAGCACCACGTCCACAGCCTGGGGCAGCAGCTCGTCAAAGTCGCTCACCGGCTCCTCGTTTCCATCGGTATCCCCATTGGAACGGCTGCCGGAATTTTTCTCCTCCGCCGCTTTTTCGATTTGCGCCTGCACGGAAAGGTCATATTCCGCCTCGCAGTTGGACTTCACAAAGTTGATAACGTCCTCCCGCTCCTCATCGGACACAAACGCGCCTTGGATTCGAATTGGCTTGCCCACACCCAAGGGTGCGTAAAGCATATCGCCCATACCAATCAGTTTCTCCGCTCCCACCTGGTCCAGAATGATGCGGCTTTCCAAAGAGGAAGACACCGCAAAGGCAATCCGGCTGGGAATATTGGCTTTCATCAAACCGGTAATGACGTCTGCCGACGGACGCTGAGTTGCAATCACAAGGTGCATACCCGCCGCACGGCCCATCTGCGCCACCCGGCAAATGCTCTCCTCCACTTCTTTCGAGGCGACCAACATCAAGTCCGCCAACTCATCGATGACAATCACCACTTGAGGCATGGTCTTTTCGCCCCGTTTCTCGCAGTAGGCATTGTATCCGGCCAAATCCCGGACGCCTGCCTCGGAGAACAAGCGGTAGCGTTTCATCATTTCCACCACAGACCATTGCAGCGCGCCAGCTGCTTTCTTCGGGTCCGTCACCACAGGCACATACAAATGGGGAATGCCGTTATACACGCCCAATTCCACCATTTTCGGGTCAATCATAATCAGCTTGACTTCTTCCGGACTGGCTTTGTAAAGAATACTCAGCAGCAGGCAGTTGATGCACACGGATTTACCGGAGCCGGTGGTACCGGCAATCAGCAGATGGGGCAGCTTGGAGATATTGCTCACAATGCTGTTGCCGCCGATATCCTCGCCCAAGGCAAAACTTGCTTTGGACTTGGCATTTTTGAAGTTGTCCGAGCCGATGATATCCCGGAGATACACGGTATTGATGATTTTGTTCGGCACCTCAATCCCCACAGTGGAAATTTTATCGGGAATGGGTGCAATTCGCACACTGGTTACGCCCAGAGCCAACGCAATATCATCGGACAGATTGGTCACCTTGGTCAGTTTCACACCGGTGCGCAGCTCAAAATCGTACCGGGTCACCGTGGGTCCGCGGGTGCAGCTTTTATAGGTTGCGTCCACGTTAAAGCTGCTCAGCGTTTCTTCCAAACGACGGCGGTTCAGCTGGGTTTCGTTCTGGCTGTCCATATTGTTCCGTCCGCCGGTATGCAGCAGGTGCAGCGGCGGGAACACATAGGTTTCCTTGGGCTCTTCCTGCTGCTGAGCAATCTGCATGGCGATTTCCTGATAGCCCTGGGCCGTTTCCTCTTTTGTCAGCTTTTTGCTGGGCTCCTCCACGGGAACGGCAGCGCTGCTGACGGAAAATGCCGCAGCCGCAGCGGCGGCAGGTGCCGCTGCTTTCATGGGTTTCAGCGGGGCCAAAGGCGGCAACTCAAAGGGCTCTTCTTCCGGTTTCAAGGAAATGGTTCCGGTTGCTTTGGGCGTCTGCGGGAAGAACAGCTCATCTTTCGGCTCCGCAGCGGGCTTGACTCCGAACTCCACAAACTTGCTCTCGTCCAAGGTCTGCCCCGCGTTTTCCAATTTCGGCAATGCCGGGTTTTCCGGCGCTTTGGTGGAGGTAACGGGAGTCGAACCCATGTCCGACTGAGGCTTTACTTCCGGCTTTTCCGGTACAGCCGCAGGCTCTGCCGTCTCCGCTGCCCCTACATTCTGCCGCACAAATTCGTCCGGCTTGGTTACCCGGGAATTGACGCTGAAAAAGCCCTTTTTCTCATCGTGATATTCCTCTTCCGGAATCCGGTGATTGTCGTCATCTCCCACTGGAATGTCAATGGCATGCCGACCGCGGCGGTGGGGCAAAAGCTCCGCCGTCTTCCCACCGGCTGCCCGGGGTTCTTCCTCCTGCAGCGCATACTCCGGAATCTCCCGCTCCCGCACCTTTTCGATGATACCGGAAATGGTCAGGTTTGCGCCCAGCATCGTCAGGAAACACATCAGCAGCACCAGGATCGGCACCGCGCCGTAAGTACTCACAACGGCTTTCAGACCCATTGCCAACAAACCGGCCACCACACCGCCGGACTTCAGAATTTTTCCCGTGGCAAACAGCGTTTTGCACACGGTTGCAGCCCCGGCGGCAAACAACAACTCTTCTTTACAGAACACCAAATGGGCAAAGCTGCCGAAAATCAGCGGCAGCAGCACCACGCAGGTCACCCGCATCACAACGGGGCGCCCCTTGTGATTCAGAAGAATCAGCGCCGCCCACAGCAGCGCCGGGGGCAGCAGATAATATCCGTAACCAATCAATCCCCGGAGATTTTCACTGATGAAACGGAAAAACAGCGCGTCCACCGGGAAAAATCCGATGAAAAACAGCAGCGCCAGAATCAGACACACCACGCCGCCCACTTCTCTGCGAATGGGCTGTTTCTGGGACTCTGCCACGTGCTGCCCCTGCTTTTTCCCGGAACCGGTCTTTTTCGCCGTAGAATTGGTTGTTTTCGTTCCGGTTTTCTTCGTTGTTTTTGTACTTGTATTTTTGGTATTGGCACCGGAATTCCGCTTTTTCGGTGTTTCCGAGCTTGTTCCTTTTTTCGTTGCCATAGAATCTCCTCTCAAAGAATCAGGGACAGTATGATGGTAATGAATCCCACGCCCCAGCAATAGTAGGCAAATTTGCCAAAGCCGCCCCGGTCTGCCAGCCGTTTCAGCAGATTCAGAGACAGCACACCGGTGACCATCGCCACCAACATTCCCACCAGATAAGCCGGCAGGTATCTCCATTCCACACCGTCGGAAAACGCGTCAATCAAGCTCAGCAGGTTGGCGCCCAGTACCGCAGGAATGGACAGCAGGAAAGAAAACTTCACCGCAAATTTTCGATTCAACCCCGTGGCAAGTCCCGCCGTAATGGTGGTTCCCGAGCGAGACAAGCCGGGAATGGTTGCCACAGCCTGACACACGCCGATGATCAATGCGTCAATCATCCGGGTGGAGCCCACTTTTTTCCGACCGGGAATCATCTGATCGGAAACATACAGCATACAGCCTGTCAAAATCAAGGCCATTCCGATGAATGCCGTGTGATTATATAATTCCTCAATCTTACTATGAATGGGCAGCACAGCCACCAACGGCAGCGTTGCCACCAGAATCAGCAGCACCAGTCGGGCGCCGGGGTGCCGCTGCTGTTTGCCGCTTTCCCCCGCCGCAGGGTGAACCAAATCCAAGCAATCCCGAATCATAATGCGTAAATCGTTCCGATACACAAAAATCACGGAAACCAACGTGGCCAAATGCAGCAGCACATCGAAAAACACGTGGCCGTTTTCCGAAGTTGTCATGCCAAAGAGATTCTGCAGAATGGACAAATGGCCGGAGCTGGAAATCGGCAGAAACTCTGCAATTCCCTGAACCAGACCCAATATAATCGCGTTCCAGATTGTCATTATGTAAACCTCCGGTTCTTCACTCAAATGGATACATCCCGCAAATTCGCGCAATGCGGGAATTGTATCAGAGGATTATATCACATTTTTCCCGGAATCTCAATGTTCCCCGACGGATTTCCCCGGTTTTTCTGAATTTCCTCATGGAGATAGTCCAGTACCTGAGACAGCGTTCCAATCTCGTCCACCAATCCGGAGGCAACCGCCGTTTCCCCGTCAATCACCGTACCCACGTCGTTGGCAATTTCATCGGCAGCCATCATATACTCCAACAGCCGGTCCCGGGAAATTCGGGAATGGTCCGTAATAAACTGCACGATTCGCTCCTGCATTTTCTCAAAATACCGGTAAGTCTGGGGCGCGCCGATGACCACGCCGGTCATGCGCACCGGGTGAATCATCATGGCAGCGCTTGGGGCGATAAAGGATTTCTTCGCCGCCACCGCCAACGGTACGCCGATGGAGTGTCCGCCGCCCAACACCAATGAGGCTGTGGGTTTTCTCATTCCCGCAATCAGCTCGGCAATGGCAAGCCCCGCCTCCACGTCTCCGCCCATGGTATTCACCAGCACCAGCAGCCCTTGAATTTCCGAGGATTCCTCCACCGCCGCAAGCATTGGCAAAACGTGCTCATATTTCGTGGTTTTTGCGTCTTCCGGGGCATTTTGATGTCCCTCGATTTGCCCCACAATGGTCAGGCAATGAATGGTGCCCGCCCCGGTTTCCGTTTGGCTGCTGCCCAAATCCCGAATGGTTTTCCGTTCTTTTTCGTCCATAAAAAATCCCTCCCGCCGCATTAGTATCTGCAGCAGGAGGAGATTTTACGCAAATATTCTGAATTTATTCGGCCATATAAGCAGCCGCCACGCCTTTGTAGGTCATGTAGCAATCGAATTTTGCCACCACTTCAAAGGGCGCATGCATACTCAGCACCGGCACACCGGCATCAATGGTTTCGATGTTTCGGTTGGCCATATACTTGGCGATGGTTCCGCCGCCGCCCTGGTCCACTTTGCCCAGCTCTGCCATCTGCCAGACCACACCGGCTTGGGCAAAAATCCGCCGCAGATAGGCCACGGTTTCCGCAGATGCGTCGCTGGTGCCGCTTTTGCCCCGGGAGCCGGTGTATTTGCAGATGCCCATGCCGTAGTTCATCAGCGCGTTGTTGCTCTTCTCGCTGACTTCCGGATACAGCGGATCATATCCGTTGCACACGTCTGCGGAAATGCAGAAGCTCTTCTCAAAGCACCGGCGCAGAGGGATATTCTGCTCGGCACACAAGTCTTCCATAAACATATCAAAAGCATGAGACTGCATACCGGTGACTCCGTCGGAGCCGATTTCTTCTTTGTCGGCCAAAATGCATACTGCCGTCCGGGGCGGAGTATCCAGCTCCAGAATGGCCTTCAATTCCGCAAATGCGCAGGAACGGTCATCGTGTCCGTAACCGCCAATCATACTCCGGTCCAGACCGATGTCCCGCACTTCCATCGCCGGTACGGCGCACAGCTCTGCGGAAAGGAAATCCTCCTCCGTGATGCCGTATTTGTCGTTCAAAATGCTCATAACCGCCAGCTTGACCCGGTCCTTGCCCGGTACATCATAGGGTACGGAGCCGATGAGCAGTTTCAGTCCCTCGCCGGTAATGGCCTCGCCCAGTTTTTTCTGGCTCTGGTCGGCACCCAGATGGGGCAGCAAATCGGTAATCACCAGCTGAGGGTCCTCCGGGTCACGGCCGATGACTACGTCTACGGTCTCCCCGCTCTGGAGCACCACAACGCCGTGGAGCTCCAGAGGAATGGTCACCCACTGGTACTTCTTGATGCCGCCGTAATAATGGGTCCGGAAATAGGCCAGCTCGTCCTGCTCCGTCAGCGGCTGCTGTTTCAGATCCAACCGGGGTGCGTCCACGTGTGCGCCGGCAATCACGCAGCCGTTTTCCAAAGGCTGCTCGCCCATCACCGCCAGAATCAGCGATTTGCCCCGGTTGTTGAAGTAAATCTTCGTGCCGGGTGCCATCTCCATGCCCCGCTCATAGGGTACAAAGCCCTGCGCCTCGGCCATTTCCACAGCCAATTTCACAGCCTCCCGCTCCGTGCGGGCCTCATTCAGGAATTTCTTGTATTCTTCCGCATACTGTTCCATCACCAGACGTTCTTCCGTGTCGATGCGGTCGTAACCGTTTTTCGGCTGATAGAACAACTCATTCCGGTAATCTTCGGTTTTCGTTTCCATGTTCCATGACCTCCGTAAAAAATTCTTTGCAAGCCGCGGCAAACTCCGCGGCAGTTCCGTCGTTTCTCAAAACCCGGGCGCAGTTGGTTTCGTAATAATCGTCCGGTTTCTGACTGGTGATGCGCGCCCGGGCATATTCCTCGGAAATGCCGTCCCGGGCCATAATCCGGGCCATGCGCTGCTCAAAAGGCGCCGTGATGCCCACCGCGAAATCGCAATCCTCGCTCAAACCGCTTTCAAACAAGGCAATGGCGTCCACCGCAGCCAAGGTTCCCCCGGCCATAGCCCACTCGTCCAATCGGCGGTTGACCTCTTCCCGTACCGCCGCATGGGTGATGGCATTCAGTTCCAACAGTGCCTCCGGGTCATGGAACACGATTTCCCCAATGGGTTTCGTGTTCAGCACCCCGGTGGCATAACATTCCGGTCCGAATCGGGCAATCAGCTGTTCCCGCAGGGATTCGCTGGTTTCTCCCAAGGTGTGATACACCTCGTCGCAGTCAATGGCCAAACCGCCCAGCGCCGTCACAGCGTCCATGGCGGTGGTTTTGCCGCAGCCCGTGCCGCCGGTCAGCCCCACAACGGTCATTTTCTGCCGGAGCACCTTGGTAATTTCTTTCTCCGGCAGCGCCCCCTGCCGGAGAATCCGGTACGGGGTGCGGCTCATGTCAATGATGGTGGATTCCCGGCCCAAGCCGCAGGCACCGCCGTCAATCACGCCGTCAATGGCGCCGTCAAAATATTGCAGCACGTCTTGGGCGGTTTTCGGACTGGGCGCGCCGGAGGGGTTGGCAGAGGGCGCCGCCAAGGGCAGACCGCAGCAGCGCAGCAGCTCCAACGTCATAGGGTGGTCCGGGCAGCGCAGGCCCACGGTCGTTCCCCCGGCCCGAACGATTTCCGGCACCACGTCCTTGGATTCCAGCACAATGGTTAGCGGCCCCGGCCAGAATTTTTCCGCCAAAGCATAGGCCGCTGTCGGCACGTTTTTGCAATACCGTTCCATGGCCCCGGCGTCATGGACCATCAGCGACAAGGGCTTGACCTCCGGCCGGCCCTTGACCCGATAAATCTCCGCCACAGCCTGCTCGTTCAGACCGTTTCCGGCCAGACCGTACACCGTTTCCGTAGGCACGGCCACCAATCCGCCCTTGCGAATGATTTCCGCCGCGCCTTCCATAGTTTCCGTAAAAATTTCCGTTTTCATACCTTACATCTCCGATGCCTGCAGCCGCTCCGCCTGGTCGGCGGTCACCAATGCGTCAATCAGTTCGTCCAGATCACCGTTCATAATCTGGTCGATTTTGTACAATGTCAAGCCGATGCGGTGGTCCGTCACCCGCCCTTGGGGGAAGTTGTAGGTGCGGATCCGTTCGTTCCGCATACCGCTGCCCACCTGGCTTTTCCGCTCCGTGGCAATTTCATCGGCCTGTTTCTGTCGGGCAATTTCATACAGCCGGCTGGCCAGAATGCTCAATGCCCGGTCCTTGTTTTTGTATTGGCTCCGTTCGTCCTGACATTCCACCACCATGCCCGTGGGCAGATGGGTTACCCGAATGGCAGAGGACGTTTTGTTCACCTTTTGTCCCCCCGCGCCGGAAGAACGGAAGGTATCAATCTGCAAATCCTTGGGATCCAGATGGAATTCCACCGGGTCCACCTCCGGCAGCACCGCCACCGTGGCAGTACTGGTATGAATCCGTCCGCCGGCCTCGGTTTCCGGCACCCGCTGCACCCGATGCACACCGCTTTCGAATTTCAGCCGGGAGTAGGCTCCGGCGCCCTCGATGACCACGCTGATTTCCTTAATGCCCCCCAATTCCGTTTCATTTAGGTTGGCAATCTCGGTTTTCCAGCCCTTTGAGGCGGCATACATGGAATACATACGGTAAAGGTTGGAGGCAAACAGCGCCGATTCCTCACCGCCCACACCGGCCCGGATTTCCAGAATCACGTTCCGCTCATCGTTGGGGTCTTTCGGCAGCAGCAGCAACTTCAGCCGCTGCTCCAACTCCGGTTTCTGCACCTTGCACTCGTCCAGCTCCCCTTGGGCCAATTCCCGGAATTCCGGGTCGCTCAGCAGCGCTTTTGCCTCCTCCATGGTCTGCAAACAGCGCTCATATTCCTCAAAGGTTTCCATCAACGGCTGCAGCTGATTCTGCTCCTTTTGCAGCCGGGTACAGGTTTCCATATTCTCATAGGTCTCCGGTTGGCTCAGGCGCTGGCTCAGCTCCTCATAGTGCCGCCGGATATTTTTCAGTTTTTCATACATACGGAATCCTCCCGGTCAGGTGCTTTTTATTCTTCCTGGGTATCCAGCAGCGTGGTTTGGGTCTCCCCCCGGTCCTCCGGACGGAGCAGCGCGCCGGCGGCAGGCAATGCCTTGGCCAGATAACGCTTTTCATTCACAAGTCCGCTTTCCGTCAACGGGCAGACCCGCTCCACGTGGTATTTCACTTTCAGTTTCATCACGGCTACGCCCTGAGTGGTCCGGCTGGCCTTCAGCTGCAGCTCCTCGGACTGGAAAATCACCGCCCGTCCCTCATCGGAGAACATGGCAATGGGGCCGTCTTCGGCAATGGGCAGCACAGCCACCAACGGTGCCTTATCGGAATACGCGCCAGTCAGCCGTTTCCGATTGGTTTTTGTCTCATAAACGGATTCCGGGAACTTGGCCACCTTGCCGTTGTCAAAGAACAGCAGCAGCGTTTTCTCCGGCTCCCAAGGAATCATGGTCAGAACGCTTTCGCCCTCGTCCATGGTCAGCTTGGTGGGCAGATAGGTGCCCAATACGGAAGCCTTGGTGTCCTCCATATCCCGCAAACGTACCTTATACACCTGCTGCTTGTCCGTGAACACCAGAATTTCTTTCCGGTTGGTGCTTTCAAAGAAGGTTTTCAGACTGTCGCCGTCCTTGTATTTCTGCTCGGAATTCATGCGCAGAGACTGGGGCGTGATTTTCTTGAAATATCCCTCCTGAGACAGGAACACGGTGCAGGGATAATCCGGCACAATGTCTTCCTCGTCCAGCGTGTCCACTTCGTGGGCCATCACCAGACCGGTTTTCCGCTCACTAGGATATTTCTTCATCACGTCCTTCAGCTCCCGGACAATGATGTTCTTGATACGGGTCTGGCTCTTCAGCGTTGCCTCCAAATCGGCAATTTCCTTTTCCAGATTCTCCGTTTCCTCCAACCGTTTCAGAATATATTCCCGGTTGATGTTCCGCAGCTTGATTTCCGCCACGTAGTTGGCTTGGATTTCGTCAATTCCGAACCCAGTCATCAGATTCGGCACCACGTCCGCCTCTTTTTCCGTTTCCCGGATAATGCGAATGGCCTTGTCGATGTCCAGCAGAATCTTGCCCAGGCCCTGCAGCAGATGGAGCTTATCCTGCTTTTTGCCCAAATCGTATGCCACCCGGCGGCGAACGCTTTCCATGCGCCAGCTGCACCACTCGCCCAGAATGTCTTTCACCCCCAGAACTTTGGGGTAGCCGTGAATCAAGACGTTGAAGTTGCAGGGGAAATTATCCTGCAGCGGGGTCATTTTGAACAGCTTTTGCATCACCAGCTCCGGGTCCGCGCCCTTTTTCAAATCAATGGCCAATTTCAGACCGTTCAAGTCGGTTTCGTCCCGCATGTCGGAAATTTCCTTCAGCTTTCCGGTTTTCACCAGCTCCGCCACCTTGTCGATGATAATTTCCGATTTGGTGGTATAGGGAATTTCGTAAATCTCGATGATATTCGCCTTGGCGTCATGCCGCCACCGCGCCCGCACCGGGAAGCTGCCCCGTCCGGTCTCGTAAATTTTCCGCATCGCCCCGGCGTCATAAATAATCTCGCCGCCGGTGGAAAAATCCGGTGCCGGCATGGCCTGCATAATGTCGCAGTCCGGATCGTTCAAATAGTCGATGGTCGCCTGACAGCATTCTCCCAGATTAAATCCGCAAATCTGGCTGGCCATGCCCACGGCAATGCCCATGTTGGCTGCTACCAGAATGTTGGGGAATGTGGTGGGCAGCAATGCCGGCTCTTTCATGGTGCCGTCATAGTTGTCCACAAAATCTACGGTGTTGCTGTCAATATCCTTGAAAATTTCGCTGCAAATAGGCGCCAGCTTTGCCTCGGTGTATCGGGGCGCTGCATAGGACATATCCCGGGAGTACACCTTACCGAAGTTGCCCTTGGAATCCACATAGGGCGTCAGCAGCGCGCCGTTGCCCTTGGACAGACGGACCATGGTTTCATAAATTGCCGCGTCGCCGTGGGGATTCAGACGCATGGTCTGACCCACAATGTTCGCGCTTTTTGTTTTCGGTCCGGTGAGCAGATTCATTTTGTACATGGTGTACAGCAGCTTTCGATGGCTGGGCTTGAATCCGTCAATTTCCGGAATGGCACGGCTGACAATCACGCTCATTGCGTAGGGCATGTAGTTGGTTTCCAACGTCTGGGTAATAGGCTGCTCCAACACCTGCGCCTGCAGACCCATGACGTTGGGATTGCCGGTGGGCCGTTTCTTCTCTTGTTCTATCTTTTTCTTCGCCATATTCTTCGATTCCTTCTCAGCTCAAATCCGCAAATTCCAAATAGTAGCCGCCCTCTTGCGCAATGTAGTCCTTACGTCCCTGCAGATTGTCGCCCAACAGCAGGTCAAACATTTCCGAGGTGCGCTCCGCGTCCTCCGGCATCACCCGAATCAAGCGCCGGGTCTCCGGGCACATGGTGGTCAGCCACATCATTTCCGGATCGTTTTCGCCCAGACCTTTGGACCGCTGAATGGTGCATTTGCTGCCCTTCAGTTCTTCCAACGTCTGGTTCTTCTCTTCATCGGTATAGGCAAACCAGGTTTTGCCTTTGCAGTTGATTTCATACAGCGGGGTTTCCGCAATATACACCAGCCCCTCTTGAATCAAGGTGGGAATCAGACGATAAATCATGGTGATAATCAGCGTCCGAATCTGGTAGCCGTCCACGTCTGCATCGGAGCAGATGATGACTTTATTCCAACGGAGATTTGCCATATCAAAGGGAGAAATGTCCTTGATATGCTTATCCTTCACTTCCACGCCGCAGCCCAGCACTTTCAGCAGGTCGGTAATTACGTCGCTGGCAAAAATGCGGCTGTAATCACTTTTCAGACAGTTCAGAATTTTGCCCCGCACCGGCATAATGCCTTGGAATTCCGAATCCCGGCTCTGTTTACAGGCGCCCAATGCAGAGTCGCCCTCCACGATGTACAGTTCCCGGCGGCTTGCGTCTTTGCTCCGGCAATCCACAAATTTCTGCACACGGTTGGAAAGGTCCATATTGCCAGTGAGCTTTTTCTTAATGGTCTGCCGTGCCCGCTCCGCCTGCTCCCGGGAGCGCTTGTTAATCAGAATCTGGTCAATGACCCGGTCCGCCTCCAGCTTGTTCTCCGTGAAGTAAATCTCCAGATTTTCCTTGAAGAACTCCGTCATTGCCGTCTGAATGAACCGGTTGGTAATGGCCTTTTTCGTCTGGTTTTCGTAAGAGGTCTGGGTGGAGAAACAGTTGGTCACCAGAATCAGGCAGTCCGCAATGTCCTGAAACATAATCTTGGACTCGTTCCGCTGATATTTTCCCGTTTTCTTGATATAATCGTCCACCGCAGATACAAAGCCGGAGCGCGCTGCCTTATCCGGCGCACCGCCATGCTCCAGCCAAGAGGAGTTGTGGTAATACTCAATGAGATTCACCTTTGCAGAGAAACAGAACGCCGCCGAAATTTTCAGCTTGTAGTCCTTTTTGTCTGCCCGGTCCCGACCCCGGCGCTCCGCCTGAATCATCACCGGTGCGGTCAGAGTCGTCTCCCCCGCCACTTCCGTCACATAGTCCTTGATGCCGTTTTCGTAGAGATACTGGGTGGTTTCAAACTTTCCGTCCTTCTCTACCTTCAATACAAACCGAACCCCGGCATTTACCACTGCCTGCCGGCGCAGCACATCGTGGTAATACGCTTCCGGGATATTCACATCGGTGAACACCTCAATATCCGGTTTGAACCGAATGGTGGTGCCGGTCTGTTTCCGGTCGGCGGGTTCCACAATCAGCTCCTCGCCCTTTTTCCCCACAGGCGCGCCCTTCCGGAAATGCAGGCTGTATTTCTTGCCGTCCCGGCGGACAGTCACGTCCATATATTCGGAAGAATACTGGGTTGCGCAAGAGCCCAAGCCGTTCAGACCCAGAGAAAATTCGTAGTTTTCTCCCTCTTCATTCTGGTACTTGCCGCCGGCATACAGCTCGCAGAACACCAGTTCCCAGTTAAATCGTTTTTCATTGGGGTTCCAGTCCAGCGGGCAGCCCCGGCCGTAGTCCTGCACTTCAATGGAACCATCTGCATAAGCGGTCAGGGTAATCGTATCGCCGAACCCTTCCCGGGCCTCGTCAATGGCGTTGGACAAAATTTCAAATACTGCATGCTCGCAGCCTTCCAGACCATCGGAACCAAAAATAACCCCCGGGCGTTTCCGCACACGGTCGGCGCCTTTCAACTGTGAAATACTGTCGTTGCCGTATCTTTCTGCCATACGTTCTCCTCTTCTTCGTGTATCGTTCTGTCGTTTCTCGTTAGAAATCGCTAATAATCCAATAGAGTAGTATATCTTAATCTTTGGCAAATTGCAAGCCCGCCGGCAGGCGGCAGACCGCAAAAAAAGCAGGAAGTCCGGTTTCCCGGTCTCCCTGCCGAATCTGCGGACACCGCATCAAGCGCAGCCCCCGCCCGTTGCAGCGGGGTGTACATTTCCCGGCTGCTCCTTGACTTCATCGGTCCGCGCTCCGCCCCATCCGGCGGATTCCATCGCAGCTGCGGGGCTCCCTTGCCCGGGTGCAGCCGTCCGAAACCGCAGGCGGTTTTCCGTTGCGCCGCCCCGCTCCCTTTCCGCGTTCGATTCATCGTCCGGGTTTAGTATGTCCCGGGATTTTCAAAAAATGATTGCAATTTTCGGAAACATTGTTTATTTTAGTTAGACGGTGAATAGAATATACGGAAAAGCCTCAGGAGGGTTTTTCATGTTCGAGAAACGGAAAGCAAAAGCCGCCCGGCAGCGGGAGCTGCAAGCTCTGCAAAACGAGATTCAGACCCTGCACAGCGACTTAGACGAACTCTATTCCCGCTTTGACCAGGTGACGGAGCCATCTCAGGTTGATGCCTGCATTTTTGAGATGAACGCCCTGCGGTCAAAATACGATTATGCCGTCAAATGTCTGAAAGCATGGGACGGCGGTTCTTGAAAGGACGGATACATATCATGGAATGGATTGGAATTGCCATTCTGGCTGTGATTGCAGTGGTACTGGTACTGCGGCTGCTCAGCGCGCCTCTGCGTCTGGCAGTCAAGCTGCTGATTAACGCACTGGTGGGCTTTGCCGTGCTGTTTTTGCTGAATTTTGCCGGAGGATTTGTGGGATTGTCTCTGGGAATCAACTGGCTCAACGCCATTGTGGTGGGCATTTTCGGTGCCCCGGGCGTGGTTCTGCTGCTGCTTTTGAAATATCTGCTGTAATCCGAAAACGGACCGTTTTCCTGCTTTTGCAAGAGAACGGTCCGTTTCTTATGTTCGTTTCAAGGTTTTCAGATAGGATTTCGTTTCCGGGGCAATGCGATGGCTCTCCACCGCTTTCTGAATGGCTTTGTTATGGGTCCAGAGCGTCAGCCGATGGGCCTGCAAATAGGGCAGCGCCGCGTCATATTGTTTCACCAATGCCTCGGCAAACAGCCATGCCGCCGCCATATTGACGTAATAGTCTTCCGAAGAAATCACCGCCAGTTCCAGAATCTCCGGGGTGAAATGCTCGTCCAGAAACTGCCGCAGCAAGGTCACCAGACCATACCGCACGGTGTAGGTTTCTCCGGACTGCACCCATGTCCGGCATTTTTCCAACACTTCCTCCGGGTGTTTTCGAAATACCTTGGGCGCAAACAGGTCGCACACCGCCCAGTTATCCACATAGGGCAAAAACCGCTCCGTTTCCGCTATGCAGGTCGGGTAGTCCTTGATTTGCTCGATGAGAAACCCGTGGAGACAGTTCTCCTCGTAGTATTCATGGGGCAAATCCGCCAGAAATTCAGAGATCCCCGGCTCGTTCTTCAGCTGCTTGGCATAGGCGCGCAATTGTGGCACCCGCACACCGATCACCCGGTCCGTTTCCACCGTGGGCATCAGTCGGCTATGAAACCGGCGGTACTGCAAATCCTGCCGCGCCATCAGCCCGGCGCGGATTTCCTCGGTAATCACTTCAGATGCTCCAATGCCTCTACCACCTGCTCCAAATGCAGACCGTGGGAGGCTTTCACCAAGACTTTCATGCCCGGCTCCACCAGTTGGGGCAGCGCGGCAATGAGCTCTTCCTTGGTATCAAATGCGGTCACGGCTGCGCCGTTTTCTTTTGCCGCTGCCCCAATATCCCGGCCCAGCATACCGCAGGTAATCACCCGCTCCAAGCCGGAATGGGCCGCTTTTTTGCCCATTGCCCGGTGCATTTCCACGGAATCGGGGCCAAGCTCATACATATCTCCAAGAATGGCAGCCTTTTTGCCCTCCAGCATCGCCAGAGAATCCAGTGCAGCGCCCATGGAATCGGGGTTGGCATTGTAGCAATCGTTGATGACGGTGAGGTATCCGGTGTCCGTGACATTCGCCCGGCCGCCCACCGGCTGATACGCTCCGATACCCGCAATGATGTCTTTGTCGCTCATGCCGAAATTCATTGCCACGGCGGCAGCGCCCAATGCTGCGGTCACCATCTGTTTGCCGTAAGCGTGAATCTCCACCGGGATTCGGCGGTCACCGCAAACAATGTCGCAAATCGTACCGTCCATACCGCTCAGCCGCACGTTTTCCGCATGAACCATGCTCTCTTCCGTTGTGCCGAAAGTCACGATTCCCAACAGGCTCTGATAATGGGCCAGCAAATCATCGTCTCCGTTGAGATACAGCGTTCCCGTAGCGGGCATATAATGCAGATGCTCGGTTTTGGCTTTCAAAACGCCGTTCCGGTCATGGAGCGCCTCCAAATGGGAGTGTCCGATGACGGTGTACACCATATCCGTGGGCCGAACGATTTTGCCCAGCTGCTCCATCTCACCGAAGTGGGAGATTCCCATTTCCACCACAGCCACCTGATGCTCCGGCTGAATCCGGGAAACGGTCATGGGAACGCCCAAATCGTTGTTGAAGTTCTTCTCCGTTTTCAGCACCTGATACCGGGCGCCCAGTACGGCAGCCACCATTTCCTTCATGGTGGTTTTTCCCACGCTGCCGGTAATGCCAATCACGGGAATCCGCAGGGTGTTCCGATAGGCCTCGGCAATGTCCGCCATGGCTTTTGCCACATCCGGCACCACCACGCAAGGTCCGGCAACGCCCTCGGGCACATGGGTCACCAACGCGCCGGCAGCGCCGGCAGTCAACGCTTTTTCCACAAAGGCGTGACCGTCCACCTTTTCCCCGGGCAGAGCGGCGAAGAGATTTCCCTCTGTAATCAACCGGCTGTCGATAACCAATTCATTGGGCTGCAAGGCTTTTCCGCTCTCCGGACCGGCATACGCACCGTCGCAGAGCGCCGCAATCTGTTCTAACGTCAATCCTGTCATTTCTCGTATTTCTCCAAAGATACCTGAATGATTTTATCGCACAGCTCTCCGAAGTTCATACCCTCCACCGCAGCCATCTGGGGAATCAGACTGGTGGGCGTCATGCCGGGCAGGGTATTCGCCTCCAGACAGTACAGCGTATGGGCCGCATCGTCCGCCATGATGAAATCAATGCGGCAGTATGCGTCAATCATCAGCGCTTGGGTGACTTTCTCCGCCAGACGCTGAATCCGCTGCGTGTCCTCATCGGAAATCGGTGCCGGGCAAATTTCATCTGCCAAACCGGCCTGATACTTGGTTTTGTAGTCGTAAAATCCCTGCTTGGGAATGATTTCAATCACGGGCATTGCCTTGCCGTCCAAAACGCCGACCTGTAATTCCCGACCCTTGATGTATTTTTCCACAATGACCTCATTCTCATAGCGGAATGCGGTTTCCAATGCCTGGGCATATTCCTCCCGGCTGTATACCACGGAAGTGCCCACGGAAGAGCCGCCGGAGCAGGGCTTTACCACGCAGGGGAATCCGATTTCCTCATAGGGCGTTTTACCCTTTTTCAAGGTTACGGCAGGTGCCGTGGGGATATCATTCTCCCGGAAAATCATTTTGGACAGACCCTTGTTCATGGCAATGGCGCTGCCCAGATAACCGGAGCCGGTGTACTTAATGCCGGCAATATCCAGCGCAGCCTGCAGCTTTCCGTTTTCGCCCTCTTCGCCGTGGAGCGCCAGGAAGGTAATGTCCGCCGCGTTGCAGATTTCCAACACATTGTCGCCCATGAGAGAATTGTTTGCCTGATGGCGCATGGCCTTCACGGTTTCCAAATCCGGGATATCTGCCAGCACCTTGTACTGCGCATCTTCCCGAGAACGGGTAAACAGCTCTTTCGGGTCGTCATACGATTCCTCGCAGCCAAAATATAAATCCATCAGCACCACGTTGTGTCCACGCTCCCGCAGCGCCCGGGCAACGCCGGAGCCGCTGGTCAGAGAAACGTCCCGCTCATTGGAGATGCCGCCACACAAAACAACGATATTCATAATCTGTTTCCTCCAGAAAATTCATTCTGATTCAGAGTCTTTCGCTCCGTAAACAGAGACATTTTACCACACCGCCCCCACAGTATCAAATAAATTCTCTGTTCTTCGGAAAAATATCGTGCAACAGCCGGGGTTCTATGGTATACTGATATCCGCATGAAAGGACTGAATCGGATGAATTACATTGTTATGGATCTGGAATGGAATCAGGCGATGAGCTCTGATGCCTCCATTTTCAAGAAACTCCCGATCCATTTGCGGGGAGAGATTATCGAAATCGGCGCTGTCAAGCTGAACGAGGATATGACCCCCGGCGAAGAATTTACCATTGATGTGCGCCCCCAGTTTTTCCGGCGCATTCACTATAAAGTCAAGAAAATCACCGGCTTTGACAAGGAGCGTCTGGCGCACGGGGTTCCCTTCCCCGACGCGTTGGAGCAGTTCCACCGTTGGTGCGGTGATGATGTGACCTTCCTGACCTGGGGCATTGACGACCAGGGCATTCTGGAGCAGAACATCATCATTCACGATTTGGATTGGAACTGGATTTCCGGCTGGATTAACCTGCAAACCATTTACTCCATGCAGGCTTTGGGCGAGCGGGTGCAGCGCTCCCTCTCCTCCGCCATGGAGCATTACGGCATTGAGCAGACCCGGGTTGCCCATGACGCATTGGGCGATGCATACAACACCGCGCTGATTTGCTCCCATCTGGATATGCAGAAAGGCATTCGGGATTATGCCGATTCCGCAAAAATTCTGGCGCAGCGGACCTTGGAGCGGCAGCGGCAGAACGATTCTGAGCCCCAACCCGTGGAGCATACCCTGCCGAAAGAATTTGTCAGCAAGGCAGAGGCTTTTTCCGATGAAATCGCCGCGCCCAGCTGCCCCATCTGCGGCGCGCCCCTCACCGGCGCCCGGTGGGTCAATCAAGGCGACCAGCGGTACATGAATTTCCATACCTGCCCGGAGCACGGCAAATATCTGACTCGGCTGAAGTTCAAAAAGAACGATGCCGGTCTTTGGGCGGCAAGCCGTCTGCTGTACGTGGCAGACGAGGATATGGAAACGTTCTACAAAGCGAAAGCTGCCCAAGCCCGGAGAAGAGGTCGGCAGCATACCAAGCGGAAAGCCGCACCCCCGGCGAAGTAAACACGCAATCCCGCCGCCCTCTGCACCGCAGAGGGCGTTTTTCTTGTCAAAAAACGCAAGGCAGCTGTCGAAACAACCGCCTTGCGTTGGATTTTGTATCATTCTTTTTCCGATAATCTCAAAGGAACCGTCCCCGTGATTCTGTCCCACATAATTACGATTCAAGCTTTTTGCATGCCTGAAGGCACAGCAAGCAATCTACCCATAGGATGATTGGATATACTACGGTTTTAGAGATCATAGACGGCACAAGAACGGGGTAACCAAAAGCATATTCATAAAAAAGTATGATTACGCATACTATCCCCCAAAGACCGCTTTCATAATCCATTATGCTTGATCTCAAGTCAGTGTTTTCAACTTTTGATAAAAGGTGTGCTGTATTTAACATGCAGAACCATAGTGCACAAGAAGAAACAATCCAAATTATAACAATCATTATTCGTCTATCATAATCCAACTCATTGGGAAAGTGATAATAAACGATTCTGCATACCACCAATACTAATACAATATGGGTAGCGAAAAAATAAAGTGCAACAGAAAAGATTTGTTTGAATTTCATGCTCACCATCCTAACCAAAATTGACGGACATCTGATGGTCTTTACAGGTTAAGGCCACGAACAACCATGGACGAAATACAATTTTGAACTGTCTACATTTTCTCACCATTCCATGCATTTCAAGCTTGACTTCTAATAGTTCGTCTTTCAGTTCCATTTTTCTTTATTGTACGACTTCCCGCCGTACTTGTCAAAACGAAAAAGCGGAATTCCGACTCGTTTCTCGGAATTCCGCTTTTGTTGTATGAATTTATGCCTGCAGGGCGCTCTCCCGGAAATATCTGCGGGAGGTTTCCGCGTCTCGGAGAATCTGCGCCCGGAGGGCGTCAATGTCGGGAAATTTCTGCTCCGGTCGGACAAAGTGGAAGAACTCCACCCGGATTTTCTGATGGTACAAATCCCCGGAAAAGTCCAGCAGGAACGTCTCCACGGTCACGTGTCGGTCTTCCCCGCTCACCGTGGGGCGCACACCGATGTTGGTCACACCGGGGTAGGTCCGTCCGTCTTCCAGATACACCTTCGTGGCATACACGCCGTAGCGCGGCACCAGCATATCCGGCTCCATGCGCAAGTTCACCGTGGGGGT
The DNA here is from genome assembly GCA_934527315.1 of uncultured Oscillospiraceae bacterium. Lineage (GTDB taxonomy): Bacteria > Bacillota > Clostridia > Oscillospirales > Oscillospiraceae > HGM13010. The sequence continues at coordinate 58,535 of CAKTAK010000005.1, forward strand.
TCCCATTTTGGAGCCCAGATGATAGCCGTGCTGCACGGTGTCAATCAGCTCATAGGGGTGGCCCAGAAACTGGTTTGCCCGCTCCATATCCCCTGCCAGCAGCATCTGCCGAATGGCGGTGGAGCTGACAATTTCGCCGTCCAGATACACCGGCGGCACCACGTCGCAGGTCAAGCCGTGGGCGGCGCAGTATTCCTGAATGCGCTCGCCGTTGCCCTCGCCCCGGTTGCCGAATCGGAAATCATGACCCACCACAAAATGCACCGCGTCATATTTTTCCACCATGCGGTCCAGAAAGAGTTCCCAGGGCATGTGCATGGTTTCCTCGTCAAAATGAATCAGCAGCACCTCGTGAATGCCGAACAGCCGCTCCATAATCGCCTCCCGTCCGGTATTGCCGGTAATCAGAGGCACCGAGGTTCCGAACACCAACGTATCCGGGTGCACGTCAAAGCTGATGGCTGCCGGTTCCGCGTTCAGTTCCTCTGCCCGCAGCCGGGTCTGATTCAGCAGGGCGGCATGTCCGATATGGACGCCGTCAAAAAATCCAAGTGCTACCACACGTTTCATGTTGCTATACCTCGTAAAAACTCTTGATGGTTTTGCCTATGCCCTGTTCGGCCCGGGCCAAGGCCAGAAATGCGCCGTCCGCGCCGTACACCCGGCAGATTCTCCCGGCGGTTTCCGGCACCGGATAGTCATTGCCCACCCGGCAGCGCTTTTCTCCTTTTGCCGTCAACGCAACGGCGGGATATTCGGAAAACAGCGCGTCCACCGGCAGCAGCAATTCCTCTGCCCGGCCAGCGTCCGCAGCCTGCTGCACCTGCTCCAGCGTATAGGCATTTTCCAAAGAAAACTGCCCGGCCCGCACCCGGCGCAAAGCGCTCATGGTACCGCCCACGCCCAACGCGCCTCCGATGTCATGGCACAGCGTCCGGATATAGGTGCCCTTGGAGCAGACCACATCCAGCAGGGTATCCCCGTTTTCTTCTCCGGTTACTTCCAGCTTGGAAATGGTCACCGGGCGGGGTTTCCGCTCCACTTCTCCGCCTTTCCGGGCGATTTCATAGAGCTTTTTGCCCTGCACCTTGATGGCGGAGTACATGGGGGGAATTTGCTGAATCTCTCCCCGGAATCGGGGCAGCACAGCCTCCAATTCCTCCCGGGTCACCGAGCAGTCGCACTGTTCCAGAACCGTTCCCGTCACATCTTGGGTGTCCGTCACCATGCCCAGCCGCAGCCCGGCATGGTATTCCTTTTCATGGACCTCGGCGAATTCCACCGCCCGGGTTGCCCGGCCGATGAACACCACCAGTAAGCCCGTGGCCATCGGGTCCAGCGTTCCGGAATGGCCGATGCGCCGCTCCCGTAAAATACCCCGGAGCTTCCCCACCACATCGTGGCTGGTCCAGTCCCGGGGTTTGTCAATCAATAAAATTCCGTTCATTCCGGCCAAACCTCGTTAATCACGGCCAGAATCCGCTCCACGGCGGTTTCTCCGTCGGCCTCGATTTTGCAGCCCGCCGCCATGGCATGACCGCCGCCGCCGAAATGGGCGCAGATGTCCGATACATTCACTTCCGGCTTGGAGCGCATGGAAATCTTGCATTCCGTGGGGCTCTTTTCCTTGACGGTGACGCTGACAATCACGCCTTCCGGCCGGCTGGCCAGATTGGCCAGATCGTCCATATCGTTTTCCGTGACCCCGGAGGCGTCAATCATGCTCTGGGTAATCACGGCAAAGGCAATCTTGCCCTCCCGGAAAAACCGCATCTGCTGATAGACCATGCTCTCCAGTAAAATCCGGCTCCGGGGAATGCTGCGGAAAAAGATGTTGTTCAGCAAGCCGTTTTCCGCGCCGTAATCCACCAATTTTGCCGCAGCCCGCAGGGTGTGGGCATTGGTGTTCATATACTGGAAACAGCCGGTGTCGGTGGACAGGGCGATATACAGCAGGTCCGCCTCTTCCTTGCTCAATCCGCCGTTCAGCGCCTCAATCACTTCCAGAATGATTTCGCCGCAGGCGGCGCATTCCGGCCGGACAATGCGCAGCGGCGCATAGCCGGAGTTGGAGCCGTGATGGTCGATGGCCAATTCCGGAGTGGGGCCCTCATAGCCCTTGGGGAACATTCCCTCCTCCGCAGTATCCACGGAAATCACCGTTTCATACCGGTAATCCCCGGGTGCCAGATCGTCCTGCACATAGGGCAGGTACTTTTCCGTAATCTCCGGGTTGGGGAACATGCAGGCCGTTTTCCCGGCCCGGCGCAATGCGCTGCACAGCGCCCCTGCACTGCCCAGCGTATCGCCGTCCGGACGGACATGGGAGAGAATCAGAAACCGATCATGCTGCTGCAGAAACGCAATGCATTCCTGAATGGTCATTCGGTTTCCTCCCCGTCCTCCGGCAGGTTCAATTTTTCCAGAATTCCGTTAATTTTGGCGCCGTACTCGATGGAATGGTCGATTTCAAACACCAGCTCCGGGGTGTATGCCAGAGTCAGGGCGGAGCCAACCTCATGGCGCAGCCAACCGGAGGCACTCTTCAAGCCTTTCCGGAATTCCTTTTCGTCTTTCATGCCGTAAACGCTCAGCCAGACCTTTGCATACCGCAAATCACCGGTGGTTTCCACGCGGGTGATGGTAATCAAGCCCTGCTCGCTGACGCGGGGGTCCTTGACCGACCGGAGACGGTCGGCCAGCACCCGCTGAATATCGTCATTAATTCTTCCAATTCTTGTAGAGGACATGGTACGCTCCTTTGATTCGTCAGCGCTCGACCTGCTGCATGACGTAGATTTCCAGCTCGTCGCCTTCCTTTACGTCATTGTATTTCTCAATCTGCAGGCCGCACTCATAGTTCTCGCCTACTTCTTTCACATCGTCCTTGAACCGGCGCAGAGAGGCCAGCTCGCCGTCATAAATCACAATGCCCTCGCGAATCACGCGGACCTTGCTGCTGCGGGTTACCTTACCCTCGGTCACGTAGCCGCCGATGATGGTGCCCACCTTGGAGACCTTGAAGGTCTGGCGGACTTCCACATGGCCAATCACAGCCTCTTCAAACTTCGGTGCCAGCATACCCTTCATGGCAGCCTCCACCTCGTTGATGCAGTCGTAAATGACGCTGTACAGACGGATTTCCACACCGGCGCGGGCTGCGCTGTCCCGTGCGGTTGCGTCCGGGCGGACGTTAAAGCCCACAACCAGAGCGCCGCTGGTGGCTGCCAGCATAATATCGGACTCGTTGATGGCACCCACAGCGCTGTGAATGACCTTCACGCGGACCTCTTCATTGGTCATCTTCTCCAGAGATGCCTTCACTGCCTCAGCAGAGCCCTGCACATCGGCCTTCACAATGATGTTGAAGTCCTTCAGCTCGCCCTCCTGAATCCGGGAGAACAAATCGTCCAGAGTGACCTTTTTGGCTGCGCCGAACAGTTCGTCCTTCTTCTGCTGTTTCCGCTGCTCCACCAGCTCGCGGGCCATACGCTCGTTGCTGACTGCGTTAAAGGTATCGCCTGCGCTGGGCACTTCGGAAATACCGTCAATTTCCACGGGCACAGAGGGGCCTGCAGCCTCAATGCGCTCGCCCTTATCGTTGATCATCACGCGGACGCGGCCCACAGCCGTGCCGGCAATGATAATATCGCCCTTGCGCAGGGTACCGTTCTGCACCAGAACAGTCATCACGGGGCCGCGGCCGCGGTCCAGACGTGCCTCAATGACAGCGCCCTTTGCTGCGCGGTTGGGGTTGGCTTTCAGCTCCTGCATTTCTGCCAGCAGAACCACGTTCTCCAGCAAATCGTCAACGCCCATACCGGTTTTTGCGGAAATGGGACAAATGATGGTGTCGCCGCCCCACTCTTCGCTGACCAGACCGTACTCGGTCAGCTGCTGCTTGATGCGGTCGGGGTTTGCGCCCACCTTATCCATTTTGTTCACAGCCACCAGAATGGGAATTCCGGCTGCCTTTGCATGGTTGATGGACTCCACAGTCTGGGGCATAATGCCGTCGTCTGCTGCCACCACCAGAATGGCAATATCCGTTACCATGGCACCGCGGGCGCGCATGGAGGTAAATGCCTCATGGCCCGGGGTATCCAGGAAGGTAATGGGGCTGCCGTGGACGTCCACGGTGTAAGCGCCGATGGCCTGGGTAATGCCGCCGGCCTCGCCGGAGGCAACGTGTGCGTTCCGGATATAGTCCAGCAGAGAGGTCTTGCCGTGGTCAACGTGACCCATCACCACCACAACGGGTGCCCGGGAGACCAGATCTTCTTCCTTGTCCTCGCTGTCGTCAATCAGACGGTCTTCCACGGTGACAATGACTTCTTTTTCCACCTTGCAGCCCATTTCCATGGCCACCAGAGCGGCGGTATCGTAGTCAATCACGTCGGAAACGGAGGCAAAGACGCCCAGCTTAATCAGCTGCTTGACCACTTCGGAGGCGCTCTTCTTCATGCGGCTTGCCAGCTCGCCCACAGCAATTTCGTCTGGAATGGAGACCTTGGTCTGTGCTTTCCGAGCGATTTCCAGCTGCAGTTTCTGCATCCGGTCCCGCTCCTCCTGCTTGCGCTTGTTGGAAGGGTTGCCCTGACGCTGACGGTTCTTGTTGCCGCCGATTTTTTCCTTGCCGCGGCGCATACGGTCTGCCTTATCGCCGGCCATATCGTCGTATTTCTCGTTGAACTTATCAATATTGGTGGCACCGGTTGCACCGCGGGTATCCACAATGCGTTTCTCGGGCACTTTCTTGGAAACATGGGGTTTTTCCGGCTGTTTGTGTTCCTGAGAGGGCGCAGCCGCTTTGGATTCGGTTTTCTGGGTGGTTTCTTTTTTCTCTTCTTTCACAGGCTGTTCCTCCGCCGGGGTACCCACTGCGGGTTCCTCCGCTTTCTTCTTTTTCTCTTTCGGTTTCGGGGGGGTTTTGTATAGGTCTTCCAAACTCTCCATCTGGTTATGCTGGGTCAGGTACTCAAAAATCACGTCCAATTCCGGCGTTTCCAGCACCTGCATGTGGTTTTTGGGTGTGGTTGCATAATCCGTCAGAATCTGGGTAATCTCCTTTGACGTGGTCTTGAAGTCCTTTGCCACTTCGTGAACTCTGTATTTTTCCAATGCACTCAAGTTTGATTCCTCCTCTTCCCGAACCGTTTATTCTGTTGATGATTCCGCTGTTCCTTTTTCCGCTGCTTTTCCGCTGCCAATTTCTCGGCCAGCTGGTTGGCAGCCTCCACATATTCGGTCACGCCGCCGGCAGCCAGCGCCTTCAGAAATGCCTCTGCCAGGCCCAAATCAGTCACAGCAATCATAGAGGTGGCGCCCCGGCCCAACAGGCCTGCCAACTCCATTTTTGCGTAAGGCAGGATAACCATGGGAATTCCCCGGCCGTAAACAAAGCCTCTGGCCCGGCTCTTTGCGTTGTCAGACGCATCTGCCGCCACCAGCAGTACCTTTGCCTTTCCGCCGCGGCAGGCACTGCCGCAATCGGTTTCTCCCACGGCGCAGGCGCCGGCCTTCCGCATAATGCCCAAGTAGTTCAGTGCTTTATCCGCCATGTTCCGCCGCCTCCATTTCTTCTGTCAAACGCGTATAAATTTCTTCCGGAATTTCCAGTTCAAATGCCCGCTCCAGAGCCTTGGACTTCCGCGCCTTCTGCAAGCATGCCCCGTTCCGGCACACATAGGCGCCCCGCCCGGAGGCTTTGCCCTTGGTGTCCAGCGAGATATTGCCCTCGGGAGAGCGCACCACCCGCACCAGACTCTGTTTCGGTTTCATCTCACGGCAGCCGAGACACTGCCGCATGGGTATTTTCTTTTGCTTCATGCCCGACTCCCTCCGTTCGCTTATTCGCTCTGGCTTTCCGGCTTGATGTCGATTTTGTAGCCGGTCAGTTTTGCAGCCAGACGGGCATTCTGGCCTTCCTTACCGATTGCCAAAGACAGCTGGCTGTCCGGCACAATCACGCGGCAGCTGCGGCCGTCCTCCAGCATAGTCACGCTGACCACGTCTGCCGGAGCCAGTGCGGCTGCAATGTAGGTTTCCGGTTCCTCGCTGTATTTGATGATGTCGATTTTCTCGCCATTCAGCTCCTCGACAATGTTTGCCACGCGGCCGCCCCGTGCGCCCACGCAAGCGCCGATGGGATCCACGTTCTCATCTGCGGACCACACGCTCATCTTGGTGCGGCTGCCTGCCTCGCGGGCAATGGACTTGATTTCCACAGTGCCGTCGAAAATTTCGGGCACTTCCATCTCGAACAGACGTTTCACAAAGCCGGGGTGGGTGCGGGAAATCAGCACCTGCGGGCCGCGGGTAGAGCGGCGGACTTCCACCACGTACACCTTAATGCGGTCGCCCTCGTGGAGCTCCTCGCCTTTGATGCGCTCCTGGGGCAGCAGCATTGCCTCGGTAAACTCGGCATTGGAGTTGATTTTGATGGAGGCTGCGCCGGTACGGGGGTCGATTCTGGAAATCACGCCGGTGAGCAGTTCGTGCTCCTTGGAAGTGAATTCATCGTACACCATGCCCCGCTCTGCCTCGCGGATACCCTGAATGATCACCTGCTTTGCAGCCTGCGCTGCAATACGGCCGAAGTTTTTCGGCTCCACGGGAATGGAAATCACATCGCCCAGCTGTGCGTTTTTCACGACTTTTCTTGCCTCTTCCAGGTCGATTTCCTGATAGGGCTCGTAAACATCGTCCACCACGGTCTTGTTCTCAATCAACTGGATTTTCTTACCCTTTTCGTCCAGCAGCACGCGCACGTCGCCCTCATATTCCGGGTGGTCCTTCCGGAAGGCGGCCAGCATGGCCTGGGTAATTTTATCGAACATATATTCTTTGGGAATTCCCTTTTCCCGTTCGATATCTTCTACTGCTTCAAAGAATTCTGCGTTCATGTTTTGCCTTCCTTTTCTCTGTTAAATCTCCACATATAATCTGACCTGAGCCACGGACGGTTTCTTCAGGAGCACTTCTTTTCCGTTCACCGTCAGAGTCACATCGCCCTGCTCATAGCCAGTCAGCTCGCCAACATAATTTTTCTGACCGCCTACCGGCTGGTACAGTTTTACTTCTACCTTGCTGCCCATGAATTTTTCAAAATCCGAGGGGCGTTTCAATTCCCGGTCGATTCCGGCAGATGCCACTTCAAACACATAGCTGCAGGGAATGGGGTCTTCCTCGTCCAGAATCGGGTCCAGAGCGCGGCTGACCGCCTCGCAATCCTGCACGCAGATACCCTCCGGCTTGTCAATATACACCCGGAGATATTGTGTCCCGGCCTCTTTGACAAATTCCACGTCCCACAGTTCCACACCGTTTTCCCGGGCAACCGGTTCCGCCAATGTCCATACTTTTTCAGTAATTTTACTCATAATGCACCTGTCTCGTCACATAGTCAAAAATAGTCAAGAAAAAGAGTGGGCGAATGCCCACTCTCCAAGGAACAATGATACTTGCTGTGTGTATTATACCACAGAAAATCCGAATTGCAACAGTTTTTTGCCCCGTTGCAACCGTTGGGAGCGGGTTTTAATCCGCCGGGGAAGGCGTAGGCTCCAGAACCTCGGTCCATGACGGTCCGCCCACAGGGATTTCCTGTTCCTGCAGCATTCGGTTCTGCTGTTCTTTCCGATACTCCACTGTTCTGGATTCCACCGTCAGCAGCAACAGCAGAATCAGCGCGACCAAACACAGGCCGCTGAATATTTCCCGAGATTTCTGTCCCAAGTCTTTCCAGGACACGGGCATCGCTCCTTCCTTCGTTTTTGCCAGTATAGCATAAAACTTACCGTTCGTCAAAGCATTGGTTCAGTTTCTCCAACGCCCGTTTCTCAATCCGGGAAACATAGCTGCGGCTGATGCCCATTGCCTGCGCCGTTTCCCGTTGGGTCATAGGCAGTCCGTTTTCCAATCCATACCTTAATTTAATAATGCGGCCCTCCCGCGGGTCCAGCACCGTGTCCACATACGCCCGCAGCTGCTGACAGATTTCATCATCGCCCACCCGCTCCAGCAGCTCATCTTCCTGACTGAGAACATCCATCAGAGACAGCCGGCTGCCGTCTCCCTCCAGGTCGATAGAATCCGAAAGTGATAAATCCCCCGCACTTTTCTTTTGGCTGCGGAAATGCATAAGGATTTCATTCTCTATACACTTACTTGCATAGGTTGCCAGCCGAACGCCTTTGTCCGGGCGGTATGTATTGATGCCCTTAATCAAGCCGATGGTGCCGATGGAAATCAGGTCCTCCGTTTCCTCCGGACCCACAAAATATTTTTTCATCACATGGGCTACCAGACGGAGATTGTGTTCAATCAGCAGATTCCGCGCCTCCAAATCCCCCTGCTCCACCCACCGGGTGACATATTCCTCTTCTTCCGCCTTTTTCAGCGGCCGCGGGAATGACCCGCCCCCGCCCAACCGCAGCATAATAAATGTGCTGCTCATCAACACCAGAATCGCGCTGTATAGCATAAACTCCCCCGCCTTTCAACATTTTTGGTACATTCTATGTCGAAAGTCGAGGGAGTATGTGCGGTTGGTCCCGTCTATCCACGTTGCTTTTTGAGACGGACAGCTTGTTTTGAGGACATCACTCATGCGTGTTGAAATGAGCGATGAAACGCCAATCATTACTTGTCGTATGACAAGTTTATCCGATTTTATGTCTGCATAAAACCGCCCTGATTTTCAGTCGGGACGGCGGTTTCATTATGCAAGGTTTCTCAGATATTCTTCCACGTTCTGATACTGAATGCCGTCTACCACTTGGCTTTCCCCGCGATAGAGGACAAACTTTCCGGTAATTGGACCGTAGCGGTGCTCGGTCTGGGCACATTTTTGCTCGTCGATCTGATGGCGATACTGCTGCGACGCAGCTTCTTCACTGTGCTTGATCTCGAAAATCCGGCAGGAGCCTGCCTCCGGGTCAAACACCACCATGTCAAATTCGCCCACGGGAAATTGCAGGACAAATACCTGCTTTTGGGGGTTTGCCAGCTTGGTTTCCAGCAAGACGATATCCTCCAGCATCCGCCCTTTGATCTCGGTCAGGATGCGCTGCTGCACGGCGGTACGCTCTGCCAGAGACAGCGCGCTGAACGTCTCATCCAGCAGCAAACTGCGGATCAACGCATCCGCCTGCGCATAGCGGAGACCCGGCTGCGCGATCACCGTGCGGCTGGATTTCGTGCTGACATCCGGCAGGTGCAGCACGTCGATCTCCCGCGTTAAGTCCAGCAAGTCCAGATACTCCTTGATCTCC
>CAKTAK010000006.1:0-67758 GCA_934527315.1 uncultured Oscillospiraceae bacterium
ATTTGCAGGTCTGTTCGGCTCCATATTATCATATGGCCGGATAAACTACAAGAACAGCCACAGCAGTTTGCACTGCTGTGGCTGTTCGCTGCCTTATGAACACCGACCATTCGCTCCCGGCTTTTTGTATTGCATTATGTAATAATCTCCACGGCTTTTTCCATATTCCGGAAGGTAATCTTCTCGTAGCTGCCGCCGTCTTCGCCGTCCCGGGTCCATGCCACCGGTTCCTTAAAGGTAAAAGTGGCTTGGGTGGTGGAAATGAACTTGATGAACGCGCCGTTGTAATTCCGGTTAATCAGCGCCATGACGATCTGGTGCAGGTCAATCAGACTTTTGGGTTTCCGCACCAATGCCAGCTCAAATCGGCCGTCGTCCAGTTTAATCTGGTTGGTGTCCAAGTGAATCAATCCTGCCACAGAGGTGGAGTTCATTACGCCGCCGAACACAAATTCGTCTTCAATCACGCCGCCGTCATAGTCAATCCGGGTGGCATAGGTGGTGATTTTCGGCAAACGGGTCATACCCTCCAGCACGTAGGCAAAATGGCCCAGTGCCTGCTTTTCCTGCTGCGGGGTTTCATAGCTTACATCGGTAAATGCGCCGAATGCCGCCACATAGGTAAAGCTGCCGTTGTCGCCAAAGGTTCCCACGTCGAAATACCGGGGTTTGCCGTTGGCAATCCGCTCCGCAGCGGCGATGATGTTGTTTTTCGGCAGACCCAGCGTGGTTGCCACATCGTTGGCGGTGCCCAAGGGAATATAACCGATGGGGCGCCGGTCCTCTTTGGGCAGCTGCACCAGACCTTCCATCACTTCGCTCAGCGTACCGTCTCCGCCCACGCAGCCCACAATATCGTAGTCAGCCGCCTGTTTGGCCAGCTCCGTAGCGTCGCCTGCGTTTGACGTAAAACGCACCGTGGGGGCGATTCCTGCCCGGTCAAACACCAGCATTGCCTCGCCGAAATTATTCTTATATGCACTTTTTCCCGCCATAGGGTTCACAATAAAGAGCATTTTTTTCATTTGGGTCCTCCTGACATAAGCAAATCCATCGGAAACCGTTGGGAATACTTGAAATTCTGTTCATTGCAGAGTATAATACACTATTACTGCTGATTCTACAAGCCGGAATTTCCGCAGCTTGTGATAAGAAAGGACGAACAAACGATGAAACGTCAGAAAATCGCCGGCATTTTCGCAGACAGTGCCGCATTTGATGGAAAAGAAATCACTGTTATGGGTTGGGCAAGAACACTCCGGGATATGAAAAATTTCGGGTTTATCGAGCTCAATGACGGCAGCTGCCATAAGAATTTACAGGTCGTGCTGGAGCGCGACGCTCTGAGCAATTATGACGAAATCGCAAAACAGAACGTGGGCGCCGCTCTGATTGTCAAGGGCAAACTGGTATGCACCCCCGATGCCCCCCAGCCTTTTGAGCTGAAAGCAACGGAAATCACCGTGGAGGGCACCTCTACCCCCGACTATCCCCTGCAGAAAAAGCGCCACAGCCTAGAGTATCTGCGCACCATTCAGCATCTGCGTCCCCGGACGAACCTGTTTTCCGCAGTGTTCCGGATTCGCAGCGTTGCCGCTATGGCTGTGCATGAATATTTCCAGAGCCAGGGCTTTGTGTACGTACACACCCCCATTATCACCGGCTCCGATTGTGAGGGCGCAGGAGAAATGTTCCGGGTAACCACCATCGACCCGGCAAACCCGCCCCGGAATGAGGACGGCTCCATTGACTATTCTCAGGACTTCTTCGGCAAGGCCACCAATCTGACCGTTTCCGGTCAGCTGAACTGCGAGAACTTCGCAATGGCTTTCGGCGATGTGTATACCTTCGGACCCACCTTCCGTGCAGAAAATTCCAACACCCAGCGCCATGCTGCCGAGTTCTGGATGATTGAGCCGGAAATGGCATTCGCCGATTTGGACGATGACCTGGAGTGCATGGAGGGCATGGTGAAGTACATCATCAACCGTGTGCTGGAGCGCTGCCCCCAGGAAATGGAATTCTGCAACAAGTTTGTGGATAAGGGCCTGCTGGACCGTCTGAACAACGTGGTCAGCAACGAATTCGGCCGGGTCACCTACACTGAGGCTGTGGAAATTCTGAAGAATTCCGGCCACCAGTTTGATTACCCCGTGGAATGGGGTATCGACCTGCAGACCGAGCACGAGCGCTATCTGACCGAGGAAGTGTTCAAAAAGCCGCTGTTCGTGACCGATTACCCGAAAGACATCAAGGCATTCTATATGCGCTTGAACGATGACGGAAAAACCGTCGCCGCGGCAGACTGCCTGGTGCCCGGCATCGGCGAAATCATCGGCGGCAGCCAGCGCGAGGAGCGTCTGGACATGCTCACCGCCCGGATGCAGGAACTGGGTCTGAAGGAAGAGGACTACTGGTGGTATATGGACCTGCGCCGTTACGGCTCCTGCCGTCATGCAGGCTTCGGTCTGGGCTTTGAACGTATGGTCATGTATCTGACTGGCGTGACCAACATTCGCGACGTGGAGCTGCACCCCCGTACCGTGGGCAACGCAGATTTCTAAGCGATACATTTTTAAGATTACAAAAACACGAATTTTGCAATACAAGGATTGATTTGAATTTATGGCGGATATGAAAAAAGAGATTGAGCGCAGACGGACGTTTGCAATCATCTCCCACCCGGACGCGGGTAAAACCACCCTGACAGAAAAATTGCTGCTGTACGGCGGAGCCATTCAGCAGGCCGGTTCGGTGAAAGGCAAGGCCACGGCCCGCCACGCCGTTTCCGACTGGATGGAGCTGGAAAAGCAGCGCGGCATTTCCATCACCTCCTCCGTGATGCAGTTTGAGTACGAGGGTTACTGCATCAACATTCTGGATACCCCCGGCCATCAGGACTTCTCCGAGGATACCTATCGGACGCTGATGGCAGCCGACAGCGCCGTGATGGTCATTGACGCGGCAAAGGGCATCGAGCCCCAGACCCGCAAGCTGTTCAAAATCTGCGCCATGCGGCATATTCCCATTTTCACGTTCATCAACAAATTGGACCGTGAAGCGCGGAGCCCCTATGACCTGATGGAGCAGCTGGAAACGGAGTTCGGCATCGGCACCTATCCCATGAACTGGCCCATCGGCTGCGGCAGCGACTTCAAGGGTGTGTATGACCGGGAGCGGAACGAGATTCTGGCATTCAACGAGTTCCATCGCGGTCAGACTAAGATTCGGGCCATCGAGTGTTCTCTGGAGGACACCGACCGTCTGGACGAGCTGATTGGCGAGAAACTCCGCCGGACCTTGACCGATGATATTGAGCTGCTGGACGGCGCCGGATATGAGTTTGACATTGACGCAGTCCGTCAAGGCCGTCTGTCTCCGGTGTTCTTCGGCTCAGCATTGAATAACTTCGGCGTGGAGCCTTTCTTGGAACACTTCCTGAAAATGACCATGCCCCCCTTGCCCCGTGTCTCCGGCGAGGAAATCGTGGACCCCTTTGACCCCACATTCTCCGCCTTTGTGTTCAAAATTCAGGCGAATATGAACAAGGCGCACCGGGACCGCATCGCATTTATGCGCATCTGCTCCGGTAAGTTTGAGCGGGATAAGGAATATTATCACGTGCAGGGCGGCAAGTCCCTCCGTCTGGCGCAGCCGCAGCAGCTGATGGCAGACGACCGGGCTATCATTGACGAGGCTTACGCGGGAGATATTATCGGCGTGTTCGACCCGGGTATTTTCTCCATCGGCGATACCGTGTGTGACAAGAGCCATAAGGTGCAGTTTGAGGGCATTCCCACCTTTGCACCGGAGCATTTCTCCGCCATTGAGCGAACCGACACCATGAAACGCAAACAGTTTGAAAAGGGCATTGCCCAGATTGCCCAAGAAGGCGCCATTCAGATTTTCCATGAGCCGTATACCGGCGTGGAGGAAGTCATTGTGGGCGTTGTGGGCGTTCTGCAGCTGGAAGTGTTGGAGTATCGTCTGAAAACCGAGTACGGTGTGGACGTGCGCCGTCGGGATTTGAGCTATGAGCATGTGCGGTGGATTGTGGGCGACGATGTAAAGCCCTCCGATCTGAATCTGACCTCCGACACCAAGTGGGTGCAGGACTTTAAGGGCCGCAACCTGCTGCTGTTCACCAATCCTTGGAATATCACCTGGGCATTGGAAAAGAACCCCGGTCTGGAACTGATGGAGTTTTCTAAAAACTAAACGTCACATTATTTCAAAAACAACTCATTATGCAAACAGTTTCCTAAGAAGAAGGCACCCGGGAATCCAAAGAAAACTCTCGTCCCCCTCGGAGAGCAAGAGGGTTTTCAAGGGGGAACTGGGTCCCCCTTGGAAGTCGCATTCGCCCGCTTGCGGGCGAATCGGTCATTCCCGCAGGAATGACTGCGACTTGAAATCCCCCGGCGGTTTTTCTTTGGGATCGGAAACCCGTTTCTTTTGTCCGCACAAAAGAAATGGGTTTGCATGAGCTTGCATTAGGTCGATGAGAAATTTACCGTAACATAAACACAAATCGGACAGCAGCGCTGTCCGATTTTTTCTAACCGAAAGGACATTCCATGTATTATCACACGCTGAATGGGGAAATGCAGGCCCGGTACGGCCGAAAATTCTATAAGCTGTCTTTGGACGGCGGTATGACCTGCCCCAACCGAGACGGCACCTTGGGCAGCCGGGGCTGTATTTTCTGTTCCGGCGCCGGCGAATTCGCCGAATCCGACCGGGACGGTTTAGATGCCCAAATCGAACGGGCAAAAGCGCGGGTAGCCGCAAAAGTCAAGGACGAGCCGGGGTACATTGCCTATTTCCAGAGCTTTACCAACACCTATGCCCCGGCAGACCGGCTGCGGGCGCTGTATGAGCCGGTGCTCCGCCGCCCGGATATTTCCATTTTGGACATCGCCACCCGCCCGGATTGTCTGGGGGAAGAGGTGCTGGATTTGTTGGCGGAGCTGAATACCGTCAAGCCCGTCTGGGTGGAACTGGGATTGCAGACCATTCACCCGGAGACCGCCGCGTTTATTCGCCGGGGCTACGACCTGCCCTGCTTTGACCGGGCGGTAACGGCGCTGAAAGCCCGGGGAATCGAAGTGATTGTCCATCAAATTCTGGGTTTGCCGGGAGAATCGGCGGAGGAAATGTGGCAAACCGCCGACTATATCGCCCACAGCGGCGCCGACGGGGTGAAGTTTCACTTGCTCCATATTCTCCGGGGCACGGACTTGGCAGCGCTGTATGAACAAGGGGCGGTTTCCGTTTTGACCTTGGAAGAATACACCCGAATTCTCATGGGCTGCATTGCAAGAATGCCCCGGTCTATGGTCATTCACCGCATTACCGGTGACGGCGACAAAAAAACACTGCTGGCGCCCCTTTGGAGCGGGGATAAAAAACGTGTTCTGAATTCCATTCAAAAAACGTTCCAGAATGAAAATTTGCAGCAGGGAAGTCTGTTTTTTACGTGATTTCTTGAATTTTGTGTTTCTGCTGCGGACGTTATTGCAGGCTAAAACATTTAATTGTGAATTTTTTGGTGTTTTTCATGCATTTTTTGCTTTTTTCTCTTTACTTTTTGGGGATTACGGAGTAAAATCTCTACAGTACGAGGTCGTATCCGGGGAGAATTTTTGGTTGTTTTGTCCGTCTGCTGTGGGCAAAACGGAGAAAGCTCCCGGCGCGATTTCGATGTATGTGTCTTATCTTATTTTGGGAGGAACGACAATAATGGCGAAGAAGAACAAAATCTTCAAAACGATGGACGGTAACGAAGCCGCCGCATACGTGTCCTACGCGTTTACGGAAGTCGCTACCATCTACCCCATCACCCCCTCCAGCCCCATGGCTGACCATGTGGACGAGTGGGCTGCAAACGGCAAGAAAAACCTGTTCGGTCAGCCGGTCAAGCTGATGGAACTGCAGGCTGAGTCCGGCGCTTGCGGCGCTATGCACGGCGCTCTGGAAACCGGCTCTCTGGCTACCACCTACACTGCATCTCAGGGTCTGATGCTGATGATCCCTCCGATGTACCGCATTGCCGGCTCCATGCTGCCCGGCGTGATGCACGTTTCCGCTCGTACCGTGGGTACGCACTCCATCTCCATCTTCGGTGACCACTCCGACGCAATGGCATGCCGTCAGACCGGCTTTGCACAGCTGTGCTCTTCCAGTGTTCAGGAATGCATGGACCTGGCTGCTGTTGCTCATCTGTCCGCTATCAAGGGCAGCATTCCTTTCATGCACTTCTTTGACGGTTTCCGCACCTCTCACGAGCTGCAGAAGATCGAAGTGCTGGATTACGAAGACCTGGGTAAGATTCTGGATTGGGACGCTGTTCAGAAGTTCAAAGATCACGCTCTGAGCACTGAGCACCCCACCATCCGTTCCACCCTGCAGAACCCCGATACCTTCTTCCAGTCCCGCGAGGCTTGCAACACTGCTTACAATGAGCTGCCCGCTATCGTGGAAGGCTACATGAAGGAAATCAACAAGCTGACCGGCCGGAACTACAAGCTGTTCAACTACTACGGCGCTCCCGATGCAACCCGCGTGGTTGTGGCTATGGGCTCCGTGTGCGATACCCTGACCGAAGTTGTGGACTACCTGACCGCTAAGGGCGAGAAGGTCGGTTTCATTCAGGTTCACCTGTACCGTCCCTTCAGCATGAAGCACCTGATCAAGGCAATTCCTGCTACCACCAAAATTCTGACCGTTCTGGACCGCACCAAGGAGCCCGGCGCTATGGGCGAGCCTCTGTATGAGGACGTTTGCGCTGCAATCTCCGAGAGCAAGTTCAACGGTCTGAAGATGCTGTGCGGCCGTTACGGTCTGAGCTCCAAGGATACCACTCCTGCTCAGATGAAGGCTGTGTTCGACAACATGAAGTCCGGCAAGAAGAACCACTTCACCGTGGGTATTGTGGACGACGTGACCAACCTGTCCCTGCCCGTGGGCGAGAACATCGTCACCGCAGGCAAGAGCATCATCTCCTGCAAGTTCTGGGGTCTGGGCTCCGACGGTACCGTTGGCGCAAACAAGGACTCCATCAAGATCATCGGCGACAACACCGATCAGTACGCTCAGGCTTACTTCGAGTATGACTCCAAGAAGTCCGGCGGCGTGACCAAGAGCCACCTGCGTTTCGGCCACGAGCCCATTCACAGCGCTTACTACGTCACCATGGCTGACTTCGTGGCTTGCCACAAGCAGTCCTACATTAAGGATTTCGACATCGTTTCCGAAATCAAACCCGGCGGCACCTTCCTGCTGAACACCACCTGGAAGGGTGCAGAGCTGGAAGAGCACCTGCCCAACAAGGTCAAACGCACCATTGCTGAGCGCGGCATCAAGTTCTACACCATCGACGCTACCGAGATCGCTGCAGAGCTGGGTCTGGGCAACCGTACCAACACCGTGCTGCAGTCCGCATTCTTCAACCTGTCCGGCGTTCTGCCCGCAGCAGACGCAATCGAGTACATGAAGGCTGCTATCATCAAGCGTTACTCCAAGAAGGGCCAGAAGGTTGTTGACATGAACTGCTCCGCCGTGGACCGCGGCGCTACCGCAGCTGTGGCAATCGACGTGCCCGCAAGCTGGAAGGATCTGAAGGACGAAGTCAAGGTTGTGGACGAGTCCCTGCCTTACTACATCCGCGAGATTCAGATCCCCGTGAACAACCAGGCCGGCGATACTCTGCCCGTGTCCGTGTTCCTGCCTTACGCTGACGGCGTAACTCCCGTGGAGACTTCCAAGTACGAGAAACGCGGCATCGCAAACGACGTTCCCAAGTGGATTCCCGAAAACTGCATCGGCTGCAACCAGTGCTCTCTGGTCTGCCCCCACGCAGCAATCCGTCCCTTCCTGTTCACTGAGGAAGAGGCAAAGGCAGCTCCCGCAGGCTGCGAGACCAAGAAAGCAATCGGTAAGGGCTTTGAGAAGTACACCTACCGTCTGCAGGTGGATCCTCTGGACTGCCAGGGCTGCGGCTCCTGCGCAAACGTCTGCCCGGCTAAGAACAAGGCTCTGGTTATGGAACCCCTGGAGAGCCAGCTGCCCGAGCAGGCAAACTGGGATTACTGCCTGACTCTGAGCGAAAAAGAGAACCCCATGGACAAGTTCACCGTCAAGGGCAGCCAGTTCCAGAGACCTCTGTACGAGTTCAACGGCTCCTGCGCAGGCTGCGGCGAGGCTCCTTACATGAAGCTCATGACTCAGCTGTTCGGCGACCGTATGTACATCGCTGACGCAACCGGCTGCACCTACGTTGTCGGTTCCTCCACGCCTTCCTTCCCCTACGCAACCAACTCCAAGGGTCAGGGTCCCGCACCCTCCAACTCCCTGTTCGAGAACAACGCAGAGTACTCTCTGGGTATGTGCCTGTCTGTTGAGCAGATGCGCAATCAGATGAAGGCTCACGCTCAGACAGTTGTGGAAACCACCACCGACGCTGCTCTGAAGGCTGCTGTGGAAGCATGGCTGGCTGACGGCGACAACGGCGATGTGACCCGTAAGCTGTCCGAGGCTGTTGTGGACGCTCTGAACGCTACCACCGACGAGAGCGCAGACGTTGTCTTCATGAAGAAGAACAAGGACGCTCTGCCCAAGAAGATTATGTGGATGTACGGCGGCGACGGCTGGGCATACGACATCGGTTACGGCGGTCTGGACCACGTTCTGGCTTCCGGTCTGGACGTGAACGTTCTGGTTGTGGATACCGAAGTGTACTCCAACACCGGCGGACAGGCATCTAAGGCAACTCAGATCGGCGCTGTGGCACAGTTCGCTAACGGCGGTAAAGCAACCGCTAAGAAGGATCTGGGCGCTATCGCTATGACCTACGGCAACATCTACGTTGCACAGGTTGCTATGGGCGCTAACGCAAACCAGCTGATCAATGCTCTGAAAGAGGCTGAGGCTCACAAGGGTCCCTCTCTGATCATTGCATACGCACCCTGCATCAACCATGGTATCTCCAATGGTATGGGCGTGGCTCAGACGGAAGAGAAGATGGCTGTGGAATGCGGCTACTGGCCTCTGTTCCGCTACAGCCCCGAGAAGGCTGCAGCAGGCGAGAATCCCTTCACTCTGGACAGCAAAGAGCCCAACGGCAAGCTGCGTGAGTTCATGATGGGCGAGACTCGTTTCTCCTCTCTGACCCGTACCTTCCCCGAAACTGCTGAAAAGCTGTTCGCAGAAGCTGACGAGCAGTGCATCGCACGTTATGAGAAGTACAAAAAGATGGCTGAGAAGTAATTCAAAGGCTTAAAATAACAGTTGGCCCGGAGCATACGCTCCGGGCCAATTTTTTGGTCTGATATGCAAAGGAAATCGGGCGGCACAAGAACGTGCCGCCCGATTTTTGCTGGGGGAGAATGTTTTTTATGAGAGGGTAGAGAGGAAAATAGCAAATTAAACAGCGCCCGGATTCTGCCAAAGGGCAGACCGGCTGCGGAGCCGGGCCACTGCGGCGGGAATGACCGCCAATAAGGTATCCACGTCCTCGTCGGTGGTGCCCCGTCCCAACGTCAGACGGAGGGAGGCGCTTGCCAACCGGGGGGAACGGCCGATGGCCAACAGTACATGACTGGGTTCCAGAGAGCCGGAGGCGCAGGCGGACCCGGAGGAGGCACAGATTCCCGCCTCGTCCAGCAGGAGCAGCAGACTTTCCCCGGCAATGCCGGCAAAGGAAACGTTCACGTTGCCGGGCAAGCGCTGTATGGGGTCTCCGTTCAGCACAGTTTGGGGAATGGTCAGCAGACCGGCAATCAATCGGTCCCGTAGGGCGAAAAGCCGCCGGGATTCCTGCTCCAAAATACCGCAGGATTCCTGCAAGGCTGCGGCCATAGCCGCAATCCCCGGAACGTTTTCCGTGCCGCCCCGTTTGCCCCGTTCCTGCCCGCCCCCGGCAATCACCGGGGTCAGAGGGATTCCGGCGCGGGTGTATAACAATCCCACACCCTTCGGCCCGTAAAACTTATGGGCGGAGAGGGAGAGAAAATCAATGTTCTGGGCCTGCACATCAATGGGCAGATGCCCTGCCGCCTGCACGGCGTCGGTGTGGAACAACACTCCCCGGTCACGGCACAGCCGGCCGATTTCGGCGATGGGCTGAATGGTGCCGATTTCGTTGTTGGCGAACATGACGGAGACCAATGCGGTGTCTTCCCGGAGTGCCTCGGCCACCTGCCCGGGGGAAATGATTCCATTCTCCGGGGGCGTCAGCAGTGTGACGGAAAAGCCTTCGCTTTCCAGCTGCTTTAGGGTATTCAGCACGGCGTGATGTTCAAAGGCTGTGGAAATCAGATGGGTTTTGCCCCGGGTCCGCCCCAACAGCGCTCCGGAGCGAATGGCCATGGTGTCGGCCTCGCTGCCCCCGGAGGTGAATGTAATTTCCCGGGGCGCGGCGCAGATGCACCGGGCAATGGATTCCCGGGCGGTTTGCAGCGCCTGCGCGGCGGCTTGCCCAATCCGGTGCTGACTGGAGGGGTTGCCGTAGACGGATTGCAAATAGGGCAGCATGGCATTGACGGCAGCGGTACTCATAGGTGTGGTTGCTGCGTAATCCGCATAAAGTTCCATGCCGTCCTCCTTAAACCTATCGAATTTATGGGCAAGAAAAACGATACCACAAGAAACCTACTTTGTCAATAGGGAATGCCGAAATATATCGACAGAAAAAAGAGGAGCTGCCTCTTATAATTCGGAAGAATCATGTTGAGACAGCTCCTGAGTATTTGATGGATTGCGGGTGGTGCAGGATTGTCCGCAATGGGAGCAATCCCCGCTGCACCCGCCGGTTTTCCCGGCGCGAATGGAGCGGAGCGCCCAGACAAGCCAGACCGCGAGAACCAGTAAAATAATCACAGCCATGGCGCGCACCTTACAGCAAATGGCCCACCCAGAACACCAGACATGCCACCAACCATGCAATTACGCACTGGGTCAGGCACATGCCCACGGCCCATTTGGTGCCAAGCTCCCGCTTGACAGAGGCAATGGCTGCCACGCAGGGGGTGTACAGCAGGCAGAACACCAGAAAGCTTACCGCAGCCAGCGGGGTCAAAACGGCAGCCAATCCGGCGGTGCCGCCCAACAGCACGGTCAGCGTACTGACAACGCTTTCCTTGGCCATAAAGCCGGTAATCAGCGCCGTGCTCAGCCGCCAATCGTCCAGACCCAAGGGCGTGAACAAGGGGGCAATCAGACCGCCCAGCATGGCCAGCAGGCTCTGGGAGGAGTCATGGACCACGTTCAGCCGTGCGTCAAAGGTTTGCAGGAACCAAATGACAATGGTGGCCACGAAAATCACGGTAAATGCCCGGGTGACAAAGTCCTTGGCTTTGTCATACATCAGCTTGCCCACGTTTTTGGCACCGGGCATACGGTAGTTGGGCAGCTCCATGACGAACGGCACGGGCTCGCCCTTGAATGCAGCGGTTTTCAGAATCAAAGCAAAGACAATGGCCACGATGATGCCTGTAAAGTACAGGGCAATCATCACCAACGGGGCATTTTTCGGGAAGAAAAATGCGGAGAACGTGGCATAAATGGGCAATTTTGCGGAGCAGGACATAAACGGTGTCAGAAGAATGGTCATTTTCCGGTCGCGCTCCGAGGGCAGCGTTCTGGTGGCCATAATGGCGGGAACAGAGCAGCCGAAACCAATCAGCATGGGCACAAAGCTGCGGCCGGACAATCCGATTTTTCGCAGCAGCTTATCCATCACAAAGGCCACCCGGGCCATATAGCCGCTGTCCTCCAGAATGGACAGGAAGAAGAACAACACCACGATGATGGGCATAAATGACAACACGCTGCCCACGCCGGTAAAGATACCGTCAATGATGAGGGAACGGACCACGGGATTCAAGCCGTAGGCAATTAGGGCGGAATTGCACACCCCGGTAAGCCAATTAATGCCCATGGCCAGCCAATCCGACAGCGCGCTGCCGATGACGCCGAAGGTCAGCCAGAACACCAATGCCATAATGCCGATGAAGGAGGGAATTGCCGTCCAACGGCCGGTCAGCACCTGGTCGATTTTGGCGCTGCGGGCGTGTTCCTTGCTCTCCCGGGGCTTTACCACGGTTGCGTCGCAGACTTTTTCGATAAAGCTGAACCGCATGTCCGCCAGAGCGGCTTGCCGCTCCTTGCCGCACTCCTGCTCCATCTGGGTGACGATATGCTCGATGGCGTCCTGCTCGTTGGGGTCCAACTGCAGAGCCTTGAGAATCAGCGGGTCGCCCTCCACCAGCTTGGTGGCGGCGAAGCGGAGGGGAATGCCTGCGGCAGCGGCATGGTCGTCAATCAAATGCTCAATGCCATGAATGCAGCGGTGCACCGCGCCGCCGTCCCGCCCGTAGGGCTCGCAGAAGTCCCGGCGGCCGGGCTGCTCCCGGTATTTGGCCACATGAAGGGCATGACGGACCAATTCCTCAATGCCCTCGTTTTTGGCCGCGGAAATGGGCACCACGGGAATGCCCAAAAGCTCTTCCAAACGGTTGACCTGAATGGTGCCGCCGTTATTCAGAACCTCGTCCATCATGTTCAGCGCCAGTACCATGGGAATATCCAGCTCAATCAGCTGCATGGTCAGGTACAGATTTCGCTGAATGTTGGTGGCGTCCACAATGTTGATGATGCCGGAGGGGTGCTCGTCCAGCAAAAACTGCCGGGTGACCACCTCTTCGCTGGTGTAGGGGGACAGGGAATAAATTCCCGGCAGGTCGGTAATCACGGCCTCGCTGTGCCCCCGAATGGTGCCGTCTTTCCGGTCCACGGTAACGCCGGGGAAGTTGCCCACATGCTGATTGGAGCCGGTGAGCTGATTGAACAGCGTGGTTTTTCCGCAGTTTTGGTTGCCGGCTAAGGCAAAGGTGATGGGCTGCCCGTCGGGAATGGGGGGCTGCCCGGTGCGGACGTGGTAAATGCCCATTTCGCCGGTTTGCGGGTGGTTGATGTCCGGCGCTACGGTGCCGGCGGCCTTTTCATGGGCGGAATGGACCTTCTGCAAGGTGATATGCGCCGCGTCCGCTTTCCGCAGGGTCAGCTCATACCCCCGCACAGTCAGCTGCAGGGGGTCGCCCATGGGGGCGGTTTTCACCAAGGTGACTTCCGTTCCGGGGGTCAAACCCATGTCCAGAATATGTTTTTTCAGAGAAAGCTCTGCGCAGTTCACCGATTCAATATAGGCGTCCTGCCCGGGCTTTAATTCGTCTAAGGTCATTGTCGTTTTCCTCGATTTTCGACAGCAGATTAGTGTCGGCTAATTAGCCAACACTAATTATATACGATTCCATAGGGAAGTCAATGGAAACCGGGAGAAAAAATCCCCGGACGCTTAGCGTCCGGGGAAGCGCGAAATTCAAACGAAATAACGCAAACAAAGGGTTTCACCCAAAAAGACAAGAACCGCGGCAATCAATGCATTCAGATATCTATTTTTGCAAAACGGTTGGAAATGCGCCGTGCAAGTAAAAATAAGGATGGGACAGATGTCCTCTGATGCGCTCCAAAACCAATCTGGGACAAAATCATGGTTCACAGCGCCGAACAGCCAGTGATTCAATACAATCAGAAGCACAATGGCGGCTCCATACAAAATTTTCAGAAAAATGGATTGAAAGCGCATAGCTATATCACCTCTTTCAGATGTCAACGGAAAAGAGTGAAAATGCACAAAAATGACGTCTGACTTCAAACGGGAAGTCAATGGAAACCGGGGAATGGGAACCCCGCCTTTATTGCTCTAAACGCATTAAGGAGACATAGTCTTCCTGGAGCCGGTTATAAATAACCTGTGCGCGATCCTGAGAAACGCCGATCTGAAGTGCCCGTGACTGCGCCTCCGCAGAGGATGTTATTTCGTCTACGGACGCTCTCAGAACTTCACCAAAATCAAGGGGATTGATTGCCAATGCTAAGGCTTCGTTGATGAGCGTTGTAGCTTTGGATGCTGTGATAAACAGAGCCAAACCCTCCTCATCGGCATATATCTGGTTGACGGCATCACGGAAATTGTCCAAATCATTGGTATTTCCGGCGTGTTCAAAAGTCGTAAAGGAATAAATTGCATCGGAATTACCGGCAAAAGCTGGACAGGCTACATAGCACGAGGTTGAATTTCTGTAGTTATATGCATACTTTGAACGAGTGGTTCTACTCCCGGAAACCGTTTGCGGTTCTATACCGGTTGGTTCATTTTCAATTACTTGTATTTCCGCAGAACCGTCATTTTTATAGGTTTGGACGGTGACTATTCCTTTCTCCAAATTGCCGACTGCACTGCGTTCTTTCACACCGGTGTCATGGGCATAGCGCTCAATTGTCATGGTGTTCAACTTTTTATCATAGGAAATGACATAGTCGGCATCTGTACCCTGATAAAAAACAGAATCATCATCGACACCTGCGTTGACGCAGCCTGCAAATGCCATCCCGCTCAGGGATAGATACATTGCCAATGCTAACATCAAACATAAAATTTTCTTCATCATCAGAATCATCTCCTTATTACGTGGGTGGTTGTGTGGTGAAGAACCATTTTTCAACATGCCATTGGAATCACTCTCTCCTTTGTTCGTATATATTATACAAAATAAGTAAGAAAACGTCAATTGAAACAGTGCAAAAAAACGATGTCTGCGACTGGGTCGCAGACATCGTAAATTCATTATGGGTGCGGGGACGTTTATCCCACGGTGGCCGGTTCTTTTTCGGCGGAATCGGCGGATTCTTCCGCCTCCCGGCGGCGCTGTGCCTCCAGATTGGCCTTTGCGTTGGAGAGCATCAGTTTCAGTCGGTTTTCCTGATTCACCTTGGGGCTGCTGGCATCGTAGTCAATGGCGACGATGTTCACGTCCGGGTTCTTTTCCTTAATGGGTTTCATCATGCCCTTGCCGCAAATGTGGTTGGGCAGGCAGCCGAAGGGCTGAGTGCAGACGATATTCTTGCAGCCGGTCTCAATCAGCTCCAGCATTTCACTGGTGAGCAGCCAACCCTCGCCCATTTTCGTGCCGATGCCCAGATAGCCCTCTGCCAAAGTCAGCGTGTGGGAAAAGTCCGTGGGCGCCACGAATCGACCGTCCTCCGCAATGGCGGCAGCCATGTCGTTTTTCTTGTGGTTCAGATAGTTGAAAGCAAGCTTGCAGCCGGCATGGGTCCAGAATCCCCGACCGTACAGCTCATAGTCCATGATGTTGTTGTACACGCAGTACAGCATGAAGTCCATCAAACCGGGCACTACCACTTCGGCACCCTCGTCCACCAGAAACTGCTCCAGATTGTTGTTGCCCAAGGGGGAGTATTTCACGAAAATCTCACCCACCACGCCCACTTTTACGGCGTCCCGCTTTTCCACGGGGATGTTGGCGAATTCGTCGATGATTTTCCGGTAATTCTCTTTCACCTGCGCATATCGGACCAATTTGCCCTTGCCCAGCTCCAGACCCAATTTGTGGGTCCATTTATCGGCCAGATTCTGGGCTGCGCCCTTTTCCACTTCATAGGGGCGGACCTGATTGACCAAGGTCATCAGCAGGTCGCCGTACAGCACGGCGTACATCATGCCCCGGAGTTTGGTGAGATTCAGCCGGAATCCCGGGTGCTTTTCAATGCCCATCAGAGAGAAGGAAATCACGGGAATGTTGCCGTAGCCGGCTTTTTTCAGCGCCTTTCGCAGCAGGGAAATGTAGTTGCTGGCGCGGCAGCCGCCGCCGGTCTGGAACTGAATCAGGGCGATTTTATCCGGGTCATATTTTCCGGAATTGATGGCGTCCATGAACTGTCCGATGACCAGAATGGCGGGGTAGCAGGTGTCGTTATGTACATACTTCAAACCGGTTTCCGCAATCTCCGGGCCGTTGGTTTCCAACAGCTCCAGCTTGTAGCCGTAGGTTTCCATATAAGCCAGAATCATTTTGAAATGCATGGGCAGCATTGTGGGCACCAGAATGGTGTGCGTTTTAATCATCTCCTTGGTAAAGGGGACAAATTCTGCGCTGGATTTGCTCATTTCCGGGCCTCCTTATCTTCCAAAGCACCCAACAGACTGCGCAGCCGAATTTTTACGGCGCCCAAGTTGGTGATTTCGTCAATTTTGATTTGCGTATAGAACTTATCGTGGGCCTCCAGAATGGAGCGGACCTCATCGGTGGTGATGGCGTCCACGCCGCAGCCGAAACTCACCAGCTGCACCAGTTCGGTATCTGCATGCTCGGAGGCATATTCCGCCGCGCGGTACAGACGGGCATGGTAGGTCCACTGGTTCAGTACGTGAACCTTGGGGGATTTTGCGGCCAGATGGCACACGCTGTCCTCGCTGACCACCACGAATCCCAGCTGATTGGCCAATTTATCAATGCCGTGGCAGATTTCCGGGTCGATATGATAGGGCCGACCGGCCAGAATCATAATGCGTTTGCCGTGTTCTCTTGCAAATGCCAGTGCGTTTTCGCCGGCATTGCGCACGGAGGCCATATAGGTTTCGTAAGCGGCGAATCCCCGGTCCACGGCCCGCTTGACCTCCCGTTTTGTCAAGGTGGGGTCATCAGCGCTCAGGGCGCGGAACAGCGTCCGGCTCAATTCCTTGGGGTTGTTCACGCTCAGGAACGGGTCCAGAAATTTCACCTTTTGCAGGGAATCCATATTGCCCTCCAACAGCTCGGCATAATAAGCCACCACCGGGCAGTTATAGTGGTTGTCGCTGTCGTGCTCGTCGATGTTGTAACTCAGGCAGGGATAGAAAATGGTGTCGCAGCCGTCTTCAATCAGCTGCTCAATATGGCCGTGCATAATTTTTGCCGGATAGCAGGCGGTATCGGAGGGAATGGAGAATTGGCCTTTTTCGTAGGTCTGGCGGGTGGAAAGGCCGGACAGCACCACATCGTAGCCCAGCTCTGTGAAAATCGTATGCCACAAGGGGGCCAGTTCATACATACCCAATGCCAAGGGCAAACCCAGCTTGCCCCGCTCGCCGGGAACGGATTTCAGACCCATGATGGCGTCCCGCTTGAACTGATAGAGATTCGGCAGCTCTTCCGTTTTACCGCCCACCATTTTCTGACACTGGTTGCCGGAAATGAACCGGCGGCCGTCCTGAAAAATGTTGATGGTCAAATGGCAGTGGTTTCCGCAGCCCTGACAGACAGACTGGGTGGACTGATGACTGAACTGCTCCAGCTCCGCCAGAGAAATGGTTTTGCTCTGAGAGAACCGCATGGCATGGAGGGCGGCGCCGTAAGCGCCCATCAGACCGGCGATAGCCGGACGAATCACCGGAGCGCCCAACTCCATTTCAAAGGCGCGGAGCACGGCATCGTTCAGAAACGTGCCGCCCTGCACCACGATATTTTTGCCCAACTCCTGGGCGGAGCCGGCACGAATGACCTTATACAGCGCGTTTTTCACCACGGAAACAGACAGACCCGCGGAAATATCCTCCACGGTAGCGCCGTCTTTCTGGCTCTGTTTCACGGAAGAGTTCATAAACACGGTGCAGCGGCTGCCCAGATTCACCGGAGCAGTAGCATGCAGACCCTTTTCCGCAAAGGTTTGCACGTCATAGCCCATGCTCTTGGCAAAGGTTTCGATAAAGGAACCGCAGCCGGAGGAGCAAGCCTCGTTGAGCATAATGGAGTCAATGGCGCCGTTGCGAATTTTAAAGCACTTAATGTCCTGTCCGCCGATGTCCAGAATGAAATCCACATCGGGCTGGAAATATTTTGCGGCGGTGTAGTGAGCGATGGTTTCCACAACACCCTCGTCAATGTTGAATGCGTGGCAAATCAATTCCTCGCCGTAGCCGGTGGCGGCGCTGCCGCAAATCTGAATCCGGTCTCCGCACAGTTTGCGGATTTCTGTCAGCTGCTCCCGGACGATTTCCACCGGGTTGCCCCGGTTGGAGCTGTAATAGGTGTACAGCAGCTTTTTGTCCTCGGAAATCAGGGCGAGCTTTGTGGTGGTGGAGCCGCAGTCGATGCCCAACCATGCCTTTCCGGCGTAGCTGTTCATATCCCGGGATTCCACAACGGCCTTTTTGTGCCGCTCCACAAATGCGTCATACTCTGCGGGCGTGGCAAACAGAGGCGCCAGACGGGTGCTGGTCTGTCCCATGCGGGAGGCGGAATCCTTCAGATTCTGCACCAGTGTTTCATAGGTAAAAGTTTCTCCGTCGGCACCGTACAGCGCGGCGCCCAATGCCACGGCGAATCGGCCGTATTCCGGGAACACCGCGTTTTCATCGGACAGCCGGAGGGTTTCCTGAAACCGCTCCCGCAGACCCTTGCAGTAGTACAGCGGACCGCCCAGGAACATCACTTTGCCGTCAATTTTCCGTCCCTGTGCCAAACCGGCAATGGTCTGGTTTACCACAGCCTGATAAATACTGGCGGCTACGTCGGATTTGTTGGCGCCTTGATTCAGCAGGGGCTGAATATCGGTTTTTGCGAACACGCCGCAGCGGGAGGCGATGGGGTACAGCCGGGTGTGCTCCAAACTGGCTGCGTCCATTTCTTCCACGGTCATGTTCAGCAGTACGGCCATTTGGTCGATGAATGCACCGGTGCCGCCGGCACAAGTGCCGTTCATGCGCTCGTCCGTGCCGCCCTTGAAGAAGATGACCTTTGCGTCTTCTCCGCCCAGCTCGATGACCACGCTGGTGTCCGGCTCCAGCACTCGAATCACCTCGCCGGTGGCATACACTTCCTGCACAAAGGGAATCCGGGCAGCCTCTGCCAGACCCAGTCCGGCGGAGCCGGAAATGGCAACGGCAAATTCCCGGCCGGTGAGCATGGGCTCAATGGCCTGAATCATTTCCAATGTTTTCTGGCGCACCTGAGACAGGTGGCGCTCATACTTTTCGTAAATAACTTCTCCGTTATCAATCAGTACAACTTTTGCGGTGGTGGAGCCGATGTCCACACCCAAAGTCAGCCGATTTTCCAATTTTTTCGTGTTTGTAATTTTCATGGTACTTTCTGTTTTTTTGCCTCACTTCGTCACAATGCAATACTTCTTGATAATAACGCTCTATTATAAATGTGTACTGAAAAAAATTCAATGCTCATTTTATGAATATTGTCCAAAAATTTAAGGAAATCTTATAAAAAGAGCCTGCTGCGGGATTGTACGAATACAATCCTGCAGCAGACCGGGGTTGTTTTTCTCCGAAGGAGATTGTGAAAGGGTGCCCCGCTGACGGGGCAAATGGGAACGGGATTGCCTTACAATCCCAGCAATGCGGCCAGCTGACGGTCATTTTCCTGCGCAGCTTGCTCCAAATTGCGGGCAATGACGTCCAACCGGGCGGCATATTCCGTCTGGTGGTCCGCCAGATCCGTAAAGGTGCGGAGGGCATCGTCTGCCCGGAAGGTTTCCGGTGTGCCCACGGCGGGCATATGCAGCAAATCCAGATAGGAGGCCACCTTCGGGTCATACACCAGACCCATCACGGGCACCCGCTGCTTGGCAGCGAAAATCACCGTATGCAGCCGCATACTGAACACCAGATTGCACAGACCGATGACGCCCATCATGGTTTCCGGCTTGCCCGGCGTTTCCAAAACATAGGAGGGCGCGGTCATCCGGCTGCGAATCTGTTCGGTTACGGCGCTGTCGGCCGGGGTTTGCATGAGAATGAACAAAACGGTGTGGGTTTTGGCGGCTTCATCGCAGAATCGGGCCAACTCCGGCACCGCCTGGGCGATTTTGCCGGACTGCCGCATGGAAACGGCCAAAATGGGACGGTCCGTGGGGATTTCTGCGGCGGTCAGAATTTCCCGGGCAGCGTCGGGGGCAATGCCATTGAGGGTAAACACCGGGTCGGCGGTGACGGTCATGGCATCGCTGCGCACACCCATCTGCTCCAATTCCTGCAGGGAATCGGCATCGCGCAGGGTGATGCAGTTGGCTTTGGAAACCACGGCTTGCACCCGGCGGCGGTTTTTGCTTTTGCTGACGGGACCGATGCCGTTGGCATAGAGCATCACGGGCTTTTTGTAATGCAGGGCCATGCGAATGACCGAGAGGTAATACATCAGAGAGCGGGTGCTGGTCCGGTCCTGCAGCAGGCTGCCGCCACCGGAAATGAGCAGGTCCGCGTTTTTGACGGCTTTCCGCACCTGCATGGGCTGAAACCGCTGCACGGCTTTCACATCGTATTCTTCCAACGTGCTGTCCGGCGCGTTGGACAGGGCCACCAATTCTACGTCATCGGACAAGGCTGCCAGCCGCCGGCGAATGGACAGCAGAATGGCGTCGTCCCCCAGATTGTGATAGCCGTAATATCCGGAAATGACGGCGGTTTTCTTGCGCCAAACCTGCCGATATGCGGTCAGTGCGTCTTCCGCCATGCGGGCCACGGAGTAGTGGTCGAAAATCACCTGCCGGTTGTAAGTGCCCTGAGCGGCCCAAACTGCCGGACCGGATTGCAGCAATTCGGTCAAATCGGCCAGCAGACCCTCCGGGGTGCAGGCAGGCAGACCGCGGCAGCAGAAGTTGCCCAACATGGCCTCGTCCAGCTTTTCCGGTCCGAAAATGCCGTGATAGCCTTCGTTTCCGGCAATAATCACGGCTTTGCCCCCGGCCATGGCCTCCAATGCGGCCCGGGAAACACCCACGAATACGTCGCCGGCGGCAACGATTTCGTTAATGTCCGTGCGCGCACCGGGGAGATGGAGCATTTCGTACCCCACTTGGGCATTGACGGCATCGGCTTTGGCTTTCAGCTCGTCATATACATCGCCGCCGCCGGCAATCAGCAAATGCAGACCGGGGAAACGCTGGGCCAACTGGGGGGCAATGTCAATCAGACACCGGGCGGCAAAGGCGCGGCTGTCGTCCAGACGGCTGACGGAGGACACGCACACCGCGTCGGCGGGAATGTTCAGCTCCCTCCGCACCCCGGCACCGGACACTGCGGGAGAAAACTTCTCCGTATCAATGCCGTTGATGGTCACGGTAACGTGCTCTCCGGGAATTCCGTAGTTATCCCACAGATAGGCCTTGATATCATCGGACACGGCAATGGTCCGCTCGCCCCAGTTGGTGAGCTTGCCAAGAATTCCGCCGGTGTCAAAGACCCAGTGGGCAGTGGTGACAAAGGGGAAATGCATGAATTTGTGGAGAATGCCGCAGAGGAATCCGGGAATCCGGGCATGGGCATGGACCACGTCGGGCCGCTCTTTTTTGATGAGCCGGCGCATTTTTACAAGGGATTGGAGCATCGGCCAAGGACTGCGGCGGTTCATGGGCACGGAAACACATTCGATTCCGGCTTGCTCCAGCTCCGGCACGTAAACACCGCCGTTGGAGGCTACGATGACCCGGTAGCCCCGGCGGTTCAGCTCCTTGCTCAGCTCCACAATATGGGTTTCGGCTCCGCCGATGTCCATGCCCATGGTGGCCATGAGAATGGTTCTTTTTTCAGACATACTGCGCCTCCGTCAGGACACGGACATGATCCGTCCATAGAAGGAACGGAACTGGGTGTTCATATTTTTCTGCGCGCCTACGTTAATCTGGTAGGTTTTGTTAATCATATACTGGCGGCTGGCGGTGATCACACCGGTGCCCTCCACGGTCAGATACAAGTCATAGCGGTCTTCAATGGTGCCCCATTCGGCGGTGCCGTCCGGGTAGGAAATAATCGTTTCGGCGGGCTCCGCCGCAACGTTCGTCACGGTGCCGATGACGTTGCCGGAATCGGAATCATACAGCGTGTCTCCGACGCGGATGCCGTCAATGGTGCTCTCTTTTCCGGCGGGAACCTGCACGGTGTAGGTAATGGTATCCGCCGCGCCCGCGGAGGCGGTTTTGTCGGAAACGGCGAATTTGAAGAAGGCGCCTGCGGCCAAAACGGCCAACAGCAGGCAGACAAACGCGTCGAACCAATTAAAATGATACTGTTTCTTTTCCATGTTTATTCGCCCCTTTCAATGGAAGTCACATAGCCGGTGCCGGAGTAGCAGGGACCGGCAACATTGACCTGGGTGCCTACGGTGACGGTGAAACCGCTTTCGGTGGTCAGCGCGGCAGAGGAGGTGTTCATATTGGCCTCAATGACGATTTCGATGTTCTCGTAACGGTCCAAAGGCACATAAACCGCCGTGCCGTTCTCTTCATTGGTCACCTGATAGGTGAAGGGGGTCACGGTAGAGGACACCACGGTGCCGATGTCGTAGTTTTTTGCGCCGTCCTTGATGGCGTCGCCGGGCTGTACCAATTCACCGGCACCGGCGGGCATTTTCTGCACCTCCACGGTGTAACGCATGGGGGTTCCGGAGGGGGTGCCCACGGTGACGTTTTTGGGTTTGAGCATCATAAACACCACCGCTGCGGCCACCAGACACACGGCCACAATGACAATGTCAAAAATGCTGATTTTCAGGGATTTCTTTTCCGACTGTTCCATGGTCAATCCTCCAATACTTTGTCGTAAACGGCCTCAATATTCCGGGCGAAAATCTCGCCGGTGAAGCGCTGATGATAAATCTCTGTTGCCCGGCGCTGCATGGTTTTCAGCGTGTCGGGCTCGTCCATGAGTTTTCCGATGCACCGCGCCATGGCGGCGGAATCTCGGGTGGGGAAGAGGTAGCCGTCCTCGCCGTCATCAATCAGCCAGGGGTTTCCGCCGTAATCACTGATGACTGCGGGCAGCCCCATGCTCATGCCCTCCAAAATGGACAGGCTGGAGGTTTCCGTACCGAAAGAGGCATTCAGCTGCAGGTCCAGAATGGACAGCAGACCGCCCACATCGGTGACAAATCCCAAAAAGCTGACACAATCGTCCAGACCCAGCTGGTGGCAATGGGCCCGGGTTTCCTCTTCAAAGCTGCCGCTGCCGGCAACCAGCAGACGAACGCTGCGGCCCTCGTCTTTCAGAATCTTCATGGCGTCCAGAATGTCCAGATGGCCCTTGTATTCCTCAATTCTTGCCAGAATACCCAGAACGAATTCTCCGTCCTGCACTCCGCACCGGGCCCGCATGGCGGCCTGCGCCTCCGGAGAGGTCCGGGGCACCGGGGTCACGCCGTTCATCATGGTGGTAATCATATCCTTGGAAATGCCGCCGTCGGTGAGGTTTTCCTCTGCGGCGGGGCTGACGGCAATGATGTGGTCGGCGAAAAACTCGTTCATGGTTTTGTTCACCCAACGGCCGGGATTCTTTTTGATGCGGTCGGGCACCGGGAATGCACAGTGCCGGGTGTAAATGATTTTCGCACCGGTGCCTTTTGCGGCGATGCGGCCGGACATGGCGCCGTGGGTGTGAACAATGTCGGGATGCTCGGCCCGAATGACCCGTTTCAGCGCCTTGACGGCTTCCATGGAAAAGGACTGATCTCCCATACCGGGCACTTCAATCACCGGGGTGTTCAGCTTTTCCACTTCCGGTTTCAGCTGGCTGTTTTCCGGCAGCACGACCTTGATTTCGTACTTGCTCCGGTCGTAGTATTTCAGAAAGTTCAGCAGATACCGTCCGGCGCCGCCGATATTGGTATCGCTGATGATATTCAAAACCTTAATCATACGGTTTCTTCCTCCCGCAATTTGGTAAACATCAGGTAAATGCCCAAAAATCCCCAGAACATGAGCATGACCCGGTAGTTATAAAACGTATAGTCAAACATACTTTGCAGCAAAAATCCCGCAATGGCGGCAATGCCGGCCATCTGGAAAAGCTTGTTTTCCTTGTTCGGCTCGGCAGCGGTGGCGGAGCACAGGGTTCGGGTGGCGGAAAACAGCACCAGACACAGCAGCACCGTTCCGCTGACACCGGTATCGCACATGGTCTGCAAAAACAGATTGTGGGCATGGGGAGCGGAAACGTGGCTGTAGGAAAAGGCGGGGTAGACGGTGTTGTATGCGTCTTTGCCCGGACCGACGCCGGAGAACCAGAATTCTTTCAGCATGGCAATGGTGCCCATCCAGATATACACCCGGTAAGACGTGGAGGTATCTCCCATGTTGCCGATGCTTGTGATGCGCTGAAGAATGGATTCCGGCAGAACGAAGGGGGCAACCGCCAGCAAAGCAAAGCCCACCAGCAGGAACCGCCGGTCATACATGACCATGAAAATGGCGGCAGCCAAGCAAATACCCAACCAGCAGCCGCGGGAGTAGGTCAGCACCATACACAGCATCATGACGCAGAAACAGCCGGCCCAGACAATGCGCTTGAACCAGGTTTTTGCGGAGAACAGAAAGCCCACGCACAGGGGAATGACCAGCAGCAGATATTCGCCCAATACGTTGGGGTTTGCCAACGTGGAGTACACCCGGAAACTGATGTTGAACATATCCTTGTCCACCCATGCGCCGATGCGCTGACCGCCGGTGAGGTACTGATAGAATCCGTAAAAGGACACCAGAACGCCCATAAATACCAGCAGCGCGGAAACGGTCTTCAGCTGCCGATAGGTGGTGATGCTGTTGGTCAGGAGAATGAAGAACAACGCGAACATACAGAACATGGCGCTGATTTTCAGACTGCTGCCCGGGGTGACGGAAGTGAATGCACAGAATACGTAAACAAACGCAAAGGCATACACGAATTTGTTCACCGGGAAGTAAACCAGCGTGCGGTTTTCCTCGCAGCCGAAGGTCAGCAGCAGAGAACACAGAGACACCATGGTCAGCGCCAGAATGGCCATTGTGGGCAGAACCGGCGCGCACACCAAGGTCAGACCGGTCCAAAGCACCGGCTTTCGGAAGATGCTGTTTTCTGTGATTTTATCCAAGCGCAGCGCCCTGCACAGCCAAAGCAAAAACCGATGGAGCAAGCAAGCCAATCGGAACAGCAGACTTTGCCGGGAATGGTCCTCTCCGGAACGCTGATGGAGAAACCATTGTAAAATGGGACTTTGTTTCCATTGTTTGGAAAACCATCCGGCGATGACCGCAAAAATATGATAAATCATACTGTTTCGGACACTGCCCAAGATGATACCGTAATTCATCGGAACCCTCCTTTATTGAATCAGAGTGTAATCTCTCAGGGGTTCTGCTGCCAAAAGGCCGCAGTTCCCTATATTCTATCAGAAAACCATCGATTTGTAAATTCACACCGGCGGTTCAAATGTGAAAAAACAGAAAACAAAATCCGCCCTTGGGGAAACGGCGGATTTTTTCAAAGCTTTTGGGGTGAGTATGGTTTCGGAACAGACGGAGGCATTAGTATTCGCTGATGGGCAAGTCCTCGTCATCTTCGCCTTTTTCGATTTTAATGATTTTTGCGTCATAGCCGAACCGGTCATTCACCTGCACGTGGACCACATCGCCCACTTTCCGACCCATCAGCACGCTGCCCACGGGGGATTCCTTGCTGATCAAACCTTTGAGGGGGTTCTGGCGCAGGGTGGTGACAATGCGGAACACGGTTTCTTCTTGCTCATCTTCCATAAACACGGTGACCGTATCGAACAGACCCACCTCGTCCGATTGGGAATTGTCCTCAATCACCACGGCGGTTTTAATCATATTTTCCAGATAGCGAATGCGGCTGTCGTTCCGGTTTTTCTCCCGTTTGGCGGCCTTGTATTCAAAATTTTCCGAGAGGTCGCCGAATCCCCGGGCTACTTTTACTTCTTCAATCAGCTGCGGGCGCAGCTCGTTCCGGCGGTATTCCACCTCGGCCTTCATTTTTTCAATGTCAACTTTCGTCAGTTCGTCATGCATGAACCGGCACCTTCTTTCCAGCGGGCAGTGTAGCACATTTGTCCGGGAAAAGCAAAGGAAAACGAGGGGTATCTTGCTTGGATTTAGAAAATCATTGTGAAACGCCACGTAGCAACTGCGTTTGAGGGGCGTTGTTCTTTTTGACAATGTCCGTTAACACTTGTATGTTGTTGTACAAATCGTATCACTCACTGAATATAAAATGAGCAGAAGTAGCAAAAACAATGTAAATATATTTTACATATTGTGCAGTTTGTTTAAAAATGTTAAAATTATATACGGGTGATAAGATTGTTTATCTTTCGGAAATACCAGGTTTTCTTAGCTGGGATATGTTTTCCGATTGTTGGCTGGCTGATTCGACTGTTACAGTTTGATTTTTCGGGAAGTCATATCGGAATGGTATTGGGAGACCGATGTTGCTATTTGATTTTGTTCTGTGTTTTCTTGGTCTATCCCTTCTCGGTTGGCTATTTTTGTGATAGAAAGAAAAAGATTCAGTCTGCTGCGCTGTTTTTCATTCCTACGATTCTTTTTCGGCTGGCTGCTTACGGGAACTACCACCAGATTCTTGCTGCTTTGGAACATCATATTGTGTTGAACACGTTGATCAGAATCCTTGCTTTTTTGACGCAAGGCACGTTGCGTCCGTTATATGCTTTGTCGGAATGGATCGCAGTGAAACCGTTATCGTTTACATACAGTTTTTTGCTCACTGTTGGACTATCCGGCATTTCTTTTTGGATTGGAATCTCACGAACGAGGCATTTTGTTGCCGGCGGTGATTTGAACTGATTTGTTAACAGAGAATTGTGCACAATTTGCATCAAGAACATGCAATGACCCGTATATCCAATAGTTTGCCGATTTTGCTGTCAGTGCCCCCGGGAACCTTTCAACCCGGGGGCGTTGTTCTGTTCCGGTGCGCAAAAAAGAAAAGTCCTTGAGTTATTTGACATATGTCAGTTATCGTGCTATACTGGACTCAGAAAACGAAACGGAGGAATTGCAGATGCCTCGTCCCTGCAAACAGCGGCGCATTTGTGCGGAGCCGGCCTGCGGACAATTCGGTCCCAGTCACGGCGGAAACGGTCAGACGGTCATTATGGCGGTGGATGAATTTGAAACCATTCGCCTGATTGACTTGGAGGGCTTTACTCAGGAGCAATGTGCCAGTCAAATGAATGTGG
Organism: uncultured Oscillospiraceae bacterium; assembly: GCA_934527315.1. Lineage (GTDB taxonomy): Bacteria > Bacillota > Clostridia > Oscillospirales > Oscillospiraceae > HGM13010. The sequence goes on from CAKTAK010000006.1 coordinate 26,877, forward strand.
CCCGGACGACCGTGCAGGCCATTTACAGCAGCGCCCGTCAGAAATTGGCGGACTGTCTGGTGAACGAAAAAGAGCTGGTGATTCAGGGGGGCGACTACATTCTCTGCGACGGTACCCATCGGGGCTGCGGTTGCGGCAGCTGTTGGCACGAAAGCGGCTCTTGTGGGGAAAAAATTGAGGAAGGTGCAGCAATGAAAATCGCAGTAACTTATGAAAACGGACAGGTGTTCCAGCATTTCGGTCATACGGAGCACTTCAAAATTTATGATGTGGCAGACGGCAAGGTAACGCAGGCAGAAGTGGTTGACACCAACGGCAGCGGTCACGGCGCACTGGCAGGCTTTTTGGCTGACCGGGGCGTGGATACCTTGATTTGCGGCGGCATCGGCGGCGGCGCACAGCAGGCATTGACCGAGGCGGGGATCCGTTTCTATGGCGGTGTGCAGGGCGACGCAGACCGCGCAGTGGCGCAGCTGTTGGAGGGCGGTCTGAGCTTTGACCCCAACGTGCATTGCGACCATCATGCACATGAGCACGGCCATGAGGGCGGCTCCTGCGGCAGCCACGGCTGCGGCGGCCATCACTAAAAAATGACAGCACTCCCGGGACTTCGGTTCCGGGAGTTTTTGCGAAAATCGGAAATAATTCTGCAAAAATTTTGAAATACCCATTGACAGAGTGGGAATATAGGTCTATAATCGCATCAATCAGTTTGGGCGGGAAACGCCGAAAGGAGGAGCAGATATGTTCAGCAAAAGTGAAATGTATTCTTCTGCATGCTGTTGTTGTGTGTCGCTCTCCCGGACGGAACAGATGGTCTGGCAGCTCGGCATTGCCTGAGCATGCCCAAATTGCAGCCCGCAGGCGGGTGCATTGGAAAGAACCGGAAACCGGGAGTTGAATTCATTCAACCTCCGGTCTTTTTTTACGCTCCGACGGGAAAGAGAGGGTGAGGGTACTGAATTGGGAATTTATAGCGCAGTATCTGCCGCTGTATGAAAAGGCGGCATGGCTGACATTAAAACTGGGCATTGCGGGCATTGTTCTGGCTGTTCTGGTGGGATTGTTCTGCGCGGTGGTGCAGTACGAAAAAATACCGGTGCTCCGGCAGATTGTTGGAGTTTACATCGAATTGAGCCGGAATACCCCACTGCTGATTCAGCTGTTTTTTCTGTATTACGGTCTGCCGAAAATCGGGATTCGCACCAGTGCCGTAGCCTGCGGCATTGCGGGGCTGGCGTTTCTGGGCGGCAGCTATATGGCGGAGGCATTCCGCAGCGGTTTGGAGGCCATTGAGCCCATTCAAGAGGAAAGCGCCTTGAGCTTGGGATTGACCCGTGGGCAGACCATGCGGTACGTGATTTTGCCCCAAGCGGCCAGTATCAGCGTTCCGGCATTCGTGGCAAACGTGATTTTTCTGCTGAAAGAAACCAGCGTGTTCAGCGCCATCAGCCTGATGGACCTGATGTTCACAGCCAAGGACCTGATCGGCATGTATGCCAAAACCACGGAAAGCCTGTTTTTGCTGGTGGTATTTTATTTGTTGATTCTTCTGCCGGTTTCCATTCTGGGCAGCGTGATAGAAAGGAAGATGCGGTATGCCGGATTTGGGTCTTGAAGTTCTCTGGAAAGGGAAAAATGCGGCCCGGTTGCTGGGCGGCTTATGGGTGGCGCTGCGCATCAGCTTGATTTCCGTTGCAATCAGTATTCCCTTGGGAATTTTACTGGGTGTGCTGATGACCCGGAAAAATCGGGTGGTGAAAGCGGTTCTTCGAATTTATCTGGAGGTTATCCGCATTATGCCCCAGATGGTTCTGCTGTTTCTGGTGTATTTCGGAACCACCCGGGCGTTCGGTTGGGATTTGTCCGGAGAGACTGCGGCCATCATTGTATTTTCTCTGTGGGGCACGGCGGAAATGAGCGATTTGGTCCGCGGAGCGCTGCTGTCCATTCCCAAGCATCAGTATGAAAGCGCCGAGGCTTTGGGCTTGACCAAAGGGCAGACGTATTTGTATGTGATCATTCCCCAGACCCTTCGCCGGCTGCTGCCCCTTTCCATCAATCTGATTACCCGTATGATTAAAACAACCAGTCTGATTTTGATGATTGGCGTGGTGGAAGTGCTGAAGGTGGCGCAGCAGATTATTGAGGCCAACCGCACAGCCAGTCCGAATGCGGCATTCGGAGTATATTTGACGGTATTTTTGCTGTATTTTCTGGCCTGCTGGCCCATCAGTCTGGTGGCAAAGCGGCTGGAAGAAAAATGGAGGTAAGAACCCATGGGAGAACCATTGCTGAAGATTTCGCATCTGACAAAACGATATGGAGAGACAACGATTCTCAATGACGTGAGCTTTACGGTGAATCGGGGAGAGGTGGTTGTGGTCGTAGGACCCAGCGGCTGCGGAAAAAGTACGCTGCTCCGCTGTATCAATGCCCTGGAGCCCATTCAAGGGGGCGAGATTTCTCTGGGCGAGGACCGCATTGACGCCGCCGGAAAAAATCTCCCGGCACTGCGGCAGCGCATCGGTATGGTGTTTCAAAGCTACGAGCTGTTTCCCCACATGACGGTCCTGGACAATATTCTGCTGGCGCCCTGTAAGGTTCTGAAAAAGAAAAAAGAGGACGTACGGGCAGAGGCAATGGCCTTGCTGGAGCGGGTGGGTCTGCAGGAAAAGGCGGACCGCTATCCCCGGGAATTGTCCGGCGGACAAAAGCAGCGGGTGGCCATTGTGCGGGCGCTGTGTATGCACCCGGAGATTCTGCTGTTTGACGAAGTCACCGCAGCATTGGACCCGGAAATGGTCCGGGAAGTGCTGGACGTGATGCTGGATTTGGCCCGGCAGGGACGAACCATGATTATCGTGACCCACGAGATGCAGTTTGCAAAAGCGGTGGCGGACCGGGTGATTTTTCTGGAGGGCGGCACCATTGCGGAAGAGGGCGCCCCGCAGGAATTTTTCGAGCACCCCAAAACGGAGCGAGCCAAACAATTTTTAAATATGTTTGCATTTGACGAAATTCAGAAGGAAAAGCATTGAAAGAAAAATTTTAGGAGGAAATCATCATGAAAAACTGGAAAAAACTGATTGCAGGAACCATGGCCGGCGTAATGGCATTGGCGCTCACTGCTTGCGGCGGCGGAAATTCCGGAGATACCGCAAAAACCGACAGCGATGAAGTGTACCGCACCTTGGACGAAATCAAAGCCAGCGGCACCATCAACATCGGCGTGTTCTCCGACAAGAATCCGTTTGGCTATGTGGACGAAAACGGCGAGTATCAGGGCTATGACGTGTATTTTGCAAATCGTCTGGGCGAGGATTTGGGCGTCAAGGTGAACTTCGTTTCCACCGAGGCGGCAAACCGCATCGAGTATTTGCAGACCGGAAAGGTGGACGTGATTCTGGCCAACTTTACCGTGACCCCCCAGCGGGCTGAGGAAGTGGACTTTGCGCTGCCTTACATGAACGTGGCATTGGGCGTGATTTCTCCCGAGGACAACGTGGTGGAATCTCTGGACAACTGGAACACTGAGGACCAGATGATTGTCATTTCCGGTACGACGGCAGAAACCTATCTTACCGAGAATTACCCCGACATTCCCCTGCAGAAATATGACACCTACGCCAATGCCAAGAACGCACTGGAAAACGGCAACGGCGTGGCATGGGCAAACGACAACACGGAAGTGATTGCCTTTGCAAAGCAGAATTCCGGCTACGTGGTGGGCATTCCCCAGCTGGGCAATACGGATACCATCGCACCCGCTGTGTCTAAGGGCAACGATACCCTGCTGACTTGGATTAACGAGGAAATTCAGGCACTGGGCGAGGAAGACTTCTTCCACAAGGATTATGAGGAAACCCTTTCCGGCACGTACGGCCTGGAATATGAAGACAGTCTGGTGGTGGAAGGCGGAGTCACCTCTGCTGCGGAAGGCTGAAACGCACCAAAGCGTTTGTAAAATAAAGACGGGGCTGCAAAAGCAGCCCCGTCTTTTCGTATATGGATTTGTGAGTTTTACCGTTTCGGTTTTGGAACGGGCAGTTCATCATACATTGCATGAAACAAGCCTGTCAAAAATTCCTTATCATCAACTTCATTGACCAGCAGCATCTCTTTTGCGCCTTCATAGGGGAGTTCATACGGAGCTGTCGGCATATAACGAATTGCTGATTTTACCGGTTTCACAAGTAATCTGTCATCATAGATACCGCCTACAATCTTGCCGCGATAATAGATAATAAATTCTCCCATCATAGCGCGATAAGTAATATCTTCTAACTCGGATAGCTGTTCTAAAATAAACGCTAAGTATTCCTTACTTGATGCCATAGTTCTACCTCAAATTTTGCTTTGTGGAATCATCGTACCACATGGGAAAAGCGGCTGCAAGAAAAACTGCAAGGCTATCCGGAAAAAACAAAAAACGCCCGGCAGCGCTTGCTGTCAGACGTGTTGCAAAGAATAAAAACTGCTGTGAACGATTTGTTCACAGCAGCTTGGTACGCCGTAAGGGATTCGAACCCCTGACCTTCTGGTCCGTAGCCAGACGCTCTATCCAGCTGAGCTAACGGCGCATACTCATTTTTGAGTGCTTTAGTATATTACCACAGCCGGAAAGAAAATGCAAGCTTTTTTTGAAAAAATTTGAAAAAATATTAAAACGGACCAAAACCCCGGATTTTACCAGCCCAGAGCGGTTTCAACGTCCTCTAAAACGTCCCCGATGGCGCGCAGTGCCTTACTGACGGTTCGTTTTGCGGATTTTTTCGGCGGTGCAAACAGCATACCCACGCCGGCACCCATTGCCATGCCCAGACCGATGCCCTTCAGCAGATTCATTTTCTGATTCACGGTGATTCCTCCTTCTGAAAATGTCGGATTTATTATGTGCAATCCGGCAGAGAATATGGTAAAATGAAAACTTAGAAATTTTGACAGCGCAAGCAAATTTTGCTTTTTCTTTTTAGAGGAATAGGAGTACCGAAATGACGATTAACATTCTCGCCGTGGGCGATGTGTGCGGAAGCGCCGGATTGGAGTTTTTGCAGAAAAACCTGCGGACGTTCAAGCAGCAGAAAAACATTCAATTCTGCGTGGTCAACGGGGAAAATGCCAATGTAGTGGGCGTGACCCCGAAACAGTGCGATGATATGCTGAAAGCCGGGGCGGACGTGATTACGCTGGGCAACCATACGTGGACCCGGTGGGAGCTGCAGCCCTATCTGGACAAATCCAACCGGGTGATTCGCCCGGCAAACTTTGCGCCTCAATGCCCCGGTGCGGGCAGCGTGGTGCTGAATACCGCTTACGGCCGAATTTGCGTGATGAACCTCATCGGTCGATACGGCTTGGACACCAACACCGACAACCCCTTTGTGGTGGTGGAGGATATGTTGGCGAACACCGACGCAAAAATCATTCTGGTGGACTTCCATGCCGAGGCAACCAGCGAAAAAATTGCCATGGGCTATTTTCTGGAGGGTCGTGCGTCTGCGGTTTGGGGAACCCATACCCATGTGCAGACCTCGGACGGCTGCGTTTTGCCGGAGGGCACGGGCTATATCACCGATTTGGGCATGACCGGACCGATTCGGTCCGTGATTGGGGTGCTGCCGGAGCAGAGCATCGGAAAATTCCTGGGAGACCCGCCCCGTCGGTATGAATCTGCCGGCGGTGCCTGCAAAATGGAGGGCGCGATTTTCACGGTGGACACCGAAACGGGAAAATGCGTGGCTGTGGAAAGTGTGCGGCTGGTCTGATGGCAATTCGATTTTTACACGCGGCGGACCTGCATCTGGATTCGCCCTTTGACGGACTTCCGCCGGAATTGGCTGCCCGGCGGCGGAAAGAGCAGCGGGAGATTTTGCCCCGGTTGGTCCGATTGGTGCAAAAACACCGCTGTCAGGCCATGCTCCTGCCCGGGGATTTGTTTGACGGCGAGCGGGTTTATCCGGAAACCGCGGAGGCGGTGGAAACCATGCTCCGCACCTGCGGCGTGCCGGTATTCATTGCGCCGGGCAACCATGATTTTTATCGGCCGGGGGGCATTTATGACCGGCTGCGGCTGCCGGAAAACGTACATCTGTTCCGGGAAAACCGAATCACCTGCTTTGAAGAGCCGGCGCTGAATCTGCGGGTTTGGGGTGCAGCCTTTACGGATTCCGTCTGCCCGCCGATGCTGGCAACCTTCACGCCGCCGGAAAAGCGGCCGGGGGTCACGGACGTACTGTGTATTCACGGTACCGTGGGTCGGGAGGGGATTTACAATCCCATGACCGAAGCGCAGCTGGCCGGGTGCGGCATGGATTACGTGGCGATGGGCCATTCCCATGAATGCTCCGGACTGAAGAAAGCAGGCGCGGTGACTTATCTCTGGCCGGGTGTACCCATGGCCCGGGGATATGACGAAACCGGGGTAAAGGGCGTTGTTTTGGTGGACGTTGCCCCCGGTGCCGAGGCCGAGGCGCAGTTTGCGGCCCTGGGCGGACGGCAGTATTACAACCTCACCGTGGACGTAACGGGGAAAGACCCGCTGTCTGCGGTGCAGCAGGCGGCGGAAACCGTGACGGCGCAGGATTTTCTCCGGGTGACGCTTACGGGCACGGCGGAAGAACTTCCGGTTGTGTCAACGGTGCAGAATTGGGTGGACAGCAACTGTTTCCGGGGAGAAGTGATTTCCCGGGTGACCCAAAGCCGCTCGGTTTGGAGCCGAAAAGAGGAGCCCACCCTCCGGGGGTTATTTTTGCGGAAACTCTGGGCACAATGGCAGCAGGCTGCCCCGCAGGAGCGGGCGCGTATTGAGCAGGCTGCCCGTTGGGGCTTGGCTGCGTTGGACGGCGGCGAGGAGGTGCAGAGCCAATGGTGATTCGGAATATGACCGCCAGTTTCGGCAAGCTGCAGGGCGACCGTCTGGAATTGCAGCCGGGATTGAATTTGATTGAGGCGCCCAACGAATCCGGGAAAAGCACATGGTGCGCCTTTCTCCATGCCATGCTCTACGGTGTGGATTCCACGGCCCGGGAAAAGGGCGGCGTGATGCCGGAAAAGGTGAAATATGCGCCATGGTCCGGTGCGCCCATGGAGGGCGCTATGGAGCTGGAATGGCAGGGCAAGGACCTGACCCTCACCCGGAAAACCGGACAGAAAAATGCGCCTATGCGGGAATTTTCTGCGGTGTATACGGGCACCGGGCTGCCGGTGCGTGAATTGACCGGGCGGAGCGCCGGAGAGCTGCTCACCGGTGTGCCGGAGGAGGTATTTGTCCGCAGCGCATTTATCCGTCAGGGCGAGGTGGCGGTGTCCGGGTCTCCGGAATTGGAAAAGCGCATTGCCTCGCTGGTTTGCACCGGAGAGGAGGACACCTCGTTTTCCGACGCGTCGGAGACGTTGAAGGCATGGCAGCGAAAACGAAAACGGACGTTGGAGCGGCTGAATCAGGAGGAAATGGCCCGGCAGGCGGAGCGGAGCGCCGCATCGGAGCTGCAGCAGACCAGGGATTTGGCTGCGGAGCAGCTGCGGCAGGCGGAGGAAACCGTGGCACAGTTGCGGGAACAAAGCGACCAACTGCGCCGGCAGCAGCGGAAAGACGCACTCCATCAAATGACGGAAAACAAAAATCGGCTGAAACAAGCCAATGGGGAGTATGACGCAGCCAAACAGCAGGCGGAGGAAACCGCCCGGCGGCTTACCGTGGGCCCCTTTGCGGGAATGGACGGCGCGCGGGCCATGGAGCGGGCGGAAAACGACGTGGAAAGCGCCCGTCGTTGGGAAAAGGAAAGCCGGAGAAAATTTCCGCTGCCGGTAGGCATTTTGCTGCTGTTGGCGGCGGTGTTTGCCGCCTTGGGAATCTTCCGGCAGCCGATGGCCTTTGTAGGTGCAGCGGTATGCGCCGCGGCAGCGGTGGGAGCCTATCAGATTTTGCGGAAAAATGCCCGGCAGGCAGAGGAAAAACTGCACCGCTTGCTGGAATCCTACGGGGTGTCGGACAGCGAGGGGCTTTCTGCCTTGGCGGAAGCGTATGCCGCCGATTATAAGGCATGGCAGCGGGCGGTTGCCCGCATGGAAACCGCAAAGTCTGTTCTGGACCGGGAATATGCCAAGGATCCGGAGCGGGAAGAGGCCATTCTGGGGGCGTTGGATTTTGAAACCGGATTGAGCGCCGCAGCCAGTGCCGGACGGCAGCTGAAACAAGCGGAAGAGCGGGTGAGCGAATATCGGCAGCAGCTGGCCAAATTGGACGGAAAACTGGAGAATACCCCCAGCGGGGGATATGAGCCGGAATCCAATGAGCAGCGGCAGCAGCTGACGGAGGAAATGGCGGCCATTGACTTGGCGCTCCGGACTTTGAACGAGGCGGATGAGGAAATTCAGCGGGTATTCGCGCCGAAATTGAATGCCCGGGTCTCGGAAATTTTCCGGGAATTCACCGACGGCGCGTACACGGCGGTTGCCTTGGACCGGAATTTTACCGCCCAAACCCAAACCGCAGGAGCTGCGGTGACCCGCCGGGCGGGGTATCTCAGCGGCGGCGCATGGGATTTGCTGTATCTGGCGGTGCGGTTGGCTATCTGTGAGCTGGTGCTGCCGGCGGATTGCCCCATTGTGCTGGACGATTCTCTGGTGAATCTGGATGCCCGGCGGCGGGCAGCCGTGCTGGACTATTTGAAGAAAATGGCGCAGACCCGGCAGGTGATTGTATTCGCTTGCAGTGGTACCATCGCTTGATAAGGGCAGACACGCTTGACAGCGCGCCTTTTCGGCGCTTTTTGCTCTTTTCGCTTTGGCGGGCGTATGTAACGAGAAAAGACTCTCCTAACTCGGGGGAGTCTTTTTGCTGAAAAAATCTTGAAATCAGATTGCCGGAATTGAGACAATCTGGTATAATCATACGTACATAATGACTGCGGCGCGGAGACTGTGGAATTTGGCCGCAGAAGAGAGAAAGGAGTTCCAACAATGAAACACAAACGCATTCTGGCTGCTGCACTGTCGGCAATGATGCTGGTGTCTTTGCTGCCGGCTGCGGTATCTGCAAATGAAGGCACCACCACAAAAAATACCGCCTACAAGGATTTGAATCCCCGGACGGAAATTTACATGGTGAGTGAAACCAAAAGCTGGGATTATCCCTATTACGGTGCAAAAAACGAGCCGAAAAGCGGTGTTTTGTACGGTCGCACGGATTTGGGCGGCACTCTGCCCGGCTCCACCCGTTACGGCATGGTCAATGCCGAGGAAAATGCCAACGAATCCGTTTTGGGTCATTATTACGGAAGTAACTCTTGGAACGGCAGTTATTCCTTGGAATACTGGAGTTATCTGTACGGACCGACGTTGAAACAGGGCAACCACGCATTTCTGGTGTACCTGAACTTCGACAACGAGGGCAATGACTGCGGTCCCATTGTCTCCGGCGTTTACGATGACGCGCTGATTCGCGATTTCACCTATTTGAACGGCATGGATTTCCCGGTATTTCTGCGGATCGGCGGCGAGGTGAATACCTGGACCACACCGGCAGCACCGAAAGACTTCATTGCCGCTTATCAGCACATTGCAAAACTGGCGCAGACTTATGCGCCCAACGCAGCATTGGTGTTCTCTCCCAACTTCAGCAGCGCCCACTTGGTGGATATGGATACGTTCTATCCCGGTGACGCATACGTGGATTGGGTGGGCTGCTCTTTGTATTACAATAAGTATCACAGCAACCCCAGCGTAAAAGATGCGTTCGGCGGAACGGGCATTTACGGCGACGCATTGCTGAACGTGCAGCAGACGGTGAACCTGGCTGCGCTGCACAAAAAGCCCATCATTGCCACCGAGGGCGGTTCCTCCAACAAATTCAACGGGCAGGATATTTCCAACGAAGCTGCTGAGCGCATGAGCAAGGCATACGCATACCTGCCCATGGTGTATCCCCAGATTAAGGCGATTGTTGCCTCCGATTACGGCGTGGGCAACGAAAAGACCGATTACACTTTCTACAACAATAGCGTGGTTACGGCGGCTTACCGGAAAGCCATTGCCAACAGCGCCGTGTATCTGGACGATTACAGCGGCAGCCGCCCATATTACACCAAGCTGTCTGCTGCCAAGACCAATTGGCAGGGCACCGTGGAGCTGGCAGCATACAGCTATGCGGCAAACAAGCTGAGCTGCGGCTGGTATGTTGACGGCAAGCTGATGAAAACCGCAACGGAGTATCCCTTTACCTATCGTTTGGATACGAGCACTCTGGCAGGCGGCACCCACACGGTGACGGCAAAGTTCAGCAACGGCGCCACCAAGAGCTACAGCTTCGGCGTACAGACCAAAACGGCAATGCCCACCGATGATGTGCTGACGGTCAACGGTAAGGTGCAGACGCCCACCATCTATAAAATCGATGACAGCAACTTCTTCAAGATTCGTGACATTGCAGCGCTGCTCAGCGGCAGCAGCCGGCAGTTTGAAGTGGGCTATGACGAGAAGACCGGCGTGACCATCACCTCCGGCAAGCCGTACACCATGACCGGCACGGAGCTGACCGGCTCTGCCACCGGCGGCAATCGGATGGCGGCAGCCTCCGACGACCGGCTGTATTATAACGGCGCACCCTTGGAGCTGACGGTGTATAAAATCAACGACAGCAACTACTTCAAGCTTCGGGATTTGGGGCAGGCTTTGGATTTCTATGTAGGCTATGACCCCAACACCGGTGTGACGATTTCCGGCGACAAGGGCTACGAAAAATAACATTCAAAACGCAGACAAAAGCGGGCACTTAACTGCCCGCTTTTGTTGTGTGGAGATTGATCATGTCACGGTTTGGGCGGCTTATTCCGTCGGGGATTCCGGCTCGTTTCGGAACAGCAGGGAAATACACCAGACGGCAGCCAATCCCACCAGTGTGTAAATGATTCGGCTGAACATGGCGGTTTGACCGCCGAACAGAAATGCAACCAAATCGAATCGGAATAAGCCGATGCTGCCCCAGTTGATGCCGCCGATGATGGCCAAAACCAGTGCAATGCGGTCAATTATCATCAAAATTTCTCCATCTCCTTTTCGTTGAGGTCAGAAATAGTCTGTCCCACCGGGGGAAAAACTATACAAAGAAAAATTTTGAATCCCCGACACAATGCGACAGAATCTGCGCGGTCGGGGGTGTATTGTATAGTCACAGCTTATCCAATTGGTTCCCGGAAACGGGAATCCGGCTCATATCTTTATCCCACAACCCTGTTTTAGGCGGATTGGCGTCAGCCGGTCCGCCAACTTTTTTTAGGGGGTGCAGTTTTATGCGGCAGCGGCGAATGGTGGGGGCGGTGCAGTATCTGCCCGTTGAACTCATCGAAAAAAGCACCATGCAGCCACGGCGGCAATTTGACGAGGAAAGTCTTCGGGAATTGGCGGCGTCCATTGCCGTGTGCGGGATTCTGAATCCCCTTACGGTGCGGCGGAAGGGCAGCGCCTATGAATTGGTGGCCGGGGAGCGGCGGCTCCGGGGGGCTAAGCTGGCGGGGCTCCGGGAGGTGCCCTGCATTCTGCTGAACGCAGATTTGGAAGAGGCGTCTCTGCTGGCGCTGGTGGAAAATATTCAGCGGGAGGACCTGAACTTCTGGGAAGAGGCGTTGGCCATTCAGCGCATGATGCGGCTGTTCGGCTTGAATCAGGAAACGGCGGCGAAACGGCTGGGAAAATCCCAATCCGCCGTGGCGAATAAGCTGCGGATTTTGAAATTGCCGGAGGATATTCTGGAGAGCCTGCTCCAAAATCATCTGACGGAGCGCCACGCCCGGGCGCTGCTCCGTTTGCCGGAGGCGGTGCTGCAGCGGGAGGTTTTGGCGGAAATCATCAGTCGGGATATGACCGTGGCCGCTGCGGAGCGGCTGATTGACCGGATTCTGGAAGAGCGGGCGCAGGAGCAGCAGCGGCAGCGGCGGACCTTTTTGCTGAAAGATGTGCGGTTGTTCCTCAATTCTCTGACAAAGAATCTGGAGCTGATGAAACAAGGGGGCATTCACGCGGATTGCAGCACCCGGGAAACGGAAGAGGCGCTGATTGTGACGGTGACCATTCCCAAAAATCGGGGAGAATCCCCGGAAACCGCCGCGCGCATCGGTTAATCAACGAATCAACGCAAAAAAACAGGAGCCCGTTAGGGCTCCTGTTTTTGCTGGTTTGCGAAATGACACAAGGAGGTTAGGCCTCTTTCTTGTCGCCGTAAACTTTGGGGAGCATCAGGCAGACCACGATGCCGATCACCACGAAGACGATCTGAATCATAGCGACCTTATGCAGGGAGCTTACGCAAGCTGCCACAGTAGCTGCGCCCTGCTCCATACCGGCTGCCATGTTGGCGCCGATGCCGGCTTTCATGCCGGAGGTGAACATAGGAACGAACAGTGCCACGCCAAAGGGAGCGGACATATCACGGAACACGTTGTATGTACCGGAACCGGAAGCTGCAACTTCGGGAGCGCAGCCGGACAGAGCGACCTTCATGAAGATGGTGCCGTTGCCGCCCAAGCCCAGACCGATGAAGAACAAGGTGACGCAGGTCAGAGGCAGGCTCAGAGTATCGGACAGGAGCAGCTGCAGGGCAGCGCCGATGGCCACGAAGACCAGTGCAATAGCTGCAACCACGCGAGGCTCTTTCTTATCGGCCTGGGGTCCCAGAACGATGGTGCCGATAGCCATGCCGAAGTACATAACGGAAGTTGCGATGCCGGCGACGGTGGAGTCACCAAAGCCGTACTTTGCGTAAACGATGATGTTCGTCATGCAGGACTGCAGAAGACCCTGAGACAGGAACAGAACGATGACGGGAAGAATGAACTGCTTACGAGCCATGAACGGGCCGCTCAGAATGGGGCTCTGTGCCTTCTTCTCAATTGCGAACAGAGCAATCAGAGCAACAACAGCGACAACGATGCAGACGATGGTAACCTTTGCGGTCCAGCCCATGTTCTGACCAAAGGTGGGAACACACAGAACCATTGCGAAGAACACCAGAACGAAGACTGCGCCGGGGAAGTCGAATCCGGACAGAGATTTCTTCGGACCGTTGTCTTTCTTCACCAGGAGCATCACCAGAACCACAGAGATGACGCACAGAACCACGCAGATCCACATAACGGGACGCCAGCCGGTCTTTGCCATGACGATGCCGCCCAGAGTAGGTCCGAACACCACCATGCCGCAGGCGATAGCCATATAAATGGTAAAGCCCTGGCCCATCTTTTCAGGCGGGAACTCGGTCATAATGTAAGCCATGACCACGGGAGCGACACCGGCAGCGCCGATACCGACCATAAAACGGAAGACCAGCAGCATTGCCAGACTGCCGGAGGGGCAGATCGCAATGAGCAGCTGACCCAGGGTATACAGACCCAGAGAGACCAGCAGGGTAGTCCGGCGGCCGAGAACGTCGCCCAATTTACCCATGATGGGAGCCAGAGCAGCTGCGCCCAGAGAATAAGCAAGGGTAATGAACGTGACGGATTCCGTCATATTCCATTCATTTACGATGCCGGTGGGAACAGCGGCCGTGAAACCGCCGCACAGGCTCAAGACTGCGGCGGCAATGGCGTAAGGAATAAATCCCTTCATGTAGCCGGTGTTAGTTTTGGTTTCCACAACAATACCTCCTCGAATCGTTTGTGTACGTTCCATGAACTGGATACGTCCGAATTGTTAACATTATAACCACAAACTATGCGAAAAGCAAGAGGAAAATGATAATTTATTAGATAAATTTTATAAAAAAGTTCACCATTCAACAAAATACTTGTGAATGGTGAACAGTTACTTATGAGGTCATTAGAAAAAGAAATGATAAACCAGAAATCCGGCCAAAATCAGCTGCAAAATCAGGATTGCGGGAAAGCCGTAACGGAACTGGGGGTGGAGGGTTTTATGATGGAACAGGCGCATACCCAAAATTCCGCCCGGACTGCCGCCTATGGCTGCCAGTACAAACAAGGTGCGCTCGGGAATCCGCCAGAGCTGATGTTTCGCCTTGTACTTGTCGATGCCCATAACGGCGAACAACAGCAGGTTCACCGCCAGCAGATACAGCAGAATGTAGGTCATTTCCGGCGGCCTCCGGTGCGGTTGGGACCTTTGCCGCTGCCGTTCCGATTGTTGGAGCGCTCTCCCGGGCGGCGGGCGTCTTTCCGACCTGCGGGGGCCTCATTCCGGGATTTTCCGTTCCGGCTGCCGGGTTTTCCCTGCGGGGAAGGCTTTCCGCCCCGGTTTTCGCCGGGCTTGCCGGTTTTGTCCGGCTTTCCGCCTTTGCTTTCCTGAGGACGATAACCGCCCCGGTCCGGGCGGACCAGACATTCCTTGCCGAAGCCAATCAAATCCGTGCGGCCGACCTCTTTCAGTGCCTGAATGACCAAGGGCCGTTTGTCCGGGCACGCCCACTGGAGCAGCGCCCGCTGCATGGCTTTTTCGTGGGGTGTTTTGGCCACGTAAACCGGCTCCATGGTCCAAGGATTGATGCCGGTGTAGTACATACAAGTGGAAATGGTGCCGGGGGTGGGATAGAAATCCTGCACCTGCTCGGGCACACGACCCCGGGAATGGAGATATTCCGCCAGCTCCACGGCGTCTTCCAAGGTGGAGCCGGGGTGGCTGCTCATCAGATAGGGCACGATGTACTGCTCTTTTTCGTACCGGGTATTCAGCCGCCGGTACTTGTCCATAAAGGTTTCGTAGACCTCGATATGGGGCTTACCCATGTAATCCAGAACGGAGTTTACGCAGTGCTCCGGGGCCACCTTCAGCTGACCGGAAATGTGATAATGGACCAGCTCGGAGAAAAATTCGCCGTTTTTGTCGCAGAGCATATAGTCATAGCGGATACCGGAGCGGACAAACACCTTTTTCACCCCGGGAATGCCCCGGAGTTTCCGCAGCAGGGAGAGGTAATCCGATTCGTCGGCGTCCAGATTTTTGCAGGGGGTGGGCGCCAGACACTGCCGGTTGGGGCACATACCGCTTTTCAGCTGTTTCTGGCAGGAGGGGTGGCGGAAGTTTGCCGTGGGACCGCCTACGTCGGAGACATAGCCCTTCCACAGCGGGTGATGGGTCATGGCGGTGACTTCCCGAATCACGGATTCGTGGCTGCGGGAGGTGACCATACGGCCCTGATGGAATGCCAAGGCGCAGAAGTTGCAGCCGCCGATGCAGCCCCGGTTGTGGATACAAGAGAACCGCACCTCTTCAATGGCGGGCACACCGCCCATATCGTCATACATGGGGTGAACTTCCCGGGTGTAGGGCAGGTCGGCCACGGCGTCCAATTCCTGGGTGGTCAAGGGCATTTGCGGCGGATTGACCAGCAGATATTTCACGCCGTGTTTCTGAATCATGGCCCGGCCGCGCACCGCGTCATGCTCTTCATATTCCACGCGGGTGGCATTGGCATAGGCCACTTTGTCGGCGGTTACGTCCTCGTAAGAGGGCAGGGTAACACTGGGATAAGCGCACACGGCGGGGTCGTTGACAATCACGGCGGTGCCTTTGATGTCCGTCATGGTGGCGGGCTTTTCTTTTTTCTTCAGACGGCGGGCAATTTCCCGGGTGGCAGCCTCGCCCATGCCGTAGGTGAGAATATCTGCCGGAGCATCAAACAAAATGCTGCGGCGGACCTTGTCTTCCCAATAATCGTAATGGGCAAACCGGCGGAGAGAGGCCTCCAGACCGCCGATGATAATGGGCATATCCGGGCCGAATGCCTCCCGGGCGCGGTTGGCATACACGATGGTAGCCCGGTCCGGGCGCAGACCGGTCCGCTTGCCGGGGGAATAGAAATCCTCGCTCCGGCGCTTTTTGGCGGCGGTGTAGTGGGAAACCATGGAGTCCAGATTGCCCGCGCCGATCATCACGCCCAATTTGGGCCGGCCCATGGCGGTAAAGGCTTCGCAGCTGTGCCAATCGGGCTGGGCCAGAATGGCCACACGGAATCCCTCGGATTCCAGCACACGAGCAATGACCGTGGGGCCGAAAGAGGGGTGGTCCACATAGGCGTCACCGGTGACAACGAGAAAATCGTACCACCACCAGCCGCGGTCCTGCATATCTTCTTTGGAAACGGGCAAAAATACTTCAGGATACATAAAGTGCAATCCTTTCTATGAATTCAGGTTCAAAGTTCTTCCGGGCGGGGCAGAACGCCGCGGCTCAAGGGCTTTTCCATGAGCAGCAGCTTGGAGCCCACACCGGAGCTCTCGCCGATTTGTTCAAAACCGGCATGACGGTAAAATCCCTGGGCATGGACATTGTCCTCGGCGACGTGGAGACAAATGCGCTCCCGGCCCAGTTGGGTATACAACGTGGTGGCATAGCCCAACAGCTGGGCGGCATAGCGCTTGCCCCGCTGGTCCGGCAGAAGATAGAAGAACCCAATCCAGCCGGTTTTCTCCTCTTCGCCCCGGGTGGTGTCCAAACCGATGACGCCCACGGGGGTATCATCTTCCATGGCAACAGCCAATGCGTTGGGGTTTTCGTCCCGCCAACGTTTGGCGGAAATCAGATACAGCGCCGGAATGAAACCGTCGGTGTTGCCGTGGGAGGTGCGCCAGGAATCGGCATAGCAATCCAGATAGAACTGGCTTTCCGTTTCCAGATTCAGCGGACGGAACCACAGATTTCCGTTGTCCTTGCCGGTGCGCCACCAAGTCTGCTTGGAGAAGGTACTGGTGGTGTCGTCCAGATGGGAGTTGTCGCAGGCAAATTCCACGTCCATGCTGTCGCCTTCCACATTCAGTAGGGTCACGCAGGTGTTGTCGCCGTGGGCTACGGTGCGGATTTCGCTGCTGGGAACCCCAGCCAGCTTGCACAGCAGGGCGCGAATGGCGGTGCCGTGGGAGACAATGGCGATGGTTTCGCCGTCATGCCGGGCGGCAATCTCACGAATGGCGTTATACAGCCGATTCTGCAGGTGTTCCCAGCTTTCGGAGCCTTCCACGTGCCACTTTCCGGGGTCGGTGCTGAAGTTTGCGTAAGCCTCGGGGAAATCCCGGGCGGCATTGCCCCAACTCAAGCCCTCCCAGGAGCCCATGTAAATTTCACGGAGCCGGGGGTCGGTGTGCAGCGGCAGGTTATGATATTTCAGAATGGCGCCGGCGGTGGTCTGAGTGCGGGTCAGGTCGCTGGAATAAACGGCGGAAAAGGGGATATCCTTCATCCGTTCTGCCAGTGCGTCAATCTGTTTCCGGCCCAACGCCGTAATCAGACCGTCCCACTGCCCCTGAATGCGGCGATAATAGTTGCCCTCTGCCTCTGCATGGCGAATCAAATAGACACGGGTCATAAATACATTCCTCTCTTCCGATACGTTCATCAAATGATGCGTTTTTTCTTTTGTAATATCTAACTATTCAATATAACATAAAAACGGGAAAATTGGAATATGAAATCCTGCTTGAATTGGGCGGGGCAGCCGACACCGTTGCGAATTCCCCGTGGCTGTGATAAAATCGTATAAATTAAATGTATGGAAACGAGGCGGAGATGTGAAAACACGGGAACTGGCGCTGGGCGGAATGTTGTGCGCACTGGCGGTGGTGATTTTGCTGTTGGGCAGCATTTTGGAAATTACGGTATTATGCGGTCCGCTGCTGGCAATACTCATTTTGTTACCGGTGCGGGAAACCGGCGGCAATCGGGCAGGGTGGTCGGCATGGGCGGTGGTTTCGCTGCTGTCTTTGCTGCTGCTGCCCAACCGGGAGTCCGGGTTGGTTTATCTCTGCTTTGGGTGGTATCCCATGGTGCAGCGGGCGGTGGCAAAGCTCCCCCGATTGCTCCGCACCCTTTGCTGCGCGGGCATTTGCACCGGGGTGATTCTGCTGTTGTACGGAGTGATTTTCCGGCTGATGGGATTGCCCGGGGATTGGCAGCAGGACCCCAAATGGCTGACCGCAGCTCTGGTGCTGATGGCCAATGTCACCTTTGTGCTGTTGGACCGGGCGGTGGAAATCTGGGCCCGGCGATGGCCCATGCTTCGGGAAAAACTCTGGAAAAACGCGCCATTTTGATACCGACGTGTAACCAGTATGTTTCTTGTAATCCCTTTGTGATTCTGTTATCATAAAAGTAATTGATGATTGGCCTGGACTATGGGCAGAGGGGAAGGAACGTAACAATCATGGTAAGAGCAGCAATTTTGGTGTCCGGCGAGGGGCGGCGTATGCGCGCACTGCTGGACAGTGCCTTTTTTCACGAAATCGACAATCTGGAGATTGCCGGCGTGATCTGCTCCGATCCGGAGGCACCGGCGCTGCGCAGTGCCCGCAGCAGCAATGTGCCGGCTTATGTGGTGGAGGAGCATTTGTTCCCCAACATCGGGTCTTACGGATTGGCCCTGCTGAATATGTTAAAGGATATTGATACGGATTTGGTGGTTCTGGCGGGATTTACTCCCGGCTTGGGCCCGGCGGCCCGGTATTACAGCGGCCGCACCATCGGCGTGTTCCCGTCGCTGATTCCTGCTTTTGAGCAGATGAGCGAGCGGCAGGCCATTCAGTCCGCTCTGGTGCGAGAGGTGCGCCTGACCGGCGCAACGTCTTACGTGGCGGACGATGAGGGCCGGGTGGGCCATATTCTGGAGCAGCGGGCCGTTGCTGTGCAGCGGACGGATACACCGGAAACCCTGGAGGACCGGATTTTCGAGCAGGCGGAGCGGGATTTGCTGTTAGACGCGGTGAAGGCATACTGCGCTAAGGCAAAGCAGGCGGAAGAGGCGGCTGTTTTGGCGGCCAAACGTCTGGAAGAGGAAAAGGTTGCGGCTGAGGAACCACCCGCAGAACCGGCAGAAGAGCCGGAGGCGGAGACTCCCGCAGAGACACCGGAAGAACCGGCTGCGGAACCCACCGCGGAACCGGAAACAACAGAAGAATGACTTGAAAAAACGGAGCTGCGGCTCCGTTTTTTGCTGTTTTCGGGCGTGGTTCCATAGATAAATCCTATAAAAACGCGCGGAAAGTAGAAAAAACAAAAATAGAAAATTCGGTGGTATATACGATGAAAATAAGCGCATTTTGTGCAAGTTGTCAAAGTTTCATGGAACAGAACTTTTGGTTCTTTCATATTTTTTAGTGTTTTTGAAAGAATTGTCATACAAATCACAAGAATACTATGTTATAATCAAAACAAATTACTGGTGAGAGTACCAGAATTAAAAGGAGAGTATGAACTATGGCTTTTGATGCACTGTTTTCCCCTATTAAAATTAGAGGACTGGAACTGCCCAACCGTGTCGTGCTGCCCGGCATGAACACCAAAATGACTCGTGACAAACACTTTATCGATGACAATATGATCGGTTATCATGTTGCTAAGGCTAAAGCAGGCTGCGCACTGAACGTGTTCGAAGTTGCCTCCATCTGCCCCGAGCCCCATGCTTACATGTACATGGGTCTGTACGAAGACGAAGATGTCAATCAGCTGAAGAGACTGACCGACGCTGTGCACGCAGTGGGCGGCAGAATGAGCATTCAGCTGTGGCACGGTGGTTTCACCCCCCAGCAGTTCTTCGATGAGACCAACAAGCTGGAAACTCCCGATACCTGCACCGTCGAGCGTCTGCAGGAGATCGTGAAGCTGTTCGGCCGCGGCGCACGTATGGCTGTTGCTGCCGGTTTTGACGCTGTTGAGTTCCATGCTGCACACAGCTACCTGCCTCACGAAATGCTGAGCCCCGGCACCAACCATCGTACTGACGAGTACGGCGGATCTTTCGAGAACCGTTGCCGTTTCCTGTGGGAGATCGTGGAAGAAGTCCGCGCAAACATCCCCGAGGATATGCCTTTCTTCATGCGTGTTGACTGCATCGACGAGCTGATGCAGCAGACCATGACCGAGCAGGAAATCGTTGACTTCATCAACATTGCTGCTGATAAGGGCGTGGACGTGGCCAGCCTGTCCCGTGGTAACGCAATGTCCTTCGCTACCGTTTACGAAGTTCCTCCCTACGAGCTGGAGCCCGGCTTCAACGTGGAGAACATCTACAAGATCAAAAAGCAGATCAAGATCCCCGTCATGGGCGTTGGTCGTATCAATACTCCCGAGCTGGCTAACAAGGTCATCGAGGAAGGCAAGTTCGATCTGGTCGGTATCGGCCGTGGTCAGATCGCTGATCCTCAGTTCGTGCAGAAGGCGAAAGAGGGCCATCCCGAACTGATCCGTAAGTGCATCGGCTGCGATCAGGGCTGCTACGACGCAGTTATCGATCCTCGCTTCAAGAGCATCACCTGCACCCGTAACCCCATGGCTTGCTTGGAGTACAAGGGCCTGCCTAAGACCGAGACCCCGAAGAAGGTCATGATCATCGGCGGCGGCATGGGCGGCATGATGGCAGCTGAGATTCTGAAACAGCGCGGCCACAACCCCGTGATTTTCGAAGCTTCCGATAAGCTGGGCGGTCAGTTCCTGCTGGCAGGTCTGGCTCCCATGAAGCACGAGATGACCGAGGCTGCTCAGTGGGAAGCTAAGGAAGTCGAGCGTCTGGGCATTGATGTTCGTCTGAACACCAAGGTCACCGCTGAGACCATTGCTGCTGAGAAACCCGATGAAGTCATCATCGCTATCGGCTCCGATTACGTTGCACCCGCTATCAAGGGCGTTGACGGCGAGCACGTTTACACCCAGTACCAGGTTCTGCGCGGCGAGGCGAACCCCACCGGTAACGTGTGCGTGGTCGGCTGCGGTTCCGTGGGCTCCGAACTGGCAGAGCTGCTGGCAGACCGTGGCTGCAAGGTCACCTGCCTGGAGAAGAAGAAAGTCGGTAACGATCTGACCATGCTGCGCAGCATGTTCTTCCGTCCCGAGTGCCAGAAGTACGGCATCACCGCTCAGGGCTTCTGCAACGTCACCGAGATCGACGGCCACACTGTGAAGTACAGCCAGACCGTTGTGAACCGTCAGACCAAAGAGCGCACCGTCACCGAGAAGACCGCAGAGTTCGACTCCGTGGTTATCTGCACCGGCATCACCGCTCGTCCTAGCGACGACCTGAAGGCTGAGTGCGAGAAGCTGGGCGTTCCCGCTCACGTCATCGGCGATGCAAAGCAGGCTCGTACCGCTCTGTGGGCAACCCGCGAAGCATACGAAGTCGCAATGGAGATCTAATTCTTCCAAGCGTCGATTCAATCAAACATACGAACAGGGCACCCGATTGGGTGCCCTGTTTTTTGCTGTCGATTGATCGGAATGATCTGCAATTTCCGGGCATTTTCCCGGAAAATCGAATATAAATATGGAATTTTGGTATCAAAAAAAAGACCTGCTGCGGCAGGTCTTTTTTGCAATTTGAAACTCAGAACTCCGTGACGCCGCTGAGAGCTGCGCGGATATAGGGGTTGTAAATGCGCTCGATGGCCAAGGTGGTGGTGTCCATGTGACCGGGGTAAACCTCGTAATCACCGGGCAGCTCTGCCAGACGTTTCAGAGAGGCAAGCTCCTGAGTGGAGTTGCCGCCATCCAAATCTACGCGACCGCAGCTGTCTTTGAACAGCGTGTCGCCGGAGAACATGGCATTTTCGCACAGCAGCGTCACGCCGCCGGGGGTGTGACCGGGGGTATACAGCACCTTGACGGTGAGATTGCCCACTTCCACGGTGTCGCCCTCGTCATAGAACCGGGTTTCACCCACGGGGATAAAGGGATAGCCCATATTTCTGTCGCCGGGCTTGCCGCAATCTTTGGGGTGGACATACACCGGGGCACCGGTGTCTTTCTGCAGATTTGCCACGCCCATGGTGTGGTCCATGTGACCGTGGGTGAGCAGAATGGCCACACACTCCATGTGGTTGCGCTCCAGATAGTCCAGAATCATGTTGGAATCTCCGCCGGGGTCGATGACGGCGGATTTCATTGTGGTCTCATCGGTGAGAATGTAGCAGTTGGTGCCGATGAAGCCGACTTGCATGGATTTAATCAGCATTGAATCAAACCTCCATTTGATGGGATTATGGTTGGCCCGCCAGCGATTCACAGGCGCTCGCAGGGCATTGAGTATACGATAGAAAATCACAGCTCGTTGGTGTCCAACAGAATGGTCACCGGGCCGTCATTGACCGAGGCAACCTGCATATCTGCGCCGAATTCGCCGGTTTCCACGTGGAAACCGCGGTCGCGGCACTGCTGAATCACCCGCTCATACAAGGGAATGGCGGTTTCCGGCCGGGCGGCGGCAGTAAATCCCGGACGGCGGGATTTGCAATCGGCAAACAGGGTAAACTGGCTGATAATCAGAATCTGGGCGCCGGCATCGGTGGGGTTCACATTCATTTTTCCTTGCGCGTCCTCAAATATCCGCAGACCGCAGATTTTGTCTGCGATTTTATCGGCCTGCACTTGGGTATCCGTCTGATGGACGCCCAACAGCACCAGAAATCCGGGACCGATTTCTCCTTTTACGGTACCGTCAATGGTGACGGAGGCATTTTTGACTCGGGTTACAACAGCTCTCACGGCTGCACCGCCTTTCCGGAGCGGCTGACATTGGTCACGCCGCGCACATTACTCAATTTAGTGGAAACCAATTTCAATTCGGCGGCATCGCGCACTTCCACGGAAATGGTCAAATAGGCAATCTCGCCCTTGGTGATGGTTTGGACGGAGCGGACATTGGCACCCAGAGAGGACATGACCGTTGCCACGTCCATGAGCAGACCCACACGGTCCTTGGCCTCCAGATTCAGAGAGGTCAGATACCGGTCTGCCGGGCCGGAGGCCCATTCCACCTTAATCCAACGGCCCAATTCTGCCGGGTCGCCGGCCTCCAGCTGTTTCAGATAGTTGGGGCAATCCTTCCGGTGGACGGAAATGCCGGCACCCCGGGTGATAAAGCCGATGATGTCGTCACCGGGCACGGGGGTGCAGCATTTGGAGAATTTCACCAGACAGTTGTCCAGACCCTCCACCAGAATACCGTTGATGGGTTTCCGGTTGCTGGGCTGGGTGGCGCGTTTTTCCGCCTGCTCGTTGATTTTATCAATGAAATCCTTGGGCGGCTGGGGCACTGCTTTCTGATTGCGCACCAAATCGTCCTTGATGCGGTTGACGGTACGGGTGGCGGTAATGCCGCCGTAACCGATGGCAGCGTACATATCGTCCAAGGTGGGGAAGGACAGATGTTTCAAAATGGTGGGCAACAGGTCCACGTCCAACACGGAGGCCAGAGGAATTCCGGCGCGTTTCAGCTCGGCGTCGAACATTTCGCGGCCGCGGAGAATGTTTTCGTCCCGTTTCTCTTTCTTGAACCACTGCTTGATTTTGGTTCTGGCGGAGGGACTCTTTGCCAGAGAAAGCCAGTCGCGGCTGGGTCCGGGAGCGGACTTGGACGTGCGGATTTCCACAACATCGCCGTTCTGGAGCTTGTAATCATAGGTCACGATGCGGCCGTTTACCGCAGCGCCCACCATGCGGTTGCCCACGCCGGAGTGAATGGCATACGCAAAGTCGATGGGGGTGGCGCCGGCGGGCAGACTGATCACGTCGCCCTTGGGAGAGAACACGTAAACCTCATCGTCGAACATATCCACTTTCAGATTGTGGAAGAAGTCCTGGTCATCGGACAACTGCTGTGCTTCCAGCAGGGATCGGACCCATGCGAATTTTTCTTCGTCACCGGCCTTGACGCCCCGTTCACCGGATTTATATTTCCAGTGGGCGGCAATACCGTATTCGGCAATCTGGTGCATTTCCCAGGTACGAATCTGCACCTCAAAGGGAATGCCTTCGGAGCCGATGACGGTGGTGTGCAGAGACTGATACATATTGGGTTTCGGCGTGGAAATATAGTCCTTAAAACGTCCGGGCAGGGGCTTGAATTCATCATGAATGATGCCCAGCACGTTGTAGCAATCACCGATGGAATCCACGATGACGCGGAAGGCGCACAGGTCGAAAATGCCGGTAATATCCGTCTGCTGCGCGTACATTTTACGGTAAATGCTGTAAATATGCTTGATGCGGCCGTAAACCGTGGAGTGAATGCCCTCTTCCGCCAGACGGGATTGGATTTTGGTCTGCATAGCGTCCATGAAGGACTCCAATTCCGGCATGCGCTCGGTGAGAATGTGGTTGATTTCCTGATAACCCACGGGGTCCAGATACTGGAGCGACAAGTCCTCCAGCTCCCATTTGACCTTTTGAATACCGAGACGGTGGGCAATGGGGGCATAAATCTCCATGGTTTCCAGAGATTTGCTCCGCTGCTTTTCCTCGCTTTGGAACTGCATGGTGCGCATATTGTGGAGACGGTCGGCCATTTTAATCAAAATGACGCGAATGTCCTTGGACATGGCCATGAGCATTTTTCGGAGGCTTTCCATCTGCGCCTCTTCCTTGCTCACCAGCTGCACACGGGTCAGTTTGGTGACACCCTCTACCAAGTCGGCTACGGTGGTGCCGAACTGCTTGGCAATCATTTCATGGGTGACGGGGGTGTCTTCCACGGTGTCATGGAGCAAAGCCGCCACGATGGAGTCCTCGTCCAGACCCATTTCCACGGTGATTTCCGCCGCGGCAATGACGTGGGTTACATAGGGGTCGCCGTTTTTCCGCCGCTGACCGGCGTGTGCCCGGGCGGCGAATTCATAAGCCCGGCGGATTCGGTCGAAATCCACGGCGATATTTGCGTCTTTGATTTTCTGTTCCAGCTCCAGATACATGGGCTCGGTTTCCTTGATTGCGTCCTCCGGGTCCAGTTCGATTTTATTTAAGGCAAGGCCGGCTTCTGTCATAAAAATTCCTTCTCAATTTCAAATTATCGGTGGGATAGATAGCGCAGCAGCGCTGATTTGCTCAGGTCTGCTTTGCCTTGGTGGGGCAAAATCTCCACCGTGTAGCGGTCTGCGTCCTCGGTGAGACGAATCAGGCCGACTTCCTGAAAAATCCGCAGGCAAGCGCAGATTTTGCCGGGGACCAATGTAATGGGAGTGCGCTCTGCCAATCCGCTGACGGTGAAGGTAATGGGGCGGTTCGCTTTTTCCAACGTCCGCCAAACGTGGCCCAATTCCTTGCGGCTGGGAGCCAATTCCGGCACCTCCAAAGGCGCGGGGTTCATGCCGGAGAGAATCCGGCGGCAAATGGGCGCGTCATCGGTGAGACGAATGTCCGTTACCAGCAGCTGTACGCTTTTCTGGTCCCGATAGCGGTTGATTTGCGGGGTAAAGGCCACATCGACCCGGTCGCCGGAATGTAATCCGGTTTGCGCCAATGTGTGACCGAAAAATACGGCGTCAAACAGCTGACGGCCTCGACGCAGTTTCATGCGCAGGTGCTTGCCGCCGCCGATGGGGGTAATGCTCTCCAACAGCGCGCCGGTGATGCACATAAGCGGCTTGGGGTTGCCGTTGCCGTAAGGCTCCATGGATTCCATGGCCTCAACGCAGGCCGGGGAAAGGAGCCGGGCATCGCCGATGTGCAGCTCGCATTGCAGGTCCGGAGTATCGTCCGGGGGGCGGCGGAAGTAATATTCCATCAAAGCCCGGCGGAAATCGGACAGCTCATCTTTTCGAATGGACAGACCCGCAGCCAATGCGTGGCCGCCGAAAGTTTCCAGATATTCCGAACAGGCGGATAAGGCGGCGAACAAATCGAAGTTTCCATAGCTCCGGCAGGAGCCCTTGCCCTCTTCGCCGTCCAGACAAATCATTACCGACGGCACGTTGAACTGTTCCGCCAAACGGGAGGCGGTGATGCCCACGATGCCTTTGTGCCAATGGTCGCTGGCCAGCACGATGGGGGTTCCGGCGGGCTGGTCTTCCACCATTTTGACGGCGTCGGCCCAGATTTCCTGCTCCATGGCTTGCCGCTTGGCATTCAAATCGCACAGGGTTTGGGCCATTTGGTCCGCCACAGTCCGGTCCTCGGTCATCATCAGCTGCACGGCGAACTCGGTTTTTCCCAAGCGGCCGGCGGCATTGATGCGGGGGGCCAAGGAAAAGCTGATGCTTGATGCGGTAAGCTCCTTGCCGGGAGAAATGGTTTTGTGAATCAATGCGGCCAGACCCGGGCGGGGATTGTGAATCAATTTGGTCAAACCGGCCTGCACCAGAAAACGGTTTTCCCCGATAAGGGGCATGACATCTGCCACGGTGCCCACGGCCACCAAATCGGCATATTGCCGGAGCATTTCCTGACTGTTGCCGCTCAGGGCGCACACCAGCTTGAATGCGACGCCGCAGCCGGCAAATCCATCGTACCCGTAGGTGCAATCTTCTCGTTTCGGGTCCACCACGGCAACGGCTTTGGGCAAATCCAAGCCCCGACATTCGTGGTGGTCCGTAATAATAACGTCCATGCCCAAACTGCGGGCAAATTCTACCTCTTCCGCGGCGGTAATGCCGCAGTCTACGGTAATCATCAGGGTAACACCCTCGGCGGCGAATTTTTCCACCGCCTGCCGATTCACACCGTAGCCTTCCTCCATACGGTCGGGGATATACGCGGAGCAGACCAGACCTTGATTCCGGAGATAACTGGTCAGCAGACACAAGGAAGTGATGCCGTCCACGTCATAGTCTCCGTAGACCAACACGTGTTCCTTGTTTGTGATGGCCTGATGAATCCGGACAACGGCTTTGTCCATATCCGTCATGGTCATTGGGTCGCCCATTGCGTCGGGGCTGGGGTGGAGAAAGGTTTCCCACAGCTCCTCCGGAATTTTACGCAAGGCAAGTACCGCCTCCAATAGGGGCGTATTTGTGTCGGGATAGTCTTCTGCAGTCACCGGCCGATATGGAATTTCCCATTTTTTTGCAGACATGATGCAGTCCTCCATTGCCGCCGAAACAGCCCGGCAGCGGAAAGCAATTTTCATGGGGGATTCCTCGTGAAAATGCGTTTTTCTTCTAACAATACATTATAACAAAAAATATACGGTTCCGCAACAGCCGGGTGAAAAATTCCGACGGCGTTTCTTGACAGCCGTATGTGGGAATGATAAAATAGTAAAACACACCTGCCGGTGTGGCGGAATTGGCAGACGCAAGGGACTTAAAATCCCTCGATGGCAACATCGTACCGGTTCAAGCCCGGTCACCGGCACCAAGTCGGAGCAAGCGAGAGAAAGCTTGCTCCGACTTTTTTGTTTCAAATTGTACCTGCTGCGCCGGAATTACAGATAAAAAATATCCCCCGAGACATCGGGGGATATTTTAGCGGGCGGAATCGGGAACGGGGCCAAACACAATCCATTTGCCGTCAATTTTCAGCTCCACATGGTCGCCACAGAACTGATAACCGTAGCCGGTGCCGAAATTCGAGGTATTGTCCTTTGCGGGACGTTGGGTGTGGTCCACGGCGGCGGTAATTTCTCCGTCCATATTGCCGCAGCGGCCGGTGATTGCGCTCTCTTGCCCGGTAGTCTGATAGAGGACACCGTTGATTTGTACCATTTCCGGCAGCACCTCCGAAACCGGGGGAGAATCGGGCTCATCTTCCGCCGGAATGGGAGCGGGGTCATTGCTGATGATGCTCACCAGAGCGATGGTCAGCGCCAACACGGCTGCCACCAAAAGAATACTCCATTTACGCATACGCTTGCCTCCTTCATCGGGTTCTGTCAATTAGACGGGCGCCCGGACAAAAAAGTTCCCGGATTCCATGAGAATCCGGGAATTGTTTATTTCAGCAGGGTGTAGGCAATCACCAGAATGCCCAGAGCGATGCGGTACCAACCGAATACCTTGAAGTCATGGCGGCGGACATAAGCCATGAGCCACTTGATGCTCACCACGGAAACCACAAAGGCAACCACCATGCCGATGATAAGGGTCATCAGCTCCGGGGAGGTGAAGTGGAAACCGAATTTTACCAGTTTCAGCAGACTTGCACCCAACATGGTGGGCACCGCCAGAAAGAACGTAAACTCTGCGGCGGCGGTCCGGGAAACGCCCAGCAGCAGCGCGCCCACAATGGTGGCGCCGGAGCGGGAAGTACCGGGAATCATGGCTAAAGCCTGAAAGAAACCGATGAGCACGGCGGTTTTATAATCAATCTGGCCGATTTCCTGCACCTTCGGCGTCCGGTTTCGGTTCCAGTTTTCAATGACGATGAACGCAATGCCGTAAAGGATCAGCATGACGGCAATGGAGATGGGGTGACCGAAATGGGCCTCCAGAAAATCGTCCAGCAGCAGACCCAGCACCGCAGAGGGAATGCAGGCGGCGACCACGTGGAACCACATGGAGAAAATCGGCTTTTGAATGACCGGCTTTTCCCGAAAACGGAAGGGCCACATTTTATGCCAGAATACCACCACAACGGCCAGAATCGCGCCCAACTGAATGACCACAAAGAACATTTCTTTGAACGATTCCGTCATATTCAATCCAATCAAATCATCCAGCAGGAGCATGTGTCCGGTGCTGCTGATGGGCAGCCACTCCGTAATGCCCTCCACAATGCCGATGATAATGACTTTCCATAATTCCAATTGTTCCATAAGGGACCTGCCTTTCTGCGCCGAAACGCGGTGGTCATTATAGCAGACGGGGGCGAAGAAAACAACCGGAATGAACCACATTCCGGTTGACTTCAGAAAAATTCACAATTTTTGCTCAGCTTTCCCGCAGCTCTTCCTGGCTCTGGGTGTATCCTGCCAGGTCGGAATCAAAGTGAATCACGGGGACATATCTGTGGGTATCGGAGTGAATGGCGGTGCGCACGGCGTTTTCCACCGTTTCGGTCTGTCTCATAGCGTCCATGGGCATCAGCACGTCGAATACCACGTTGGTGCGGTTTTTGCCCTTGACCATGCGAATGTCGTGGGGCTGCATCCGGGGGTCTACGGTGTTGAGGGCGGCGCGGATTTTGGACTTCAGCTCGTTCAGCTCCGGGTCGTCGGTGACAATGGGGTCATAGTGCAGGGTGACCTCCAGATTGTCCCGGTTGCGGAACTGGGTTTCCAATTCGTCCAATACCTCGTGGCTGTCCAGTACGTCGGCGCGATAGTCGATTTCTGCATGAGCGGTGGCGAAGATACGGCCGGGACCGTAATCGTGGACGATGATGTCATGAACGCCCAACACTTCCGGACGGCTGAGAATGGTATTCTGAATATGGGCCACCAGATTGGGGTCCGGGGTCTGCCCCAACAAGGGAGAAATGGTATCCCATGCGATGCCGATGCCGCTGTACAGAATGAACAGCGCCACGGCAAGGCCCATCCAACCATCGGTTTGCAGGCCGGTGAATTTGGAAATCAGGCAGCTGAGCAGCACCACGGCGGTGGAAATGACGTCATTTCTGCTGTCGGCGGCGGTAGCAAGCAGAGTGGTGGAATGAATGTAATTGCCCAACTTCACGTTGAATCGGTTCATCCAGAATTTTACCAGAATGGACAGCACCAGAATCACAATGGACAACAGAGAAAATTCCACCGCTGCCGGGTGAAGAATTTTATCCAGAGAGGATTCGGCCAAGGTGTAGCCAATCATCAGAATCATGGCAGACACCAGCAAGCCGCTCATGTATTCCACCCGGGCATGACCGTACGGGTGCTTGGAATCGGCGGGCTTTGCGGCGATTTTGAATCCAATCAGCGTGACCACCGAGGAAGAGGCATCGGACAGGTTGTTCACGGCGTCAGCCATAATGGAAACACTGCCGGTGAGAATGCCGGCCAGCAGCTTTGCCAGAAACAGCAGCACGTTGCAGGCAATGCCCACGGTGCCGCTGAGCTTGCCGATGGCGGTATGGACTGCGGGGTTTTGAATGTGCTCATAGTCCTTTACAAAACGATGCAGTAAAAAATCAGTCATCAATGACGTTGCCTTCTTTCAAAAAGATAGTTCGACTATAACACGAATCGACCGCGCCCGCAATCATAAATCCGGAAAAATACCCGGAGCGGGGCAGTAGAATCCACTTCCTTTTTGTAAAGGATTCTGTTAAACTATCCACAGTATATGCTGCGCGGAGAAAACGGCGCAGAAGGAGAGTGGAATATGAACCGGTTGACAATGCTGCAGGGCATGAAGGTTGTGGATTTTTCCACGTTTGTGGCGGGCCCCACCTGTGCAAAAATTCTGGGGGAGTACGGCGCAGACGTGATTCGCGTGGAGCCCCATATCGGCGATTCCGTGCGCTATGTGGCGCGGCAGATGCAGGGCGTTACCAATGGCGACAACCCGTTTTATGACAATATCAACGGAAATAAGCGGCAAATCTGTCTGGAAACCCGGACGGCGCAGGGCTTGGAGGTTCTGCATCGGCTGTTGGCGGACGCGGACGTATTTGTCTGCAATATGCGGGAAAATCAGGCGAAAAAATCCGGGTTGGATTGGGAGAGCCTGCATGAAAAATATCCGAAACTGATTTATGCCAACGTGACCGGCTACGGCGACCACGGACCCTTGGCGGGGCAGGCGGGATTTGACAACACCGCCTATCATTCCCGGACGGGCTTGAACAGCGCCACATTGCAGCCCGGAGAAACGCCCACAACGGCATACACCGGCTTGGGAGATATTCCCACGGGCACGTATCTGGCAATGGGCGTGATGGCGGCGTATGTGCAGGCGCAGCGCACGGGCGTGGGCGAATTTGTCACCGCGAGCCTGTATGGTGCGGGAATGTGGTCCGAGGTATTCCCGGTGGTTTTTGCGCAGGCGCCCTATGAAGACCGATACCCGAAGGAGCGGGCGGACCGTTTACTGCTGACCCAGAATTTCCGGACGGCTGACGGCCGATGGTTTACGCTGAATACGGGCAACTGGGAAAAGGATTGGCCGCGGTTGGCAAAAGGCTTGGGCTTTGATGAGGCGCTGATTGCGAAAACGGCTCGGCTGAATGACGCAATGCCCGTGCACCGGCAGTTATATCAAATGGTGACCGAGGCATTTGCAAAGGAAGACTATGCCCATTGGAACGCATTGCTGAATGAGCTGGATATTGCCCACGATTTGTGCCAGACGTTCCGGGAAGTGGTGGACGACCCGGCGGCATTGGAGGCGGATTTGCTCCAACCGGTGCGGTATGCCCACAGCGGGTCGGAAGTGAAATTGGTGCGCAGTCCGGTGCAGTTCCGTCTGGGCGGTCTGCCGGAAACGGAGCCCGCGCGAGACGTGGGTGCGGACACCATGGAAATTCTTCGGGCTTGCGGGTACGCGGAAACGGAAATTGCTGCCATGGAAGAGCAGGGAATCATCGGCGTACCGGGAGACCCGGATGTTTACAACCGCTATTGGAACAGTAAATTCGACGGAAAGAAAAAATAAACGAAAAAGCGCCGGGTGTGGAAATCATTCCACACCCGGCGCTGCTTATGGTTGAAGTTGTACCCGGAATTATCGGGGGAAAGGGTTATTTTGCTGTGGTGCCCATGTAATTGATGCCCTCGCCGTCCAACACAACGCTGCCCACAAATTCCGCAGCTTGGGAATAATAGACAAAATCGGTTACGCTGTATTTGGCGCTCCGCACATCACGGAGCACAATGTGCAGATTTTCCTGGGCGTCTGTCCAGACATCTGCCTCCGGCATTCCCAGCTGCACCGTATCATCAAACAGTACGTAGGAATTTTCGCCGGAAACGGCTTGTACCAGATAATGCCCACGGTCATCCATCATCAGTTCGCCGTCTGCCAGCATATCCTCCTGCACAAACAGCTGCACTGTCCATTCGCTGTCGTCGAAAACGAAAGAACAAGAGGAATAGGCGGTCATACCGTCTAAAGTGCTTTCTCCCGGTGCGACCTTCAGCTGTGCGGGGGGCACGGGATTGTCCGCGGTGGGATTTTTTGTCTGCTGTTTTTCACAGCCGGCAAGGGCAAGCAAAAGTCCGGCGGACAGCAAAACCATGGGGAAAATGCGTTTCTTCATATAAGATCCTCCTCCTACATTAAAAATGATGTATTTGTTGAACCAATTACAGTATACCATAGTCTGCTCTATGCCGCAAGATTCACTGTAGAATAGCTGAAAAATTAAACTCGGCGGGGCTTGGAAGAAATCGGAGAATAAAAACGAACTGACCACATATCCAACGCGAATATGTGGTCAGTTCTTCTGGATGGGATCATTCACCGGAATCCTCTCCTTTTTCTGTTATGAAATTTTTGGATTCTACATTGTAATCGGTACCACGGTCTCCGTTCTGTCACTTCATACTCGGATCCTTACAATGTATGCTGGTGAGAGTTTCTCGCTTGGCTTTTGTTTCTTCTGTCGGGTCGCTGATCAACGAATTTCGGTCAATCTTTCTTCCATATTTGACCCCGGTTTCCTGCTGCGCGATTGAGAAATTAAGATTACATACCCTCTGCTACACGTCTGGAAAACTTGCTGCGATACTTCAAAATCCTTTGGAGTATCGACCCTGCTCATTTCATCGGACTGTACCTCCTGTACATATTCTTATATGGAACGAGCGTCACCTCCTTCAGAATTTCACTCTTCCGCGTCCGGAAGATCTTCTGTGATTTGGTTTCCCTCGGTTCGATTGTAGGATACCATATTGTTAGAGGAATGTCAATAGGTTTTTAAGAAAAATATACAAGAAATTTTAAAAATATAGAATCGGTATGGACAAAATGACGGAAGTGTATGCGCAGAACGGACAAATGTGCGAAAATCACGTTACTTGCCCGGAATCGGGGTCTATGGTATGATAGGAAAAACGAGGAGGCGGTGAAATGCAGACATTTTGCTTGACGCTTTGCTATGACGGCACACGGTACAACGGGTGGCAAAGACAAGGGAATACACCCAACACCATTCAGGAAAAATTGGAGACGCTGCTTTCCCGCTTGCTGAATCAGCCGATTGAAGTGGCGGGCTCTGGGCGAACAGATGCCGGGGTTCATGCGCGGATGCAGACGGCATCTTTCCGCGGGGAAACGAATCTGACGGCGGAGGAGCTGCTGACCCAAATCCGGCAGTATTTGCCGGAGGATATCGGCGCGGTGGATTTGGTGCCGGCGCCGGAGCGGTTTCATGCCCGGCTGAGCTGCACCGGGAAACAGTATCGCTATCGGGTCTGGAACAGCAGCGAACCCTGCGTGTTTCAGCGGAAATATGTCTATGTGCTGCCGGAACCCTTGGAGATTCCTGCGATGGAGCGGGCGGCGGGCTTTCTGCTGGGAACCCACGATTTCCGCAGCTTTTGCGGCAATCGGAATATGAAGAAATCTACGGTGCGCACCGTGGATCGGATTGAAATTCTCCGGGAGGGTCCGGAGGTGCAGTTTGTCTTCCACGGAGACGGTTTTTTATACCACATGGTGCGAATCCTCACCGGTACATTATTGGAAGTGGGATTGGGAAAACGCCCGGCGGAGAGTATGCCGGAGCTGCTGCGCGCCATGGAACGAAGTCAGGCGGGATTCCTTGCTCCGGCACAGGGACTGTGGTTAGATGCAGTGGAGTATAAAAATTTTTCTCCAACTGCGAAAAAACTCTTTACATTATCACATTAGTATGCTAAACTGATGACACGTTGAAGAGAACAACGCAGATTTCCAAATACTTGGAGGTATAAAAATATGAAAATGAAGAAACTGATGGCCGCCGCTATGGCCGGCGCACTTTGCCTGAGCATGGCTGCTTGCGGCAGCAAAGCCGAAACGCCCGCTGCAACGGACGATGCGGCGCAGACCGATTTGGAATATATCAAGAGCAAGGGCACTCTGGTTGTGGGCGTAACCGATTTCGAGCCCATGGATTATAAAGATGCCGACGGCAACTGGATTGGCTTTGACGCTGACTTGGCAAAAGCATTCGGCGAGAGCCTGGGCGTGGACGTTGAGTTCGTGGAAATCGATTGGGACAACAAAATTCTGGAGCTGAATGCAAAGACCATTGACTGCGTCTGGAACGGCATGACTCTGACTGATGAAGTGACCAGCTCCATGGAATGCTCCAACCCCTACTGCAATAACGCACAGGTTGTGATCGTTCCCAAAGACAAGGCTGATGATTACGCAACCGTAGAGGCTTGCGCAGATCTGACCTTCGCAGCGGAAGCCGGTTCTGCCGGTGAGGCTGAGCTGAATGCACTGGGCTACAATGTGACGCCGGTGAAGAGCCAGGCTGACGCGCTGATGGAAGTGGCTGCCGGAACGTCCGACGCTGCGGTGATTGACTCTCTGATGGCTGCCGCCATGGTGGGCGCTGACACCGGTTATTCCAATCTGACCTATACTGTGGGTCTGAACAGCGAAGAGTATGGCGTCGGTTTCCGCAAGGGTTCCGATTTGGCTGCTGCGCTGAACGATTTCTTTGCCAAGGGCTATGCAGACGGTTCTGTGGCTGAGTTGGCAGAGACCTACGGTGTGCAGGCCTCTCTGATTGAACAGTAATCAGAGCGAAAAACGATAAAAAATTGAACGGAGCAAGCGAAAAGCGCCGATTCCGTTTCAGCAGAGAGCGGTATCTGCCGCTCTCTGCTTTCCACGTTTTCCCATGAGGAAAACTCAGAAGAAAAATGTTCCATCGGGAGGAAGTTATGGACTGGAGTTTGATACAGGAGCAGATGCCAATCGTCATTCACGCATTGAACGTGGGTTTTTTGCAGACGCTCAAATTGTTTGTTGTGACGCTTTTGGGCGCCATTCCTTTGGGATTGGTGATCTCCTTCGGGTCCATGAACAGCTGGGCGCCGTTCAGCTTTTTGCGGGGCGCAAGCTGGAGCGAAAAATGGTGGTGCCGGTGGTTTGTCAACGGCTGCCCCATTCGGTTCGTGACCAGAATCGTTGTCTGGGTGATTCGCGGTACCCCGCTGATGATTCAGCTGTTGATTATTTATTTCTTCCCCGGCTTGGTGCTGAAGAATAACTGGTGGGGCAGCGGCGAAGGCGGACGATTCCTGGCCTCTGCGGTGGCATTTATCTTCAACTATGCCTGCTATTTCTCGGAAATTTACCGCGGCGGCATTCAAGGTGTGCCGAAGGGTCAGCAGGAGGCCGGTCTGGTGCTGGGCATGACCAAAAGCCAGATTTTCTTTAAGGTCACGCTGATGCAGATGATTAAGCGCATTGTGCCGCCTATGTCCAACGAGATTATTACGTTGGTGAAGGATACCTCTCTGGCACGTATCATTGCGCTGCAGGAAATCATTTGGGCCGGTCAGTCCTTTATGAAGGGCTCTCAGGGCATTTCCGGCGCAATCTGGCCTTTGTTCTTTACGGCAATTTATTATCTGATTTTCAACGGTATTCTGACGGTTCTGTTGGGACGTTTGGAACGGAAACTGGATTATTTCCATTAAGGAGGCGGAGTCTATGGCAATTTTGGAAGTCAATCATATCGAAAAGAGCTTCGGCTCCACAAAGGTGCTGCGGGACATCAGCTTTTCCATGGAGGCGGGCAATGCGCTGGCGATCATCGGCTCTTCCGGCTCCGGTAAAACGACGCTGCTGCGGTGCTTGAACTTTCTGGAAACGCCGGACAGCGGCACCATCACCGTGGGGGGAGAGCTGCTGTTTGACGCAGCGGACCCCAACACCCAAAAAGAGCGGGATATTCGGAAAAAGCGCCTGCATTTCGGCATGGTGTTTCAGTCCTTTAACCTGTTTCCGCAGTATACGGCGCTGCAGAACGTGATGCTGGCAAGTCAGCTGTTGGCAAAGGAACGGCCGGACTTCAAGCAGAATAAAAAGCAGATTTTTGAGGAAATCGAGGCAAATGCCCAACAACTTCTGGGGGAAATGGGCTTGGTCAATCGGGCCGGGCACTATCCTCATCAGCTGTCCGGCGGTCAGCAGCAGCGGGTGGCCATTGCCCGGGCACTGGCACTCCACCCGGATATTCTCTGTTTTGACGAGCCCACGTCTGCGCTGGACCCGGAATTGACCGGCGAAGTGCTGAAGGTCATTCGCGGTCTGGCTGACCAGAATACGACTATGGTGATCGTGACCCATGAAATGGCCTTCGCCCGAGACGTGGCGGACCAGGTGATTTTCATGGACGGCGGCGTGATTGTGGAGCAGGGCGAGGCACGACAGGTGATCGAGCACCCCACCCAGGAACGCACCAAGCAGTTCCTTTCCCGGTACGCGGAGAATTGACAACACAAAACGAAAATTCAAAAGGGGGACCTGTTTGCAGGTCCCCCTTGGTTGTTTTACGATTTTACTCCTTAGAGATGGCGATATCTCTGGCACTGATCCTGCACGGAAACACTGATACCATCATCGAAAAATCCTTGGATCTCATCCGGAGTATACCCTAAATCCTCCAACACATCCCGGGTGTCAAATCCGAAATCCACACCGGTGCGCCAGATAGACAGGGAATTGACTTTGGTTTTGGGCACGATATTGGGCACACGCACCTGCAGCGGCTGACCGGGGTGCTCCGGGTCTTCCCAACGGGTGCTGGGGGTGGTGGTCAGACTATCGCGGGCAATGTACTGTTCGTTGGTGAGCATATCCTGATAAGTAATGACCTGACTGCAGGGAATGCGGTTTTCGTTGAGAATATGATCCATTTCTGCTGCGGTATGCTGCGCACACATTTCCAACAGAGCGGCTTCCAACTGCTTGCCCTGCTCCGTGGCGCGATAGATTGCATATCCGCAGGCAGGGAAAGATTCGCTGCCATAATCGAATCCCAACAGCGTGGCCATGCGTTTGGCTACCGCTGCGCCGGTGGACATGATAAACAGACTGCCTTCCTTGCATTTATAATTGCCGGTGCCTGCCACTAAGTCTGCTGCAATCCAGAAGGAACGCCGCTCGGGGTTGTGCTCCATAATGTCCTGCAGCATATATTGGCACAGTGTGCGCAAACCGCACTCATACTGTGCAATATCCAAGCTTTCGCCCTTTCCGGTCCGGCATGCCCGAATATAGGCAGACAGACAGGAAGTAGAGGCAAATAATGCTGTGTAATAGTCCAACACGTTGTCGGCGATGGGGAAAAACGGGGTGTTGTCATCGCCGTTGGCATAGGCAATACCGCTGAATGCTTGGGCAATGGGGTCAAAAGATGCCCGGGAAATGTAGGATTCCAATCCTGTTTGCCCGTAACCGGAAATGTGGGCAATGACCAGAGCGGGATTTACCGCCCATAGAGTTTCATCCGTCAATCCCCAAGCGGCCCACTGCCCGCCTTTGGAGGACTCAATGAAAATATCCGTATCTGCCATTAATTTTAGGAAAGCTTCGCGGCCTTTCGGCTTTGTTACATCCAAAGTGATATCCCGCATATTTCGGCGATGAGATTCGCCCTGCCATCCGGGCAGACCGTTACCATGGGAAAAATCCGGATTTTTCGGGTTTTCCAGTTGGATTACATCCGCGCCCATATCTGCCAGAATTTCTCCGGCGAAAGGACCGGCCACGGAAATGGCGCTGACCACCACTCGAACATCTTGGAGCAGTCCTTGCTGAGGAACTTCGGTTCGTTTCATACTACGTCCTCCTTTTTTCGTTATGAAATTTTGATTGCAGACTTGCTGCATACTGATGTTTTTATTATACCATTTGCGGCGATTCTGTCAATTATTTAACGTCTGGTGATTGTGAATGTTTTATAAAAATCTTATTTTATGTCCTTTGAAATCATGGAAACTATCCAAAATGCAAATTGGTATTTGACAAACCTGCAAAACAGCGCTACAATGGGCAAAAATCAGGTAGGAAAGGAGAACACACCGTGAAAAAGTTTGCGACCATGATGATGGATATGATGATGTACATGTGCAGCATGTGCATGCGTCGTCGCGCTTATTTTCCGATGTGCTTTCAATGAACTGAAATCCTGAGCCGGTCGGCAGACCGGAGTTGAAAAGGAATCAAGGGAAGCCTCGGAGGCTTCCCTTTTTTGTTGTCTGCCAAATTTTCCAAAAGGAAGGAAGAACCGGAATGGATTTAAAAGACCTGCTGCAGAGCACCAGATTCCGGAATGACCGAATGTGACGGTAACGGACATTCCGAATTTCAAAAAACACTCAATTCTGTAAAAGTAAAAAATGATTCAAAATGAAGGAGAAAATGAAATGAAACGTTCTATCAAAAAAACTGTTGCTCTGGCTGTTGCTGCTACCAGCCTTCTGACTCTGGCCGCTTGCGGCAGCAAAAACGAGGAGCAGGGTGCTGCTGATACTGCCAAGACCTATGAAATCGCCGTCCCCAACGATACCACCAACGAGGCTCGCGCACTGCTGCTGCTCCAGGATCAGGGTCTGATTACTCTGGACTCCGGCGCAGGCATTACCGCTACCGTGAAAGACATTACCGAGAATCCCTACAACCTGACCTTCAAAGAGGTTGAGGCAGCTCAGATTCCCAATGTGCTGCGCGACGTGGACTTCGGCATCATCAACTCCAACTACGCAATTCAGGCAGGTCTGAATCCTGTGGAAGATTCCGTGGCCATTGAAGGTTCTTCCTCCGCTTATGCAAACGTGCTGTGCGTGAAGGAAGGCAACGAAGACAACGATCTGACCAAGGCTCTGGTGGCAGCTGTGGAAAGCCAGCAGGTGGCAGACTACATCACCGCCAACTATGAGGGCGCTGTGGTCAGCACTGTGGAGAATCCCACTGACGGTTATGACGCATCTGTGGATTACGCAGCTCTGGCAGGCACGACCGTGACCGTAGCAGCATCTCCCACGCCTCATGCTGAGATCCTGGCCATTGCAAAGGACATTCTGGCCGAAAAAGACATCACTCTGGAAATCAAAGAGTTCACCGATTACGTGCAGCCCAACAACGTGGTGGAAAGCGGCGATGTGTACGCCAACTTCTTCCAGCACGTTCCCTATCTGGACGACTTCAATGCACAGAACGGCACCCACATTGTGGCTGTCTCCAGTGTACATGTGGAGCCCATGGGTATTTACGGCGGCAAACAGACCTCTCTGGACGTAATCACCGCTGAGAAGTAATTCATTCCGCAAAAACGCCGGGGGCAAAAGCAACCGGCGTTTTTGCCTGTAATAAAGGAGTCCACCCATGATTGAAATTAAACATCTGAGCAAGACCTTTGCCACATCTGCCGGCGAAGTTGAGGCTCTGAAAGACATTTCCCTGACCATTGAGGACGGGGATATTTATGGTATTATCGGTATGAGCGGCGCCGGAAAAAGTACTCTGGTCCGATGCATCAACCTGTTGGAGCGTCCGACCTCCGGTCAGGTGATTGTAAACGGAAAAGATATGGGAGCCCTGAGCGAAAAGGAACTGCGGGCGGAACGTCGGAAAATCACCATGATTTTCCAACATTTCAACCTGCTGCAGCAACGCAATTGCCTGCGGAACATTTGCTTCCCTATGGAATTGGCAGGTGTCAAACCGGCTGATGCAAAAAAACGGGCGATGGAGCTGCTGGAACTGGTTGGGTTGCCCGACAAAGCGGAGGCATATCCCTCTCAGCTGTCCGGCGGTCAGCAGCAGCGCGTTGCCATTGCCCGGGCACTGGCAACGGACCCGGAAGTGCTGCTGTGCGACGAGGCAACCAGCGCACTGGACCCCAATACCACCCATGCCATTCTGGAGTTGATTCGGGATATCAATCAAAAACTGGGCATTACCGTGGTTATAATTACCCATCAGATGAGCGTGGTAGAGGAAATCTGCAACCATGTGACCATTCTGGACGGTGGCACCGTGGCGGAAAGCGGTGCGGTGGGTACGGTATTTTCCAGCCCGAAGTCTGCGGCGGCACGGAGATTGGTGTTCCCTAACGGTGAGGACGAATTGGTTTCCGACCCCAACGTGGAATCCAGAGTCCGCGTGGTGTTCAACGGGGCAGATGCCACCGGCAAACCGCTGATTGCAACCATGGCGGTGGAAAAAGGAATCTATGCCAACATTCTGGCGGCCTCCACCCGTGGTTTGGAGGGCAAGGTCTACGGCAGCATGCTGTTGGGTATTTCCGGCGGCCATGAAAAAGTCGAGCAGGCTGTGGCGTTTCTGGAAAGTGTGCCCAACGTGATTGCTGAGGAGGTTTAAACGATGTTTGGAAATATGTTTACAGCGGAGGCAGCGGCGCAGGCGCTGCAGGTGCTGCAGAATGAGATTCCCTTTGCCATCTGGGAGACGATTTACGTAACCGTGCTGTCTACGGCTCTGGCGGTTGTGATCGGCCTGCCTTTGGGCGTATTGCTGGTT
Source organism: uncultured Oscillospiraceae bacterium (assembly GCA_934527315.1). Lineage (GTDB taxonomy): Bacteria > Bacillota > Clostridia > Oscillospirales > Oscillospiraceae > HGM13010. The sequence goes on from CAKTAK010000006.1 coordinate 66,947, forward strand.
GCCGGCGATGTGGGCGGTGTTCGTCCGCTGCCGAAACCGGTGATGTGGCTGCTGAATGTGGTGATCAACCTGCTGCGCTCCATTCCGTTTTTGATTCTGATGATTATGGTGTTCCCGCTGTCCCGGCTGATTGTGGGTACCAGTGTAGGCACCGTTGCAACGATTGTGCCCTTGGTGGTGGCGGCTTTCCCCTTTGTGGCGCGTCTGGTAGAGGGCAGCCTGCGGGAACTGAACCCGGATATTATCGAGGCGGCTCAGTCTATGGGTGCAACACCGTTTCAAATCATCTGGAAGGTGATGCTGCCGGAGAGTGTACCCTCTCTGGTTTCCAACTTCACCATTGCCATTACCACCATTCTGGGCTACTCCGCTATGAGCGGTATTATCGGCGGCGGCGGTCTGGGTCAGATTGCCATCAACTACGGTTATTATCGGTATAAGTATCTGACCATGCTGATTGCCGTGATTCTGCTGATTGTCATCGTGCAGATTTTCCAGACCGTTGGCACCAAGCTGACCGTGCGTCTGGATAAGCGTCTGAAGTGATGCCGATACATTATAATAAATAGAGAAATGCGCTGCGCAGAACGATGGGTTCTGCGCAGTTTTTTATTGCCCCGGGCGTGTGGAAAAACGGTGGAAAAAGAAAAATAAAAAAATCTTAAAATAATGCTTGACTTTTACTGTGCAAAGGAGTATTATAGTCAAGCTGTCGCGAGACGGCGGGTCACGAAAGAGGGCAAATGAAAGAGCTTGAGAAGAACAAAGTAGTGCTTTGAAAAATCTTCCGAAAAAAGTTCTTGACATTGAGA
>CAKTAK010000007.1:0-65732 GCA_934527315.1 uncultured Oscillospiraceae bacterium
CCACAATCACCCAATTGATGGACGTCGCCTCCCGCAGGTCGGCAACCACGTCTTCTCCCTTGTTGACGTAATTTCCGTCCCGGTCCGTGCTGCCTTGGTCCAACGATGCCACAGCAATAGAAATATTTCCCGTATTGCCGTAAGGGTCCCAGTTGGAGTAAATGTTCAGCCAAGCATACAAACTGGGCAAAACAGAAATGGCCAGCACAACGACCATTGCGAAAAAGCATTTGCTCAGATTCTTCACATCGGTTTTGAAAATGGTCCAGATATTGCGCATAAATTTCCTCCAAGCCGGCAGTGCCGCTGTCCAAAGACATGCTGCCGGCACGTATTTCAGAAAACAAAATTCCTATTATATTTTATTATATACACGTGTAAAAATCCAGTTCATTCATTGTTTATTTACAACTTTTGCAAGCACAATTTGACCTTCTGACATAGACAAAAAGCCCCTTTGTATATGAATTATATACAAAGGAGCCAATGTGTCTAAAAAACATGAGGTTCAGCGCTCGGTGCCGTGGAAGAACAATGCCAGCATGCCCGGTCCCACATGGGCGCCGGAAAACGGCTCGTGGGGGCAGATAATCAGTTGTTTCGGCTTGGCAATGGCATTGACCTTTTCCGCCAATGTCTGTGCGTCTTCCAAGCAATCTCCGTGGGAAATGGCCACAATCTGATTCTGGGGGTCCACCGCCTTTTTGGCATATTCCTCCGCAAGGTACTCAATGGCCTTTTTCCGACCCCGGCATTTTGCGCAGGATACGATATGTCCGTCCGCCGTGCCGTACAGAATGGGCTTGATGTTCAGCACGTTGGCAATCATCGCCGTAGCGCCGCTCACACGGCCGCTGCGTTTCAGAAAGTTCAGATCGTCCACGGTAAAATACTGGCACATATGGGGCACTTCTTCGTCCAGAATGTCTCCCGCCTCAGTAACGCTCATGCCGCTGCGGGCCATTTCCGCCCCATGCACCGCCAACAGACCGCTGCCGAAACCGCAGCCTCTGGAGTCAATGATGCGCACCGTCCGACCGGGAAATTCCTCCATGAGCTCCTCCGCCGCAATTCTCGCTGCCTGATAGGTTCCGCTGATGCCGGATGCCATAGCGACGTACAATACGTCCATGCCCTGCTCCAGCAAGGGGGTAAAATGGGAAATAAACAGCTGAGAGTTCAAAAGCGTTGTTTTGACTTCCTTGCCGTTGCGCAGCTCTTCATAATACGTATGGGCATCGAAGCTGTCCACATCTCCCAAATAGGTATACTGCTGCTCTCCCACATGATAATTGCAGGGCAGAATCGTAATCGATTCCAGCAGCTGTTTCGGCAGATTGGCGCTGCCGTCTGTAAAAACCTGAAACTTCATGGTTTTTCCTCCTGAACACACTCTCATCGATCCACAAGTTGGATTTCGTAACTGATACCGTATTATACAGCTTTCAGAACGATTTGTAAACCGTGATTCCGGTTTTCCCCGGCAATTCGCATAATTTTCAAGGAACGGAGCATACTTTTCATGCTGTAACCAGCGGAAAGGAGCCAAATCCATGAAATTTTTCGTCAATGAGGATTGTATCGGCTGCGGTTTGTGCGTCAGCGTCTGCCCGGAAGTTTTTCACATGACCCCGGATGGGGTCTCAAAAGCCGCAGAGGAATCGGTTTCCGGCGGCATCGCGGACAGTGCCATGGAGGCGATGCGGGATTGCCCCGTCAGCGCCATTGAGCAGAAATAAGTGCAAACCGTAAAATATGGCGAAAATGCAGCTGCATTTTCGCCATAAACAGTTTTCTTTATTCTGCCGGAGCACTTTCCGTAGCCGGGGCAGGGTCCGGTACCGGTTCCGGTGCGGGAGCCGGGGCAGGGACCTCTTCTCCGGCGGGCGCGCCGGTCTCGCCGGAAGTTTCTCCCCCGGTTTGACCGCCGGAAGATTTCCCGCCCTCGGGTGCTGTCTCCGGTGCAGGGGTCGTCGTACCGCCATGGAGACTGGAATAATCCACCACCAAATCCGGACCTTTGAAGGTTCCGTCCAACTTGGACATGGTGCGCTGATAAGCCTCCGTATCCTTTTCATAGGGAATCGGCTGATAGTTATTGCCCCCGCTCTTACTGCTCAAGCAGCAGGGAATCAATTCCGTTTCCGCCAAAGAGAAGGTTCCGTCCTCATTCCGGCTGATTTTCAGCTGGGCAATCACGGAATCCTTATCCCGGGGATTGGTATTTCCGCCGAAACTGAAATTGCCCAAACTATACAATATGTATCCGTTGCCGTAAGTTTCCGTTTTCTGGAGCACATGGGGGTGCGTACCGCAAACCACATCGGCGCCGGCATCAATGGCGGCATGGGCGACGGAAACCTGATTGCTGTTGGGGTGATAGGAGCCCTCAATGCCCCAATGGGTACATACAATAATGAAATCTGCGCCGTCGGATTTCAGCTTTTTCACACCGCTGGTCACTTCTCCGGTGGTGGGACCGAAGTTGGAGACAAACACGCCCAATTTCATGCCCTGCACATCATAAATATCGCCGTAACCGCCCAGTATGTACGGAACGCCCACCGCGTCCAAGGCTGCTTGGGTATTTTCCACGCCCTTGCTGCCGAATTCCTTCGTGTGGTTGTTGCCCATAGTGGCGCATTCCACGCTGCCCTCCGTCAGAATCTTCGCGTAATCCGCGGGAGCGCAGAAATAAAAGGTTGTGGTGGCGGTCAGCTTTTCATCGGAGAAACTGCCCTCCAGATTGGCAATGGTAAAATCGTCTTCGTCCAGAATATCTTTCACCCCGGCAAAGGGCCAGCTGTAATCCGTGCCCACCACCCGCTCAAAGTCATTGTTATACTGACTGGAGGCCAAGGTGCAGTCGCCTACCATAGAAATGGTAATGGTGTCCGGAAGCTTTTCCGCTCCCGGCTCCTCGGTTTCCGACGGCTCCGGCTGATACAGACCGCTCTGCGCCAAATCCGGAGTCTCTGCTTGAATCTTATCCTCCTGCTTTTTCTCGCAGGCCGCCAAGCTCAGCAATAAAACGGTTGCCGCCGCCAATGCGGCCGCGCGTTTCTGAAATTCACTCATATCTTTTTTCCTCAATCCGGTTATTTTGATTCTTTAAGGCAGGGGAATCGACTGGGGCAGCAGCACCTTGCCGAAACACATCAGCATAATTCCCGCGCTGGCAGGAATGTCTACGTCCATATCCGCACGGTTCCGATTCAGGGAAAACAGATGCACATTTCCGTAGTAATCCTGACAATACTGCTTGCATTTCATATCGCCGTCCACAAAGAACAGCCCCACATCGCCGTCCCGAATGATGGCGCCCCGCTTTGCCAGCTGCACAGAGCCGTCGGGAATGTAGGGCTCCATACTGTCGCCGGCAATCCGAAAGGCAAAGTCTGCGTTGGTGTCGGCATTCACCTCATAGTCATCGTAATCCTCGCCGAACGCCGGAGAGGCCAAACCCGCAGCCGCCGGGGTCAGATACAGCGGAATCACCTTTTTCTTCGGTTCTTCCGGTTCGCTTTCCATCCCCTGACTCTGCTCCACCCGGTTTCGCTCCGCCTCAACCACCAGCTCTACCAATTTCCGGCCGTGGTCATCTAATTGACGGTAATCCCGCACCAAATCCCACTCCCGGGCATCACGAATCTGTTTTTCCGGCGAAACGAATCCTTTCGTTTCATAAAAGGTTTCCACCGGGACGTCCAGTACCTCGCAAAGTTTCAGCAGCACATCGAAGTTCACCTTCATGTTGTCCCGTTTGATGATACTATATAATGTCTGCGCAGAAATTCCGGTTTGCCGCGCCAACTCGTTGACGTTGATATCCCGCTCCTGCAGCAGCCCTTTTAATGTTGTGCCGATCATCGTCTTCACCTCTCGCTTATCCTATCATGGTTCATTTTTTATGTCAAGGAATAACAATTGATGCAAAAATTATGTTTCTGCAGAATTTTTTATTCCCCATTCCATGCAAAACCCATGCAACTGTATATTTATTCATAATTCTTCCTGTTTTTTTGAATAAATCATTGACATTTCCGGTGTATGGTGTTAATATCTCTTCATCGATTGAGGCGGAACGCAAAAATCGATGATTTTTTTAGGAGGTACATAAAATGAAAAAGTTTCTTTCTCTGCTCCTTGCTTTGGCCATGGGTTGCTCCCTGGCAGCATGCGGCAGCACTCAGGATGGTTCCGATGCACAGACCGGCAGCACGAAGCTGAAGATTCTGGACACCGAATACACCAATGAAAGTTATGCAATCTGCATTGCAAAAGAGAACACCGAGCTGCTGGACAAAGTCAACGCCGCTCTGGACACTCTGCAGGAGAACGGTACTACTCAGGCAATTATTGACAAGTACATCTCCGATGTTCCCAATGACCTGCAGTTCCAGCAGGACGTGGAAGGCAAGGAAGAGCTGCACATGGCAACCAACGCATTCTTCCCTCCCTACGAGTACTACGAGAATGACACCGTTGTGGGCATCGACCCCGAGATGGCTGCTGCCATTGCAGACGAACTGGACATGAAGTTGGTCATTGACGACATGGACTTCGACGCAATCCTGCCCGCTGTTACTTCCGGCAAGGCTGACATCGGCATGGCAGGCATGACCGTGACCCCCGACCGTGAGGAATCCGTGAACTTCTCCAAGTCCTACGCAAACGGCATTCTGTCTGTCATTGTAACGGAAGATTCCCCCATCACCACTGTGGACGATTTGCTGGATCCCGATGCAGAGTACGTAGCAGGTGTGCAGCAGGGTACCACCAGTGATATCTACCTGTCCGACAGCTATGACAACGGCGGCATCACCGAAGACCGCGTTGCAAAGTTCAACAAGGGCGCTGACGCTATTCAGGCTCTGCTGACCGGCAAGATTGACTGCGTTGTCATCGACAGTCAGCCCGCTCAGGCTTTTGTGGAGGCCAACAACGGTTGATTGATTCTCTGAAACGAATCCCTGATAGGGACGGAAGTTCCGTCCCTATCTTTTCTTATTTTTGAAAACATTACGAAAACAGGAGGCGACTTCCCTTGTATGCATCGTTTAGCGATTTTCAGCGGGATTTCTATCTGAACTTTATTAAAGATGATCGGTGGCGCTATCTGACAAGCGGTCTGGCCAATACACTGAAGATTACGTTTTTTGCCGTGCTGCTGGGTATCGTCATCGGCATCGTGGTTGCAACCGTCCGTTCCTCTTATGACAAGGTGCACGATGAGATGCGGCCCGGTCCCGGAAAATTTCTGCTTTCCCTGCTGAATGCAATCTGCAAGCTGTATCTGACCGTGATCCGCGGAACCCCCGTGGTGGTGCAGCTGATGATTACCTATTACATTATTTTTGCATCTTCCCGTAACGGCGTGGGTGTGGCAACGCTGGCATTCGGTATCAACTCCGGCGCTTACGTGGCCGAAATCTTCCGTTCCGGCATTATGTCCATTGACCCCGGTCAGTTTGAGGCCGGCCGTTCTCTGGGCTTTAACTACGTGCAGACCATGCGGTATATCATCATTCCCCAGGCATTCAAAAACGTTCTGCCCACATTGGCCAACGAGTTCATTTCTCTGCTGAAAGAGACCTCCGTTGCCGGTTACGTCACCGTGCGCGACCTGACCATGGGCGGCAACATTATCCGCGCCGCAACCTATTCCCCCTTCCTGCCGCTGTTCGCTGTGGCGCTGATTTATCTGGCACTGGTGATGTTCTTCACCTTTATGGTAGGAAAACTGGAAAGGAAGTTGAGAAACAGTGAGCGGTGAAACCATGATTCAGGCCATCGGCCTGCAAAAGTACTATAACGGCGGCGCCATCAAGGCACTGGACGGCGTCGACGCGGAAATTCACAGAGGCGAAGTGGTTGTGGTCATCGGTCCCTCCGGTTCCGGTAAATCCACCTTCCTCCGCTGCTTGAATCTGCTGGAGGTGCCCACCGCCGGTCAGATTTTCTTTGAGGGCGAAGACATCACCGATAAAAAAAGCAACATCAACCTCCACCGTCAGAAAATGGGCATGGTGTTTCAGCACTTCAATCTGTTCCCCCACATGACCATTCTGAAAAATATGACCCTTGCACCCATCAAGCTGCTGGGCAAGAGCAAGGAAGAGGCTGAGGCGCAGGCACAAAAGCTGTTGGAGCGCGTGGGTCTGGGCGACCGGGCCAATGACTATCCCAGTCAGCTGTCCGGCGGTCAGAAACAGCGTGTGGCCATTGTCCGTGCTCTGTGCATGGACCCGGAAGTGATGCTGTTTGACGAGCCCACTTCCGCACTGGACCCGGAAATGGTGGGCGAAGTGCTGGAAGTTATGAAAGAGCTTGCCCGAGACGGCATGACCATGGTGGTGGTCACCCACGAAATGGGCTTTGCAAAAGAGGTTGCCGACCGCGTCATTTTCATGGCCAGCGGCAAAATCGTGGAAGAAGGCACCCCGGAACAGATTTTCGAGCATCCGCAGCAGCCGCGGACCCAGGAATTTCTGGCCAAGGTTCTGTAAGAAAAACGGTAAGGCGTCGGAGCAATCCGGCGCCTTTTTCCACGGGAATGACTCTTGTCATCTCTCTCAATGTGTATTATACTGACGGGGAATCTGAAACGAGGTGAACTCTCATGAAACGCGCAATGATTGCCATGAGCGGCGGTGTGGACTCTTCCGTTGCCGCGTATTTATCCGTGCAAGCCGGATATGATTGCATGGGTATGACCATGCAGCTGTATACCAACGAGGAAATCGGTCGGACCGGAAAAACCTGCTGTTCTCTGGACGATGTGGAAGACGCCCGCAGCGTGGCCTTTCGATTGGGGATTCCCTACCGTGTCTTCAACTTCACGGAGGAATTCCGCACCTGCGTCATTGACCGGTTCGTCAATGCCTATGAACACGGCGAAACCCCGAACCCCTGCATTGACTGCAATAAATATTTGAAATTCGGTAAAATTTTCCAGCGCATGGACGAGCTGGGATATGATTATGTTGTCACCGGACACTATGCCCGCATCGAGCAGGTCGGCGACCGTTATCTGCTGAAAAAAGGCTTGGACGACAGCAAGGACCAGTCCTATGTGCTGTACGGTCTGACGCAAGCCCAGCTGTCCCGGACGCTGTTTCCCTTGGGGGGCATGGCAAAAACCGACGCCCGGCGAATTGCCGAGGAGCAGGGATTTCTGAACGCCCACAAGCACGATAGTCAGGACATCTGTTTTGTTCCCGACGGCGATTATGCCCGGTTCATGGAGCATTATACCGGCCACGATTACCCCAACGGGGAATTTGTGGACGAGCAGGGAAAGGTTCTGGGCGAGCACAAGGGCATTATCCGCTACACCATCGGTCAGCGAAAGGGTCTGGGTCTGGCGCTCCCCTGCCCCATGTATGTGAAAGATAAGGACATGGAGCACAATCGGGTCATTCTCTCCAAAAACGAGGACCTGTTCTCCAAAAGTCTGGACGCCCGGGACTTCAATTGGAGTGCTTTCGATTGCCCGGACGGACCCATTCGCGCCAAGGCAAAAATTCGGTACAAGCACACCGAGCAGCCCGCCACCATCACCCCCACCGGACCGGATACGGTCCACGTGGAATTTGACGAGCCCCAACGCGCCATCTGCCGGGGGCAAGCCGTTGTGCTGTATGACGGCGACACCGTCATCGGCGGCGGTACCATTCTCTAAAATACAAGCAGCACCGTATCTCAATCGATACGGTGCTGTTTTGCTCATGGTATTTTCTATTCATTCCCGTTCTCCTCAGCTTGACGCTGCATTTCCAGAAGTTCTTCCATATCCACGGGAATCGCCTTTCCCGTTTCATCAAATTGCCAAGCCTCCACTATCGTTTTGTCACTGAGTGTATCTCTCAAAATTTTCTTTCCGTTTTCGTCCGTATCCAATACCCAATGGTGTTTCTCCTCAAATGAATCGTCTTTTTCCGGCTGAACCAAGCATGCTGCTCTGGCAATTACGAAAATTACCAAAATCAAAATGAATATACAACCCATTTTTTTCATAAGGATTCTCCTTTCACAACATTTTGTATTGGAACAGTTACGATAAAACAATAAATCTTCTTTCCCGATTCGGCTGCATCTTCTACGCCGGATGCAAAAAAGCTTTCTATCTAATCATAGTATGACATTATTTTCTCCTGCTGTCTAATCGGAAAAAATAATCAATCCCCGCTTTTTGATTGGTTTGTACCGCAAAGGGGCGCACAGAAATTCTGTGCGCCCCTTTCGGAAAATTCATATTGGATTTCAATAGGACTTGTCGTGGACCACCAGCAGCTTTTCTACCCGCTTGTACAGCAAGTAGGTGATGACGGATACCAACACACCCTTTACCAGGTTAAAAGGCACCACGGCAAAGAGAACCAGCGTAGACACGCTGTTGATGGCACCGTTGACCTGCGTACCCATGGCGATGATGGCGTCCAGAGGCATGCCGAACAGCTGTGCGAACTTCGGCAGCAGATACACTGCGTTGAACAAGCTGCCGAAAATGGTCATGCAGATGGTACCCAGTGCCATACCGCCGATGGCGGTGCCCTTGGACTTCTTCAGATGATACACAATGGAGGCCGGCAGCACAAAGGAGCAGCCCACCACAAAGTTTGCAAAGTCGCCCACATAAGCGGTTGTGGTACCCTTCAGCAGAATCTTCAGAATGACCTTCACCATTTCCGCGGTCACACCGGCAACCGGTCCCAGATAGAAGGTGCAAATCAGCACGGGCACTTCGCTGAAGTCGATTTCATAAAAGCTGGGGGCGAAGAACAGCGGGATTTCCAAGAACATCAGCACCGCTGCCAACACGGAGAACATGGCAATGTAGGACACCCGGCGGGCTTTGCTGACTTCTTTTACGGTTTTCAGGCAATACTTCTGAATCAGTGCCGCAATGGCAAACAGCGCCAGAAAAACCAGCAGACATACCAGCAGAAAGCTGGCATTGTCTTTTACAGATTGGATGAATTCGTTCATTTCTCTTTTCCACCTTTTGCAATATTTTCCCGCAGCGGGGAGCATAAAAAACGCCTGAGTACATTGTCTCAGGCGCTATGACATCACAGCAAATCTTCTCTCATCCAGACTCTCCACACTGTTTCTACAATGCGGCGCACAAACCGTGCAACTGTCGGTACCGGAATTTCACCGGTTCATGCCATTGGATTGGCGCGCGGACTTTACCGCCGGTCGGGAATTACACCCTGCCCTGAAGACAACGATTCAGTTGTTAATTGTTATTTAATATTATAAACCGAAATTTTAAAATTGCAATACCTGAATGAAAATTATATAATATCATCATTCAGTGCGTTCTGCATCGCGGAAAGGAGGGGACGCTGTGCCGGAAATTCAAACAACCTGCTGCTTTACGGGGCATCGTGCCAACAAGCTGCCCTGGAAATTCAATGAGCAGGACCCCAGATGTCTGCTGTTGAAACAGAAACTGTATGACGCTGTGGACGCGGTGTATGCCTCCGGTGTCCGCCATTTTATCTGCGGTATGGCCAACGGCGGCGATTTGTATTTCGGAGAGGCAGTGCTGCAGCTGCGGCAGCTCCACCCGGACATCACCTTGGAGGCAGCCGTGCCCTATCGGGAGCAGGCCGCCCATTGGCCGCCGGAGCTGAAACGGCGGTGGCAGAATCTGATGGACCAAAGCGATTTTCACACGCTGGTCAGCGAGCACTACACCCCGGATTGCATGCACAAACGCAATCAGTATATGGTGGACAACTCCTCCGTACTGATTGCCGCGTTCAACGGTCTGCCCGGAGGCACCATGAATACGCTGATTTATGCCATTCGTCAAAAGCGGGAAGTGATTCAGATTCCCGTAGACCCGGAATAACCCCAAAAAATCAAGCGGTACCGAAATTTTCCGGTACCGTTTTTCCTTTATGCACTGTGTCGTTTCCGGTAATTCCGGCACAACAGCACCGAGCCCGCAACATAAACCGCCTCGCCGCACAGGGCAATCCAGAACACCGGGGCATGCCAATCCCGAATACTTCCGCCAATCAGCGGGAAGGTAATCATGTGGGGCAGCATTCCCATCATACTGCCCGCTATATAAGCGCCGTAAGGCATGCCGATGGCGCCCATGTAAACGCTCACAATATCACTGGGCAAATGGCCAATAATGCGCACCAGAAATCCGAACAGAAAATCATTATCCGACCGCAGTTTCTGAATGGCTGCCGCTTTCGGATACTTCGCCACAATGTACTGCGCCGTTCCGCTGCCGGTTTTCCGTCCAATCCAATACGGAATGGACACCATGGCGAAACTGCCCAGCATGTTCACCAGAATTGCCAAAGGCGCCGGAAACAGCAAACCGGTTACCGTATACAGCAAGCCGGAATAAATCACAATGCTGACGCCTTTCAGCGCAAACACACCCACCATAGCCACGGCAGCCAAAAACAAATTCTTTGGCTGATATGCCATGATGGTTTCCACCGTAATGCGGTCGCGGAAATAAAAGACCACGCCGATGAACGTCAGCCAAATCAGCACCAACACAACTTTTGCACCGGTTTCTGTCTTTTTGTGGGAATCCTGCATAGGAACACCTCCTCCGCCAACGCAGTCTGCTGAGATTCATTCTGCCCGGCAACACCGGTGAAATTCCGAATCACAGCACGGGCGTTTCTATCATTTCATTGTAGCAGTAAAATTTCCGGATAGAATGGACAAAACCGCGGCACTGTCCGAAATTCCGACAGTGCGCCGGAATTGTACAAATCCTTTTCCCGCGCAAAAAAATGCTCCCCCGTACACTTTGCAGCATACGGGGGATCATTGATTTTATAAAAAGGAATCAGCCGTCATAGGTCAGACCGCCGTCTACGTCGCTGATTTCGCCGTTGACAAACGATGCCAAATCGCTCAGATAGAACACCACCGGCCATGCAGCCTCTTGTGCCGATGCCGGGCGCGCCATGGAAACCATGCCCTTCAGACGATTGTAGTTTGCCTCGTCCACCAAATCGTTAATCATACGGCTGTCGGTCCAACCGGGGCAGACCGTATTGCAGCAAACGTTGAACGGGCCGCCTTCTTTTGCCACAACCTTGGTCAGACCGTTTACGCCGGCTTTACTGGTGGCATAAGCGCCCCGGCCCATCAGACCGCCGCCGACCTTGCCTGCCACAGAGGAAACGTTTACAATGCGGCCGTAGCGATTGGCTTTCATGTGGGTAAATACAGACTGAATGGCAGCAAACACACCGGTCAGATTGATGCCGATAATCTTGTTCCACTCCTCTTGAGAAATTTCCTCAAACAGCTTGGTGCTCAGCACACCCACGCAGTTTACCAAACCGTGGAGCTGACCGAATTCCGCAATGATTTCCGCAAAATTCTTGCGAATGGCGTCGGTTGATGACAAATCCACCACCCGATAGCAATACAGGTCCGCAGGCAGCTGTTTGCTCATCTCTTCCAACGTAGTCCGGTCAATGTCGATGGCGCAGACCCGGCCGCCGCAAGCCACAACCGTTTCCACAATGGCACGGCCGATGCTGCCTGCACCGCCGGTGACAATGTAGTTTTTTCCGGTGAAGTCAATTGTTACCATATTCTTATTTCCTTTCTTTCCTTCTCCGTCTCCGGGGAAATCTATGTTGATGTGGATATACAAAAATCCCAGACGCTTGTATCAAACGTCTGGGATGATGTAAACTCAGTTCAGAGCCTTCTTTGCAGTCTCACACAGAGCGGTGAAGACTTCGGGATCGTGGATAGCGGTCTCGGACAGCATCTTACGGTTCATGTCGATGCCAGCCAGTTTCAGACCGTGCATGAAGGTAGAGTAGTTCATGCCGTTTGCCTTAGCACCAGCGCTGATACGGGTGATCCACAGCTGACGGTAATCTCTCTTCTTCTGCTTGCGGCCAACATAAGCATAACGGCCGGATTTCATTACCTGCTCGTTTGCCATCTTGTAGTGGCGGGATTTGTTGCCCCAGTATCCCTTAGCCAGACCCAGGACTTTATTTCTTCTCTTGCGCGTCATCATTGCGCCTTTAACTCTTGCCATTTCTTAAAGTCCTCCCTAATTATTTGTACGGAATCATTTTCTTAATGGTTGCTTCGTTGGTCACGTCAGCGTAAGCACCGGAACGCAGTCTGCGGCAACGCTTGGTATCCTTCTTGTTCAGGATGTGGCTCTTGTAAGCATGAGCGCGTTTTACTTTACCGCTCTTAGTGGTGTTAAATCTTTTTTTAGCACCGGAATGTGTTTTCAGCTTGGGCATGATAATTACTCCTTCCTTATTTATTCAACCGTTTCATTGGCCGAATCTGCAGCAGCGGTTTCTTCGCTCTGCTTTTTGGCTTTTTGTTCTTTTTTCAGCTGACTCTGAGATTTGGGAGACAGGAACAAGGACATATTTCTGCCTTCCAGCTTCGGTTCCTTATCCATGTTTGCAATCTCGGAGCACTTTCTGGCATAATCACGCAGCAGGGTTTCGCCGATACTGGTGTGAGCCATCTCTCTTCCGCGGAAACGGACGGTTACCTTCACACGGTCGCCGTCAGTCAGGAACTTCTGACCGTTTTTCAGTTTCGTGTTGAAATCGTTCTCGCCGATGCCGGGAGACATACGAATTTCCTTCACGTCCATCACGCGCTGGTTTTTCTTTGCTTCCTTTTCCCGTTTGCTCTGCTCGAACCGGAATTTACCGTAATCCATGACCTTGCAAACCGGGGGTTTTGCTGCCGGAGAAATCATCACAAGATCCAGGTCTTTTTCTTCCGCAATCCGCAGGGCTTCTTCAGAAGACATCAGTCCCAACTGTTCGCCGTCTTCGCCGATCAGGCGCACTTCCTTTTCCTGAATCTCTTCATTGATCTGATTCACAGTTGCTGCGATGATTCAACACCTCCAAAAAATAAAAAAACGCAGATCGAACTGATCCACGCATAAACACCCAACGAGCCCGGGGCTGTTGGCATTTATTGACCCGATCGAACCTTTTGTTGCCGGGTGAGGACAGTTCCTTCTTCCTTTTAGCCTATGTATCATACCAGTTCTCCATAGGAATGTCAAGAGATTTTTTCAGATTTCCTTTTATTTTTCCGGTTTCCGGGCATAGTACCAGTATTGCAAGGAAAGGGGCCGACGAAACTTGTCTCTGCCGGAAATCTTCGCTGTGTACTGCACCGGTGCCGTAAGCTACGGCGCGCTGGAATTGCTTTGGCGCCGCTGGACCCATTGGTCCATGCTCCTGCTGGGCGGCATTTGCGTCTGCATCATCTACTGGCTTGCCAACTACTCCGGGCTTTCCACGGAAAAATGCTGTCTGCTTTCCGCAGCGGGCATTACCGCCGCAGAATTCTGCACCGGAATTCTGGTGAATCTCTGTTTGGACTGGCAGGTCTGGGATTATAGCCGGGAGCCCTTGAATTTGCTGGGGCAGATTTGCCCAACCTTCGCTTTGGTATGGCTGGGTATCTCTGTCCCGGCTGTCTGGATTTCCAGAGCCTTACATCATATTCTTGCTTAGTGCAGCTCCATGGTGGAGGCAATCTTCACAATACGGCTGGTGCCCAAACGGTCTGCGCCCAGACGAATCATGTCCTCTGCGTCTTCCAGCGTTTTAATGCCGCCGGCAGCCTTGACTTTCAAATGGTCTGCGCTGTTTTTCCGCAGCAGTTCCACATCTTCCCGGGTTGCGCCGCCGGTGGAGAAACCGGTGGAGGTCTTGATGTAATCTGCGCCGGAATCGGAAACAATCTGGCACAGACGGATTTTCTCCTCATCGGTCAGCAGGCAGGTCTCGATAATCACCTTCAGCACTTTGCCCTGAGTGCTTTCCCGCACGGCGGCAATGTCAGCGGCGACTTCGTCCCAGCAGCGGTCCTTCACCATGGCCAGATTGATGACCATATCAATCTCGTCCGCGCCGTTGCGCACAGCGTCGGCAGCCTCAAAAGCCTTTGCGGCGGTGGTCATATAGCCATTGGGGAAACCAATCACGGTGCAGATGGGCAGTTTGTCGCCCACATAGCGTTTTGCGCCCGCCACATGGCAGGGCGGAATGCAAACGCTGGCGCAGCCGTACTGAATACCCTCGTCACACAGTTTCTGAATTTCAGCCTGCGTTGCGTCCACCCGCAGCAGGGTATGGTCGCACCGGGCGAGAATTTCTTTCAGTTCCATTCAAACACGTCCTTCACATAAAGTACCTTCATTATACCCGGAACACAGTCCTCTGGCAAGTAGCTTTTTCTGCCGGCATAACCGGTCTCATCGGGGAATAGAATGACACAGAATGAACCGACAGAGCCGCTGCTCTGTCCCGGCAGCCGGAGGTGCAATATGGAGGAACAAACTCGAACCAATCTCGTGGAGCTTTGCGGTACGGCGGAAACCGATGCCGTCTTTTCCCATGAAAGCCGAGGAGAACGCTTTTACCGTTTTCCCCTGACCATTCATCGCCTATCCGGCACAGCAGACACCCTGAATGTCATTGTCCGGGAGCATCTGCTGTCTTCCGCAGCCATTATCCCCGGGCAGCGGCTGCAAGTTTCCGGAGAACTGCGCAGTTTCAACAACAAGCACAGCGAGGGCTCCAAACTGGTCATTACAGTGTTTGCCCATTCCCTGCTGCCTGCCGACGGCGCAGACACCAATTCGGTTGCCCTCCGGGGCACCCTCTGCAAGCTGCCCAATCTCCGCACCACCCCCATGGGGCGGGAAATCTGCGATTTCATGCTGGCAGTGAATCGGCACTATGGGCGCAGCGACTATCTGCCCTGCATTGCATGGGGCATCAAAGCCAAGGAAACCGCTCAATGGCCGGTGGGCACGGTGGTCTCCCTCACCGGACGAGTGCAAAGCCGGCAATACGTCAAGGTGATTGAGGGCGCAGCCGTAGAAAAAACAGCCTTTGAAGTTTCCGTCGTGGAGATTCATCGGGCGGATTAAAACAGCAAAAGACAGGCGCTCGCCTGTCTTTTTGCCGTATATTGACTGCGTTCACCGGCGGTTATCATGCCGCGCCAAAGCCTGCAGCAATTTGTGAATGTCCACCGGCTTTGACAAATGCTCGTCCATACCGGCTGCAACGCACCGCCGGACATCGTCCTCAAAGGCATTGGCTGTCATGGCAACGATGGGAATTCTCCCCGTGCCGCTGCTTTCCAGATTGCGAATGGTGGTCGCCGCCTGCAAGCCGTCCATCACCGGCATCTGCATATCCATCAGAATGGCATCGTACGCCTTTGGGTCCGCCTGATATTTTTCCACGCACACGGAACCGTCCTCGGCCCGCTCGCTGGAAACATGGTACATTGCCAGCAGCTCGGACACCACCTCATAGTTCAGGTCGTTGTCCTCGGCCACCAGCAAGTGCATACCGCTGCACACCGTCTCTGCATTGTCCTCCGGCAATACCGGTTTGCCCTTGCAGCAGCCATCCGTATACGGCACCTCCACAGTCACCTGGAATCGGGTTCCCTCACCCAGCTTGCTCTGCACATCAATGGTGCCGCCCATTTTATCCACCAACTGCCGCACAATGGCCAAGCCCAGACCGCTGCCCCGGACTTTATTCACCCGGGTATCCACCGCGCGGGAAAACTGCTGGAACATCTCCTGCATATATGCCTCGGTCATGCCGATGCCTGTATCCTGCACAACGGAAATCAGACGCACGTTCCGGCTGTCCGGAATCTCCTCTTCGTACATCTCAATAGTAATTGTGCCCCCATCCGGCGTATATTTCACCGCATTGGACAGCAGATTCATATAAATCTGCCGAATCCGCAGTTCATCCACCATCACGCAGTCATGGTAGATATCATGAATCCTGCAATCAAAATTCAGATTCTGGCCGGGGTCGCCCACACCGATATCATCGGTATATTCATGGAATATCCGGGTCACCGACGTCGGTTTCGCCTCAAGTTTCAACTGACCGCTTTCAATGCGGGTCAAGTCCAACACATCGTTGACAATCTGCTGCAAATACCGCTCCGCAGTATCCAGCTTGTCCAACTGTTTCAGAATGACTTCCGGCTCATTCACGTGCTCCCGCATCAGCTGCGTAAAGCCAATCACCGCATTCATGGGAGTGCGAATATCATGCGCCATGCGGGAAAGGAAGTCCGTTTTCGCCTGACTGGCTTGACTTGCCTCCTCCGCAATGGAAATCCAGTTCCGTTCCCGCCGTTTCTCATCGCTAATCATGCGGGTCACATACAGCACGTGGGTTACCTCTCCGGCTATATTCCGTTTTTTCACAATAAATCTTGCCAGATGCCAGTTTCCGTCCTTGGCAAGATATTCAATGGCTGTGGTATCATCGGTTTTCAAGCGCTCCGGCAGCGTATCCAACCGGAAAAAGTGCAGCACCCGGTCATGATACTCCGGCGCAACAAATGTATCGCAGATTTCCACCATACGGGTAGAGGCTTTCCCCTGCAATCCGGTCAGACGGCGAATCTCGCTGTCACTGGAAACTTCCTCATAGAAATCCTGCGTCAGGTCAATGCGGAAAATCGAGACGTAAATTTTGCTGATTGCGGAAATGATTTCATTATTCAGCTCCGCGGCAGCCAATGCCTCTTTCAGCTTTGCCTGCTGCGTCCGTTCTTCCTGCACCAATTCGTCAATGTGCCGGAATCCAATCAGAACCGACTGTGTTCCCTGCAAATCCTCCATGCGGCTGACTTGCACCTCAAAAAATTTGTGCCCCGCCTCATTGGGAAAGCTCTGGTACCGGAACTGCATCCGCTCCTGCACAGACATGATTCTCCGCAGACTTTCCAAACTCATGCGGTTCCAAAATTCCGTCCGATCCTCCGGAACCACATACCGGTCGCAGTACCGTTTCATATCCGCGGCAAACTCGAAGTGTTTTCCCTGCAGCCAGGTCATGACATTGGCGCTATTGGTAGTACCCTCCAGTTTCAGCGTTTCCGCAATCCCGGTTTCCAAATTGAGAATATACACCGCCGTATAGTCCCAACAAAGCATCTCCAGATATCGTTGTTCCCGGGCAAATGCCTCCCGAACCGTCTCTTCCTGCTGTAAAATTTCCCGCAGCGTACTCAGCTGCTCTTCCGAGGATAGCTGTGTATTTTCTTCTGTCCGACTGTCGATGACCGACACGTTCGATTCCTCCCTACACCCGCAAATACATCAATTTTTAGGCATAAATTATAGCACTCCCATTTTCTTAGGTCAACGCGGATTTCCTCAAGTTTTCTGTTTTTTTACAATCGCCGGATAAAAGAAAAAGAGGTTCGAAAAAATCGAACCTCTTTTATGTTTTGTCAGATTGACAAAGGATTACTCCTCGTCCTCGTCATCGCGGTCGTTCAGCAGAGCGCGGATAGACAGGGAGATCTTCTGCTTCTCGTCATCGATTGCAGTGATCTTTGCATCCACTTCTTCGCCCACGGTCAGCACGTCGCCGGGCTTGCCGATGCGGCGGTCAGCGATCTGAGAAATGTGAATCAGACCGTCAACGCCGGGCAGAACTTCTGCAAATGCGCCGAAGTCCATCAGCTTTACGATTTTGACCTTAGCAACGTCGCCTTCCTGATAAGTCTCGGTGAACTTGGTCCAGGGGTTGCCGTTGGGATCCTTGTGACCCAGAGAGATCTTCTTAGCCTCTTTGTCAAAGCTGATGACGTAAACGTCCATCTTCTCGCCCACGGAGACAACGTCTGCCGGGTTGCGGACGCGGCCCCAAGCCAGCTCGGAAACGTGAACCATGCCGTCCACACCGCCGATGTCCACAAACACACCGTAAGAAGAAATGGATTTCACAACGCCTTCGTAGTGCTTACCGACTTCGATTTCTTCCCAAACCTTCTCAGCAGCAGCGCGGCGCTCATCACGCAGCACAGCGCGGATGGAGCCGACAACACGGCGGCCCTTCACCTCGGTGATTTTCAGACGCACGGTCTGCTTCACCATGGTGTTCATGTCAGCCTCCCGGGGCAGGCCGGTCTGAGATGCAGGAACGAACACGCGGTTGCCCTTCACGGAAACAACAATGCCGCCCTTATTGGTCTCGGTGACCACGCCTTCCAGAACTTCGCCGCTTTCAGCAGCAGCAACAATGGTCTCCCAGCTCTTTGCTGCGTCCAGACGTTTCTTGGACAGCTGCACAGTGCCTTCCACATCGTTCACACGGACGACGACAGCTTCGATCTTGTCGCCGACTTTGACACAGTCCTCAATCTTTGCACCGGTCTCATCCGTGAATTCCGTCGTGGGGATAAATCCGGAGTACTTCATACCCAGATCCACATTCACTTCGGTGGGTGTGATTGCTACGACTTCGCCGGTAACTTTATCACCATTGTAAATGGTCTTAAAAGATTCCTCCAGCAGCTCTTCGAAACTCTTTTCAGCGGTCACTTCGCCTGCTGCGGTTTCTTCGTTTTTGATTTCGTCTGTCATCGTTTGTTTTACCTCCTTAATGATCCACGAGGGTGCCGAGGCACCGGCGGTCATACCGACTTTGTTCGCCGGACGCAAACAATCCAAATCCAGTTCGCCGCAGTTCTCAATAAACTGCACGTTCCGGCAATGCTCCCTGCACAAATCGGCAAGGTGCACACTGTTCGCGCTTTTCTTTCCGCCAATGACTACCATGGCATCACAATCCGTTGCAAGTTTGATTGCCTCAGATTGTCTCGTAGATGTAGCCTCGCATATTGTATCAAATATTTTGAGGTTTGTACACTCTTTTTTTAACTTTTTTTCACAGTCTTCAAAATTCTTCCGGGTCTGGGTGGTCTGAATGACCATTGTGATCGGTTTCTGTGCAAAATCCGGGTGCTCCGCCAGATACTTTTCCAGTTCATCGGCATTTTCGAACACCTCTGCCCCTTCGCACCAGCCGCAAATGGCAATGACCTCCGGGTGCGTCCGGGTTCCGATGACCACCACCTGACGGCCCTCGGCACCGGCCTCGGCTGCCAGCTTATGAATCCGCAGCACCTTCGGACAAGTGGAATCCACCACATGTTCCGTCCGCGCCTGCAGCCGCTGCTTCACATCTTTGGACACACCGTGCGCCCGGATAATCACCGGGGCGCCTTCCGGCACCTCCTCCGGGGTGTTCACCACGTGCAGACCCCGCTCCTGAAAATGGCGCACCACGTCATCGTTGTGAATCAGCTGTCCCAGACTGTAGCACTCCGTATATTGGTCCAGCATCTGTTCCGCCAAGGAAACGCTCCGGTTCACACCGAAACAGAATCCGGCAGATTCCGCCAACACGATTTCTTTCATACTGTTTCTTTCCCCAGTTCCGTAATATGCTCCATCAGGTGCTCGGCAAATGCCTCATACTCCTCATGGGTGCCGGCGGGCACGGGCATCGGCTCGCCCATCACCAGTCTGGCCCGGCAAAAGGGCTTTTTCTTCCGGGAAATGAACACCGGAACAATGGGCACTTTCAATTTTGCTGCCAGACGGACCGCACCGGTTTTCGGGTCCACCAATCCGTCCTCCGCCACGCGGGTGCCCTCCGGGAAAATCATCACCTTATCCCCGGACTTGATGCATTTCATCACGTTCCGAATGGCGGCAATGTCCGAGCTGCTCCCCCGCTCTACGCCGAATGAGCCCAGATTATCCAAAAACTTGCCCAGAATGGGCTTGCCCATCAATTCCTGCTTTGCCATGAAATGCACATGGCGCTCCGGTCCCAACGCAGCGGCAATCAGCACCGGGTCCACGTTGTTGGAGTGGTTGGCGCAGATAATTGCCGGGCCCTCCGGCAGATTTTCCAAGCCGGAAATATCCGTGGGGAACAGAAAGAATGCCACCGGCGCCAGACGTTTTACCCACGTCCGGTAATACGCATCGCCTTTTCCCAGTACATCGCTCATTCCTGTGCCTCCGTTGTCTCCCGCTGCCGGGCAATCATATTTACAATCAGTTCCACGCTTTCCTCCAGACCCAAGTCGCTGGTATCCACCAGAACCGCGTCCTCCGCCGCTTTCAACGGCGCCGTTTCCCGCTGGGAATCCTTCGCGTCTCTTGCAGTCATATCCGACAGAACCTCTTCAAAGGTAATGGCTGGATTTTTCTCCTGCAGCTCCCGGAATCGGCGCATTGCCCGTTTTTCCGCACTGGCTGTCAGAAAAATTTTCAAACCAGCCTCCGGCAGCACCACGGTGCCGATGTCCCGGCCGTCCATAATCACGTCATGCTCCCGGGCCAGACGGCGCTGCATTTCCATCAGAAATGCCCGCACCTCCGGAATTGCAGAAACATAAGAGGCATAAGCGGAAATTTCCGGGGAGCGAATCTCTCCCGTTACGTCCCCGCCGTTCAGATACATTTTCTGCACGCCGTTTTCGTACCGAATATCCACCTGCAAGCTGGTCAGCAGCGCCTTAATGCCCTCACTGTCCGCCTTATCCACCCCTGCGTTCCGGGCAGCCAGACCCACAGTCCGGTAAATGGCGCCGGTGTCTACATACACAAAGCCCAGACGCGCCGCCGCTGCTTTTGCCAATGTGGATTTGCCCGCACCGGCCGGCCCGTCGATGGCCACTGAAAATCGTTTCATAGGTTCTCCTTACTGCACGGAATTGCCCGCCACGTATCCCGTAGACCAGGCAATCTGCAAATTAAATCCGCCGGTATAAGCGTCCAGGTTCAATACCTCACCGGCAAAATAAAGGCCCTCCACCAATTTGGACTCCATGGTTCTGGGGTTGATTTCCTCCAGAGCCACACCGCCGGCGGTGACTATGGCCTCTTCAAAGGGTCGGGTTCCGGAAACCCGCACCGGGAAATGCTTGAACAGATGCACCAGCTGATGCCGCTGCTCCCGGGTGATGGAATGGACCTTGGTTTCCGGGTCGATGCCGGAAAGTTCCACCAGTACGGGAATCATGGTCCGTCCGGCCAATCCGCCCAACGCATTTTTGAATTCCTTGTTCTTCTGCTCTTCAAAATCCCGCAGAATCCGGGCATCCAGCTTTTCCTCGTCCAACGCCGGTTTCAGGTCGATTTCCAACCGATATTCCGCCGTGCCCATATTTCGGAAATGGGCGCTGGCAGACAGCACCAACGGTCCGGTTACGCCGAAGTGGGTGAACATCATTTCCCCCAGCTCTTTATACACAAGCTTGTCGTCTTCAAAGGCGGACAAGGTCACATTTTTCAGAGAAAAGCCCTGCATTTCGGCGCAGTATTCGTCCGGAGATTCCAGCGGTACCAAAGACGGACGGCAATGCCGCACCGTATGTCCCGCCGCCCGGGCAAATTGAAATCCCGCCCCGGTGGAGCCCGTTGCAGGATATGACAAGCCGCCGGTACACACCACTGCATTCCGGCAGGCAATGGTACCGTTCCGGGTGATAACCCCGGTCACGACGCCCTCTTCTGTTTTGATTTCCAATGCCGCCTCATGGACCACCCGCACGCCGGTCTGATTCAGATAGCGCACCAAGCCGTCGATAATATCCTGGGATTGATCGGACACGGGAAACACGCGATTGCCCCGCTCCGTTTTCAGCGGCACTCCCAGATTTTCAAACATCTGCATGGTATCCGCCGGGGAAAAGCGGTTCAGTGCGCTGTACAAAAACTTTGCGCCGCCGGGGATATTGGCCATCACGGTTTTTCCGTCGCAATCGTTGGTCACGTTGCACCGACCCTTGCCGGTAATCCGCAGCTTGCGCCCCAGAAACCGGTTCGGCTCCAACAAAATCACGTCCAGTCCCCGCTCCGCGGCGGTCGCCGCGGCAATCATACCGGCAGGACCGCCGCCGATCACAACTACATCACTGGTCATCGGTCAGGAACACCGCGTATTCACTCCACACATCTTCCAGACGGCGGAAGGTTTCCGAAATATTTTCGCGGGAACGGAAACCGATTTCAGCCAGCAGCGCATTGAGCAGACTCATAGGCGCAACCAGAGAGTCAATGAAAGAAACCATATCGCTTTTTGCATACAGGTTCACATCGGAAACGCCGTACAGCGGAGATGCCTCGCAGTCGGTAATGCCGATGGTCTCCGCGCCGCGGCTTTTTGCATATTTCATAGCCGCCACGGTCTTACTGGAATACCGGGGGAAGGAAATACCGATGACCACATCTCCCTCGCCCACGCGGAACAGCTGCTCATATACTTCACTGACCGCAGTATCCTGCACCACAGCCACGTTCTCCATAATCAGACTCATGTAGTAGCCGAAGAACGTTGCAAGGCTGGAGGAAGAGCGGGTACCGATGATATACACCTTTTTCGCATTGATGATGGTGCTGACTGCCCGGTCAAAATCTCCGCGATTGATGCTCTCCAACGTGGTCTGAATCCGGTCTGCATCGGCAGTCATAACGGAATCCACAATATTTTCTCCGTTGATTTGCTCGCTGGCAACCTCAATGCGCTGCACGGAGGTCAGCTTATTCCGGACCACTTCCTGCAGAACCTTCCGCATTTCCGGATAGCCGTCATAGCCCAGCTCGGCAGCAAAACGCACCACCGTGGATTCGCTCACACCCACGGTTTTGCCCAATTTTCCGGCAGTCATAAAGGCTGCCTTATCGTAATTTTCAAGAATATATTTTGCAATCAGGCGCTGTCCTTTGGAAAATCCGGCGGACTCCCGCTCAATGATTGACAGAATATCGTTTTCCATTTCTTCTGTTCATCTCCATGTCCACTCCCGGGTTCGGGACAAATTTTGACAGGATTATCATACGAGATTTTTTCGGCTTTTGCAAGTAAAATTGCAATATTCCCTCAAAAAACTTGCATTTTTCTGTATTTCCGCCCGGATTACTCCCGGGTAATGGCCTGAATTTCCTCCGGTGTCAGATAGCGCCAGCTGCCGGAAGGCAATTCGCCCAGCTGCAGGCTGCCCTCGGAAACCCGCACCAGACGCTGTACTTTCAAATCGCACTGGTCGCACATTTTCCGCACCTGACGGTTCCGACCCTCGCCAATCACCACTTCCAGCTGTCCCCGGCCGCCGCCCTGACGAATCAGCTGCACGTCAACCGCCTGCACGGTGACGCCGTCAATGTCCAACGGCTCCCGCATCTTCCGCATGGAGGCGCGGATATTCTCCCCCACCACATCTACTATGTACGTTTTCAACACCCGGTGAGAGGGGTGCATCAATCGGTTGGCGGTTTCACCGTCATCGGTCATCAGCAGCAGACCCTCGGAATACATATCCAAACGGCCCACGGGATACAGCCGGCGGCCGGCAACCTGCACCAACTCCGCCACCGTGGGGCGGCCCTGCTCGTCCTGCATGGTGGTCACATAGCCTTTCGGCTTGTTCAGCATCACGTAGGCATGGCTCTTTTTCCGGGGCAACTTTTCGCCGTCAATCCGAATTTCGTCCGTCTCGCTGTCTGCAGATTGTCCCAACTGAGCCGCAACACCGTTCACGGTCACCCGTCCGGCGGAAATCACCTGCTCCGCAGCCCGCCGGGACATCAGGCCCGAGGCTGCAATCAATTTCTGTAATCTTTCCTGCATCATATTCTCCTATTGATTGTCTGTTTTATATTTGTGTCCTCCGGCAGAGAGACTTGCTCTCCGGCAGAGGCAAATCGCTGCCGAATTGCAGCGGATATTCTCCGTATAATATGCCGTTTCGATACACCCGCGCCGTTCCCGCCGGCTCGCCCCGCTGCACACCGGGAAATACCATCCGCGGCAAATACAGCCGCACCGTAATCCGGTCCGTGCCGTCGGTCACTACGGAAATCGGACGCGCAGGCACCACGGAAACCGTTTCACCCCTGCCCGTTACCGCAGGCAATGCCAGCAACGGCTCTGCCGCTAAAATCGGCTCTGAATGATACGTGCCGTAAGCCCAATCATACAACGCGCTGTGGTCCGTCCAATCCTGCGGGTCCCGCAGGGTCACGCAAATCAGCCGCAAGCCCTCCCGCTGACAGCAGGACACCAGAATCCGCCCTGCGGATTTGGTATATCCGGTCTTCACACCGATGACCCCGGGACATTGCCGGAGCAGCTTATTATGGTTCACATAGATTTGATTTCCGATGGTGCAGCTGCTCATTCCCACAATTTCCTCAAAATCGGGATTTTCCATCGCCGCAGCGGCAAGTTTTGCCAAATCCCGGGCCGTGGAATAGTGCTCTTCGCCATCTAACCCATGGGGATTTTCAAAATGGGTGTCCGTCAATCCCAGGTCCTGGGCTTTTTCGTTCATCAGCCGGACAAAGGCCTCCTCGCTGCCGGAAACCGCGCAAGCCACCGCCGTGGCTGCATCGTTTCCGGAAACCAGCATCATGCCCTGCAGCAGCTGACGGAGCGTGTACCGCTCCCCCGCCTTCAGATACATACTGGAGCCCTCAATCCCCGTCCATTCCGGCAGAATGGTCACCGTCCGGTCCGGGTCGGCTTGCTCCAGCGCCACCAATGCCGTCATCATTTTCGTGGTGGACGCCATGGCCATTTTCCGTTGGGCGGATTTTTCCCAGAGAACCTCTCCGGTTTCCGCCACCGTCAGAATCCCGGATTCCGCAGCGGTGTCCGGGCGCGTTTGCGCATGAACCGGCAGACACAGCAGACCGCACAGCAGCATCGTCAAAACCGCATACTTCCCAAAGTTCAAAATAAGCACCACCTTTTTGTTTCGCAGGCAGTGCTTATTCTGCCCCATGCGGGGCAAACTATGCAATCACTCGGTTTCCTTGGGATTTTTCACATTCTGAATCAAATGCTCCACCCGGTCGAACAAATCGGGAACGCTGTCCAGAATCCGGTCAATGGTGTTATCCGCCGGTGCTTTCGTGCTGACAAAGCGAATCATGCCGTCTTTGATAATCAAAAATCCCATGGGGAACATTTTCACGCCGCTGCCCGCTGCCGCACCGATGCCGTTGGAGCTTTTTGCCGGTACGTCAGCCCCGCCGGTTGCCAGACCCATGCTGACCTGCGTCACGGGAATCAGCGTAATGCCGTCCGGAGTGACGATGGGATCGCCAATCACGGTGTTCACGTCCACCATTTCCTTGATTTTCGTCATGGTCAAATCCATAACTTCGCCTAATTTACTTTTTTCCATGATTCAACGTTCCTTTCCGACGGTCTGTGCCCGTCCGGCAATTTTCTTCCCTCTGCGCCGGGCGCAAAGTATCTGCAAGCCGCAGCATAGCATGGAACATGCAAACCGCAGCAAATAAAAGACGCGAATGGTCACGGAGGCATACGCCTCGCCGGAGCAGTGCTCCTCTTGGAAATCTGCCGAGATGGCAATATCCGCATCGCCTCGTTGGTCAAGCCCCAACGCGCACACCGCCGCACTGGTATAACCGTAGACCATAGCTGTGCGGTAGGGGTCGGCAAATGCAGAGGTAAAATGCAGTTTCACCCGGCGCAGCCGATAGCGCAGCCGTTTCACATTCCGGAATCCCGCCTTCATCAGTTTCAGCCATTCTTCTTTGGAAAAGATCCGCAGAAAACCCGCGGGGCTTTTGCCCTTGGATTTCCTTTCGGCAGGCGCCTTTCCGGTCTCCGACTGGGTTTTCCTTTTCTTCGATTTCTCTCGTTTCGGCTTAGCCGGCAGAATGGGCACGGTGACCGGTCCCACCCGTATGCGAACCAGAAACGTGCCGTCCTGATAGCCGAAATCTCCGCCCACCGGCAGCAAAAGCAGCAGCACCAGCAGCAGGAGAATCACAAGCAAGACTTTCACGGTTCCGTCTCCTCCGTCTGTTCCGCCGATTCCGGCGGCTGTGCCTGTCCCACAGCCTCTTCTTCCATTTTCTTGGCAATGGCGGTTTGGAGCGCGTCTGCGCCCTCCTCCGGAGCCCGCTCCGGCAAAGGCGGCAAATCCTCCAACCGTTCAATTTCCATCACCCGCAGGAAGGTATCCGTTGTCCGAAACAGCACCGGGCGCCCCGGCACGTCCAATCGGCCGCAAGGCTCAATCAATCCCCGCTCCGTAAGCAGATTCACGGAATATGTACTGTCCACACCCCGAATATCCTCAATATACGCCCGGGTCACCGGCTGGAAATAGGCCACAATGGACAGCACCTCCATCGCCGCCTGGGTCAGTTTCGGCGGTTTCCGATGGCGCATCATTTTCACAATGAGCTCCGCGCAATCCGGGTGGGAGGCCAGCTGATACGCATCGTCAAGGCGCAGCAGACAAATGCCCGCGTTCCGTTTTTCGTATTCCCGCTCCAGTGCGCCGGCACATTCCGCCACCTGCTCCCGGGTCAGCTCCAGCACCTGCATCAAGCGGTCTGCCGGAACCGGGTCCCCGGAGGCAAACAGCAATGCCTCCATCATGTGTACAGCGTCCATAAGGTGTCTTCCTTTCCTATGCGTCCGATTCCGAAGAAATCGACGCCACGATTTCGTCCAGATTGCCGCCCACGAACTGAATCATGTATCCGTCTTCTCCGTCCGGGCTCACGGTTACGCTGCCCAGACTGCACAGCTCCAAAACGGACAGAAACGCGGTAATCATATCGGATTTATCCTCGCACTCCCCCAGAATTTCCAGCAGGGAGGCATCGCCCTTGTCCCGCAGAATTTCCAGAATGGAGCGGCTTTTCTGTTTCACGCTGCGGATCATGCGCTTGGGCGCAATGGTCCGCAGAATATTGCTCTCTTCGCTGCTTTTTTCCCGGGAAAGGACCAAAATCAAATTGGCCAACAACTCCTCCGGGTCATGGTGATAACTGTAAACCGGTTTCGGCAACTGAGGCAATGCCTCGGGAAATCGGGTGAAATACCGGCTGCCCCGCAGGCTCATTGCCTGCATCGCCGGCACCACCGCTTGAATCTGCCCCAATACCGATTTGCATTGCAGCTGCTCCAGAGAGGCAATCAGCTGCTCCAGTTCGGAAACCTCGCCATCGTCCAGATTCAGCAGCATTTTCGTTTTAATATACAGCAAATGAGACGCCATTTGAATGAACTCACTGGCAATCTCCAAATCCATGGACTGCATTGCGTCCAGATAGGCCAAATACTGCTCCAGAATTTCGGAAATGTTGATGTCCCGAATTTCAATCTTATTCTTGCTCAGCAGCATCAGAATCAAGCTCAGGGGACCTTCAAAATCCGATTCGCCGGCGGCGCTTTTCACAATGCCTTCCAGATGGTAGGTGGGATTTTCCACAGCCTCACCCCCAAATCAGACGGAATACGCCGTTGGCAATGGCGAACATCTTGTCAAACAGAAATCCGGTCAGGCTGCTCAAGGGCGTTCCCAAAACGCCGGTTGCCACCAATGCCATCAGCAGAATCATACCGTAGCGCTCGTAGCGCATCAGTTTATAGTATGCCTCATCGGGCAAAAACGCAAACAGCACCTTGGATCCGTCCAAAGGAGAAATGGGAATCAGGTTAAACACCGCCAGAGAAAGGCTCAAATAAGCCGTTACCAGAATCAGCTGCATGATAAAGTGGCCCACAGCGCCGCCCATAAGATACAGGGGGTAATACAGTGCGCCGTACAGCACCAGAAACAGCGCCGTCAAAATCAGATTGGACACCGGACCCGCCAAGGCCGTAATTGCCATGCCCCGTTTCGGATTTTTGAAATTCCGCATATCCACAGGAACGGGCTTTGCCCAGCCGAAATGGAACACCACCATCATCACCAGACCGACCCAGTCAATATGTCGAATGGGGTTCAGACTCAACCGCCCCATATTTTTTGCCGTAGGATCTCCCAATCGATAGGCCACCCAACCGTGACAGGTTTCATGGAAGGTAATGCAAATCAGCGCCGGAATCACATACATCAAAATATCCGTCAGATAGGACCAATCCAAGCCCTGCCAGATGGTGCGAAAACTGTTGATGGTACTCACACTCCTTGTGTTTTAATATCTTATTATAACAAACCGATTCCCTAAATACAAGCGGGAGCCGCCCCGGGTCTTTGAACATGGTGTAAACAAAAATCGCCCGGAATGGGTACATTCCGGGCGATTTGTCAACCGATTGCGCTTTGCATCAGACCGAGCAGCTCGTCCCGACCGGTGCCTTTTTCCGCAGAAAACAGCACGATGGGATACTGCTCCGGCAGCTCCAGAGTTTCCCGGATACGCTGCACGTTGGGCTCATACTCGCTTTTTTTCAGTTTATCGCTCTTGTTGGCCACCACAATCACCGGGCAGCCGGCATTCAAAAACCATTGCGTCATGGTCACATCGTCCGCCGTGGGCTTGTGCCGGGCGTCTACAATCTGGATTCCCAAATCAATGGTGCCCTCTTCCGCGAAGAATTGCTCCATCAACTGACCCCAGCGGTCTCGCTCCGATTTTGCCACGTTGGCATAACCATATCCCGGCAGGTCCACAAAGTACACCTTGCCGTCGATTTCAAAATAGTTGATATGCACGGTTTTTCCGGGGGTGTTGCCCACCCGAGCGAAATTTTTCCGGTTCAGCAGCTTGTTAATCACGGAAGATTTTCCCACATTGGACTTGCCCGCAAACACAATGCTGGGCTTGTCCTTCATGAAATCTTTCCGCGCCACCACGCTTTTCCGAAATTCCGCGTTATGCAGGTTCCATTCACTCATAGGATTTTCCTCCTTATTGGCGGACTTCCGCATTTTTCGCCTTGGTTTTCCGTTTCGTTTCGGGTTTCTTCGCCGTCAGCTTGCCGGGCATACGAGTCAGAGCCACGTCCAGAATTTTATCCACATGGTCCGTGGTCACAAAGTTCAATGCCCGCCGCACATCGGGGTCGATTTCTTCCAAATCCTTTTCGTTCTCCGCCGGGATAATCACCGTATGTACACCGGTGCGCATGGCAGCCATGGTCTTTTCCTTCAGACCGCCGATGGGCAGAATCCGGCCGCGGAGGGTAATTTCACCGGTCATGGCCACATCCCGATGCACCGGAATGTCGGTCAGCGCGGAAATCAGCGCAATGCAGATGGTAATGCCCGCAGAGGGTCCGTCCTTGGGGACTGCGCCCTCAGGGAAATGAATATGAATGTCCTTGGTCTTGTAGAAATCCGATTCCAGACCCAGCACATCTGCCCGGCTGCGGATATAAGTCAACGCCGCCTTGGCGGATTCCTTCATCACATCGCCCAGATTGCCGGTCAGCTCCATCTTTCCGGTGCCTTCCACCACGCTGACCTCCACGTCAAGCACTTCGCCACCGACGCTGGTCCATGCCAGACCGCGAACCAGACCCACTTCATCTTTCGGATAAATCAAATCCTTGCCGTACCGGGGAATGCCCAGATAGTTTTCCAGATGATTGGAACGGATTGTCACGGACTTGCAGGTGCCCTCCGCAATCTTCGCAGCGGTTTTCCGGCAAATGGCTGCCAGCTCCCGTTCCAGAATCCGGACGCCGGATTCCCGGGTGTACCGGGCAATCACGTCACGGAGCGCGTCATCGCTGATTTTCAGCTGGCTGGCCTTCAGACCGTGCTTTTTCCGCTGCTTGGGCAGAAGATGGTCCTTGGCGATGTGCAGCTTTTCCTCATCGGTGTAGCTGCCCAGCTCGATGATTTCCATACGGTCCCGCAGGGGCCGGGGAACGGTATCCAAGGTATTTGCCGTGGTGATAAACAGCACCTGAGACAAATCAAAGGGGATTTCCAGGAAGTTATCCCGGAATTTATTGTTCTGCTCGTAGTCAAAAACTTCCAGCAGCGCCGCTGAGGGGTCGCCCTTATAGTCGGCGCCCACCTTGTCGATTTCGTCCAGCACCATCACCGGATTCATAGAGCCTGCCTGCTGCATACCGGTAATAATCCGGCCGGGCATTGCACCGATGTAGGTTTTCCGATGACCCCGAATCTCCGCCTCGTCATGGAGACCACCCAGAGAAACCCGGCACAGTTTCCGGTTCATAGCCCGGGCAACGCTCATGGCGATACTGGTTTTGCCGGTTCCCGGAGGACCCACCAAGCACAGCACACCGCCTTTCAAATCCGGTGCCAGCTGGCGCACGGACAAAAACTCAATGATGCGTTCTTTCACCTTGTCCAGACCGTAATGGTCATCGTCCAGAATTTTTCTGGCCTCCGTCACGTCCAGACGTTCCTCGCTGAGCTGATTCCACGGCAGCTCCAGACATACGTCCAGATAATTCCGCAGCACCGATGCCTCGGAAGAGCCCATGGGCTGCTTTGCCAGACGGCTCAGTTCTTTCAGCAGTTTCTGCTCCACTTCCGACTCCAGATGCAGGTTCAGAATCTTCTGCTTGTACTCATTCAGCTCATCGTCGTCGCCGAATTCGCCCTCGCCCAATTCCGTGCGAATAGCCTGCAGCTGCTCCCGGAGATAAAACTCCCGCTGCGATTTGTTCACCCGCTCCTGGGTGGCGTTGTCGATGTCTTTTTCCACCATAGCCACTTGGATTTCCCGGTCCAGCAGGTCCTTCAGCAGACCCAGACGGCGGGAGGGCATGGTTTCCTCCAGCAGCTGCTGCTTTTCTTCCGGTTTCAGATAGATGCTTTGGGCAATCACATCTGCCACCAACGCCGGCTCCTGATTGGTCATCACGAACAGGAATGCCTCTTGGGACACGGTTCCGGTGGTTTCCGCATATTCCGTAAACAGTCCGGTGCAGCGGCGGAGCAATGCCTCGGTCAGAATGGGCTCGGTTTCCGGTGCGTCCGGCAGCTCCGCCACTTCCGCATAGTTGCAGTTATTTTCCTGATGCAGACCGCGCATATAGCCGCGGGTCAGTCCGTCTACCAGAACCCGGACAATTTTCGTTCCGGGGGTACGCAGTGCTTGTTTCACCCGGCAAATCGTACCGACTTCATACAAATCCTCTGCCGTCGGCTCGTCCACAGACGCATCCTTCTGTGCCGTGAGGAACAGAATCTGGTCCTTCCCCATGGCAGCATGGAGCGCTGCTTTCGAGGCGGGCCGCTCCACGTCAAAGGTCAGCATGGTACCGGGGAATACGGAAATGCCCCGAATGGCCAGAACCGGCATCTGCCGCGGCTCGTTGAATTGCATTTCTTCCATTGTGTTTTCCCTCCTTATGGGAACTTCGTTACTGCGCTCAAAATGAACGCAAAGGGACGGAGTGCAAAGCCCCCGTCCCCATGGTGTCATTTACAAAGGACTTTCACCTTTTCCGCCGTCGCTTATGCCTCGGCGGAAGTTTCTGCCTCCCGAATCACCGTGGGTTCCACGTGATCCGTCACGCATTCCTTCGTCACAATGACTTTCCGGATGGTTTTATCCGAGGGAACGGTGTACATAATGTTGGTCATCAGTTTTTCCATGACGCTGCGCAGACCGCGGGCACCGATGTTCATGGCAATTGCCTCGTCTGCAATGGCCCCCAGTGCCTCCGGCTCAAACTCCAGCTCCACATGGTCATAGCCCAACATGGCCTGATACTGTTTCGTCAGCGCGTTTTTCGGCTCCGTCAGCACCCGGACCAAATCCTCCCGGGTGAGGCTCTGCAAGCTGGTCAGCACCGGCATACGGCCAATCAGCTCGGGAATGATACCGAATTTCAGCAGGTCATGCTGCTGCACGTGCTGGAAAATCTCGCCGGTATTTTTCTCCTGCTTGCTCTTAATCTGCGCGCCGAAACCCATGGTTTTCTGGTCCATGCGCTGCTCGATAATCTTTTCCAGACCATCGAATGCACCGCCGCAGATGAACAGGATATTGGTGGTGTCCACATGAATGAACTCCTGCTGGGGGTGTTTCCGGCCGCCCTGAGGCGGTACATTTGCCACGGTACCCTCCAACAGTTTCAGCAGTGCCTGCTGTACGCCCTCACCGGAAACGTCCCGGGTAATGGAAGTGTTTTCACTCTTCCGGGCAATTTTGTCCATTTCATCGATGTAAATAATGCCATGCTCTGCCCGGGCTACGTCCATATCCGCAGCCTGCAGCAGACGCAGGAGAATATTCTCCACGTCCTCGCCCACATAGCCGGCCTCTGTCAGCGTGGTTGCATCGGCAATGGCAAAGGGAACGTCCAGCATTTTTGCCAGCGTCTGGGCAAACAGTGTTTTGCCGGAGCCGGTGGGTCCAATGAGCAAAATGTTGCTCTTCTGCAGCTCCACATCGCTGCTGCCGCCGAACAGAATGCGTTTATAATGGTTGTACACCGCAACGGACAGCGTGACCTTCGCGGCATCCTGTCCGATAATATACTCGTCCAGACGGGCCTTCATTTCCATGGGGGTGGGCAGACGCTCTGCGTCCAGACCCATATCCTCATAAGCGCCGTTTCCGACGTTCAGGTCCTCATCGTCAATCAGTTCCATGCACAAACGCACACACTCATTGCAGATATAAACGCCGTTTCCGGCAATCAAACGGTCCACAACAGACTGAGGCTTGCCGCAGAAGGAACACCGCAGGGTTTTTTCTTCGTTTTTAGCCATTGATAACTCCCTGTTTTCCAAATGATTCCGCAGATTTCCCGGAACCATTCAATTTAGAAAGAATACAAATTTCGGGGGATTTGCGTCAATCCCCCGAAATCCGGTTTATCGTTTCGTGATTACCTGATCCACCAGACCGAAGTCCAGTGCCTCCTGCGCCGTCATGAAGTTGTCCCGCTCGGTAGCGGCCTGAACTTCTTCCAGCGTACGGCCTGCATTTGCGGCCATAATTTCATTCAGATGCTTTTTCAGCTTGAGAATGTATTCGGCGTGGATCTGGATATCCGTTGCCTGACCCTGGAATCCACCGGAAGGCTGGTGAATCATAATGCAGGAGTTGGGCAGTGCCAAGCGCTTGCCTTTGGCGCCGCTGGACAGCAGGAATGCGCCCATAGAGGCTGCCATGCCCACGCAGATGGTGGACACGTCGCACTTGACGTACTGCATGGTATCATAGATTGCCATGCCTGCCGTCACGCTGCCGCCGGGGGAGTTGATGTAGAACTGGATATCTTTATCCGGGTCCTGACTTTCCAGATACAGCAGCTGTGCCACCACCAGACTTGCGGTGGTGTCATTCACTTCCTCGCCCAGGAAAATAATGCGGTCGTTCAGCAGCCGGGAAAAAATGTCGTAAGACCGTTCGCCCCGGGAAGTCTGCTCAACCACGTAAGGAACTAAACTCATAGTAAACTCTCCTTTACTTGTTCACTGATCCAAGAGAGCATATCCGGACATGCTGTCTTTTATTCCGATTATTCCTCAGCAGCAGCCTCGAGAGCGGCATTTGCGATGTCGGCAACTGCCTCTTCCTCGGACCAGGGCAGGTCCTTGCCGGAGTCATAAATCAGCTCAGCAGCCTTTCTCATGCACACATCGTGCTTTGCTGCGTCCATATCGACTTTCTCTTTCACAGCGTCCACGTCCATGCTGTAAGCCTCAGCGATCTGCTGGAACAACTCGTTCAGATCTTCCTCAGCAGCCTCCAGCTTTTCAGCCTCAACAACAGCGCGCAGCAGCAGGTCAACCTTAGCGTTGTGCTCTGCGGTGGGACGGGAGAACTGGTCGAACATCTCCTCGGTCATGCCCATCATTTCCACGAACTGCTTCTTGGAGACGTTGCCCAGACCGAAGTTCTGTGCGTAGTTGGATGCAACCTCATCCAGCTTCTCTTCAATCAGAGCCTCGGGCACAACAACCTGCATGTTGTCGCAAGCGATGCCCAGCAGACGGCTGTGGAACTCGTCATCAGCCTGAGCCTGACGGGTCTTCTGCAGGTTCTCGCGGATGCTGTTCTTGTACTCCTCAACGGTATCGAACTCGGAAACGTCCTTCACGAACTCATCGTCCAGCTCGGGCAGCTCGGTTTCCTTCACTTCGCACACATGGCACTTGAAGGTAGCCTCTTTGCCTGCCAGCTCTTCTGCGTAATCTTCGGGGAAGGTCACGACAACGTCCTTATCCTCGCCGGCTTTCACGCCAACCAGCTGCTCCTCGAAACCGGGAACGAAGGTGTTGGAGCCCAGCTTCAGACCGTACTCGTTGCCGGCGCCGCCCTCAAACTCCTTGCCGTCCACAAAGCCGACAAAGTCGATGACTGCGGTGTCGCCCATCTCAGCTGCGCGCTCAACGGTGTTGATTCTTGCATTGCGCTCACGCACTGCGTTGATTTCCTTCTCCACGTCCTCGTCGGAGATTTCCACGTACTGGTGGGGAGCTTCCAGACCCTTGTACTCGCCCAGAGTCACTTCGGGGTACACATCAACCATGAAGGAAATGGTGCAAGCCTTGTCGTCTGCCACGTTGTAGTCGGTGATGGTGGGGATGCCGATGGTCTCAGCGCCGCTCTCCTTCACGCCGTACTCAAATGCCTCGTAAGCAATATCGTTCACAGCATCTTCGTAGAACACGTCCTTGCCGTACATACCTTCGATGACAGCACGGGGAGCCTTACCTTTTCTGAAGCCCTGAATGAAGATATCTTTCTTATTCTTCAGGTATGCAGCTGCAACTGCTTTTTCGAAAGTTTCGCCATCAACTTCCACCTGGAAAGTAACGGTGCTCTTGTCTGTCTGTTTTTCAAAATTCTTATAATTCATGGGGTTGACTCCTCCTATGTATCTTTTTGCCATCCGGCAAAATTGCATACGAAATCTGCTGCAAAACGGATTTGCAGCCATGATATTATATCATACCATTCCGTAAAATCAATCAAAATTTCAATGTTTTTACAATCAGTCCATAATTTTCTGGGGAATAAAGTACACATGGTCCGCAGAAACCAACTGATACCGGGTATTTTCATGGGTTCCGGTGAACGCATAGGCGCAGCCCTTATCGTGAATGTGTCCGTACACGCACACCGGCACCTCGTACTTCCGGAACAGTTCCAGGATCTCCGGACACTCATAATTCTGGTACTTGGGCGGATAATGAAGAAAGACGTATTTCGTCTTATCCCCCGCCGCCTTCAAAGATGCCTCCAGCCGCATGATTTCCCGGTTCATCACCTTTTTGTCATGCTCTCCGCCTTTTTCCTCTTCAAAAAACCATCCCCGGGTGCCGCAGATGGCAATGTCATTGTAGAAAAAGCAGTTGTTGTGAAGAATTTCCAAATCATGGAATCCGTACTCCGCAAAGGCGGTCTGCGCCTTGTGCACCGTGGTCCACCAATAGTCGTGGTTGCCCTTGAGAATGATTTTTTTCCCGGGCAGGTCATTGATGAACGCAAATTCGTCTTTCGCCTGCTCCAAACTCATGCCCCATGCCAAATCCCCGCACAGAACCACCGTATCCTCCGGTTGAACCAGAGAAAAGCCCTGCTTGATTTTTTCCATATAGTTTACCCATCGTCCGCCGAAAACCTCCATGGATTTCCCCGTGCCGATGGAAAGGTGCAAATCACCGATTGCGTATAATGCCATGCCTTCCCCCGTATACTTCCCGCAAAAACGGGAACAATCTTTCATAGGACCCGGCATTCTGCTGCGTCCCAAAATTTTCTGACAGGAGCGTAAATCTGATGTCTAATTCCAAATCCAATTACAACTGCGAACAGTCCATTGGCTGTGATGTGTCCAACTGCGCATTTAATGCCAACGGCACCAAATGCACCGCTGAGCACATCTCCGTGGAAAACAAACGTGCCACCACTCAGACTGAAACCTATTGCTCCACATTCCGGAGCAAAGGCAACTGCACCTGCGATTAACGCATGCGCGGGGCGAAAGTTTCGCCCCGTACATACCGTTTCTGTTCGATTCAGTTCAGAAACCCATCCACCACGCGGATCATTTCCTCTTTTTCCGTGCAGCCGGTAAAACGCACGGTTTTGTTTTTCAAAGCCGCCAACGGCGCCGGAGCCGTTACGCCGGTTTTCTCCGTCAGCTGCTCCAACAGCACCGTTCCCGGTGCGTCCGTCTGTTCTCCCAGTGCCTGGAGAACACTGTCGCAGAATTTGAACGGGCTTGCCGTAGACAGCACCACCGTAGGAGTTTTATCCCCGGTTTCCCTGCGGTACTGCTCCAGAACGGAGTATGCCACCGCCGTATGGGGGTCCATCAGATAAGTTTCCCGCTGAAACACTTCCCGAATGGTTTCCATGGTCCGTGCATCATCGCAGCAACCGGCCCAGAATTCTTCGGACACCTTGTCCTTCAGCGTCCGGGATACGGTATAACGGCCGCTTTCCTTCAATTCCTGCATATATCCGGCCACCTGCCGGGCATCACCGGTCAGACAATACAGCAGCCGCTCCAGATTGCTGGACACCAGAATGTCCATAGACGGAGAGGTTGTGGTATAGAACGGACGGTTCCGGTCATAGGTTCCGGTGCGGATAAAGTCGGCCAGCACGTTGTTGGCATTGGACGCGCACACCAGCTTATGAACCGGCAGTCCCATCTGCTTGGCATACCAGCCTGCCAGAATGTCGCCGAAATTGCCCGTGGGCACCACAAAGTTCACCGGGTCGCCCAACGTCACCTTACCGCTGTTGACCAAATCGCAGTAGGCGGAGAAATAATACACCACCTGCGGCAGCAGACGGCCCCAGTTGATGGAGTTGGCGGAAGACAGGAACCAACCCTTTTGACCCAGCTGCTCGGCGAATTCTTCGTTGCCGAATATCAGTTTCACGCCGGTCTGGGCATCGTCAAAGTTGCCCTTTACCGCGGAAACCAGAACATTTTCCCCGCTTTGCGAGGTCATTTGCAGTTTCTGCACATCGGACACACCGTTTTCCGGATAGAACACGATAATCTTCGTCCGGGGAATATCCGCAAAGCCTTCCAAAGCCGCCTTGCCGGTATCTCCGGAGGTAGCCACCAGAATGCACACTTCCCGCTCCTCGCCGCATTTTTTCAACGAGGCAGTGAGCAAATGGGGCAGCATCTGCAGCGCCATATCCTTAAACGCGCAGGTAGGGCCATGATACAGCTCCAGAACCGCCGTTCCGTCCTGCAGCATTTTCACGGGAGCCACGGCTGCATCATCAAACTGACTGCCGTAAGCCGCTGCCACGTCTTCTTCCAGTTCTGCCCGGCTGAAATCTTCCAGATACTGTTCCAAAACGAACAGCGCTCTGTCCTGATAACGCATACCGCACAGTTTCCCCAGCATTTCCCGGTCCACCGTCGGAATCACTTCCGGCACAAACAGACCGCCGTCCGGCGCCAGACCGGACGCAATGGCTCTGGCAGCGCTTACGCGCTTGCCGCTGTCCCTGGTACTTGTGTACATCATGGTAAATCCCTTCCCTAAGTCTTTCAAAATGCGTTTTCCAGTTGTCGGATACGGAGTTCCCGCCCCGTTCCGATCAGTTCTATGACGTCAAACCGGGGCTGCAAATCCCAATCGTTCTTCTGCAGCCACAGCAATGCCGTTTTTCGAATGCGTTCCTGCTTTGCGGGGGTTACAAAATCCCGGGGCGAGGCAAATTCCTCGTTTTTCCGGGTCTTGACCTCCACAAACACAATGTACGGGTCTTTCCGTGCAATTACGTCAATTTCCCCGTAGCGGCAGGTAAAATTCTGGCCCACAATGGTATATCCATGCTGTTTCAAATAGGCCGCGGCTTGGGCCTCCCCCTCCCGGCCAATCAGTTGCTTTTTGTCCATATCAATGCATCTTCCGCAGGAACGTGGGCCGGTGCACCGGACTGGGGCCGTATTCCCGCAGCGCGGCATAATGGGCCTTGGTACCATATCCCTTGTGCTTGGCAAAACCGTACTCCGGGTAGGTTTCGTCCAGCTCCGTCATATACCGGTCTCGGGTCACCTTGGCCAAAATGGACGCGGCGGCAATGTCCGCGCAGGTGCCGTCACCGTGAATCACCGTCCGGCTGGGCACCTCAATGCCCGTGTTCCGGTTGCCGTCAATCAGCGCCAATTCCGGGGTTATATGCAGCTGTGCAATGGCCCGATTCATTGCCAGATAGGTTGCGCCGAGAATGTTCCATTCCTCGATTTCCTCCACCGTGGCAAAGGCAATGCCGTAGCTTACGGCTTGAGCCTTGATTTGCTCAAACAGCACTTCCCGCCGTTTTTCCGTCAGCTTTTTGGAATCGTTCAATCCCTCCAGCTGCAAATTCCGGGGCAAAATACAAGCCGCAGCGCACACCGGTCCCGCCAACGGGCCCCGCCCGGCCTCGTCCACGCCGCAAAGGCAGGCAATGCCGGAATCATACAGCTCATTTTCCAGTTCCCAAAGGTCCATTTCAGTCCTCCGGGGGATATTCCAACGTCAGCCGGCCCAGTTTTCCGCCCCGATATTCGTCCAGCAGAATGGCGGCCATACGCTCCGTATCCAGTTCTCCGCCGGAAATCAGAAATCCCCGTTTCCGGGCAGCCGTTTCCAACAGCTCATAGCCCAAAGCCTCCGGGTCCGGCTGGAATTTATAGCGGTTTTCGATGACCATAGGATAGTGGTCCCGCAGACGCACAAAAAAGTTGGCAGCCAACGTTTCCCGGTCCAGAATATCATCTTTCACCGCGCCGGTGATGGCCAATACCTGACCCACGTTCTCGTCATCGAATTTGGGCCACAGAATGCCCGGCGTATCCAGCAAATCCAGCGTTTCGTCGATGTGAATCCACTGCTTGCCCCGGGTAACGCCCGGGCGGTCGCCGGCAATGGCCGCTTTCCGCTTGGCAACCTTATTGATGAACGTACTTTTTCCCACGTTGGGAATGCCCACCACCATCATGCGCAGCGGGCGGCTGCCCTGCCCCTTTGCCTGATACTCCGCAATTTTATCCTTCAGCGCCGTACGCACCGCGTTGGGGAACTGATTGATGCCCTTGCCGGTTTTGCTGTCCGTTTCCAGAACGAACTGGCCCTTCCCTTTCAGATAAGCCCGCCACAGCTTGGTGGCCTCCGGGTCCGCCTGGTCCGCCCGGTTCAGCACCACCAAGCGGGGCTTTCCCTCTGCCAGACGGTCAATGTCCGGATTCCGGCTGGACAGCGGAATGCGCGCGTCAATGACCTCGCACACGCCGTCCACCAGTTTCATATTTTCTTCAATCATTCGTTCCGCTTTGGTCATGTGACCGGGGAACCATTGAATATTGATTTTTTCGTATCCGCTCATGATTTCCTCACAGTTTTCCAAATGACTTCAAGGGGAACAGCCGCCAGTAGGCTTTTCCCAAAATTTCCCGGGTATCCACGCAGCCGATGGATGCGGTCCGGCTGTCCGTGGAGTGATTTCGGTTGTCACCCATGCAGAACACACAGCCCTCCGGCACCGTCACCGGTCCGGTATAATCCTCCTGCACATAAGTCGGCTCTGCAATGAACGGTTCGTCCTGCACCACGCCGTTCACGGAAACGGTACCGTTTTCAAAATCGATTGACACCGTCTGCCCCTCTGTTGCAATCACCCGCTTAATCAGCGGGCCGGTAGTATACTCAAATTCGGGCGCGTCAAACACCACAATATCTCCCTGCCGATAGGTTTTGGAAAGGTTGCTGACAATCAGACGTTCCTTATCCTCCAAGGTGGGATACATGGACGAGCCGTCCACCGTGACGATTCTCGCCAAGAATACAAATACGAACACGCAGCCCACAATGACAAATACAATGCTCTGCAGCCAGTCATACAAATTGCTCTTCCATTCCGATTCTGCCTGCATTTTCTGCTCTTTCAAGGAATTCACCTCACATTTTCATCTTCTGCATCTAAAACAGAGCCATTATACACCATACGCAGCCCCTCTGGCAATGAAAAAAATCAGGCGCATGCTCAAATGAACACACGCCTGATTTTTTCTTGCATTACAGTCTCTCTTTGACCTTAGCAGCCTTACCCACACGGTCGCGCAGGTAGTACAGCTTTGCTCTGCGGACTTTGCCCTTACGGGTGGTCTCAACAGAAACAATGGAGGGAGAGTGAACAGGGAAAACCTTCTCGCAGCCCACGCCGTAGGACACGCGGCGAACGGTGATGGTCTCCTGAATACCGCCGTGCTTCTTTGCGATGATGGTGCCGTCGAAAGCCTGGTTACGCTCACGGTTGCCTTCCTTCACGCGCAGAGTGATGCGGACAGTGTCGCCCACGTTCATTTCCGGCAGTTCGGGTTTCATGTACTTCTCAGTCAGTGTCTGAATCAGATCCATTTTAGATTCCTTCCTTTTCTGGCACGTTCTTGCGGAGATTTCCATCGCAGCAGAGGACCGTGCGGTAATTTACGGGATTTTCCCGCATAAGCTCAGATATTTTATCACGCCGTCCTGCAAATTGCAAGGGAATTTTCCGAAAAATCAGCGGAAAATTTCCATATTCTCGTCGTAAACTTCCAGACGGGTGAATTTTGCAAAGTCCGGAGCCAGTTCCGGGGCATTCTGCCGCAGTGCCGCTATCAACAAATCCGGATTGATGGTAGGTTCATTCACGGAAATCACCGCCCGGAGCACCACGTCCTTTTCCCGCACCTGCACGGTCACATCACTGATGTGGGGCGCAATATCCAACACGCCCTCGCCCCGCTTGGTTTTCCGCAGCACGGGAATTTCCGGCCGGGCATAAAATTCGCTCAACAGCGGCGCCATATCCGCCCCGTTTCCTGCGTCATATTCCAGAATTCCCTCTACCCGCAGCCATTTGATGCCGCTGGCTTTCCGGGTAGGCTCGTAAATATGCAGCACCCGAATGCCCTCCGGCAGAGAGGCGTTCAAGTCATTGCGCACCTGCTCCAAATCCGGCTCATCGTCCAGCAGAGAAAAGTCCATCAGCTCGCACACGCTGGCATGTCCGACAGACAGCGGCAGGGCAATGGAAACAATGGGGTGGGGGTTAAAGCCCTCGGAGTATTTCAGCCGATGACCGCTGCGCAGAAACACGCGCTGCATGGTATGCATCAAATCCAGATGGGAGATATACACCGCCCGTCCGCTTTTTTCGAACTGCATCCGCAATTTACGCATCGCACTTGCCCTCCTTCAGCAGTTTGATTGCACCGCAGCCGGTGCACTGTTTCCGGCAATCGGGAGACAGCTGGGACTTGTACGCCATTTCCCGCTCATGCCACAAGTGCTCTTTCCGAACACCCACATCAATCACGTCCCAAGGCAGCAGCTCGTCCTTGCTCCG
Source organism: uncultured Oscillospiraceae bacterium (assembly GCA_934527315.1). Taxonomy (GTDB): domain Bacteria; phylum Bacillota; class Clostridia; order Oscillospirales; family Oscillospiraceae; genus HGM13010. The sequence goes on from CAKTAK010000007.1 coordinate 40,946, forward strand.
TTCCCGGTTTGCATAGAACCACGGGTCGATGCCGCAGGTTTCAAATGCCTTCATCCAGCGGTCGAAATCAAAGTATTCGCCCCAGGAATCCAGTGTGCCGCCGTTGCGCCAAACCTCTTCAATGGCAGCGCCCACCCGGCGGTCGCCCCGGGAGAGCACCGCCTCAATCAGACTGGTTTTTGCGTCATGCCAGTTATAGGTCACATTCCGCGCCTTGATGGAATCACGGAGCAGATTCACCTTCCGCATATATTCCTCAATGCTCACCTGAGATTCCCACTGGAAGGGAGAATGGGGCTTGGGAATAAACATGGAGGTGCTCACGGTGATGCGCACACCCCGGTTTTTATAGGGAGAGTACTCCCGCCACGTATGCAGCACTTCGTTGGCAATCTCGGAAATGCCCACCACGTCTTCATCGGTTTCCGTGGGCAGACCCAGCATGAAATACAGTTTCACGCCGTTCCAGCCGCCCTCAAATGCCACCCGGCAGGAATTGAGCAAGTCCTCTTCCTTGACGTTTTTGTTGATGGCGTCCCGCAGACGCTGACTGCCTGCCTCCGGTGCAAAGGTCAGACCGCCCTTACGCACCTTTTGCAGGCGCTGCATAATGCCCATGGAGAAGTTATCCGCGCGAAGAGAGGGCAGAGACAAGGAGCAGGACCGGGGCTCACACCATTCCAGCATTGCGTCGCAAGCCTGCTCCAAGCTGCGGTAATCACTGGAAGACAAGCTCATCAGCGTTGCCTCTTGGTAACCGGTATTCTTCAGCAATTCAATGCCCTGCCGGGCCACGGTTTCCGGTTTTTTCGCCCGGACGGGACGATACACATAGCCCGCCTGACAGAATCGGCAGCCGCGGATACAGCCGCGAAACAGCTCCACATTCACACGGTCATGGACAATTTCCGTGGAGGGCACAATGGGATTCGTAGGGAAATAGACGCTGTCCATATCCTCAATAATCCGTTTCCGCACCCGCTCCGGGGCGCCGTCCAAAGGCGTAAATGCGGCAAGGGTGCCGTCGGGATTGTAGGTTTCTTCATACAGACTGGGCACAAACACGCCCTCGATATGAGACGCCTCCACCAAAAACCGGTGCTTGCTCCAGCCCTCGTTCCGGGCTTTCCGATACAGCTCCAGAACCTCCGGGTCCACCTCTTCGCCCTCGCCCAGAATCATCAGGTCCAAGAAATCGGACATGGGACCGGGGTTGACGCAGCTGGTGCCGCCGGCAATGACCAACGGTGTCAGGTCGGTGCGCTCTGCGCTGTGCAGAGGAATCCCCGCCATATCCAGCATATCCAACACCGTGGTGTAAGCCATTTCATAGCCGATGGAAAAAGCCACCACATCGAATTCCGACACCGGGTCGCCGCTTTCCAACGCATACAGCGGAATCCCCGCCTGTTTCATTTCCGCTTTCATATCGCCCCAAGGTGCAAACACACGCTCGCACCACACGCCGGGCATATTGTTCATCACACCGTACAAAATCCGCATACCGATGTTGGACATACCGATTTCATAGGTATCCGGAAAGCAGAATGCCACACGCAGGTCCACATCTGCCTTATCCTTCATAATCTGATTATATTCCCCGCCGGTATAGCGAGCCGGTTTCTGCACCCGGGGCAGAATCCGTTCCAATCGTTTATCCATAAAGCACTCCATTTCATGACCGAAAAAATAGTCGTATGGAGTTATTTTACACTATGGCCGATGGTTTGGCAAGACCGCCGGGAGTGAAATCCCCCTTTCCGCCGGGGAACGGAGACTTTCTCCGGCAGCAGGAGCAAAACGGACACCAACAGCAAGCCGCAGCCCCACCCCTGCCATGCGGCGGCAAGCCCCGCAATCAGCAGCAGACCATTGCACACCAGACCCACCCGCTCCGCCGCCAATGGGAACCATGCCCGCACCATTCGCCAACCGTCCAAAGGCCCCGCGGGCAGCAAATTGAACAGGCTCAAAACCCAACTGATGCCCGCCAAACGGAGCAGAAACGCATTTTCCAACCAGTTTCCCCAAAAAGATGCCATCAGCGCCAAAGCGATGCCCGCCGCCGGTCCGGCGCCGGCACAGCAAAATTCCTGCCATGCCGTCAGCACCGCCCGGCTGTAATCCATACACAAGCCGGTAATGTCCATCCGAATCCGGGATACCCGGCAGCCGCACAACTTCAGCGCTGCCCCGTGGCCCCACTCATGGACGGCAACCGCCGCCGCTAAAGCAAGCAGCGTTCCCCCGTCTCCCACAAAATACAGCATCGCCAACAGCAGCAAGCCGTCCGGCTGCAACTCCAATTTCAGCCGATTCAAAAGAAAAACTCCGGATTGGTATACTGCCCGTTGTGGAGCAGCTCAAAGTGCAGATGGGGTCCGGTAGCCTCCCCGGTTGCCCCGGCCAGTGCAATTTTTTGTCCTGCGGCAACGGATTCCCCTTCCGTCACGTTGGTGGCGGAGCAATGGGCATAGAGCGTGGACCAACCGTCGGCATGGGCAATGCGGATATAGTTTCCGTACCCGTTATCCCACCGCACTTCGGTAACGGTGCCGTCGGCAAAGGCATCGATTTCCGTGCCGCTGTTCACCGCATAATCCGTTCCGTAATGGAATTTCACCACGTTTTCAATGGGATGAAACCGATACCCAAACCCGGAAGAGGTGTATCCCTGCACCGGGGCGGTATACGCAAAAGGAATCACCAACGGTTCATAATTCACGGTGTCCGGCAGCGCATAAGCCGCATACTCCGCCTGCTGATTTTCAAATGCCGCCACCGCCGCTCGCACCGATTCCGGCACCGGGTCCGGAGTGGGTGTGGGCTCCGGGGTAGGTTCCGGTGTTGGCTCCGGAGTAGGTGCAGCCGTGGGGGTAGGTTCCGGTGTGGGTTCCGGCGATTCCGTGGGAACCGGGGTGGGCTCTGCCCGGCGGAGCGAGGCAAAGGGCTGAAATACCGGCTGCTCCGACAAATCCTGCCGCAGCACCGCCAATGTTTCCTGCACCGTTTCGTCCGTCAGTACACCGCCGATGGTTTCCAGCGCGCCGGTGTAGTCCATATCTGCATCAATCCACCCCACCATGGTTTCCCGCACCTGCGTCGTCCACCCGGGCAGCAGTAATTTCAGTACCGTAATGCCCACGAACACACCGGAGGCAGCATAAAATTGAAATGGTTTCATAGGGCACTCCCCTCCTGTCCACCAGTATATGCGCAGGTGCCCCCGTTCTTGTCCGAAAAATAGGTCTTGACAAAGATTTCAAGTCCGATTATAATAGTGGAGCTTATCGGGGCGTAGCGCAGTTGGTAGCGCGCATGGTTCGGGTCCATGAGGCCGTGGGTTCAACTCCCGCCGCTCCGACCAAATAGGGCTGTCTCAAAAAGATTTTTCAAAATCAATTGAGGCAGCCTCTCTTTTTAGGAAAAATTGGAATCCAAGCAGTTGAAAAACGTGAAAAACTGCGCACCAAACCTAAGGGGCAGGTCATTTGTCTCTCAGATTTGGTGCGCAGTTTCTTTGTTTTGCATGCTATGCAGCGCCCGGAACAAACAAGTGGTTTCCCAACCCGCCGGTTTGTATTTTATGATGCAGTTTCAATAGGGGTGCCTCTTAGTGAGGCACCCCCCTTTTTCATGTTCATGCTAAAGCGCCAAGAAGAACAACCACACAGACGAATCAGTGTGGTTGTCCTACAAGGAAGTTTTTGGAGAGTTTTCTATGGAAAGAAAGTGATTAGCAAATTAAGTCAGCCCTGGGAACAGGGTACACATCAAAATCACTGCTACGGTGCCGCAGGCGGTTGCGACCACCGTTGTGATAAACAATGGTTTGTAAATCTCTTTCAATGTCATGTGGCACATGGGTAGCAACATCAGAATTGCTCCAGAATAGGGCATAGAATCCAATGTCGTTGCCGCAAAGCATGCCACACGGTGAATGGCACCTATATTGACACCCAAGCCAATCAGCTTCGGTGCGATCAGTGGCAGAGAAATCAACTGTCCCGTAGATGAGCCGCCCGTCAGCATGCACATCACCGCTACCACCACAGCGCAGATGATCAGCGGCGGCATATTCACACTGGTAATCGCATTCAACATACTTTGGAACGCATCTGTCCCAGTCACTGTTCCGGCAAAGCCGCAAATCGCAGCCACCGTCAATGTCATGTGAATGGAATCATTTGCTCCTTTATTCAGCAGCATCTTCATATTTCTGGCTTTTAACTGGGGCCAGAACAACACAATGGAAAGCAAAATGCTGCCAATCAAGCAAATGTTGATGTTGATATTTAGAAAATTGAACGCTGCAAACACCAATATCATGGGAAGTAGAGCCTTGACAAACCCCGGACGGGAAGATTCCCTGTCATAGTGTGGGTCCTCCGGGTGGAGTGCAAAATGCTCGTCATCCCCCCGGGCTTTGTTGATAAATCGATTCAGCAGCAAAATGATGACAATGATCTCCACCACTGCGCCCACCAATCCGGGGATCGGCGCAACCCAGGAAGAGGTTCCCAAGCTGGTCATTGCCGCGACATTTGTTACTTGGGGAGAACCGGGTATAGTCAGGGTAAAGGTATATGAGCAAGCGCCCAGCACACCCAGAATAAATCGCTTGGGAATGTCGCAATATTCAAACACCGTCAGCGCAATGGGATACATCAAAACAATCACCACGCTGGCAGTGATTCCGCCCAGATTCAAAATGATGCCGATTGCCAGCAATACGGACATGGCAATCACATTTTTCTTGGTATTGCTTGCCCCCGGTTTCAGCATTTTCCGCATCACCGTATCTGCAATGGAAAACGCCGCGCCACTTTCAACATAGATTTGAGACTGGATACAGCCAAACAAAATCATGAAGAAAAAGCTCTTGACCGCGAGGAACATACCATCCGCAAAAGCACCTGACAATGTGCCGATAAATGGCAACGTGTTGAACGCAATGACAACACACGCACCCACGAAGGTAGCCAAATAAACTGACCAATCTTTATAGCAAAGGTAGATTACTACCAGAAAGCCTATGATACATCCAATAACACCCACTCGCATTTTCCTTTCTGATCTTTTTTTCTCGGTCACATCCAGCTTTGTTTCGCTGGATGTGACCTTGTTAGACTTAGGTAGTGTAAGTTCTTTATTGCACGGAGCCTTCTTCCGCTTCCACTTCCGCAAGCGTACGGCGCTTGGGAACCGGGATGGTGGTATACACCGCCACGGCAATGATGCAGCCGATGATGGCATAGATCATGGACGCAGTATAATCGCCGGTAGCGGCAACCAGAGCGGAGCTGATTTTCGGTGACAGGAAGGTGCAGATCAGCATATAACCCAACATACAGACACCGAACACACCACCGGCGTACTGAGAGCCGAAAGTCTCCTGCATTGCCACAGGATGGCAGCAGTTGGTGGCACCGAAGCCGATCGCCAGCAGGATGTAAGCCAGGTAGAACATCGGCAGACTGTGGGCAAACATCAGGCAAATAGAAGACGCAACTGAGCAAATGCCGCAGATCAGGTATACCTTGCGGTATCCAATTTTATCAATGATAGCCCCCATAACCAGACGACCAACCACATTGGCAATAGAGTAGATAGAAACACCGATGGTCGCCGCGCTCAGGGAAAAGCCGGCTTCAGAAATCAGAACCGAGAAACGGGGGAAGCAGATGATGTACATGGTGGGGAAGAATCCCATTGCAAGGAAGAAATGCCAATAAGCGCGGGTCTTAAATACCTGATTGGGCTTGAGGCTCTCCAACTGGGTAGCCTCCATCTTCGCGGTATTTTCCTCGCCGCTCCAGCCCTCGGGGATATAGCCCACGGGTGCGGACTGCATACCGATGGCCGCCACAATGCCAATCACAACGATCGCAACACCGACGATCAACAAAGCAGCCTTGATACCCATCGCCTGGATCAAACCAACCAGCATAGGTGCCAGGAAGGTAGCGGCGCCGCCGTTGAAAGCCATACACAGTCCGGAGGTCAGGCCCCGCTTATCGGGGTACCAGCCGGTGGCGCAGTAAGTAGCGCCGGTGTAGATAAAGCCCACGCCGATGCCCTGCAGCACGCTGAAAGTGATGTACAGCATCCAGGGCGCACTCTGGGGCACAAAGCTGGACAGCAGGAACGCCAACCCCAGCAGAATGCAGCCGGTCATCAGCGTTGTTTTTCCGCCGGCCTTGCCCAGCATCCAACCGCTGAGGATGTGGCCGGGGGTCTGCATGAATGCCATGAAGGTCGCCACGCCGGCAATGGACTCCGTCGTCCAGCCGTAGTGGGCTGCCAAGGGGGAAACGAACACCGCCGCGGAGTTCAGGATGCCGCCCATGAACAAAATAATCAATGCGCGGACCAATACGCCGGTACGGTTCACAGTTTTTGCGTTACTCATATTCTCATTCTCCTATCTAATATATGGTAGGTCAGTTACAAGTCCAGCCGCCATCCACGCACACGGTCTGACCGGTGGTGTAGCTGCAGCAGGGGGAGGCGAAATACACGCACAGTCCGTCCATCTCGCCGGTTCTGCCGTGACGCTCTTTCGGGCAGCGGTCCTTGTGGAGCTGGACGAACGCGTCGGAATCAATGAAAGGAGCCGTCAGCTCAGATGGGAAATAACCCGGTGCAATGCAGTTGACCGTGATGTCATACTTGCCCCAGTCATTTGCCAGCGCGCGGGTCAAGTTCACAATGCCGCCTTTTGCCGCACAATAAGCCGCTGTCCACACATTTTTCCGGGACACAAAGCCATGGATAGACGCAATGTTCACGATGCGCCCGTAGTTATTGGGAATCATGGACAACCGTGCCACATCCCGCATCAAGTAGAACTGGCCGTTCAGATCCGTATTTACCACATGCATCCATTGCTCATCTGTGGAGGTCGCCGGGTCGCCGGAGCCACCGCAGCCGCCGGAGTTTACCAGAATGTCGATCTTACCAAAGTGGGCAAGCACATCCTCCACACATTTTGTGATGGACTTGGAATCTTCCAGATCCATCACATGGGGGTACACCTGAACACCAAACTCGGCCGCAATTTCTTTGGCATTTTTCTCCAGTTTCTCCATTCGACGTGCAACAATCGCCACATTTGCCCCTGCATTCGCCAAAGCCTTGGCAAACTGCAGGCCCAAACCGGAAGATGCGCCTGCCACCAGCGCGACTTGACCAGTTAGGTCAAAGATGTTGTTTTTCATGCTTTTCTCTCCTTCTGATTTATTGTCGTTTTTTGCCTGTCTACCAAGATTCCATAACAGCAATCCAGGTACAAGCTACAAAGTAACTTCAGAATTCTCTTTACCGCACTTATATTTTATACCGGACGCTAATTTTTTCACAATGTTATAAATACCAAACGAAGGCGTATTTTTTACATATATGACAAAGCTCGCGCATAGCGAAAAAAGGAGTGGGCCTGCTGTATGCTATTGGCATACAGCAGGCCGGGAGGTATTGTGGAGAGTATTGGAAAGCATTATAGATAGAAACACTTTTCGTAAGCCGCGCGGGTGGCATCTGCCACAGTTCCAGCCTTGGTCGCATCACCGATGATGACAACATTTTCAAATGCAGACTGGAATTTCTGCTCATACGCACGGTCAGGACGGTTACCCAGCGCCATCACAACGATCTCTGCCGGAGCATGAACCGTCTCGCCGGTATCCATCTTCTTCAGGGCAACCTGGCCGTCCTCTACGCCGGCAATGGCATGCTCGGTCAAGATTTCCACGCCGCTTTCTTCCAGCAGGGACAGCAACTTATACTTCGCGGTGCGGTAGATGGAAGTACCCACTTCCTTCTGCATTTCCACGACCGTCACTTTGTTGTCAGCGCACAGGAAATGCGCCACTTCCAAACCGACATGACCGCCGCCAATGACCGCGATCTTCTTGCCGGAGAACTTCACTCTGCCCTGGAGCACATCTTCGATGTAATATACGTTGTCCCGGTCAATGCCAGGGATCGGGGGAACGATTTGGTTGCCGCCGCAAGCCACGATCACGCAATAGGGGTTCAGCCGCCGCACATCTCCCACCGTTGCCGCTGTGTTCAAATGAATCTCAATGCCGTATTCCTGCATTTCGGCGATCTGCGTGTCCACAAATTCCTGCACCATACCTTTGCAGGGGGCTTTGGAAGCCAGAATAGCACTGCCACCTAGAACACCGCTCTTTTCAAAAATCACAGGCGCAAAGCCGCGCTTCTTCATCAACAGTGCCGCCTGCATACCGGCAGGACCGCCGCCGATGATGACGACCTTCCGTCCATTGCCGTTTTTCACCAGCATCTCATCGCTGAAACGGCGTTCCCGTCCGGCGATGGGGTTCAACGCGCAGTGCAGGTTTTTACCCGCTACCACGGATTTATTACAATTCATGCAGCCAAGGCATTTGCGAATCAGGTCTTCCCGTCCCGCCTTGGTCTTTTTCACCACATCGGGGTCCGCGATGTGCATACGGGACATGCCCACGAAATCACTCACACCGTCTTGCAGCTGCTTTTCCGCCGCCTGGGGGTGCTTGATGGTGTTTACCGCGATGATGGGGACTTTTACATTGTCCTTAATGGCTTTGATAAACGGCGTTCTCCAACCTTCGGGAGAATAGCAAGGCTCGATCATTGTTGCCGCGCTGGCGTATACGCCGCAGCTCACATTGAAATAATCCACATAGGGCTCTAAGTATTTTGCGATTTCTACGCAAGCATCCTGATCGTTTCCGCCTTCCACGAAGTCATTACCGTTGATGCGGGCGCCCACGACAAAGCCGGGTCCTACCACTTCTCGGATGCCCTTGAGGATGCGGACCATAAAACGGCAACGGTTCTCCACAGAGCCGCCGTATTCATCCGTGCGCTTATTGGTGTAAGGGCTCAGGAACTGCTGCAAAAGATAGCCATGGGCACCGTGGACTTCCACGCCGTCGGCGCCGGCGGCCTGGGCGTTCAGAGCTGCCTGAATATGTAGCTCCACCAGACGGTCAATGTCCTCTATCGTCATCTCACGGGGCAAAATCGTCTCACGGCCCACAACGCTGTTGAGTTCTACACTGGGGGCCATGGCCTGCCTGCCGCCGTTGCAGGCGGGAGGGGCTTCCCGGCCGCCGTGGTGAAGCTGAACAAAAATCTTGGCGCCATGGCAGTGAACCGCGTCGCAGATACGCTCAAAACTCTTGATATGCCGGGTATCATAAATGCCCAACTGAATGTCGCTGCAATGTCCACTTTCCCCATCCACAGATGTAAATTCGGGGATGATCAGACCGACGCCGCCTTTTGCGCGCTCTTCATAAAAGCGAACCACATCTTCATTGGCGCAGCCGTTCCATTCACCCATGTGGACGCCCATTGCCGTCATAACAACACGGTTACGCAGCTCCAGCTGTCCGATTTTGCCTGGTTCAAAAAGTTTTTCATATTTCATAGCATTACCTCATTTTTTATTATTTTTTGCGATATTTGCGGGAGAGAATTCCAACCTTGCTGTTTTCTGTTAATATTCTATCTGATGATTTGCCGTTCGGCTATGTCATTCATGTAAAATAGCACACGAAAATCATGCATTCTGCACAAGGCGATGCGAATAGGTTGTTCTTTTTTGCAAGACATGGTATAGTAACCACATAAAGCAAAAGCGTAATTCTGTTCAGCTTTAGGAGGTCGCATACATGCTATTTTCTGTTCTATCTCAGCTTCTGACTGAAAAGTACCCCGGAACTGTATCCGCATATCCTCTTGACTGCAAACTTTCTGATGTCACAATCGTTGAATCCTCTTTCACAGAGTCCCCGGCTGACCAGCTCGGCATCTATAAAAAAGAACTGCTCATCGACATTCCTTGGTTCCCGCTGTGCCTGTTTTGCGCCGGATTTCCCTCCCAACCGATCATGGAGCGGCTACAAAATAACGGTACCAATTACATCATTGTGCCGGACGATGTTTCCAGTGAAGCGATCGTATTTATCCTCTCGCTGTTCCAAAACACCTTAGAGCAGCAAAAACTCTATGCGGATTTGATGTATATGCTGGCTTCGGACGAGGATTTGAGTGTTGTATTCTCGGAGTTTTCCAAACGGTCTGAATGCCAAATGCTTGCCATCGATGTCACCGGAAAAGTGCTGGCGCATTCCACCCCGTTTCTGGTAGACCACCCCCACTGGCAGCATAGTGTCCAAGTGGGATATTTGGACGATTATCTCATCGAATATATTCTTTCCTATCGTACAAAACACAATCTTCAAGTCCATGATAAGCCGTTTATTGTGTATTGCAATCGCCTGAAAATGTATATCAAAGCCATTCGCGTTATGGCGAAGATGGAGATCGTCGGCTATATCTTTATGGGGTGTCATTCCGGTGCTTTCCCTCATTTCAGCGATACGCTCATGGGTTTATTATCGAAAAAGCTACTGAATGTGCTCATCAATCAGAAAAGCTATCCCTTGGCCCACTTCAATTTGTACCATAATATCCTCACAGACATCATTTACGGCGCCACCGAGGACGAAATTTCCAGACGGATTGCAACTGCAAAGATCAACTTTCCACCATATATGCGCGTAATCGTCCTGCAAACCAATTACTTTGTCGGAAATAAATATTTACAGGAAACGCTCATTCCAAAAGTATCCACGGCTTTTCCAGATGTCCCAAAACTATTGAAAGACGGTGCGTTGATCTCATTTTTTGAAGTAAACGAAGCCGGCGATATTCCCCCGGAGGTCTATCAAAAGCTAACGCAGTTCGCCCATGACAACAAGATTCTGGTCGGTATCAGCAATGTGTTCCAAGACCCCAGCGACCTGTATAATCACTATCAGCAGGCGCTTCAAGTGCTTTCCATCGCAAAACGAAGCACCGAACAACAACGAATTTTTTTCTTTTCTGACTACGCTTTCTATGTCCTGATCGACAGTCTGGAAGATAAAAGTATCCTGCCCTATTGCCTCCATCCGCTCCTGCCGAAACTTTCGGCGTATGACGCAGAAAAAAATACCGAACTATATGAAACGCTGAAAGTCTACGCCCAAACCGGATACAGCAAAAATTTGACCGCTGACCTCATGTTCCTGCATCGGAACACGGTCAATTACCGCATCCAGCAGATTTCCGATCTGTTTTCCGTCGATTTTTCTGATTATACGCTTTTGTTCAAACTGCAATATTCATTCTTTATTGATTCCTATTTGAACAACCAATACATTAGTCTGAGACCACACCAACAACCGTCAGATGACTAAAGGGACTGTCTCAAAAAGATTTACCAAAATCAATTGAGGCAACCCCTCTTTTTAGGAGAAATTGGACTCCAAACGGTCGAAAAACGTAAAAAACAGCGCACCAAACCTGAGGCGCAGGTCATTTGCCCCTCAAAAAGTGCGCTGTTTCTTTGTTTTACATACTATGCCGCACCCGGAACAAACAGGTGGTTTCCCAACCGACCGGTTTGTATTTTATGATGCAGTTTCGATATGTTATATGCCATGCTCACAAGATACCATTCTACCGTGACATTGGCGTTTCCTCGGGCCAGAAATCGACGGAAGTTCAGATCTTCCTTGATTGCAGCAAACACAACCTCCGCCCGAATGGAACGATTGACCCGGAACAGGATCCCTTTCTGATCTTCTGTAATCGTAGGTGACTCGGTAATCCCGGTGCCGGTGACCTTCCAGCAGATACATGATGCTGTATACTCTACTCGCGTCTTGTTTGATATCACACTTAAATAATATGCCGAAGCCCGACTCTGTGCAAGAGCCGGACTTCGTAATTTTTAGGGGCTGTCTCGCTAAGAGACAGCCCCCTTTATGTTAGCGAATGTCCCAATTAGTCATCGTAGCCATACAATGCTTTGAATTCGGCATCCAGTTCTTCATCCTTACGCAGATCTGCCTCGATACGGGCAAAGCGGTCACGGATGATCTTGTGGGTATGGACATGAGGATGCACATACAGCTGATTGTCCTCGATTGCACGGAACAGACGGGGACCGACAAATCTGGGATTATAGCCCTGAGTCCTGATCCGTTGCTCAAAGCTCTTCTTGTAGTCCAGGAAATCCGCCGTAGCATAGAACGGATCATACGGTTTCTGGAAGCGAGCAGGACGGCAACGCTCACTGTCCCAAATTTCCGTATTGACATACTCCGGACAGAACGCCGTCACACCGATAAAGGGTGCATAATTCTCCGCGTAATCTTTCACGCTCTCTGCCAAGCTCATTGCAGCATGCTTGGATGCTGTGTATGCAGACTGAATCCGCATACCGGGCTGCAAACCGCCAATGGAAATCGTGAACATGAAGTGGGCGTCCGTACCCTGGCGCACCATGATGGGCAGCACTTCCGTGACATAATAGGCCATGGACAGGAAGTTCACGCTGGTAATCCATTCCCAGTCCTGCGGCGGGATATTGACCAGTGTACCGGCGCCGCCAACGCCTGCATTACTGAAGAACAGATCGATCTGGCCGAACTCCGCCATCATACGGGCAACGCTCATGCGGACCTGCTCATACTCGGATACATCCACCGTGATCGCCACCACTTTGGGAGAACCCATTTTCTCGCATTCCGTTTTGACTGCCTCCAGTTTCTCTCCCTCGATGTCGATCAGTGCCAGCTTCATGCCCCGTTTTGCCGCGTCCAGGGCAAACGCCTTGCCGATACCGTCAGCCGCGCCGGTAATACCAGCTACTTTTCCTGCAAATTCTTTCATTGATTTTTTCCTCCTTATTTGAAAATGGGCGCCTGCGAGCTCCTCGTGATGAAACCATCACGGCGCCTCGAGCTTGTTATTATTATATCATTGGTAAATTTATCTGTCCCTGTTATTATTAACAATACCTGTTTCATTTTTGTCAAAAATGATGAAACATAAACCGTAGAATCATTTGGGTAAAACACTAAGTCACCAGGCAGTGCGTCCGCCCATTGAATTGCCGTGCAATGGTTATGTTGTGCCTGCGCTCCGCCGTCGCAAATTACTGAAGGGCTGCGTTCATGGTTTTCCATGGAGTCTGTGTCTGCTGGATGATTCTTTGCTGTCCCCGTCGCCGGGCGTATTGTTTGGCAACAATATGTATTGGGGGGTGCCTGTGATTCTACACGATGCCGTGTTTTGATCCACGCTGCGGAAGGCAGTCTTTGTGATTCTGTTCTTCTGTTGACATTCCGTGGAACCGGTGGATGTTCTTGCCTATTGAGCCGGAAAAAATTATTTGCTACAACACACCTTTCCCCGAAATGCAAGGGGACTTCGTGTATGTGGATTATGAGCGCAGTTCATGGAAATACATGAGCTATGAGAAAACTTGCCAAAAAGAGAATCTTGATGCCTTTAAAATCGGCGAGACATATCGTTCCGAACGTGATACAATAGAACCATATTTGGTTGGTGGAGCTTATAAAGGCGGCGGCAGCGCCTACGGCGGAGCGTGGAAACCATCCAAGCCGGATGATGGACGTTTTTTAGGTGAACCCGGCAGCATCAACCGCACAACTGATCATAACGGGGATTTAAGAGAAACTAAGATTGGTGCAGACGGAAGAGCGGTCAAGGAGCGGCATTACTCAAATCACGGCAATCCCAAACGACACTCTGTTCCTCACGACCATAACATTTTATGGGAAGGTAACCGGCCAAACTGGGGCAAAGCAGAAAACTACTGGAACGGAGATATTCCTGATTTCAAGTCATATTGGAGGTGCGACATGTCCTATCATATTTTAAAATCCCAAAACTCATTGGAAGATAACCGTTTTAAATCGATCAGCGATTTCAAGTGGTGTATGAAATGTGGTGGAGAAGTAGAAATCGAATGGAACGGCATTCATTATGGCATTATTCGATATGGGACAGATGATAAAATCACAATTTATGTTTGGAATCGTCCAGAAACGGAATGCTGCTTTAACACCGCTGATGATGCACTTGAATATATGGTAGGCTCTGACCGCCTGCGTGATGTGATCACGCAGGTCACAGTTCTTGCCCGAACGATTTGAGATAAATACCTCTTACTTACTGCCGGCAAATCGTTGATGTATCTACGTTTTCCGGAACCTATCATTACGCTCCGACCACAATACATGCGCTATGAGAGAGCTTGCCAAAATGAGAATCTCGATGCCTTCAAAATCGATTGGAATACGCCTGATGAACATCCCATGCCGGGACCACCTATCAATTACCCAGACGGTGCGCCGGAATTCAAAAATTATGGAGGATTCTTTTCTATGAAAAACACGATCGTCCCTGCGAACACACACGAGCAGAATCAATTCACAACGATCAGTGACTTTAAAACATGCATGAGGTGGCATGGCGAGGTTGAATTTGTTTGGAATGAGATTCCTTACTGCATTACGCATCGGGGGAACGGAAAAATCAGTATTTCCGTTGCCAATCAAGAAGAGACAGAAAAGCTCTGTGATACGTCGGACGAAGTCCTTGAGTACATGGTCGGTCCAGACCGTCTGCGTGATGTGATCACGCAGGTCACAGTCCTTGCCCGAACGATTTGAGATACACGCCTCTTACTCGCTGCCGGCAAACCATTGATGTATCTGCGTTTTCCGAATCCTATCATTACACTCCGACCACATCGCTGTGAACAGATTGTTCACAGCGATTTTTGTTTATAAGAAAAACAGTCCGCGAATCACGTTCATGATTCGCGGACTGTTTGCTTTTTATTATGAAATTATGCGGCTGCCGCGGCTTTCATGCTCATGCCCGTGCGGCGGTACACCCGGCGCAGCAGGAGCAGGCTGACCGCCAAAGACATCAGCTCCGCAATGGGCCATGCCCACCAGATGGCGGAAACCTCGCCGGTCAAGCTCAACAGATAGGCGCAGGGCAGCAGCACCACCAGCTGACGCGCCACGGAGACCGCCAGACTATACACCGCATAGCCGAACGCTTGGCAGGTGGAAGAGCAGATAATGCAGATTCCCGCAAAGCAGAACGAAAGGCTCATGGTTCTCATGGCCGGGATACCGATTCCCATCATGTCCTCCGATGCATCGAACATCTTCAGCAGCTGCTCCGGCATCAGATTGAACACCGCCAAACCAATCAGCATGATGGAAACGGCGCTGGCCATTGCCAGACGCACCGTCTGATGAATCCGTTCCCGATTCCGAGCACCGTAGTTGTAGGAAATAATGGGCACCATACCGCTGTTCAGACCGAAAATCGGCATAAACACAAAGCTTTGGAGTTTGAAATAGATTCCGTACACTGCCACAGCCGTGGAAGAAAAGCCGTACAGAATGATATTCAGGAAGAATGTCAGAATCGAGCCGATGGACGCCATCAGAATAGAGGGCACGCTGATGGCGAGAATCTCCTTGATTCTCTGACCGTCCGGACGGAGATTCGCTGTATGGAACTGAATATCATGATTTTTTCGCAGGTTCAGAATCAAACCGGTCACACCGGCAAGAATCTGACCAATCACCGTTGCCCATGCAGCGCCAGCAACCCCCAGTTTCGGAGCGCCCAGCAAACCGAAAATCAGAATGGGGTCCAGAATGATATTGGTAATGGCTCCCAACATCTGAATCCCCATGGTATACAAGGTGCGTCCGGTGGCATTCAGCAGTTTTTCCATCAATGTGGTCAGCATCAAGCCGAAGGACAGCAGGCAGCAGATACGCAAATAAGAAATACAGCCGTCAATGACTACCTGTGCATTTTCCAACGTGGTATCCACCTGACTGGTCACGTACAGCGGGAGGAAAAAAAGTCCCACAATCAAGAAAATCGCATAAAACAGGCTTGCCAACAGCACACCCTGCATCGCATAACGATTCGCCTTTTCCTGTTCTCCTTGTCCCAACATACGTGCAACCAGTGCGCTGACGCCCACGCCTAATCCCACACCCACAGAAATCATAATGTTCTGCAGGGGAAATGCCAGAGAAACAGCCGTCAAAGCATCTTCGCTCAATCTTGCAACAAAAACACTGTCCACCACGTTATACAGCGCGTTCATCATCATGGACAGCATCATAGGCACTGCCATAGAAAACAACAATTTGGGAATGGGCATGCTGCCCATCTTATCGGCATTGGCTGCCGCAGTTTCTTTTGCCATTCAAATTCCTCCGTTTTCGCTAAGTTCACTCACTAAAAATCAAAATACAAACCGTTCAAAGGCCTCTGCCACGCCCTCATGGTCGCAATCCGCAACCACCGCGTCAGCCTGCTGCTGAATCCGCTCCGCTGCATTGCCCATTGCCACAGCCCAACCCGCAGCCCGGAATGCTGTCAGGTCATTGTCGCCGTCGCCCACGGTCATGGTTTCTTCCCGGGAGATTCCCAGTAATTCGCACAGCCGCAGCAGGGCTTTTCCCTTATCCGCGGTCTTCCGATTCATTTCAATGCAGGGCTCCACCGGGAAGGTCAAATGCAGGGGCAGCCGCTCCAGTTCTTCCCGCAGGGGAATCAGCCGTTCCCGGGAGTGGATATCCGCATACAGCGCCAAGGATTCCACCGGTTTCTGATGATGTTCATACCACGCATAAACATCGTCCACGCAAATGGTTCCGTGGTTCAGCTCATAGGTATAAGCTTCCAGAGCATACAGCGCCGGATTCTCATGAATTGCCCGGGAATGTACGGAATCCCCCTCAATGGACAGCACCGGCTGACAGCCGTGGCGCTGCCCCACGGCGAGAATGGTCTGCATTTCCTCCACCGTGATTTCGTTGGAAATCACCTTTTCCCGGGTCTGCACCTGATTCACCACCGCACCGCCGGCGCAGATGGCATACCGCAGCTTGGGCAAGTCCGGCAAAAAGCGCTCATACTGACAGCGAGTCCGTCCGGTGCAGAACACCACTTCAATCCCCCGGTCCAACGCCTCGTTGATGACCCGAATCGTGCCGGGCAGCATCAGTTTTTGGGAATCCAGCGCCGTTCCGTCCAAATCCAGCGCCACCAGACGAATTTTCTTCTCAGGCATAGACACAGTATGCGTTAAAGCAAGGCTTTCCGTTGGCATGAATGCCCTGCACCGCATATCCTCCTTCCGCCGCTTTGGCGCCCAGACGAACCGTGTCTCCCGCAACACATTCCTTTACATAGTCGATTTGCAGCAGGCAAATCATTCCGTCTGCGGGCACATTGACCTCCTGCGCCACCAAATCCACATAGCAATGAGAGGCAAAGTGGTTTGCATTTTCGTCGCAATCCGCCTCTGTGATGGTTCTCTCATGAACATAGGGGAATTCGCTGTCCATGGCCAAACGAGGAAATGCCTCCGCCTCATTGGTGGGCTCGGTCTGATACAGGGTGTTCACATCGGCTGCCTTCAGCTTGAACCGTTCCTTCAGATTCACGGCAATCATCACCAATTCGATGCGCGCAACCGTTTCACCGTTCCGGCGGAACTCTCCGCCCAAGGCAATTTCCTGGGTCAGCATCGTGCGGCCGGTGGCAAAGCCGTTGAGCACGTCGCCCTCATAAATCGGCGCATACTGCTCCATACGCACCCGGCGCACCATCCATACCGCGCCGAACTGCTCCCGCAGACGAATTTTACTGCCGCCCTCTACGCGGTTGCGGTCCATTGCAGCCAAAATCAGCAGCTGCATCAGACGCCGGGAAGACATCGTACCACTCTTCTCCACGTCAGCCGCAGTCACTTCCACGCAGGTCGTTTCCAGCAATCCCATGAGCCGTTTCCTCCAATCATATCGTAATCTCATTCCAAAAGTCAAAGAGATATTATATCAGATTTTTAATTTTCCGACAATTGCTTTTTGCCCCTTTTCCCTTGTTTTCCACAGTTTTTTCACACAATACAAACGGCGGCAGAAATCTGCCGCTCGCTATGCGCGGATTGGACAAAAACTGCACCGTTTTTCCGCTCTATTTGCCGTTAGAACGAAAGGTTTTCCACTTCCAACAGCCGATTGTTCAAGGTATACAGATGGTCCGCCAACACTTCCGCCGGCGTAGACATATCACTTTCCAGCCAATGGTTGATAATTGCCCGGGTGCCCGCCAACAGATATTCCATCAAGTTGCCATCCAAACTGGTTTGCCACGCCCGGGTTGCCATAATGTTTCCGTAGGCAAAATCAATGTGCAATTCCTGATACTCCTGCTGCGAAATGCGCAGCGCCGCCCGGCAGACATCGGCATTTTCCCGAATGGTTTCCAACAACACCTTGTAATACACTTTTCCCTCCAGATTTTCATACTGGAGCAGCACATTCCGAATGGTTTCGTGGAGCTCGATTGCAATGGAGCCAAATAAATCATACAAATCCTGATAGTTGGCGTAAAACGTGGTGCGGTTTACATCTGCCCGCTGGCACAGCTGGGTGACGGTGATTTTGTGCAGCGGCGTAGTTTTCAGCATTTCCAGCAGCGTCTCCCGCAGCACCCGTTGGGAATACGCCCGTTTCCGGTTCAAACGTTCCGATTCCATTCTGACACTCCTTTCTTGTGTTTCTATTGCACTTTTGACAAGAAAACCGGATTTTCTCTTTCGAAAAATATTCGTTTTTCCCAATCAATGTTTATCATACTGTTTTAAAACCAACAAGATTATAACATACTGTCGGTTTCAAATCAATCTGTTTAGATTTGATTCTTGCAGATAAGTGTTAAATTAACTACAATATGAGTATGAACTCATTGCGGGTCGCCCCGCAGAAAATTTACAAGGAGGACGTTGGTATGATTAAGCTCTTGGAAGGAATGCGCGTTGTTGAGTTGGCAAGTTTCATGATGGGTCCCATTGCCGGCCGTGTGCTGGGCGAATGGGGTGCAGAAGTCATTAAGGTTGAGCCGGCTTTGAAACAGACCATGAACCCGAAAGAGGGTGATGGCGATATGATTCGCGGCGCCGGTATGGCTCGTGCCATCGTCAACGGCGACCCTTGCGTGTATCAGTTCGTCAACGGCAACAAGAAGAGTGTTTGCTTGGATACCCATACACCGGAAGGCGTTCAGGCTATGGTGGATTTGTGCCTGAGTGCTGACGTGGTCATCAGCCATCTGCGTCCGAAAGACGCAAAGAAACTGGGTGTGGATTACGAATCCCTGTCCCAGAAGAAACCCGACATCATCGTTGCAAGCACCAGCGGCTACGGCACTTCCGGTCCCGATGCCGACCGGGGCGGTTTTGACGCAGTTGCATTCGCAGCCCGCAGCGGCATGATTTCCGGTCTGTCTCCCAGCGGTGAACCCTTTGTTCCCTATTACGGCATGGGCGACGTCACCTCCGGTACATACCTTGCAACCGCAATTCTGGCCGCTTATGTGCATAAGCTGAAAACCGGCGAGGGCGAGGAAGTGGTTACCTCTCTGTACGGCTCCGCTCTGTATACCGCAGGCGTGCCCGTTATGACCAGCGTGTACGGTGACCCGTACCCCACGCCTCGTGAGGCACAGTTCCCCACCGCAAAGCCCTTCAAGTGCGGCGACGGCAAGTGGATTTACCTGATGGCAAACATCTGGGAGACCGCAATCATCGACCTGTGCAAGATTATGGATATGCCGGAAGACGCAAAGACCCGTTGGCCCAACTACTTTGCCGCCTCCAAGGATAAGGCAGAAATCACCGCCATTTTGGACCGTGAGTTTGCAAAACATCCTCGGGATTACTGGCTGGAGAAATTGGCCGGCACCAGAATTCCCTTTGACATCATTGCCGACTTCACCGATATCCAGAAGGATACCCAGGCTTGGGAGGCCGGTTTCCTGTACAAGACGGAAGTGGAAGGCTACGAGACCGGTATCCCCGTGGCACCTGCACAGTTCAAGCATGCCGGCAAGGCGGAGGTCCGCATGAACTATCCCGGCGACCACACCGTGGAAGAGCTGAAGAAAATCGGTTATTCCGATGAAAAGGTGCAGGAGCTGCTGAGCAGCGGCGTTGCAACGCAGCTGGACCCCGAAACCTACGAATACGACCGTTTCGATATTACAAAACCCGGCACGACCTATAACATGATTATGGGCGGCATGAAGATGTAATGTTCTGAATCAACGCAAAGCCCCCGACCGGCGCGGTCGGGGGCTTTGTTTCTTTTCGATGCAGAAAACCGAGGGAAATCCCTCGGTTTTTTTCGTTCCATTCAGTTGTTTTCCGGGTTGGGCGTCCGAATGGAGGGGTATTCCTCCTCCGCAAACTCCGCCCATGCAGCAAACGAGCAGGTTCCGTCCGGTTTGAATCCGCCCACGTAATGCCGGCCATTTTCCGCACCGTGCAGAATCCGCAGGCTGTCTCCGGGCAGACATTCTTTCCGGTAATCAATCTGCATCCGCCGCAGCAAATGGAGATGCTCTCCCCAGTAGCCGATGGCTTCGCAGACCAAATCCAAATAGCGGTAAGCCGTCATGTGACCGTTCATATCGCAATCCCGGTACCGGACCGGAACTTCTTCAAACAGCGTCAGATTCTCCGGCAATACGATGCGCTCCAAGTCCTCCCCCTGCGCGCCGGCAGGGAGCGTCCACAAGGACGTCAATTTCTCCGGCGGCACCACTTTCCGTTCTTTTAAGTACACAGGCAGAATCTTCGTGCTGACCCGGAGCAATTCTTTTCCATGGGATTGCAGAGACGTCCGGCGGAGAATTGCCACGCCAAAATCCTCATGGTTGGTGGTTTCCATGGTCACGGACTGTCCTGCCCGGGCCGGTTTCCGGAACTCCATCAGCACCTGCACCAGCATCCATGTGGCGCCCAGGGTATCCTTCATGCGGAGAAAGCCGACCCCCTCTGCATCGGACTGCAAAATATTACTGCGGTCCGCCTCCCGGAGCAGCTCCGACGGGCTGACATAGCCGAAATAGTCCATAACGCCGTCACGCAGTCGGGTTTCAACTTTCATATTGCATCTGCCTCCATTTCCAGACATGCGCGGAACGCGTCAGAACCGTCCTGCCGCTTTCCCACAACATAGGTGGTTCCCGGGGTTTCCCGGTTGGAATACAAGGTCAGCGTTTCCCCTGCTCTGCATTCCCGCATATATTCCATCTGCAGGCGCTTTGCACGGTTCGGTACCCGCCCCCGCCAGAATTCCGCCGCATCGCAGACATAATCGGTATATTTAATGGCCCGCAAATGCCGATTGTGGTCGCAATCGGAATAGCGGACATGAATTTCATCGGTGGGCTCCATCGTCTCCGGCAAAACCAATCGGGGGGCTTTTCCTCCGCTGTTTTCGCAGTTCACACCGAAATGCCGGCAAACCTCTCCCGGCGGAATGACCTTCCGGGTCTTGAAATTCACCGCCATATTGTGCAGGCGGCACTGCGCAATCAATTCCCGATTCCGGAGCAGACGCACCGTAACCGTCAGCAGCGGACCGGAAATTTCCGGCGGCTCGCCGTACAGCTGCACCGGTCCGATTTCGTGAATCTGACCGAATACCTCCAATTCCGCCGACGCCATCATCCAAGTCGCCTGCAGCTGTTCAATCATCTGCTGCATTTCCAGACCGTAGGTTTCCAAGGCAATAAACCCGGCGCTTTCCATCATCTTCAGGTAATTTGCCGGGGAGACGCAGCGGAAATAATCCGTGTCGTAAGGCGTTACCTCATACTCCAGCAACTTCATCATAGGGCGTTCTCTGCTCCATCCAGCCGCATCAGCGCCCTGAAAGAAAGCTTTCCGTCCTTTTTCAGACCTTTGACGTAAACGCCCTCTTCGGTTTCCTTGCGGAAAATCGACAAAACCTCTCCGGGGCGGCATTCGGAATCATATTCAATGCGCAGCTGCTCCGCCTTGATGTGCTCACCGGCGTCCCAATATCCTGCCGCCTGACAGATATAATCCGCATAGCGGTAAGCATTCAAATGCTGATTTCGGTCGCAATCAAAGAACCGCACCGGCTGTTCAAAGGCAAAGTCCATATCCTCCGGCAACATCAGCCGCTGAGGCGCCGGCAGAACAATCTCGTTGGCCGGTTTGCCCAATTTTTCCACAACTTCCGCCGTGGGTACAAAGCGGCGCTCCAGAAAAGACACCACCATCACGCACACGTCGGTCCATGAAATCACCGTATGGTCCATAACCGCCAGCACCCGCAGCATAAAGTTAGCCGGGCTCCGATGGAGCGGCGAGGCATACAGCGCCAACTGGGTATCCCGATTGGTCACCGTAAGGTCCTTCATCACGTGCATGTCCACCATGCCCATCATCCAAGTAGCGCCCATTTGCTCCATCAGGTCCACATAGTTGTAGCCGTAATCCCGCAGCGCCGCAAAAGATGCCGTTGCAGTCAGACGCATCAGATTGGCAGGCGGCAGGTATTGATAATAGTCCATCTCATAGGACAAAACAGGTTGGTCAAACAGCTTAATCAGTTCCATAAGTTGCGGTCACTCCGTATCCCATAATATTGCAGGGTTCCCCCGGGAAATCACTCCGTACAGTCAAAAAAGAGCAGAAAAAACGAGAGCACCAAGTGCTCTCGTTTTTCATTCTACGATTAATAATAACGCTTTTTCTTGTTCTTGCGAGCAGCCTCGGATTTTTTGCGACGTTTCACGCTGGGGCTCTGATAGTATTCTTTCTTTCTCAGATCCTGCTGGATACCAGCTTTTGCGCAGTCACGTTTGAATCTTTTAAGAGCGTTATCCAGAGACTCGTTCTCTCTGACGATAATTTCGGACAAGTTATTTCCCTCCCTCCAAAATCACTTTGCAGTGTTTCAAGGGCCATAAACAATTTTCTATGGCATTAACATTGCTATTATAATGAGAAACCTGTTTTTTGTCAAGGACGAAACTTTATTTTTCCGGTTTCAAAATCAAATTCACCAGTTTGTTCTTCACAACAATGGTCTTCACCAGCTGCATACCCTGCATTTGTTTCTGAATTTTTTCATCGGCGCAGGCGGCGGCAATCACGTCCTCATCGGCAGAATCCATGGGCACTTTCACCGTACTGCGGAGCTTGCCGTTGACCTGAACGGCGATTTCCTTCTCCCGCTCCACCATCTTTGCCTCGTCATATTTGGGCCAAGGCATCTGGCAGGCCATTTTGCCCTCTACGGCGGCAAAGCCCATGGTTTCCCACAGCTCTTCCACCATGTGCGGTGCAAAGGGAGACAGCAGCATCAGCAGCATCTTCATATCGCCCCGGCTTGCGCCGTTCTGATAGAAGTCATTCACCAGTGCCATCATAGCGGCAATGGCGGTGTTGAACTTCATTGCCTCGATGTCCTCACCCACCTTCTTGATGGTCCGATGGACGGCAGCCTCGTTGGCGGGAGAGCAATCCTCGCCGGTGTGCTCCTGGTCCATTGCCAGATTCCACACACGGTCCAGGAAACGCTTGCAGCCCTTCACGGCATTGGCAGACCATGCAGCGGCTTTCTCAAAGTCGCCGATGAACATGATGTAGGTACGCATGGTGTCGGCGCCGAACTCGGCAATGACATCATTGGGGTTGACCACGTTGCCCCGGGATTTGGACATTTTAATGCCGCCCTCGCCCAGAATCATACCGTGGCTGGTGCGTTTCTGATAGGGCTCAGCCGTGGGCACCACGCCGATGTCATACAGGAACTTGTGCCAGAAACGGCTGTACAGCAGATGCAGGGTGGTGTGCTCCATGCCGCCGTTGTACCAATCCACCTGTTTCCAGTAGTTGATGGCGTCTTTTCCCACCAGAGCCTGGTCATTGTGGGGGTCCATATACCGCAGGAAGTACCAGCTGGAGCCGGCCCACTGAGGCATGGTATCGGTTTCACGTTTTGCCGCACCGCCGCAGCAGGGGCAAGTGGTGTTGACCCAATCGGTCATCTTGGACAAGGGAGACTCGCCGTCATCGGTGGGCTCATAGCTTTCCACCTCGGGCAGCACCAGCGGCAGCTGGTCCTCGGGCAGAGGAACCCAACCGCACTTGTCGCACCAAATCATGGGAATGGGCTCGCCCCAGTAGCGCTGACGGGAGAACACCCAGTCGCGGAGCTTGTAGTTCACCTTTGCCTCGCCGATGCCCTGCTCGGTCAGCCACTTGGTGATGGCGGGAATGGCCTCTTTCACCGTCAGACCGTTCAGAAAATCGGAGTTGACCATAATACCGGTGTCGTCTTTCAGCGTGAAAGCCTCTTTCTCCACATCGCCGCCCTTGACCACTTCGATAATTTCGCAGCCGAACTTCTTTGCGAATTCCCAGTCGCGGGTATCGTGAGCGGGAACTGCCATAATGGCGCCGGTACCGTAGGTTGCCAGAACGTAATCGGAAATGAAGATGGGAATCTCCTTGCCGTTGACAGGATTGATGCCCCGAACGCCTTCCAGCTTCACGCCGGTCTTTTCTTTG
Source organism: uncultured Oscillospiraceae bacterium (assembly GCA_934527315.1). Taxonomy (GTDB): domain Bacteria; phylum Bacillota; class Clostridia; order Oscillospirales; family Oscillospiraceae; genus HGM13010. Next base: position 65,268 of record CAKTAK010000007.1, read on the forward strand.
TTCAGCTCCGTGCGCTCCAAATCGGACTTGGAGGCGGCAGCCTTCTGATAAGCCTGCACCTCGTCGGCATTGGTCAGCATGGGCATCCACTTTTTCAGCAGCTCATGCTCGGGAGACAGCACCATATAGGTTGCGCCGAACAGCGTATCGGGACGGGTGGTGAACACAACGATGGGGTCGCCTGCCGTGGAGCGGAAGGTAACCTCTGCGCCGGTGGAGCGGCCAATCCAGTTGCGCTGCTGAATTTTCACCCGGTCGATGAAGTCTACATCGTCCAGATCGTCAATCAGACGCTGGGCATACTCGGTGATTTTCAGCATCCACTGGCTCTTTTCCTTCCGAATGACGGGAGAGCCGCAGCGCTCGCAAACGCCTTCCACCACTTCTTCGTTGGCCAAAACGCATTTGCAGGAGGTACACCAGTTCACAGGCATGGTAGCCTTGTAAGCCAGACCGTGCTTATAC